>CALSPN010000044.1 GCA_943788245.1 uncultured Verrucomicrobiae bacterium | reverse complement strand
CATGAGCGTCATAAGAACCATCTTCGTTGCCAGCCTTCTCAGTCTGAACATTTCATGCGGCCAGAGCTCAAACAAAATCCAGACTTCAACCCAGCCCGAAGAAATCCTTCTTCCTGAAGCCATCAATTCCCCTGAAGCAATCGATGCCGTTGCGCTGACCTCTTTTGATGACTGGATTGACAAGTGCAATCCTTTGCCAGCGAACAGAAAACTCAATGGCCGTCTCCCAAGCAAAGATCAACTCCCACTGAAGGACCTGAAGGAGTTCAAGTGGCTGCTTGACCAGTTTTTTGAGCAGCAGCTGACAGGCCCTCTTTCAGTTAAAACAAACTGGCTGGGCGACCAACCATCAAAGGAAACGTTCTTCAACACATCCAAAGCTTATTTTGAGCAAGGAGGCATCCCATTCGAACCTTTTGCTCAGAAACTACATTTTGATCGAGAAGCAAAAGTTCTATTTCACGGAGATCTGCATGGAGATTTACACTCCGTCAATGAGTGGCTCAAACACCTGAATCGTGAGGGCTCTCTGGACGGTTTCAAGGCAACTGACCCTAATTTGAACATGATGTTCCTTGGTGATTACACCGACCGGGGAGCCTATGGGGTAGAGGTCATGTATGTGCTGCTTCGATTGCGTGTCGAGAATCCCGGACAAATCTGGATGGCGCGGGGCAATCATGAAGATATTCAATTGACGATGAATTATGGTTTCCTGAAGGAAGCAACCTCCAAGTATGGCCCTGAGTTTCCAATTAAGCGACTATCACGCATCTACGATTTTCTACCGGTCGTCATATATGCCGGTCATGGAAATGATTACATCCAATGCAATCACGGAGGCATAGAACCAGGCTACCTTCCAGCGGCACTGCTTGATCACGCGACTCCAGTCGCCTTTCATTTACTTGGTGATATCAAACAAAAGACCTTTCTGGATACTCACAAGGATTTAACTCCCATTTTGGGCAGCAACGGGAATAGAATCGCACAAAGCAATTGGAAGGATTTCACCCCTACAAGCCCCACCACCCCGACTATTCTTGGTTTCATGTGGAACGATTTCAGCATCACCAGCGAAGAAGCCAACTTGACTATCTTTCCGGGGAGGGCGTGGGTTTACGGAAAAGAACTCACCGGTAAGGTGCTGAAAGAGGGCTCCTCATCCAAAAACAAGGTCAGAGCTGTCTTCAGGGCACATCAACATTCGGGAAGCTCCAAACCCAATGATGCGTCGCCTGGTGCACAGTCATGGCGTCTTCAGACACTGGCAGGAAACACGCCCCCCGTCGCCAGCGGAAAATGAAAGTTCACTGCAAGCGTTGAGCCTGGAAACAGGAAACAGGCGAAAACTCGTCGAAGGAGCAGCTTACACATTCAATGTGGCTCCAGACAGCAACTACGGGGTGGGCAACCGGTATGATTTCGATACGTTTGGAGTCCTTACCTTTCGCCGAAACTTTCGCGCATTGGGAACTGGAAGTCGTCAACCTGACCAACATTCGATGGTAAATGTGCGATGACATTTATCGCTTATTGATCTCAGCCTGATGCGGATCCAGCGATTGGTAAAGTTCAGCAAAAGGGATCAATAAGGCTTCCAAGTCGTTTGTAGTAAGCCTCCCCATCCATGTCCTCGCGATGATCACGCAATTCGAAGATGGCCTGTTCAAGCACATCTCTTTGCTGCTTGATCTCGGGTGACATAAGGCTTTCGATTTCATTTTCAATCAAGTGAAACTGGGATGCAATGCGACCATCAGGCTGGTTGCTTCCTTCAGCCTTTTTCACTGGCCGCACTCCCTTGAACCAATTGGCAGGGATACCTTTTTGATCACCTGTGTCATCAAGAAGCGCATGCTCCGAAGCAAGGCGACCCTCGATTTCGTAAAATTCTCCCACTTGCCTTGAGGCCATGATAAAGGCTTCCAGCAAGGACGTTTGACCGTCTTTGTCAAGATCCGCAGATTCACTGCCGAATGCATTCACCAGGTAGGACCCAAAACGGGCGAAATTTAATTCAAAGCCGTCTCGGGTCGCAGTAAGCACGACACGATTGGGTCCGGAGAGTGCATTTAGAAACGGCGCGGAAGCGGAGGAGGTGTTCATGACTGCCACAGGCCGTTGCAGAGGCTTTAGCCATGAGGCCAGTTCCTCACTCGAAATGTCAGGTCCTCTGAGATTGAACTTGGCAGTCCGACCGTTGAAAGTGCCGTGACCTATGAGAGCAATCCAGAGGGGCTCCTGAGTTTCTTTAGAATATGCTTCAATTTTTTTCTTTAAGAGATCCTTGAGAGATCCCTCCGCAGAGTCGGGGTCAGAGGAACCAAGCAGCTCAACTCTGGCTTGGGCTTCCTCGCCTACCGCCTCCAGCATTGTTGCCCACTCTGCAAACATTTCGCCATAAGATGCTTCTCCAGCCGCCCCGACCACTATCAAAAGATCTGCATTATTTCCGGGCTCTCCTTGCTCAGCACCTTGTACGAGATAGGAATGCAACAACGACATCAGCAATAGCGTTGAAGCACGGAGGGTGTGCCCTATCTTCCAGCACATTGATCGTGTTTTCATCATCAAGCCAAGCCTCGCTTCCTGCGCATATACCACTCCAAAGCAAATAATCCCAATGAAGCTATGAATAGATAGGGTGTGTGCCATATCGGGGCAGAGATTGTTTCCATGACAGGTGCGGCTTCAAACTGCAGTCCCTCAGCCCACCCATCTAACTCGCTTCGGTTGAGAACTCGGCCTCCGGTTTTTTGGGCAACTGCATCCATCCATGAGTGATGAGGCAGCAACGATTGAAACTCTTCAGCGCTGGGGTCATTGGTCCACCCAGCCTCCTCTCGAGCGATCACAGCTCCGTTGGCATCGGTGACTTCCACTTCCATGAGATAACCACCCTCAAGGCGCGGAACGTAGGTGGCCTGATACAAGCCAGGTTCCTTCATGCTGGGCTCCGCGATCAGCTGGACTTCGCTGCGCTGCGTACCACCTGTTGAGTCTTCAGCTGCCTCATTGCCGGTTTCCCCTGCGGTGAGAGTCTTCACTGTCAATCGGACGTTTGCGTTATCAATGGGCCAGTATTTCTCATCCTTGACCCCTACCTGAATGCGCATGGTAGAACCCGATTTGGTTTGCTCGCGCTGCAAGTCAACGTCGATCCGACTCGGCACATCAGCGATCAATCCACGAATCATCTGACGCCAAGCCTTGCCCAAATCGCCACTATCAGTTTGATCATGCATCTGCCAACGCCACAAATCTCCGACCGCCAGGACCATGCTGCGACCGGAACCATAGCGCTGGCTGACCAGGGCTGGATAGGTTTCACCTGAGTATTTGCTCTTTGCCTGCATCAAAACGGAGGCCCCGGGCTTGACTTCAGTCACCAGATTAATGACTTGAAACTCGGGCATGGATTCCAATCTTTCATTCTCCAGAGACTCAGTGGAACGCAGACGGATCCAAGGCTGAAGCCAGCCTTCGCGGGTCAACTCCAAAGAAACTCCCTGAACTCCAGATAGACCTTTACCTGAATCAAGATAGACTGGAAGCATTCTGCCGATAGGAGTATCCTGATAATCGCCACGAGTGAGTGATTCATATCCACCCAACATCATTAAACCACCACCACGTTCTGAAACAAATTTCTGGATCAGGCTCATTTGATCACGTGTGAAGAAACCCGATTCCAGATCATCAAGAATAATGGCACTGTAACCAAAAAGATTCTCTACCCTCTTGGGGAAACCTCCTATGAGTTCGGATTCGTCTTTGATGTTAAGTCGCGTGAAAACAGCCTGGTCAAGCTGCTCAGTAAATTCATCTTTTTTGTCGAAAGCCGCGATACAGAGGATTGCTCGTCTCACCTTGACGCCCTTTGAACTCAAATTTAGGGGACTTTTTGGCAATACGAATCAACCCCACCAGCTGCACTTGATCATCTTCATCAAGGGATCGATTCAAAAATTTGTATTCCCAATTGGGACGGCCTGCTACGTAAAGAATGCGATGCGGCTCGGAATCGCGGTCCACGATAGCCAGACGTCTGTTGTTGGCCATGGTAGCTTCTTCCGTTGACTCATCGCCCGCCAGCGAGTCGGCAACTACTGACACTTCCAGTCTGTAAAAAGATACGCCGGTCTGCTCGGGTCGAAACTGGAACCGAAAAGCCAGTGTTTCCTGATCGCTGGAGATTCCTTTAATCAAACTATCAATAGGTGCTTGGCCTTCGATGCTGGAAGAAGGTTCATCAATCTTGGCACCTTCATTGAAAGTTGGTTTTGAAAAATCTGCAGCGAACAATCGCGCCTCTACCTCACGGCCAGCGAACCCAATCGAAGAAATATCCGCAGTCAAAGTAACGGGCGCATCCTCGAAGGCAGTCTGGCTAAGGGACATACTGGTAATGGAAACATCTCGAGAGGATTCTTTGGACCCAATAACGACAGGATAAACTGGCGGCAGGTCGGCTAGATCAAGTTGATCTAGATCAGCATCAGTTGCATTCCCGTCACTGACGAGCAGGATACCAGCCAGTGGCTGATCACGGAAGCGTGAACCCAGTTGATGTAGAGCAGAGCCCAGTGCGCTGGCACCCCCATCAAAAGTCAGTTCGGAGAAGTCCTTGAGCCCATGCAAGCGTGAGTCAATTCCGTATTTTCTGACCTGAAACATATCGTCCAGCGTATCACGCCAGAGGCCGGGTTCGGTCACCAGCAGCTTGGTCATTTCCTCACCACGGCTTCGGTTCAACCCCGGATCGAAAATAGACATGCTCTGGCTGTTGTCAGCAACCACGGCATAGTAGTTTGCACCTGCTTCGGGTTTTTGCTGCGTCCACTGTGGCTCCAGTAAGCACAAAACTAACAAGGCAACCGCAGAACCTTTCAGCAGAATACAAGTGATGCGGCGTCCGAAAGAAATTCCTGTGCCTCGATAGGACCAGACCAGAATCAGGAGGAATACAGCAAAACCTCCCAGCAAGCCGGGCAGCCACTCCGGCGATGAGACAATGATTTTCCCGGGCAGATCCATGATTAAGTGTACTTGCGTAAAACTACCTTAAAGAACCACCAATGCAAATAAACTATTTCAGGCTAATTTGACGGTGATTCTTGCTGCGCTTCAGCATGTCTAGCCCGCTGTTCAAGTACTTTCAAGGTTGGCGTATAACCAGCAATGAACTCACGCCTGTATTCACTGAAAGTGCCATTATCCAAATGCAATCGGATATTTCGCATTAAATCCAGAAACATATGGCTATTGTGAACGCTGAGCATACGCAGACCTAAAATTTCATCTACATTGAGCAGATGCCTTAGATAAGCCTTGGTGAAGTGGCGACAGGCATAACATTCACAATCCTCTTCGATCGGATTCCAATCACGTTTATTATAACCAGCTTTAATGCTGATCGTGCCCTTTTTGGTAAACGCAGTGCCATTGCGAGCGACGCGAGTGGGCAATACACAGTCAAACATGTCTACCCCGCGAGCCACTAATTCGACCAATTGAGCCGGCGTTCCA
Source organism: uncultured Verrucomicrobiae bacterium (assembly GCA_943788245.1). Classification (GTDB taxonomy): domain Bacteria; phylum Verrucomicrobiota; class Verrucomicrobiia; order Limisphaerales; family AAA164-E04; genus AAA164-E04. The sequence goes on along the minus strand of CALSPN010000044.1, from coordinate 38,797 downwards.
AGGCCCATGGCATAACGGGCTTTGTCAGCAGGAAGAAAGGGCTCGGTATATTCCACCGCTTTCATCATCTCGGGTTCGGGTTCTCCCACACTGACACCACCAATGGCAAATCCATCAAAATCCATCTTGCAAAGCGCCTTGGCACAATACTCACGAAGCTCGGCATTACTTCCGCCCTGACCGATACCAAAAACCAGCTGCCCCTCAGCCCTCGGTTGTTCAAGACATAATCTGGCCCACCTCAGTGTGCGGTCCACGGTTTCTTTCATTTCGCTTGCGGGAGCATCGTGGTTGGGGCACTGGTCAAACGCCATGGCTATGTCTGAACCCAATTCACGTTGGATTTTCATGGCTTCTTTGGGGCCAAGAAAGAGAGGTGAGCCATCGAGATGTGAACGGAACTCAACACCGTCCTGTTGGATTTTACGAATCTTAGCCAGGCTGAATACCTGAAATCCTCCGCTGTCGGTGAGAATAGGGAGATCCCAGTTCATGAAGCGATGCAATCCCCCGGCTTCATTCATGATATCCATTCCTGGCCGGATCGCCAAATGGTAGGTATTGCCAAGAACAATCTGAGTTCCCATCTCATGTAGTTCTCGTGGGTCGAGAGCCTTGACACTGGCTTGAGTGCCCACCGGCATAAAAACCGGCGTTTCAATCACACCATGTGCAGTGGTTAAACGCCCACGCCGAGCTTTGCTTCCTGCATCCGTTTTCAACAATTCAAACATGCGCTCAGATGTATAATGACAGAGACTGAGGAAACAAAGTTTTTTCAGAAACGGATCGATTGTCCCAGTCCAGGCTTGGGATACCATTTGAGAGACAAACAAGGTTTCTTACCTCGTCAAAGCGCAGGACAGGAATTCTGAAGTCGATCAGAAAATGTGGCAGAGTTATTCAAAAAAAAGCAAGCTGCGCGAGAAGAGTTCACAATTGAATATGATGGCGCCAGCGCTCCAAGGCACGACCTATTTGGCGCGCGTCGACAGGTTTAGCGATATAGTCATCCATCCCTTCTTCCAGGCATTTTTCACGATCACCGCGCATCGCATTTGCAGTGATTGCAATAATGGGCACTTGTTTTCCATTGGAGGAATTACCTGCTGTTTCAATATTACGGATCTTTCGAGTAGCTTCGTATCCATCCATTTCCGGCATCTGGCAGTCCATGAATATCATATTGTAAGGCAAATCCGCAAACATGGAGACCGCTTCCTTTCCGTTGGTTGCCGTATCGACGCTGCACCCCATGCGTTCAAGGATTTTTCCCGCAAGCTTCTGGTTGACAGCATTGTCTTCCACTAGAAGCACTCGGAATGTTTCCGGCAACAAATTCACAACAGACAGGTCAAACTCGCCGTCCTCGGCAGGCTTTTCAGAACTAATCATTGATTCATCGGCTTCTTTCTCAGATCCGAGTTCCCAAAAAGCCAATGTAAACCAAAAGACAGACCCGATGCCTGGTTCACTTTTGAATCCAATTTCACCACTCATCATACTGACCAGTTCCCTGCAAATCGCCAAGCCAAGCCCGGTACCGCCGTATTTCCGAGTAGTTGAATTATCTGATTGAGAGAATTTTTCGAAAAGAACACTTTGCTTGTCGGCAGGAATGCCGATCCCCGTGTCTGTGACACTGACTTTCAAGCCCTCGGGATGTCCGCTCACAGTCATTTTTTCAACTCTCACGCGGATAGATCCAGTTTCGGTAAATTTCAATGCATTTGAAATCAGGTTCAACATGATCTGCTTGACCCTCCCTGGATCACCAACAAGGCGCCGACGAGCATCAGGCTCGTAAAACAGTTTAAGTTCCAGGTTTTTTGCAGCAGCCTCAGCAGATAAGAGTTCGATCACTTCCTCTGAAGCCTCGGCCATGTCAAAAGGTTCAGAATCCAGAAAGAACTTGCCTGCCTCGATTTTGGAAAAATCGAGAATACCGTTAATAATGATCAAGAGAGACTCTCCAGAGTTTTTGATCGTCTGCGCATAATCCTTTTGCATTTCGGATAAATCCGAATTCAGCAGAAGATTGGTGAAGCCAATGACTCCATTCATTGGAGTCCGTATCTCATGACTCATCGCGGCAAGGAATTCACTCTTGGCTTTGTTCGCAGCCTGAGCTTCTATTGCAAGCTGTTGTGCTTCCTCAATGGATTCCTTTAGTTTTTGATTGGCATCAAGTAATTGTTTATTGATGGATTCGGTCTCTGCCTTGGCTTGTTGCATGGCTGCCGTGCGTTCCTGAACCCGATCCTCAAGTTCATCATTGGCCTTGCGAATCGTTTCGTCCCTGTACTCGATTTCCTCCAGCATTCGATTGAAACCATGATAAAGTTGGCCGATTTCGTCTTTGGAAGGACTGAAAACTCGTGTTGAGTAGTCCTTGTCGGAGGCAATCTTGTCCGTAGCTTCAGCGAGAAGCAGCACAGGATCTAATATGAAGTGTTGAAGCTTGCGGCTGGCCATCACTGCAATAGACACGGCTCCGGTTGCCAGCAAACTAACAATAAGCATCTCTCGCAAGAATTGCAGTCGCGCTTGGGTCAAATCGTAAATGACGTAAAGGTTTCCGCGAGGGCCCTGTTCTTGACCAAATTTAAATACAACCTTTACATGAGCCTTGCCCTCGCCGGACTCGACCCACGCCTTACCTCGATCATCAAAAGATGGCCAAAATCCATCGACAGGCCCCAGTCCTCCAGCTCGGTGATAAGAAGGCATTCGCTCATCTCCGATTTCAAGATAAGCATCCAGTACGGTTTCGGTGCTTGAAAAAAAAAATCAAGTCCGGTGTCCCTCAATTCAGCAGGAGTGGGGTGCAGCGAGCCAAGCGTTCTTGCAAGCAATTCAGCCTGTGCCTTGAATTTGAAAAGCTCATCCTTGGAATAACGCTGGTATTTGAGACTAAAAACAGCACCAATTACCAAAAACATCGCCAGCAAACTGGTGATGATGGTTAAAATACTGATTTTGCCGCGCAGCGACTTTCTTGTAAAAAAATTCTTCATGGAACTCAGAATTGTCCGTCGGAGCTTAGGAGGTAATAGCTTGCTCCCGTATTTCACGGTTGTAAACTAAAGAAATTAACTTTCAATTATCGCTGCTTGAAAAGCTTGTAGCTGTGTGATAGCCGGTTGTTCCTGATGATAGAGTTAAAGGACCTCGTAAAAAAGTTTGGAGACTTAACCGCCGTCAACGGAATAAACTTATCGGTTCCGAAAGGCGAATTTTTTGCCGTACTCGGCCCGAATGCAGCAGGCAAGACAACAACGATTAAAATGATTGCCGGATTGATCAAACCAACAGCGGGGTCGGTCATTGTTGCAGGATATAATATCCAGAGTAAGCCGCTGCAGGCAAGGAAGAGGCTCGCATATGTCCCCGATTTCCCATTCCTTTACGAAAAGCTCACACCTCTCGAGTTTATGCAATTTACCGGGCAATTATTTAAAATCGCCCCTGATCGCGTGCGCTCGGAAAGTCTTATCCTGACCAAGCGCTTTCACCTGGAACCCTTTCTCAATAAATCAATCGAAGGCCTCTCGCACGGTACGCGGCAAAGAGTCGCGATAGCGTCAGCTCTTTTACATGACCCTGAGGTGTTTGTGATAGATGAACCCATGGTAGGTCTTGACCCCCAACACGCACGGATCGTCAAAGATATTCTGAAAGAACGCTCCAGAGAGGGAATGACAGTTTTTCTTTCTACACACCAACTTTCCGTTGCAGAGGAGATGGCTGACCGAATAGGCATCATTCATCAAGGAAAAGTAGTTGCAATAGGTACGATCGATGAGCTTAAGAAGCAAAGCGGTCAAGATGGAGCGCTGGAAAGAAGCTTTCTTCAACTGACAGCTGAACCGGATGAAACAACCAACCAATCATAACCCGGGATCAAAATAATCTGTATGCCGTCCAGTGAATCCACAGATCCCGCTTGCCCTGAAAAATCAGCTTTTGCACTACTAGCTGGTGTGCATCTCAAGCAAAATTGGCGAAGATTTGCCTCGGTACTGAAGCAATCCAAACTCCTGTCGGTTACTGTTCTCACTTTCATAGCTGGATATTGCTGGCTTTCGTTCGCACTTTTTTACAGGGCCATGAGATTCGTTGGCTCTTTTCCCGGGTTGGGAGACCTGCTTGTTGAAAGGATGATTTTTATTTTATTCGCCTTCCTGTTTGCCCTCTTGCTGATCAGTAACATGGTGATCAGTTACTCGAACCTGTTTCGTAACAAGGAAACGAGTTTTTTGCATAGTCTGCCGATTTCGCCCAATAGTATTTTTCAATGGAAGTTTCTAGAATCCACTTTGGTGGCATCATGGGCATTTTTATTTCTGATCGCCCCCCTATTGGCGGCATTTGGCATCGTAGAACGCGTGGATTGGACTTTTTACCCCTTAACCGTGGTGATGATCCTGCTTTTTGTCATTCTTCCAGCCATTGCTGGTGCCTGGTCCGCTATCGGGCTGGCGCGCTTCATGGATCGGCGTTTTTTTCCAGTATACGACCCTCGGACTGGCAATCCTGATCCTGCTTACACTGGCCTTCTGGCTTAAACCTGACGTAGTGACCGACGACATGCTCGAAACGCGTGTGATGCTGGTATTGGACCGACTTTTGAAGAATACTCAATTCAGTCAATTCGCGTTTTTGCCTAGTTATTGGCTGGCTTCAGGTGTGATCTCCTGGAGTGAAGGAGCATATAGCGCCACCTTCTTCTTCATGCTGGTGCTTCTCAGCTACGGTTTATTCTGGGGACGAATCACCTCAACCATGGCGGGTATGCCATTCTATGAAGCTGCATCGGCCGTTCAAAGCAGGGGGTCATTGACGAGTTCATGGAAATGGTGGCAACGCTGGCAAGAGAAGAAAGCCAAACGTTTGAATCAGTGGGGTCCGGGTTTACTCGAACGTTTTTGTTCGATCCTTTTCTGGATTCCAAGCGACAGTAGGGCCGTTTTGGTAAAAGATGTGAGGGTCTTTTGGAGGGATACAACTCAATGGGGGCAAAGCCTCCTGCTGTTCGGCCTGCTCGCAGCTTATATCATTAATCTTAAAAACTTTTCATCCCAACTGAACAACCCATTCTGGATCCACCTGATCTCCTACATGAACCTGGGAGCTTGTTCACTGAATCTCGCAACGCTGACGACTCGTTTTGTATTTCCCCAGTTTTCACTGGAAGGAAAACGACTTTGGATTGTAGGGATGGCTCCTCTGGGTTTGAACAAGGTCATTAGTATAAAATACACACTGGCGTGCCTGGTTTCGATGGCCATCACAGGTACGCTGATTTTCACCTCCTGCCGCATGTTGAAAATGCCAGCGCCTCAGATCGCTTACTTCACATTGGTCATTGCCTTCATGACGCTGACGCTCAACGGACTGGCGATGGGGCTGGGCGTCATTTACCCAAACTTCAAAGAAGACAATCCAAGTAAGATTGTCAGTGGGTTTGGGGGAACTTTCTGTCTTGTATTGAGCTTCCTTTATATTGTTGGAGGGATCTCACTGCTCGCTCTGGCGTCTCCCTGGCGTGATCATCAACAAATCTGGATTATCGCGTCAGGGTGGACATGCTTCGCGGTCCTGTCACTGGTGTTGGGTTATCTCCCCTATCATATAGGGGTAAGGCGACTCAGGCATCTAGAAATTTAAGTAGTCTCAGATGAGATCAAGACAGCCTGAAGCACCTTTTTTTAAAAAAAAATTATGATTCAAAAAAGGAAAAATGCTCTCGTCCGCTTTACAGATGAGCTGGTTGTCATTAGGTTGTTTAGATGACTCCGCACGACGACAACGATTTTATAGACAGAGAATTCGAAAAATCGCAGCAAATCCCTTTGTCGTCGTCCACTGACACGCCAACTGCAGAAACCTCTCAATCGATCGAAGTGAATAGAGTGCCCGCGCGAGAGCAGCTTGAAGCCAAGGTAGGAACCACCCAACAGCGATTGGCTGCACTGAAGGAAGAACAAGATCGCCTCGAGAAGGAGCGTATTGCTCTCGAGGATTTGAGAAGGCGACGTTCTGAATTCAGCATGGGCCGTGAAGAAATGATCCATAACCTCACCAAGGGAATCACGATCCTTGAAGAAGATGCATCCAATACTCAACGTCAACTTGAGAGAATGGGCGGGGCACTGGAAGAATTTCGAGATCATCTCGAAAAAGTAGAAATGCTTTCGGAAGACCACTGGGATCAGGAGAACTTGAACCGTGAATTAACACGGGCGTTGATCACGGTCGAAAATGCACGAAAAGAGTGGATCAGCAATATTCCCAAATTCCCAGTTTTAGACCCTAAATCTGAAGTACAAGTACAACCAGAGAAAGCCGAGGTCATTAAAAAACCAGAAAATGTCGCAAGCAAGCGCAAGTTTCCCCCATTTGCTGACATGATCGATTTTAAGGAATTTTCGTGGAAACAATGGGCACAATTCGGGCTGGCGCTGACCTGGCCGATTGCGGCTGTTCTGTCAGTGGGAATACTCATCCTGGTTTCCATTTGGCTACAAGGCGGGTCCTAATGATTCGCTCAAGCCATTTGATTCCTTTTGATAAAACATATGCAGCTGACAGGCAAAAACTCCATTTTTTCAAAACTGCTTCAAGCGGGGAAAGATCCCTTTTCATCCAGGGCCAAGGTATTGAACAATCGTGCGCGCGAGCTCAAGGCAGAGATCCGCAAGTTGGAAAAACAATTCACTCAGGAACCGAAATATCAACGCACCACATCTTCGCGAAGAAAATACGAGCAAAAGGGCTCCGGGGATACAAGGTTGCGATCCATGTTCGAAACCATTGAGCATGTATCACTAGGCCTCAAAGATAGCGCAAGAGATCCAAAAGCTCATTACAACGCTCAGGGGGTCAAGAAACTGGATCCAATGGGATGGATCAAACGCCAATCTGAGAAAAATCCTGCCTTGGAAAATACAGATACAGAACAAGCCAATACAACCAAATGGGTTCAGTATATGGCGACAGGAGGAGTGCAGGGTATTGAACCCCTGCGCCGGGAAAAGCGTATTGCACGCAACCGATTCCTGTTAATGTTCACACTGTTTCTCGTGATACTTTGTGGTATTTTTGCGGTAATGAGACCCTGAAATGTACCAACAGCTCCAGGTAAGGCACTTACGAATCAAGGGGGAAATCTGGAAGGCCTGTTTCTCTGCTTTAGGACTGATGCGTTTGTGGTTTCCGGAGCAGTTTCCAAAAGAGAAACTTTCTCAAGCGGAATCAAATCCTGAAACAGCAGGACAATCGCAAGAACAGATAACTCTCCAGTGGCTTCAAGCATATCTGGGAGGCGAATCTATGGGTGCGCTTCCGGTACCCTGTCTCGATATCAGGGACGGAACAGTGTTCCAGCAGAACGTGTGGAGAGCGATAAGAAGAATCCCTTTGGGAGAGACGCAATCCTACAGCCAAATCGCCAATTCCATCGAAAATACCAGAGCAGTCCGAGCCATTGGTAGTGCATGTGGAGCAAACCCGATCCCACTCATTATTCCCTGTCACCGAGTCTTGGCTGCGAATCACAAGCTTGGAGGGTTTTCAGGAGGTATCTCCTGGAAGAAACGACTCCTCCAACTTGAGGGCATTGTACTCTAGGTTGCCCTTCGTTCCCGATTTATTGTCAAAAGCTCCCTTGAGCGAGGATGGATTACCTCCTTGTTGGCCATTGATAACAGAGCAAGGATCCTTTCAAGTGACAGTCACCGCCATTATGGGATTGTTAGCGAGCATGCTGTTACCCGCTCTATCGAAAGCCAAGGAATCGGCACAAAGCATCGCATGCTTGATCAACGTTGAACAGATTGGCTTGGCTTCAAATATTTATTCTGATGATCACGATGGGCATGTCCCGACCTTTAGAATCTGGCTTTACAGGAGATCAGGAGGTCTGACAACCGACAGTCTGTATCCATACCTGAATTCCAAATCCGTGTATATTTCTGCAACCGATAAGATCGAACTTGCGTAGAAACGGTCTCCCAAAGCTACAAGTAGAGCAGCAGCACCTTCTCGTGGGCGCTCGAGACATGCTCGAGATTATAGTTATGGAATAATTGTAACATATGCCATAACACCAAAATATCGGCTTTTGAAACTCACTCAGAAACCATGTTTTACATGGAAGGTAATTTGAGCCCTACTGATTACGTAGCCAACTCGGGCCCATGGATTCGACTCGCTCAATGGCCATCAGACACAACGCGCTCGGTTACGCAATAATGGCAGATTTACACACAGAAAAGATGGATAAAATCACGTTTGATGACGCGTCAGGAACAGAAAGGTTCTGGTTGCCCAACGATGATGTAGATGAGGGGGGGAGATCTTTGTTTAACAATCTCTGTTGAATCTCACAGAGCAAGAAATTGGGAAAAAGCTAGCAGAAATCCGACATCAAAGATATCGATTTATGCCCCCAAGCCCACCATAGCTTGTCCAGACACTACATTCGCAGCCACCCGAGGAAATTCAATCACAGGACCGCTCGTCTCGTTAGTTAATCGAGTGAGCGTTTTTTCGAGGCGCTTTCGTATTCTAAACATGCGAACTTTCATGGCTGAAGTGTTCCAGCCCGTTTTTTCACGTGCTTGATTGTAAGTGTATCCACGAAGGCATACCAAATCTACTAAAAGCCGGTCTTTTACATTGAGCGTCTCAAGCAACTTGTCAACTAGCTCACGTGCGGCCCAACTTTGAGAGGGCTCTAACTCCTCGTCACTTGTTGATAGAGATTCAATAACCATCGCCTCTTCCTCTCCCAGATCTGCAAGACGCAATTCCTGATTCGCTTTTGCTTTGTGGTATGCGTTGGTGCACATATTGACAGCGATGCGACTCACCCAATGCTTCAATGGAACTTTACCGGAGTACTGTTCAAGCTTGCGGAAGATGCGTATGAAAATGTCTTGTGACAGATCCTCCACACAGCCTCGGCGAGGAAGTCTGGCTCGAACGATTGACATCACTTGTGGATGCAGGAAATCCATCAAGTGTTTGGCAGATTCTTCATCGCCTTCGATGGTGAGCTGAATCCACTCGGTCACTTCGGACGGATTTATTAATTTCGGCTTGCTCTTCATATCGGTTATGGATGAGATCATAGAGGGTTATTTTCTTTAACTATTGCGGCCAATCCTTGGTCAATTTGATCCAGCCCGGGCACTCGAAGCAGCCAGGTTTTGTCAATACCAAGAATCAGCAATTTCTGATTGTCTTTTGAAAAAATAAGTCTGTCTGCGCCGGTAACGTCAGGAGTAAAAGTCAACATTTCACGACCAGTTTCCAGATGCCAGATACGAATAGTGCCATCAGGACTGCTGGTACAAATAGATTTATGATCATGGGCAAATGCAGCAGCGTGAATCCCTTGTTTGTGTCCGGTTAAAACGTGTTGAACAGCTCCTGTTGCCGTGTTCCATACCAAACCTCGCTTGTCCCAACCGGTGGCTATCGCAAGCTTCGAATCAGGAGAAAACACAATTCGATGATATCCATGATCCATCCCACTTAGTGCAGAGACGGCCTTCTCTGCATCGAAATCCCATAACACTATTCCAGCCTCTTCGTTCTCGCGTTCCATCGCAAGAAGCCGACCATCAGACGAAGCCCCTTTGAAGGCAATAAGGTCTTCGGGAATTTTGTTTGGTTCGTTGCGATCGTATCTCACATTCCAAACGGCAAAACCATCGTTCGTCCGGTAAAGTAATCGGTCATTTGAAATAAAAGTGTGGGAGACCTGGTGATGGCCAAATCTCCGCTCCCTTTTTATGACATCCAGTGATGCCTCAAATCTACTTTCGGTTAAATTAAAAACCTCAAGCGATTGGTCTTCCACCCTGTGAACAAGGTGCGTTCCGTCCGGAGAAATACACCATCCACGCCTTTTGAAATCAGATGGAAAGAAATAATCCACGTCGCCTCGTTCAAACTCAGCCCATAATGCTGAAGGGAAAACGCTTGCAAATTCCTTGCGAGAATTTAATTCCTCGGTGTCACGGGCAGATTTCCTGAAGGCAATAGATTCCAGATCTGGTTTTGGCTTCATTGACCGCAGGTCCCACAAGTAAACTCGCCCATCTTTGCCGCCTGAGGCCAAAGTCTGTGAATTGGGAGAGAAAGCAACACAGAAGATTTCGTCGAGATGACCTTTGAATGAGCCTCGTTTTGCTCCGGTTGAAGGTTCCCATACGTGGAGCAGGTAGTCCCAGCCACCCGCAACCAACCATTGTGTGTCAGGGGAAAACTCGGCAGCAATGAGCAAACCGGGCTGCGAATTTTCAAGTTGAATTTCTCGCTCCTCGAAAGGCTGGAATAGACGTAATTGAACTTCGTCGACACTTCGGTTCCAGATTTCAGGCATCCAGGCTACATATTGTAAACCACCAGCAATCGACATGAGGCCTGTGTCCTTTGAAGAGGAATGAGGCCAATCCATCATCTTGCGCCCTGATTGAACATCGTGAATAGAAATCAATTCCTTGTTACGCTCTTGAATCGCGATCATTTCACGATCAGTTGTAAAAGCGTAGTTACGGATTTCTTTTCCAGACAATGGGAATGTAGAAAACCCAACGCCTGTTTCTCTTTGTTGATTAACATTGAAAAGCTTGAAATTCCCGTTGTGGTAAGCGGCAAATTGTCCTTCTTTTTCCTGTTCTATCACAGGAAAGCTCGCATCTTTGAAACATGCAACCTGCGACCAATCGGATGTGTCCCTGACACTCAGTCGGGAAATACGCTGCCCTCCCAAATAAAGGTAGCGGTCGTCTTTGGAGAATTGCATCCTAAGCCCGAAGACCCAGCGTTGTTGTATGTCGGCTTCGAACATAGCAACGCGCATTCGCGTTCTAACACTCCAAACACAAACATTTCCATCCGCACTGATCGCTGCAAGAAGTGTCCCATCGTTGGAAAAAGCAAGCGCGCCCGTTGGCCTTTCAAGATCGTCAAAAACAAAAAGTTCATCGCCTTTGGAACGATCCCAAAGGTATTGCCATTCAAACCCTCTCAGCGGCTCTTGACTCTGGTTTGAAACTGCATATTTCAAGAGGAGCTCACGCGTTTTGGCAATGTTGCCGTCTCTGAGAAAGTGCTGAGCCTGATAGATGTCTGATGCGTAAAGATTTTGGCGCAAGGCACGTGAACTCCTTACCACCAGGTTGCGCTGTTCATTGGCGTCTTGCTCTCTTAATTCGGCAAGTTCCTGGGCTGTCTGTGATTTTTTTGCAAGTGCATCGGCATTCCTTTGAGCAATCGTTGCTTTGATTGCCAACCCTGTGCTGACGACAGACCCTACGGTGAGGAGGATTAGAATGATGGCTGCGGTAATGAGCGCTGCTTGATTTCTGCGAGCAAATTTGCGAAATCGATACAACGAGCTGGGAGCCGCCGCCTTGACAGGTTCCAGATTCAAATACCGCTGAACATCCAGGGCCAGTTCAGTTGCAGTCTCGTATCGTCGTTTTCTGTTTTTTTCGAGAGCCTTCATGACAATCCAATCCAGCTCCCCTCGCATTATACGGTTCAAACGCGCTGGCTCGGTGTTTCTACGCGTTGCCGTTGTGGTCAACTCCGCAGGATTCATCGAACTCAACTGCGTGGAAGGATAGATAGGCTCCTCGTCACGGATTCGGCGCCGCATTTCGTCATAATCCGCTTTGGTCAATTCCTTTGCATCAAGAGGCGTGCGGCCGGTCAGCAGCTCATACAATAAAACTCCAAGTGAGTAGATGTCCGTGCGCGTGTCCACGTCTAATCCGCTCATTTGCGCCTGCTCAGGGCTCATGTATGCTGGCGTCCCGATGAATTGGTGAAATTGTGTGAAGAGTGTCTTGTCTGTCAGGCGTTGCTGAGTGGCCTTGGCAATACCGAAATCAATGATTTTGGGCACTGATTTATGGTCATGCATGGTGACCAGAATGTTCGACGGCTTGATATCACGGTGGATAACACCTTTCTGGTGGGCATGCTGAATTGCACTGCAAACGTCCATGAACAACTTTAGACGCTCCTTGGTGTCCAGATTCTGTTGGTCACAGAATTCGGTTATTCGCACACCACGCACCAATTCCATAACGAAAAATGGCCTCCCGTTGTCCGTAGCACCTGCATCCAACACTTTGGAAATGTTGGGGTGGTCCATCATTGCCAAGGCCTGACGCTCTGCTTCGAATCGAGCGATCACCTGTTTGGTATCCATACCAAGCTTGATGATCTTCAGCGCAACTCGTCGCACGACGGGCGTTTGCTGCTCAGCCATGTAGACTACACCGCAACCGCCTTCCCCAATGTTTTGCAGCAGTTTATAGCGACCGATGATGGATCCTTCACCTTCACGTGGGGCCGTTTCAAGAGAGAATTTTGTTTGCTCGTTTGGGTCTACCGGGATGAAACCCTCATTTTCAATGTGAGCAGACAAGAGCTTGTCGATGCGGTCACGCAAGTTTTCGTCACCACCACAGGCACGGATCGAGAAACTGCTGTCTCTCCGCAGGGTCTGAGATTCCTTCGGCTTCGACAAATATGTCTTTTTCTTTTGAAAATTGGTTACTCATTACAAGCCATGATAGATCTTCTATTTGTTAATGCGACGAAAGGTGTTCTTTTGGGCCAAATTAGTTATTTTTTTCACCCCCCTGATGTCCATTCAATTGTAGCTCATATTTTCTCGAAGGGGGTAGATTCCAAATTCTCGCAAATAGGTGCAAAAAACAAACGAGTGATTATTCAAATTCAAGCCATTGATCTATTTAAACCTTGAACTAGATTCAAACTTCTCATTAACGTTTAAAACTACCTCAAGACATCTGGGAATATCATGCATTTAAACTATTCAATTATGAACTCACTTAAAACCAACTTGCTGACCTGGTCACTAATAACAGGTATGATTGCAACCGCTGCCTCCTCTTATGCAGCAGTTTATAAAATCGATTTTGGTCACATCCAAAATGAAGCAGAGATTCTGACATACGAAGTCGATTATTTTGATGGCGAAATATTTGGTAATCCCGAAACCATCTTCACAGGAGAATTTCCTGAGCCACTGACCGACTGGGATGTTATTCCAACTTGGACTTTTGAAGATCCAAATAGCGAAGTCACAGAAGATTCTGCGAGTATTGAAGGCACGGTGAATGATGCTGGGAATGAGGTGACTTGGAAACTTCGTGACTTTTCTGGAGCGGCCTCTGACGTGACGTTGACCATGTTGGACAATGAAGCACTCTCGAATAGTGTCAGTCCAAATGCACCGCCAGTCATGTTGGGCCAAATCGCAAATAATCCCACACATGAAGGTTTCCTGTATCTGGATTTTGACGGCAATCCGGTGCCTCTATACCCTCAGATCGATAAAATTGCATACGATCAGGTATTGGTTCCCTTTACAGTGAAGGATGATTACAACTATCGAAATCCTGATACAGCTGGTACGGAGGTCCTCATGCGGTTTGCAAATCTGGATCCCGGTTTTTACAACGTGACCGTGTTTGAAGGCCGCACCACAGATACAAATGGAAGATTCGGAAAAGTCTGGGTCGGAGACTTGAACGGAAGCGGTGCACCTGAAGAAGCAAATTCTGGCAATTATTCTGCCGTCACGACCAAGGGAGATGTGCTTGCATGGGGACAACCCAGGACAGTCACCGTGGCGGTAGCCGAGGGAGATTATCTGTGGTTCTCAGAAATGGAGGACAACTCAGGTGGCATCAGTGGTATGATTATTCGTTCTGTCGATCTTGCGCCTCCTCCAGCGGATGTAACCACATCAAATGGTTTATTCAAGATTGACTTTGGTCATATCGAAAATGAAAGGGAAATCGCAGACGCAGATGGCTTTCCATCTGGTGAATTCCCTGATGCTTTAGCTGACTGGAATGTGATTCCCACGTGGAGCTTTGCTAATCCCAATGCGGAAGTAACCGAAGACAGCTCAAGTCTTGAGGGTGTCGCTAATGACGAACTCACAGAAGCAACCTGGAAACTCACTGACTTCTCTGAAAGTGGTAACAGCAATGTCATGATGACCATCATGGATAATGCCGCCCTCTCAGCTGAAACAGGACAGGCACCCGCAAATGGTCAGATTGCAAACAACCCAACCAAGGAGCTTTACGATGCGGTTTACGATGGAGTGCTGGTTCCCGCCGTCGTCAAGGACGATTACAACTACCGTGATCCAGACACAGGAGGAACAGAACTTCTCATGCGTTTTTCAGGATTGAATTCAGGGAGTTACAACGTAACGGTGTTCGAGGGAAGAACAACCGACAACAATGGAAGGTTTGGAAAAGTTTGGGTCGATGGTGCCGTGGTGAGCAACGCGCCCGCCGAACAAAACACTGGCAACTATAGTGGCGTGGTTGAAATCGATGGTGCACCCATTGTGGCACCAGACGGTCAGCCACGAACGGTGACAGTGGATTTGGCAGAGGGCCAACACATCTGGTTTGCGGAGATGGAAGATAATTCGGGTGGTATCAGTGGATTGATTATCCGTGGTGTCACGAAAGATCCCGTTACTGACGGAGGAAGCATATCCTCGATCTCCTTGACTGATAAGAATGTCGTCATTGAATTCGATGGTACGCTGATGAGCGCTGAAAGCATTGAAGGTCCATTCAATGCTGTAGATGGAGCAACTTCCCCTCATTCGGTGACACCGGATCAAGCGTCCCAATTTTTTATCGCAGAATAAGACAATCTGACACCGAACATAACTTACCATTCACGAAAAATCGGGTTCCCGTTGGGAGCCCGATTTTTCTTTTGAGGACTTCATCCATGCTTGATTTCACTTTCGACAGCTTGACTCCGATCCTCTGGCTTGGACAAACGATACCTGGCCCAATGTTGCGAGCTACCCCCCTCTGAAAACAGGAGCCATGAATCACTCATCCAATCTTATCAATCACTATTTATTTCGGGTAATTTCCTCAAAAAGCCAGGCACGAGCATAAGCCCAGTTGCGCTTGGCCGTGCGTTCGGACATGTTGAGTATTTTGGCGGCCTGAATGTTGGGAAGCCCCACAAAGAATCTGAGTTTAATGAGTTCGGCGCTCTCGGGATCTTCCTTTTCGAGTTTGGCGAGTGCTTCATTCACCAGTAGAAGTTGGTCATCCTCAGCGGTCACGGCGACATCAAGCCCGGCAAGATCCACGCGTTTCCATTCACCACCGTGGCGTTGCCGTTGCTTGCGCCGAGCATTTTCAACCAGGATTCGACGCATGGCCTCGGCGGCGGCGGCGAAGAAATGACGGCGATTCTCCCAGTGCTGATCGGCATCCCCCAGCAACCTCAAGTAAGCTTCATGAACAAGTGCCGTTGGCTGCAGGGTGTGACCCGGGTTTTCCTTAACCATTTGATGCGCTGCTTGTTGACGAAGCTCACGATAGACCAATGGCAGCAACTGCTCGGATGCATAATCGTCACCTCCTTCAATATTATGAAGGATGCGCGTGATATCAATGGATTGGGTCGTGCTCAAGAATTCAACCTTGTGCTTTGGCAATCATACCTTCGAATACTTCTCGCTGTTCCTTCATAGCAGCGATTTTGTCGACTGGTTTGGTGCGAGCTTCCAAGAGTATCCATCCATTATATTTTGTTTGAACCATCATCTTCATCAACTGCTGATATGGATAATCACCCAGGTTCAACTCTCGCACATGCGCGGTAGCACCGAACCGATCTCTCACCATATTGAAATTCGACTTCAGTCCGGCACCTTGTGTATCCACCCCGTTGGAGTTCCAGCAAACACCAACATTGGGGTGATCTGCCATATCGAAAATTGCTTTCATGACAGGTAAATCGCTCGTACCTTTGCCATGAGCCTCCACACGAATTTCCTGTCCCCAATCATCTCCGTATGCAGCCACTTCATTCAACGCACGTCCAATCTGAAGAATGCTTTTCTCTTTGGACACCCCTTGGGCAAATCCATTGGGTTTCACTTTGACCCCGCTACCACCACAATCATGCATCAAACGAATGTATTTTTTGGTCAACTCAATATTTGCCTTGAGTTTTTCTGATTCAGCATCGTGAAATTGGGCATTTGAACCGTAACCAACCAGAGAAACTGAGCTATCCTTGAAACGATCCCGCACTTCCCTGCGTTCAGCAGCGGACAATGAAGGTTCCACTCCGTGAGCATGTTGAGTCCGAGTTTCAACACCTCCTATTCCCGCTTCCTCACAAGAACGAATCAAATCAGGAAGTTTCATATCCTTGCCCCAAAGATAGGTTACCAAGCCAAATTTAATATTGTTACGGACGGCAGCTGTATCTGCTTGAAGCACACTCGAAGTTCGCATCCCAGCCGTCAGGGATGCGGCCATAAGCGCACTGTTACCCAAGAAAGATCTGCGAGTTAAAATATTGGAGTCCATCATTTGAACATATGCCAATTGAATGGGTTTCGACAAGCTTTGATCCGCTACGGGATAAGCATAGATATGCGAGGAGAAGGTTCGCATTAAAACCAGTAATCAAGCCAAAAAGATGCAACGCTCCTCGTCTCTGGAACACAGCGGGAATAAAAAATAAAAAACCGCAAAGAAAGCCTACTCATTGACAGCGGCCTTCCCTCGTTTAGGTTGAATCTCATGCCCAAAAAGAAACGGGAAACTTGCATCCAACTACGTGGGGTTCGTCACAACAATCTCAAAAATTTTGATTTGGATCTCCCTCTTGGGAAATTAATTGTAATCACCGGCCTGAGTGGTTCAGGCAAAAGCTCACTTGCATTTGATACTCTCTATGCAGAAGGTCAACGACGCTACATCGAAACCTTCACTCCCTATGCGCGTCAATTTTTTGACCGAATGGACAAACCCAGGGTAGACAAAATCGAGGGAATTCCACCTGCCATTGCGATTCAACAACGCAATACCGTCAAGACCACTCGATCCACAATCGGAACGATGACGGAAATCTGCGACCACGTGAAATCATTATGGGCCCAGAAGGCGGAGCTCTATTGCTCAGAGTGTGGTAAAATCGTGATGGAAGAAGACATTCAATCGATCTGGAAATACTGGATTGAATCCGCCTCGGACGAAACCGTCCTCATCTCTTTTGATGTTCCATTAAGCCCTAAACTGTCTCTAAGGGAGTCTATCAATCTGGTGAAACAACAAGGCTTCAGTCGAATCTTCCTTGAAAATGAACCGATGAGGCTTGAGGAATCGTTGCCTCATTTGGAAAAAAACAAGGAGACTACTCTGACTATTATTCAAGATCGTATCAAACTGACAACACGAATGCGTTCGAGATTCACCGAAGCCTGCGAACAGGCATATCACTTCGGCAAGGGGCATTTGAAGGTGCATCCCGCCAAAACTACATACCAATCTGCGTCAAGAACTAGAAAACATTCCAGAGACCGGCATTGTTCGACATGTAAAATCGACTACAAGTTACCTACAACTTCCCTGTTCAGTTTCAACAATCCTGCAGGTGCTTGCCAGGAATGCAAAGGTTTTGGGCGGGTCATCACCATTGACTACAAATTGGTTATTCCAGATGAAAAACATCACGCTGAAACAAGGTGTCATTAAACCATGGCAAACCGGTCACGGCATGGAATGCCACAGGGACATGATATCTTTCTGCCAGAAACGAAAGATTCCAACGGATACCCCATTCAAGAAATTAACAAAATCTCAGCAAAACTGGGTCATTGAAGGAGATCAAGGTTACGGAAGCGATGCAAATCATCAATGGCCCAACGCTTGGTATGGAGTGCGAGGATATTTCAGATGGCTGGAATCCAAATCCTACAAAATGCATGTGCGCGTTCTACTGGCTCGCTATCGGTCCTATACAATCTGTCCTTCATGCGAAGGAGCTCGGTTTCAACCCGAGGCATTAAACTATCGCATGCATTTGTCGGGACCTTCAAGTGACTCCTTGACACTGCCAGCATTTTACAAACTCCCGCTTTCAAAATGTCTGGAGACCGTTGAGTCATGGCAAAAAAAATTCAAACCGAAAGTCAATGAACCGCTGGGACTTATTTTAAATGAAGTACAATCCAGACTTAAATTCATGGTTGAGATCGGGCTTTCATACCTGACTCTGGATCGTCCAACACGCAGTTTATCCGGAGGTGAGACTGAACGAGTAAATCTCACCAGCTGCCTGGGAACACGCTTGGTTAACACCCTGTATGTCCTTGATGAACCAAGTGTGGGTCTCCACCCCAAGGACACTCAGAAACTCATCACAACTCTCAAACACTTGCGCGACCAGCAAAACACAGTCGTGGTGGTAGAGCATGAGGCTCAAATGATGCTCGCAGCGGACCAGGTCATCGACATCGGACCCGGTCACGGTACAGAGGGAGGCAACGTGGTTTTTCAGGGTTCGGCGAAACAGCTCATGAATTCCAAACGATCTCTAACAGGACAGTATTTGTCGACTGTGAAAACGATCGATGCATTCCGAGGACGCCCTGTTCAACCGAAGCATAAAACTCAATGGATGCAGATCAAAAATGCTTCGAAGCATAATCTGAAAAATATTGCAGTTAATATTCCATTGAATCGACTGGTTTGTATCTCCGGAGTGAGTGGTTCAGGAAAAACAACTCTTGTTCGTGAGGTCCTGATACCAATGCTTAGAGATCGTTTGAATCATGATCTGACCTCCGAGAAAACTTATGATGGTGATGCCAGCTCGGAACAAACAATGGACGGGATCCCCAAGGCTAGAGTCTCCATTCAGGGACATCAGAGCATTGACGAAGCGGTGCTTGTTGATCAATCACCAATCGGAAGGACCCCGCGATCTAATCCAGCCGTTTACGTGGGAGCGTTCGATGCGATACGTGAATTGTTTGCAAAAACTCCTGCCGCTCGTGAGAAAGGCTACAAGGCAGGGCATTTCAGTTTCAACTCACGCACGGGTCAATGCCAGCATTGTCGTGGAGTCGGTTTTGAAAAAATCGAGATGCAATTCTTGAGTGATGTTTTTATTCAATGCGAAGAATGCGAAGGTCGTCGATTCAGACCCCAGATCCTTGAAATAAAATTGATGGAACCCTGCTCAGCGCAGCTTACGGACGCTCCCAGAGCAGGAACAACGGAGTGCAGATCTTGGAGCATTGCCGACATGTTGAAAGCGACGGTCGACGAGGCGATGGAATTCCTGCAATCCATTACGGACTCATCCCACGCAATCAAAGCATGTCGAGGACTTCAATGGCTGCAACAGGCTGGTCTGGGATATTTACAGCTCGGACAACCAGTCAATACGCTGAGCGGAGGTGAAAGCCAGCGGCTTAAACTGGTTAAGCACCTCACTCAAATTTCCAATCAACGTAAAGGCCCCAAACATTGCCTTTACGTATTTGACGAACCTACGACTGGCCTGCATTTCGATGATGTTCGAGTGTTGCTCGATTTGTTTCAAAAACTTGTCGACTCGGGCCATTCAGTGATCATGATTGAGCATCACACGGACGTGATTAAAAGTTCAGACTGGGTCATCGACATGGGGCCCGAGGGAGGTGATGAAGGTGGAAAGGTCGTTGTTTGTGGACCACCGAAAAAAATCAAAGCATGCGCCCAAAGTCATACGGGAAATGCATTGTGATCCCTCATGAGCAGATCATCATTTCATCAGGTGTCCGTCGAAACCTTTTTTGATGAGGAATGCATAGGCCGCACGCGCCTTATCATCTACAAACTGCTCGGTCTGAAATCCAAGTTTGGGATATTCAAGAATGCGCTGAAAGTCACCAACCATGATCTCAGTTACCAATGCCTTGGAGATTCCACCCTGGCAGTAAGCATTGAAATCGAGTTGGGGCGAAGTGATCTGCCATTTGACATCTGGCCATTGTTTGGTGAGGGAGGCGTGAGCCCTGCGTTCCATGTAAGGTTTTTGAATTGCGATCGCTCTTTTGATTTTCATTCCCTTGGATTCCAGCAACGCTTTGGAATACTTGATATTCTCACCCGTATTCGTTGCATTGGGCTCGGTCATGACAATCTCTCTGGGCAATCCCAGATCGATCGCTCGTTCTGAAATGAGCTCAGCTTCCGGGCGCTCAAAGACTCCCTCCGTCCAGTTACCAAACCCGCCGGTAAAGAGAAAAAGCGGGGCCATTCCCTGACGATGAAGTTCAGCCGCCCTGTTCCCTACCCTGAGATCATGACTTCCGAGAATGAGCACCATGTCCGCAGGTTCAATGCGGTGCTCAAGACGATGATATTCCCACAATGTCAATGAAGCATTTTCAATCTCCGTGCTCCATGGAAGATCCCCGTGTCTCATGAAGGAAATTTGTCAGATTCGAGATACAGAAACGAGAAGAAAGAATAACTTCGGAAAGATTGATCTCTGATCAACGTTGAGACGCTCCATTCTTCCTGCGGATCTCAAGTAACAATTCCTGCGCAGGCTCGTAATTTTTTCGAGCAGCTTCTTTTATCCAGTGGATAGCTGAGTCCCGGTCCCGGTCGCAACCACGCCCGATCCAGAGCATTATACCAAGATTGGTCTGAGCTTTGTGGTGACCAAGATCGGCTGCCTGCCGAAACCAGCCCATTGCTAATGCATAATCTTGAGGGACACCCCTGCCTTCATAAAATCGTTCACCCATTTCAAAAATCGATTCGCGATCTCCCATTTCAGCTTGCTCCAATGTACTGATGACGTGTTTCTCCATGACCCCATGGGCAAAACTTTTGGCCTGCCGAATACCTGATTTCGTCTGTTGATAGGTCCCCGTCAGACGTTTCCAAAGTCCACCTGTTGCGATTAATCTGAGCAGCCAGTTCATCGTTTGCTTTCAATCTTACATTGAAGGGAATCAAATTTCTTTCAGTTTTTACTAGTCAGCAAGGTAAAAATCCCTCATAAAACCCGATTTCCGTTCCAATGAAGGAGCAAATTATCATACTTGATTTTGGTTCGCAATACACTCAGGTGATCGCAAGACGCATCCGAGAGTGTCAGGTTTATTCAACTATCCTCCGCTATGACACCCCGGCGGCGGAAATTGCGAAGATGAAACCGAAGGGCATCATCCTTTCAGGTGGCCCCAGCAGTGTCTTTGATGAAGACGCACCCAAGCCCGACCCAGCATTATTCAAGCTCAAAGTGCCTTTACTGGGCATATGCTACGGTCTGCAAATGCTGGCTGAATCCCTCAAGGGGCGTGTAGAGCCAGGACTGAAGCGTGAATACGGGAAAGGAACGCTGGAGATCAAAGACAAAACTTGCCCGCTTTTCCGCGGACTCCCCAAACGCATTCAGGTCTGGAATTCGCACAGCGACAAACTCACCAAATTACCACGAGGGTTTACTACCGTTGCAGTCACTGAAAACTCCGATTTCGCTGCTGTTGCGGATATCAAAAAGCATAGGTATGGGCTTCAATTTCATCCAGAAGTCGTCCATACGCCGCGCGGCAGCGTGATAATAAAGAACTTTGTCTACGATATTTGTAAATGCGGACGCAACTGGACTATGCTCAATTACTTGGATCAGGCAGTTGAGGAAATCCGTAAGCAGGTCGGAGATGAAAAAGTCATTTTGGGACTGAGCGGTGGAGTTGATTCCAGTGTTGCCGCTGCGTTGATTCATCGAGCCATTGGAGACCAACTGACTTGTATTTTTGTCAACAATGGATTGCTGCGCGCAAGAGAGGCAGATGCCGTCAGAGAAGTTTTTCAAAATAATTTCAAACTCAAGCTTCGATATGAAAACGCCACCACGATGTTCCTCAAGCGACTGAAAGGCATCACCAGCCCTGAGCGTAAGCGCAAGGTCATTGGCAAGGCTTTCATTGAATCATTTACGCAGGCCACAAAGAAAGTTGGCAATGCGAAGTTTCTTGCACAGGGGACTCTTTATCCAGACATCATTGAATCCGTCCCTATTGCAGGCAACCCTGCTGCTTTGATCAAGAGTCACCATAACGTGGGAGGCTTACCTAAAAACCTGAAATTCGAACTTCTCGAACCCCTTAAATGCCTGTTCAAGGATGAGGTGAGATTGCTTGGACTCGAACTGGGGCTCCCGAAATCAATGGTTTATCGGCATCCATTCCCCGGACCTGGACTGGGCGTCCGAATCCTGGGAGATGTCACACGTCAGCGCATTCGTATTCTCAAAGAGGCGGACACGATTGTACTCGAAGAAATGAAAAGCTCAGGCTGGTATTACAAGGTTTGGCAAGCATTTGCAGTGCTGCTGCCAGTCAAGAGTGTGGGTGTCATGGGGGATGAGCGAACTTATGAATACACCATTGCAGTCAGGGTGGTGGAATCCAAAGATGGAATGACCGCAGATTGGGTCAAACTCCCTTACGAGGTGCTCGAGAAAATCTCCAACCGAATCATCAACGAAGTCAAAGGTGCCAACCGCGTTTGCTACGATATTTCCAGCAAACCTCCAGCAACGATTGAGTGGGAGTAAAGCCATTATTCTGATTTCAAATCATTAACAAACAAAAAGATCTCTCTCTTTTTTAAAGCAGAGGGATTTTTTTATGTAAGGCTGTTTTTCAGCGGAGATAAAGGCGCTTATTTTTCCGAATTGGCGTTGAAAACGTACGTAAGGAAGGTAGTTTGCACATGTTCGTAATGAGCAACAAAAAAAGACCGTATGATGGGTAATTTGAAGAGCGAGGCAATGGATACACACCAAAAGGCATTGGAAATCAACCTGGATCGAGGGAAATACGGTACGCTCGCCGAGATTGGTGGAGGTCAGGAGGTGGCCAGATGGCTTTTCAGAGTTGGGAGTGCATCAGGGACAGTGGCTAAAACGATGTCGGCTTATGACATGACGGTCAGTGACTCCATTTATGGGGCAAGCAAACGCTATGTCAGTCGACAGCGAGTCGAAACGATGCTGGAACATGAATACGGCCTGCTGCAGGAACGACTTGGTTCAACCCGTGGGGCTGAAACTCGTTTCTTTGCTTTTGCAGATTCGGTAACAACGCGTAACGTGGAGCGTAACAGCAATGGTCATGGTTGGCTTGGGATCAGATTCCAGACAGAACCCAATGCCCAACCCTCACAGATCTTGATCCACCTTCAGCTCTGGGGCAAGGAATACATTCAGGATCAGGAAACCCTCGGTGCTTTCGGGATCAACCTGATCTTCGGAGCTTATGAGTACCATGACAGACCGGAATTCCTCATCGAATCATTGGGCGACAGTATCCCCAAAGGGCATATGGAAGTGGACGTGATTGAGTTCACTGGCCCCGCTTTCAAGGATGTTGATAACCGATTGATGAGCCTGAAACTAGTCGAAGCTGGGCTGGCCAATGCAGCTATCTTCAATCCTCAAGGTACCATGGTCGAGCCCTCTGAGTTGTTTTACAAAAAATCCGTGTTGATTCAGCGCGGTAGTTTTCGGCCTGTGACGCGTCTGGCCATGGACATGCTTGAATGCTCTGTGGCCGAGTTTATTCAGGAGCCAAAAGTGGAAAGCGAAGAGATTGTGATCTTGCTGGAAATGTCGATCCAGAATCTGACGACCAACAATGATGCCAATAAGATAGATTCAAAGGATTTCCTTGAGCGCGTTGATTGCTTGAGTGCATTGGGCTATCCTGTGGCCATTTCAAATTACGGCGAATTCCACAGGTTAGCGGCTTATTTATTCCGCTACACACAAAAAATGATAGGTATCACTATGGGAGTGCCAACACTCAAGGAAGTGTTCAATGAAAAATACTACGACGATTTGGCAGGGGGTATTCTGGAATCATTTGGACGACTCTTTAAGAACGATTTAAAACTCTACGTTTACCCATGGGAAGAACCAGCAACGAGCTCACTTGTTACGGCTACCAATCTGCTGGTAGATTCCCATCTGCGCCACCTATATCAGTATTTGTATGAGAATCAATTCATCCAGCCACTGAGAGACTTTGATTCCAAATGCCTGTCAATAAGTAGCAAGCATGCATTGGACATGATCAAGGATGGAAACTCAAATTGGAAGACAATGGTACCTGAAAAAGTCGCTGGATTGATTGATGAAAGAAGCCTTTTCATGAAGAAGCATGACCCTGCGGCAAAACAACCCCGGGGAGCCACGATCCGTTGATCAAATTCACAGGGATTTCAATTCATTCCAGAGTGATTTGAGATCGCTATCCATACCAGCCATTTTCAGTAGCTCTTTGCGATCACCTGTTTCAAGGGCAAGACGGAGAAATTTTCTCGCCTGAGCCAGTTCACCCCGATTGACACGCATAACAGGCAAGATTATAGGGAATGATGGGTTCTGATGGGAATTTGACAGCAGCCTCTAGCAGCGAGGTTGTTGCCTGTTCCACTGAGCCTTTGCTTGATCGCCTCAATGCATAAGAACGAAGAATAAAACCTCCGGGATGATCCGGTAAGTCTCTTACCATTCCCTCCGACAACTCCAACGCAGCATCCCATTCCTGAGTATCTGCATATACCCGCCATTTCAACTCGAGATATTCGGGCCTTAATTTGACTGGATTGCTGACTTGCTCCAATTCTCCAATTGCCTCGATAGGGTTCCCTAGAATTATCCAGCCTTCGGCGCTGGATATGCAAAAGGAATCAGGTGGCAAAATCGCGTTCACGGACAAAATCAGAGGGAGTTTTTGAGACTAAATGCACTTGGATCAAGATGCTTGGGAACATAACCAATACTAGTCTGTATGGCATTGGCGCACGAGCAACCTGCGCTGGCTTCAGGCGCAAGTAATACTCCACCGGCAGGGATCATTCCCAACCAGCAACCACTGCGAAGGCCCTCAAACTGGACTCGTTTATTGCTCTCAAGATCCCATTGCCCATGATAATAGTGTCTGTAAAAAATACTCTTCAAGGCGGCCGACATGGTCCCACAGCCACGTCTTTCGGGTAGATCTGTCCTGAGTAATTTTCCATCCCTCAGACTAAAAGCTCGTTGATCAGAGTAAAAGGTATCTCCGATCACAACTGGATGCTGCAGGTGTCCGCTATGATGGTTTTTTTCCTGCTTCATGGCTCTCTTCCCACAATAGAGATCCGACAGCTGACGGTGCCTGGTTCTGATCAGTTGCAATGGGGGCAGCTGCAGAGGTGTTAAATGCAAATGAGTGATAACGTTTATCCTTATCAGTTCCTGTAACAATCAGTGTATCATTGCTGAAAGTCATGTAGGTCGTGAATTGACAATCACTGAAATCATGCACGCGTTCCCACTGGCGTTTACCAGTCTCGAGATCAAGGCATACCAGTCTTACGTCAGTGAGTATCTCGGGTTCAAGCCTTCCGGTTAATGCCGCCATCGCCGCAGGATTCCGACTCTCCAGGAAGTAAATTTCTTGATTACCGATAGTGATGGTTGAATTAATGATCGCTCCCCCCTTCGTAGATCCAGGACTGCTCGCCAGTATGCCGGTTCAATCCAAATAAGCGCATGCTCGTGACGCGACTTACGTCCTCCGGATGAAACTCCTCAAACCATTGACCGTCATCACCCAAATACCGGGATCCAGACTTCACACTACTACCAATCAGTGTGTTGCTCACTGTCGCAAGGTATCCCCAATCGACTTTCGGTGACCCTTCAGGTCGCACCGCTTCGAACTGCAGAGACCGTCGCCCAGTGTCACCCTCCACACCAATACAATGGCGACCCTGCGCAATGTAAAGGTAATCGTGTGTCCCTACCATGTTACTAGCAATCTCTGGGCAAATTTGCACGTCGCATTTCGGGGCTGAAATAATTCCACAGAATAGTTCCGTTGTAAGAATCCAAGCCAAATAGAACTCGATCACCTTGAATGAACAACCGCCCATTCACGGAGATGGGCGCAGGGTTGCGCGGACCACGGTCAGGCATGGGACGTGGCCCCGGATCCCCCCACCACAAGACGCCCAATTCTCCATGGACCAAGGCATCTTGACTGCATGAAGAATTATCAGCTCCTCCATATTGATGACTCCATTGACCTGCACCGACCAACTCTCCTCGAGTTGCCATGAACCAACCAAGATTGGCTTCCTCGCGCATGGTGACACTAAATTCTTGAAAGGATTGATTGAGCTGAGTCAAAACTGGTGAAGGCAAATCTTGAGACAGGGCGACACAGAAAGTGCCTCCAGCAGGACGAATCATACGCTTGAGCCAACTAAGATCCGATTGATCCTTGTCAAGATTGAGTGCATCCAGATCGTGAACGATGACGAGATTAGCGAAAAAAGCACCATACGGCAGAGAAGCATACTCACCATGATGGACCGAAACTCTTTCACCATATACACCCGCTTCATCCAAAAAACTGCGTGCCTGCTGAACCATCTTAGAATCAGGATCAACCAGAATCACTTTGAAACGACTCAATCGAACCAAGGCATGTGCCATTTCTCTTTCTCTCTCACCTGCCCCTAGAATCAAGGCAAAGCCAGCTTCCCTTCTCGTGGAGTTCAACAAACCTGAGACACTTTGCTCAAGCCTACTCGACAGGCTCATCGCCCCTGCCCCAAACTCAGGGTTTCCCACACCAACGGGTGCATAGTAAAAAGAAGTATCGAATTTATAAAGGGAGCTGAACTGAGGACGATCCCCATGAGAAGGACCGTAAATCCGGAAGGAATATTCCCCATCCTTCTGCAACTGATCGAAAATAACGCTATGTTCAAGTTCCGAGTCAGGGCGATTGAACTGGCGAAACTCACCTTCAGGTCCCATCAAGTCCATCCGGCTGGGCATGGATACATCCATGCTCCAGGTTATGCTCACTTTATCTGGCCCTATCCAGTCAACAAATGGTCCGTTTGGAATTTCCATAATGACCGGATCCGGTCCTGCTTCTGGAAAGTAATCTTTTTTGGCGTGAAACCTTGATTCAATCCACTCATCTGGCATTGCTTGGTTCAACAATATGATCTCATGAATTGCGCCCTTCATTGAAAAATGCTGGTCATTGTCATGAAAGGCTCCGATTTCATAAAAAGGGTGCTTCGGGTAGCGGACCTTTCCTTGCTGAGTGTGCGACTGAGCAACACGAGCTCCATCAACCCAAAGCTCCATTGAGCTGCCGCTGTAGTTTCCAACGATGTGGTACCATTTCCCTGGAACAAATGAAGCTTGAGACTCCAGATAGGTCAGTTTAGCTTGAGCCTCTGAAGCCAGTCCAAAACAAAACCGGTCCTCACGATACCCAAGAATCCAGCCTGCCTCGATATCAGGATCATGTTGTATGGCTCCAATGATCCCGCCCCGTTTCTGAAGGCCCGTCCATTCGTACCCATGTTTCGATGGCAAAAGGTCCCTGAGGCAGATTAGCATCAGCAGGACCGTCAGAAAGAATCAACCTCTCGCCACCCCCACTGAGTTCGACCCGAGGAGGGATTGGATCCATGAGAAACTGGACCCGACCTTTGAAGACAGGTCTCGGTCCGCCCTGTATGGGCATTAACTTTTGCCCCTGTTGACGGTGGGCAGCAAAAAACCAGTGGGCATGAATGAGGCTTTTGTCCAACTCAGCTCCTGAGAGAGGCGAAGAAGAGGCCAAAGTCAGGACGAGAGCGGTCACGCCACAAAAAAAGCTTTTTTTCATAACAATTAAGTTAATGAGCAGATGATTACTCAACGATTTCAATATGATCAAAGCTAACGTCAGGGGTAACATTGTGCAAACCTTGTTTCAGGAACGTGACATGTGTGAGACCAAACTAAACCGGGAGCAAATATTTGCGATAAAGCACATGCCTCAACTCTCATGACGAGAGGCTTTAAACCCCGTGCTCAGTTGAGCCAGAAAGTTCCCAAACCTCAATCACACTCAAGCACCAAACAGAACCACTCTTCCGAATGATTGACATCGAAAGGTCGAAATGGATTTCTAGCTACCAGAGGATTGGGAGTTATATGAATCACTCTGACTGAAGCCAGCTCGAAAACTCCAATCCACACAAAAAGGTAATGTGGAATTCAAATCGACTTTTTCCATTCTGGAATTGTTACAGGCAGTGGAAAATCGTCATGGTAAGGAAAGTCACTGGTAGTCCTCTCGGACGGGGTGAAAGGCGTCTATGATTTTGCAATGGGTCCATGCCTTTCCGGAGTGAACTGCATGCGAAGGGATGACGCCAACATCCCCGGCTTTGAGAACCGTAGATTGCCCATGAATCACAAGTTCAAATTGCCCTGAAATCACATTACATATTTGCTCATGAGCATGAGAATGTTCAGGCAGCTCGGCACCTTTATTCACATCCCAGTAAGCAAGGGTCATCGACTCACCGTGCACAAAACGAACTTTGAATCCGGGAATCATGTCCTCCGCTTCCAAATCATCATGTTTGAAAACAGGCATGTGCCGATTGAAAACTTGATCTCGAACAAAAAAAAGAAAAATCCAATCACTTTACAAGAGCAGAAACTTGTGCGAAGGCTCTGGAGTGTACATAGCGATGAATCGATTTAAAATTGCGCCGGGTTTTGAAAATGCTTTCGAAGAAATGTGGAGAAACCGTGAATCTTACCTTGACGAAGTTCCAGGTTTCCAAAAGTTCAACCTTATCAAGGGCAGCGCTGAAGATACTCACACCACTTATGTCTCGCACTCAACCTGGGCCTCTCGGAAAGTATTTGTGGATTGGACAGAATCAGAAGCATTCCGAAAAGCTCATGGTCAGGCGAAATCCCCTGAAGGCATGCACCGTTCTCATCCAAAATTCGAAGGTTTTGAAGTGATTATGTGAAATGGAAATGGGTCTCAATGAGAGTCTCTCGAGTTACTCATCAGATATTGGTCTGTCCGAAATAAATTCACAGGCAATCCTTCATTGGAAAATAGATTGGGTATTGCCGTGTTGCTGAATCCGAACCGGACTGCCACTGGTTGGCTTATTTTGTCACTGAATACTAAAACTGTGCTACCATCAATTTTGGCGCTGGCTGGCAGAAATTTTCCATTTGCACCTGCTAAATAAAATTCATTAGGTGCCCCCCCACGCGCCACCAAGCCACTTTCTGCGTTATCAAAGAAAACTCGGATTTTCTGACCTTCAATCTCCATGCGAATGTATTGTGGATTTCGGTGAGGAATATTTTTATGACCATAAGTTGTACTCAGGGCATAGTTGGCTAAACGCAGACCGACATCGCGTTTATTGTTGGGATGAATGTTTTTAACATCATCCACCAAATCACTTATGACAACCATTCCTGTATTCGGATAAGATGCACTTTTGGTTTGGGCTTCACGCAGGAGAGGGCAAACACTGGGATTCCCATATGAGTAGGGAGCAATCTGCACGAAGTAAAATGGAAAGTTTTGTTTCCAGGCAGTGCGCCATGCCCCAATCATTTTAGTGAACAATTTTTCATAGGCATAAGCAATGTCTACGTTGCTTTCTCCTTGATACCAGATTGCACCGGCAATTCGATAGGAGGTGATGGGATGGATCATGGCATTATAGCAAAGCCCAGCATCTTTTGGCCACCATGCAAAAGGTTGAATCTGACTGGCTGCCACTTGCAATTCCGAATCACTTTCCACCAACTCGCGAGGTGTCCAAACTTCGGCTGGCGTTCCACCCCAGTTACTGTTGATCAAGCCCACTGGAGCCTCAAGTTTTTGACGCAATTGCTTTCCAAAAAAGTAACCCACGGCACTGAAACGCATCATTTCCTCAGGAGTGCAAACCTTCCAGATGCCCTCACAACGGTCTTGTGGAAAACGTGCCGTTGTTTTGGGGATGTAGAAAAAACGAATATTGGGGTCATTGGCATTCGGAGCTTCATCCTTGCATTGCTGAAGACCATGGTTACCGCTCCATTCCATGTTGCTCTGACCACCGCAAACCCATACTTCGCCGATTAAGATATCCTTTAATTCAATGGAATTGGATCCTGCAACTTGCATCGAGTAAGGACCGCCTGCATTAGGAGTGAGGATTGAGACAGACCAGCTCCCCCCACTATCAGCGGAAGTCTCGTTGATGGAATCATTCCAACTTGGAATCACCTGGACTTTTTCAGCAGGGTTGGCCCAACCCCAAATTGTCACATTTGATTCTTTCTGAAGAACCATGTGATCACCGATGATGCTGGGAAGTCTTACATCAGCCTTGATTGAACAAATCAGGGACAGTGCAAGATTACCAAATAAAAAGAAGAAGATATGGTTATTCATTGGAAATTCAAATGTTAGATGAAGTTAGGATTCATTGCAAAAAAAACTCACTCATGGCCACTGTTTATCAACCGGAGGGATCGGATATAACGGATAGCTGATGATGCTTAACAGTGTCAGCAAGCCATACTTGCTGAGGAGGAAGCAATTTTTCTCTTTTCATGGCTCGCAAAACATCACGAGCCTGATCTCAGTTCGATTCAAGGCAATAAAGTTCAAAGACTGCCAAATCGAACGAAGGACGAAAATCCTCAGACAAGGAGTGAGGATCTATGCCAGCCAGGAATCCTCGTGCATCCTGAAGGCGTTTGTTTTGCAACAGGGCATGAAAATGATTGATGCGACTGATGATGTCTGAGGGAAACTCATTTATCTAACTCAATGCAAACCCAATGGCTTCTGAAGGATTCTGCCTCAAAGCGAGAATGACTGCAGCGTAATTGTTGGCGTGCTTTGGAGATCTGGGGCTGAGTTCCTGCAAGCTGCGGGCCGCTTGCTGGAGCAGTATTGTCTGCCCTTCCTGGTATGCAAAGTTAAACAACTCCTGCCAGAAGAACTGATGGCCCTTAAAGTAAGGCTCCAGAATTCGAAATCTCCGCAGCGCTCTTTCAAGCATCCCTGCGTCACGTGCATGCCTTGCCATTCGTGAGTCAAGAGAGGGAATGTGGCCAAACAATCACGCAGTGCCAAATCATCAAATGCCCTGTTCGCTATACTCGCATTCCAAGAGGAAATCACGAGGTCAAAACGTTGTTCAGATGTCTACTTCAGAGCCTGTAGCTTGAGGGGCCAGGCTTGAAAAAACCCAACCCACTGACTCTGGAAACAGGCAGATAACCCGGTGGGGAAACTCTCTACATCCCGGGTAGCAGGACTGAAAGGCTCAGAACGATGATCGCTGAGAAGCCTAGCGCCATTCGGAATTTCCAATCCCGAATGAGAAGATGAAGCAAATAACCCTGGGAGTGTCCTCTTTGTCTTGGAAATCGGAAAAACATATGCAGGTTTTTCGATCCCCCAGAGTAGCCTGCTCAAGGTTTACTTCAGGAAATCATTGATCAAAAAGTAAAGGATCAGGCGTTGTGACCTGCAACTCCAGAGCTTCAAGCCGAAAGGCTTGAGTCGGAAATAAATCCTGCCGATTGAGAAGCGCAAGTTGCTTTCTGGCTTCCTCACTACGACCATTCCGAACAAGCCATTCAACATTTACAAAGGCATAGATCGCAGATTCACGATCCCCCAATTTATTTTTATCAATGGTCTTGAGCCATTGGGCTGCCTTTTGATCATTCTCTTGCAGCATGTACGCACAAGCTACCAACAGACGATGCGTGTCGTCCATTGCAGCTTCGGATCGAGACGCCAAGAAGGATTCCAGAGCCTTTACGGTATCATCAAGCACGAGAATGGCTGTCTCAAGACGGCGAACATCTGTATCAGGCATGTCGGAACGCAACTCAAACAAAGCCTGATCAGCTTCCGACAGTATGGTGGAGTTACCAGCCGCTTTAGCTGAACGATAGAGCAGAAGCGAGTAGGACACACGATCTTGCAATGACGCATCATGCAGCTGAAGAAATTCCAGCGCTTCAGCTGCCAACCCTACGCTTAACATTCCGTTTACCATTTTTAAGACATTTGTTTTATCCTTGAGCGGGCTTAGTTTGATGAGTTCCGAGAATGCGTTTGAAGCTGAGGGTCGTCGATTTAATTCCCCCTGTGAGATACCCTCCAGATAATAGGCATAAGGTTTCAATAATTTAACACCTGCCTTTTGACTGCGAAGCTTTACGGCCAGCGCCGTTGCTTCAAGCCAGTTTTCGGTCCCAAGCAACAAGTCTCCATAGCCTACCCAATAAGCAGCTTCATCCTCAAATCGTGGCTGTGTTTGATCTAACAATTCAAATGATTTCTTTGGTATTCCAACCTGTTGGTAAGCATGAGCTATTTGGAGCACTTCATTCAGTCTGTTGATTGGACGATTTACCAGAAGCGGCCAATATTGAGCGGCTTCGAAAATAGCCTTTTTGGGCTGCTTTGCTGCAATGAGTAGTTCCCAGTATGCAGCATGCTGGACGGGTTGATCTTCTTGATTTTTCTTTACCTCCCTGAATACTGCATCATATCCATCCAATAATTCAAAATGACTGTAAATCTGCAAAAGCAGTTTGCGTGAGATAGCACTGAGTTCATCGCTTCCATCTGCCATTGAATTGAGGGATCGCACACCCTCCAGAGAAGTATCAAATGTGGCCTGATTCAACACGATCAAAGCGGATTCGTAAGCCTTCAACTCCGGAAATGCCTCCTGTAATTGTGCAGCATATTGCTCTTTGACTTGATTGAAACTACCATACCTACCAGATTCGAAAAGCAGTTCCAGCAACCTCTTAGCTTGATTGGGAGCAAGTTTTTCACAAGCAAGTAAAGTATCGGTCAACTGCTCATGCAGCCCTTGCCGATTCATGAAGGAAATGACAAGGTCAAGATCGGAAAGATTGTTGCTGGTAATGGTTAAAAGCTTTTCGCTGCGCTTGGTCAGATCTCCGATATCCGAGGGATCCAACGATTCCATGCTCATACTATTGGTAAGCATCATACGATAAAGGGTCGGATCGATACTATTTTTCAACAATGCCACACGCAACTGGTAGGCTGCTTCACTCCAATTTTGTTGATCCATTGCGGCGACAGCTCTGGCCTTGAGTTGCTTTACTTGCCGGATTTTGTAGAGACTCGACTTGACCTTTAGCTCGCTGCCATCAGGGGCAATGTTCCAAAGAGGGGCCATGTAAAACCCTGCACAAAGAAACGCAAAAATAAGGCTTAATACAGTGTAACGGAATCCTGGCTTGTTGATCATGATGGACAACAAAGCTGATTGTCCCGCTTTTTGCTCCAGTTTGCGTCTCCAACCACTGGACTTCCCTCTTCTTTTCCGGTTTTTTGGCATCTGTTGCAAATGCTAATTAAAATTCTCTACTTGTTAAGCCTTAATAAACAGCAGAACGATCTTTCTGGCAGCTAACGACCCATTGAACTAAATCATTCCAGGTCTCAAATTGCGGGCCCTGATCGTCTAAAGGTGAATCACCAAATTGATGTTCGATCCACGAAAATACTTCTGCCAGATCCAAGGAATCCATTCCAAGGGCGTGATCGAAAACCGAGGCCGACATATCGAAGGCGTGCGCATCCTCATTATAACGACGCACTATTTGAAGCAATTTGGCTTCGAATAATTGACTGATAGCTTTTTCTTGTTTTGCTTCCATGTTCATTGGAATGGTGCACAGATGAGCTTGTGGTTTCGCCCTGAAAATGTTTGGTTTGCAGTAAACCGAAAACGACTATTTGTTCCTTATACCTCCTGCAGCGCACTGCTCACAAGATCTTCTAAACAGAATATTTGTGTCAGCAATTTTAGAATTTTGAAGCCATAGGCATTCTAGGAAAATCCTCCGAAAGTCTCAATCCACCCATGAGATTCCGATCACTGGAAAGCCAGAATTACGAGGTATGTGTATTTTGATACCATCAGGCCATGAATGAGTCGATGCCTCATGTTTCACGAATGGAACAATTTGAATTCCTCTTGTGGAGACTTAAAGTGTAACGTTCGGATGAAGCAGTGTCTACTTATTCGGCAATAAAGAACGATTCTCTCCATACATGTGCAAATGAAAGTGCCGACTTTGTTATTCGATGAGAAGGCCCGACCAATCTCAGGCAACCTTGACAAGGGTCAACAAAAGGAGATACGCCAAAACACTTTTTTGGTAACACAAGAGATCTCATATGACCAAAAAAGGTCGTTACTCATAAGCTGGATGCCGCAGATAACGCGCGTATTCAGTTACAGGCTGTTTGTGCCTACAAACGCACAGTTGTCGTTCCTTTACGACTCATCTAGAAGTTGACAAAAGTTAAACTTAAAAGTTAGAAAATTGGTTAGCTTTTTACTTAATAGAGACAAGATCAACACGTATGAATATCAAAACAAAAAATCAGCAGCATCAAGGTCGCCTGAAGAAAGGATTCACTTTGATCGAGCTTTTGGTGGTGATTGCGATTATTGCCATACTCGCAGGCATGCTACTGCCCGCTTTGAGTAAGGCCAAGACCAAGGCCCAAGGCATCAAATGCATGAACAATGGACGCCAAATGATGCTCGCGTTCAAGATCTATGCTACGGACAACGAAGATTGGCTGCCACCAAATCCAGACGACGGCAATACCAGTGGGAACAATTGGTGCGCTGGTAGCATGAATAATCAACAACACGCCACGAATTTTCAGATGTTACTGGACCCAAGAACATCCAAATTGGGGCCTTATGTGGGATCACACCAGATCTTCAGGTGTCCCGCAGACAGAAGCACAGTAAAGGTGGGTGGTAAAGTTGTTCCGAGGGTGCGCTCGTGGGCGATGAGCCAAGCGGTTGGAACAATATCAAACTCGAAGAAACAGGCAGTGAATGGACCTTGGTTGGACAACGCTCACGGACATAGTGCATGCAGACCATATAAAACATACGGCAAGGAATCCGATGCCACAAGCCCTGGTCCATCCAATCTGTGGGTGTTTTTGGACGAAGACGAACGCAGTATCAATGACGCCGGTTTTGCGGTGGGAATGAACCGGCAGGAATGGATCGATTGGCCGGCTACCTACCATAACAGAGCCGCTAATTTTGCATTCCTGGACGGGCACAGTGAAATTAAGAAATGGACTGATCCCAATACTGATCTGCCAGCCCGTAATGGCTCAGTTTCTAGACTTGCTGTGGCTGGAAGCCGAGACGCCATCTGGGTGCAGCAAAGAACTTCAGCTCGATGCGACGGACAACCATTACCATACGGAAACCAGTAGTTGGTTCATAAATCTGCAACAACAAAAAAGCCATGCTCCAACGAGCATGGCTTTTTTGTTGAAAAATCTGCTGAACAAATCTCAATCAGGGTTAGCCATCAGTTCCAGCATCTCCCGCACGGCTCTTTCAAATCCAACAGTCAATGCACGTGCAACAATACTGTGCCCTATGTTCAATTCTTCCAGCCAGGGAACTTCAAGCAAACCGGTAAGATTGGTATAATTCAAACCATGCCCTGCATTTACTTTCATTCCCAGACTGTGAGCCAGGTTGGATGCGATCGATAGACGTTCCAACTCTTTCTTTCTCTCGGAAGTCTGAGAAAAGGACTCAGCATAAGCTCCTGTGTGCAGCTCGATGGCCTTGGCTCCTGTCGAATGAGACGCCCGAATGGCCTCTTCATCCGGATCAATAAACAAACTGACTTCGGTCCCTTTGCCTTGCAGCTCAGTCACCGATTTCGAAATAGGTTCCAATTGCGATGCCACATCAAGACCTCCTTCAGTTGTGACTTCTTCACGCTTTTCAGGCACCATGCAGACCGCAGCAGGCCTGATTTCAAGCGCTTTTGCAATCATTTCAGGGGTATTAGCAATTTCAAAATTCAAAGGAACAGTCAGCACACTTACCAAACGATCAATATCGTTGTCCTGAATGTGCCGCCGATCCTCTCTTAGATGAGCCGTAATTCCGTGACAACCTGCATCTATACATGCTAAGGCAGCTTCAATTGGGTCTGGCTCTCCTTCTGGCTGCCCACGATAGCGAGCTTCGCGCAGGGTAGCTGTGTGATCAATATTGACACCTAACTTAAGCATTTTTTTATGGCTATTTCAGAGCGGGTTTTGGGGTGGCGGGGAACTCCCAGTGAGTTATTTCTTCCAAATCAACCCAAGGGAACGATTCGGAATGGATCCAACGAGCCAATAGAGCAATTTCAAGGGCATTCAGGCCAAGCTGAGATTTACGCTGAATTTCCAGAATATCATCCTCTTTTCTAAGGAGCTGAGTGACTGTGTTTCCCAGTTGTTCCTCTAAAAATTGAGTCCATGCAAATAATGGGGAATCCTGCAGGAGTTGACCTTTTCCGAACAGGAATCCAACCAGGTTAATTAAATTCCGATACTGAAACAGTTTTTCATCTGACCTCTCCCAATGATAGTAGCGCAGCCTAGGATGTTTGGTAATCTGACCGAATAACGAAGGCGGAGGAGGATTCGTTCGATTCAAGATCATGTAAGTTAGGCCGGCCATATGGTAATTTTCGCCGGCATACTCGATTCCTTGCACAAATGGCTGGATGAAAGCAGGCCTTATCTTGAGGCTTAAGGCATTTAACAATTGATTACTGGAGAGCAACATGCGCCCGCTATTGAGGAGATTTGCCCCCAAAACATCAGCTAATCCGCCTTGAATCGACTGAACGGATTTTGCGTTATCGCTACCACCTACGGGCCAGGTAGCATACGTGAGATACATGGGTGCGGAGTCTTGCGCAGCACGCGTATTTTGAACTCTGGAGGGACGAGACCAGGCGACTGATTGTTTTGGAACTCCTTGAGGGAACAGTTTCCTCATACCTGGTATTTGCGTTAGCAGTGGCTGTAAATTGCGCTGCGCCGAAAAGCTCACGACCGGCTCCTGAATGCGATTTGTTGGGACCATCCAGTCGGAAATAGAATCATCCATGGCTTGAGAAAACTGAATATGCCCCCCAGACCTCAGATATTCACCATCACCAATAGACTTCAAAGTAATCGATTTGAGGCTTTTTTGAGTATTTCCTCCGAATAATTGGGATAGAGTGTCTAACTTGGCATCAAGCGACCACCAACTGTCTGTGGTTTGGAGCGAGTGAAATACGGCTCCATTATTGAAATCCCGGCTCCACTCAAGAATCTGAGTAAGTGCATCAGATCCCACACTGATCAAGAGCCAGTCGTCTTTCTTGATATAACGCATCAAGAAGCCTGAATTCTGTGAGGTTGCATCCCATTCCGAAGTCAATCCCTGACTCAAGGGAGGGCTTAATTCCCATCCAAGACTGGCAACATATCGCCGAAGATTAATATTCCAACTGGATTGGCGATCTGCAGGCAGTTTTATAGCCAATGATAAATTGATCGAACTGGCAGCTGTTGCATGAATCTCCCCGTAGGAAACATGCTCGATCATATCGGAAATGATCGGCGAAAGTAGCTTCACGCGCGTGTCAAGCGCCTGAGCACCCAAGCCGTAAAACAGTTGATCTGGCGCACCGGCCAACTTGGCGATGACCAGCTCCCGAACAGGGGCTGTTTCTTCTGCTGAAAGGATTCTTTTCAATGCGTCCCCCGCCTTCTTCTGACCGAATGATGGCAGCACCTTGGAAATGCCAGGAGCCCAGCAATGTGGGCGACGCTGCGTCATTGGCACGCGCAGCCGACAAAGCGATAGAGCATTGAAAATACCAGCGATATTTTTATGAAGGACAGAGGTTGAAGCTTCATAGTGAGACCAGTGCCAGATATGTAGGCGATAGGCAATGCAATTCTGCCTCACTTGAGGCTGCCGAGATAGGCTATCAAATCTCTGATCTCACGTTTTGAAAGCATCAGATAGAGACCTTCAGGCATACCCGACAAGCCTTTTTCACGCGAATTGATGTTGTCCGCATCGATTGTGATGACCCCGTCTTCAGGCGAGTTCAACACAATTTTTTCTTCGTTTTCCTCTTTGATCAGACCCGCGAAATAGTTGTCATCCTTGGTTTCAATCAGGACACTTTCATACCCCTCAGCAATGGAATTGTTGGGATAGATGATGGATTCCAAAATGTAGTCCATGTTTTGGCGGGAAGCCAAACCGTCCAGAACGGGGCCGACTTCGCCACCGTTGCCTTCAATTTTGTGGCATCTCAAACAGGCTACTTCCTCTCGCTCAAAGAAGATCCGTTTACCTGCTTCGACATCGCCTCCCTTGAGCGTCAAAGCGAACTCCTTGAAAGGCGATTTCACGGCAAGATTCGCCTTGTAATCCGATGCCATTTTCTGAATGGCCGGGGTTCCTCTTTCTTCTACTAGTTCAATCACGTCCAGACTCAACGCGTCACTCAACTCTCCTGATACAAGTTGAGTCATGAGTTCGCCCGTCAAATCCATGGCTTGCTGTGTCGTGTCACGAGCCAGGGAAGCAATGGCCGCTTGCTGTCCTTGAATATCTTCACCTTCCAGGGCGAATTTGATGGCCTGAAGGCTGTCAGCCGACTGAGCCTGCCAGCGAAGCGCTTCCCGCTGCAGTTTTTTGGAGCCTTTTTCCAGCGCGAACTGAACCGCTTCATTCACCAGTGCCGATTCTGCCAGTTGAGCCAGTGCTTCCAATGCATCCGATCGCGTCGAATCACTCAATTCGTCATTGCGCAAGGTGCCCAACAACCAGGCAGATGCTGTTTCAAGCTTGACGGCCTGCACGGCTTCGATGAGGGCACTGGTCAAGTCCTGAGAACGGTGACCGGCCAGTTGAGGCATCGCCGATTGAACGGCTCGGCGAGCATCTTCGATCGAGCGATAACCCGCAAGCGGGCTCCAGATGCCGGTCACTCGATCCCGTCCTGAGGGGCTCCCCCAATCAGCCAGGGCCTGCAACGCTTCGACTCGGATATTCGCCTCAATGGATTCGTTCACTGCAATGGCTCCCAACTGCTGTGCGTATTCCTCTCGACCAAGTCGGAAATTAGCATTTACCACACGACGCCATGCAGG
>CALSPN010000043.1 GCA_943788245.1 uncultured Verrucomicrobiae bacterium | reverse complement strand
TTTCACCATTCATCGTCAACTCAATGTTCGCTCCGCCATGATCTCCGCCATCATTTGTCCAATCGCCATTGAAGTAAGCAACTTCAATGGGGTATAGACCTGCAACAGGGAAGAAGGCATTGCCATCCGGCGCAGGTCCAGGCGAACCATGTCCGCCGTCATTGTTGACAACGACCTGATTACCAATGCGAACCACGGATCCATCATCAGAAGAACTTCTGAAGGCATGTTGACCTGCTTCTGGCACGTTGAGGAAACCTGTGAATTGGAATATTCCATCATCCAGATTGCCTTCTGCACCTATGAATGAACCGGAATCATCTCCCAGCCACTCAAGGATAGGCGTCAGATCGTTGCCCGTGTAGGTCATGGTTGTTGCTACAAACCGGCCCTGCGGTTCTGTGCCAAACAAGACCAGACCATGATCATCACCTGGAACATTTTGGAAGATCGGACCTTGTGAGTCTTCTCCAAATTGCGCTCCTTTGGGCTCTGTAGTCCAATAGGCACCATGTAGACCGGCATCACCCGCTCCACTAGCGATTGAGGAGGCAGCAATGGCAGTTGCACCTATATCTGATGCGCTGTAGAGGATCGCACCTGGAATTGGGTCACCGTTTGCAGTGATTCCCAGATTCGCACCGCCATGGTCTCCTGCATCATTGGTCCAGTCGCCGTTATAGTAGGCAATTTCAATCGGATACAAGCCAGCTTCTTCGAAGTTGTAGCTGCCGTCCGGACTTGGTCCAGGTGCTCCATGACCTCCGTCATTGTCAACAACCTTCTGTCCAGCGATCCAAATGACTGATCCATCATCGGATGCGGATCGGATAGCAATTTCACCTGGGTTATCGATACGAATATAGCCAGTGAAGCTCAGGATACCATCATCCATGTTACCGTCTGCGCCAACATAGGATTCACCATCGCCTTGCAACCATTCCTGAATAGGAGTCAAGTCATTGCCACCCTGGAAATCCAGGCCAGTGGCTGTGAATGTTCCGGTTGGGTAATAGTTGTTGATGATGTGCAAACCGATGTCAGTTGCTTCGCCTTTGTCCTGCAGATTTGAAACAGCCTTGGGCGCGGCCTGCCAGTAACGTCCGTCAAGACCGCTACCTGCATCAGCTACACCGTCAAGCGGAAGTATCGTTGGTTTGAGTGTAATCGGGCCATCGGCAAGGAGGGATGCCACTTCAGCACCCGAGAGCGCACGGTCCCAGATTGCGATATCATCGATATCCCCGTTCCAAGTGCGGTTGCCCGTATCCGGGTTCCCACCGATCATCACACGTTTGCCGTTTTCACCAAGGCTTGGTGTTGCAGCGTTTTCGGAGTAAATTTCTCCGTCAACATAAAGACGTGTTCCAAACTCAACTGCATCTGCATCGGTGATGGCTACCAGGTGGTGCCATTCGCCTAGGCTGATGTCGGCGCCGGCTGGGCCTTCACCGATCCCGCCTGCATGGGCCAGCCCGCTGCCATCACCACCACGGCGATGGACGCGCCAGCGATTGCCTTCACCCTTGGCGATAAGTGCCTGCCAACCTTTATCGAATGCACCGACTCTGAACCATGCTGAAAGCGTCATACTTCCACCTTCAAAAGTCAGGTCTTCAGCGGCTCCTCCGGTGATCTCAACAAACTGATCTACACCGTCCAGGGCCAAGGCATTGCCATATCCGCCAGGACCCTCGGTGAAACCGATGGGGGCTGCACCACGCTCTTCACCGTTAAATCCGCCAACGGCGTCATTGAAAGTGCCATTGTCGAAGTTCCATAGAGCGACCAGTCCGTTGAGTAAGTCAACTTCACCGCCACCACCACCGGTGGAGACATCGGGAAGGGCTTCGAACATGCTTGCGATCTCAGCTGCGGTGAGCAGTCCAGAGTAGGTTGCCCAGGAGTGCATCACGCTGCCTTCACCCATGTGATCGGTGGCCTGCTCGAGGCGGGCTCCCATGACCTTGGTGTCACCAGAGAAGGGAATGTTGCCTGCCCAGGTGCCTGAAAGCGCACCGTCAATGTAGAGATGACTTTCTCCTGCAGCCGTGTCACTGACGATCACCACATGCACAGGGGCATCGAACACAGAGTTCACACTGCCACCTTCAACG
Organism: uncultured Verrucomicrobiae bacterium; assembly: GCA_943788245.1. GTDB lineage: Bacteria > Verrucomicrobiota > Verrucomicrobiia > Limisphaerales > AAA164-E04 > AAA164-E04. The sequence continues at coordinate 67,801 of CALSPN010000043.1, read as the reverse complement.
GCGGTGAAAAGGTTGTCAGCCACACCAAACTCAGTCGTGCCGAAAACACCCTGCTCGTTCCACTGGTCCAACTTGATGGCGAAGGCGTTGTTGCCTGCAATCGCTGTTGAAGCACCGGCTTTCACTGCAGTGAAGTGGAAGGAGTAACTTGAATCGCCTTCGAGTGCGCCGAAATCGACGACTGTCGGCTCAGTGAGCGCATCGCTGGACGACGCCACCATTGCTGCAGGTTGCGCAGGTTGCGCAGGTTCCACATAATCAGGTGCTGTTCCTACCTGGTAAGCTGCCAGTCCACCGTTCTCAGTATCATTTACCAAGACTTTTTCACCTGCATCATTCACCGTGAATAATTCCAGACTGGCATCACCGCCTTGACTGAAATATACCAGTCGTAGTGGGTAGATGCCGGCATCGCGAACATCCATCAGGAAGGTGGTGTCAGCTGAACCTCTTCCGCCTTGGAATTTGCCTGCTACCATGGCACGAGGGTCATCAATATGACCGATTTCCAGCTCAAAGCCGTCATCACTGTTGACACCCATGGTGAGTAATCCCGCAGGGAAATCGACATAAGTAACAATTTCCACCGCAACTCCGTCATAGCTGTCGTAATTTCCGGGGACACCAGGCATCTGATCGTCTGGCTGAAAGTTACCCAGATCAACACCATTGAGGAATGCGTTGATGTTGATCACACTGGGGATTTCGTATGCAATCAAATGACCATCCTCAGATCCGGAGGCAGTAGCAGGTCCTTTTTCATCTTTGAAGGCATCATTATCCAATGTGCTACCATCGATGTCTTTGGGGGCTTCTGCCAAAACGTTTTCAACCTCTGTAATCGTGTTTCCGTGACTGAACAAATCGCTTTGCCATACTTTATAGGTGAAGCCTTTTTTGGAAGTGTCCACGTCGCTAGCCAGCATGGCAGCTTTTAGTAATCCGAATGTCGGCGAAGTAATTGTTCCAGTGTCAGTAACCGCATTTCCATTGGTATCAGAAATTTCAATCAAATACTCAATGACTGTGCTGGGCTCAAAATTTCCATCGATGGTGTATGCAAAGTCAGTTGCATCAACGTTTTTTGCTCCAGCGATCAAAGCAACGGTATTTCCGTTGATCGTCAACTTTGCTGAATCCGGGTCAACAATCGACTCTCCCTTATCCGAAGCGCGGAAAGTGAATGAATTGATGCTGACGTTGATAGCAGAGAGGAACATTGAATCGCTGCTGCCGCCACCGATACCCAATGTGACGAGTGCTGTTTCGGAAGGAGTTTTTCCAAAGACAATCGAATGAGCACCCAAACCACCCCAGCCTCTTTGACCGGGGGTATCTTCGTCACCGTCGTTAATGGCCATACCGAGACCGAATTGAGTTCCCAAAGCAAGACTGTCCAATCCAAGTGTCTCTTTTGGAAGTTTAATCTCGTAAGTCGTTCTTTTTGTTTCGGTATTACGTTTGACAACTGCTTCTGTGACGGCTTCTGCGTCTGCACCTGCTGCAGGACCCGATTCGTGATTGACGATGATATCGCCTATCTCCATTTCGGTGCCACCCAATGCATAATTGTAAAGCGCAACTTGCTCATCCTGGTTTTTGCTTGCGATCATCAGCTGGATTGAATCACCGTTCCATGCGCTGTTGGCTGCGTTCTCATGGTATTCATCGGTCACCACAAAGCCGAAGTAAACATTGTCAGCATCGTAAGCAATTTGAACCGCTGAAGTTTGATCATCCGGACCACTCCATGAACCACCAGCGTAAGGCTCGAAAAGGACGAGTTCGCCTGTACGCTTGCTTCCCTTAGGAATTGAAAACCTAGGGTCTGACAGGACGGGAACACCAGTCCAGTCGTCCAATTCACCATCCAGAGTGATATCTCCCGGAGTAGGGTTTGCTGTGTAATATTCCTTGCCTGGCTCGATGTCATTGGAAGTTGCCAAAGTCACCAAGGCGGTTTCCCCAGGGGTCTTCCCGAAAACGATCGCGTGTGCACCAAGTCCACCCCAACCTTTTTGTCCAGGGGTATCTTTGTCACCATCATTGATGGCCATACCAAGACCAAATCTTACACCGCCCTTGAGCTCAGCGAGTCCCAAGGTGGCTTTCGGTAATTTAATCTCATAGACAGTACGACCATTTTCAGTATTCCTGATAACAACTGCTTCAGTCAATACATCGCCCATGTCTGCAGCTGGTGACTCGTGATTGACGATGATATCACCAATCTCCTCATCAGTTCCGCCCAAGGCATAGTTGTAAAGGGCAACCTGTTGGTCACGTGCTTCGTTTGCGATCATGAGCTGGATCGAATCACCGTTCCATGCGCTATTGGCTGCATTTTCGTGATATTCGTCCGTTACGGTGAATCCGAAATAAACGTTATCATCATCGTAAACGACCTGAACCGCAGAGGTCTGATCATCAGGGCCATCCCATGAACCACCGTTGTAGGGTTCAAAAAATACCAATTCACCATCATCTCCGGAACCTTTTGGTATCGAGAATCTTGGGTCTGCCAGAAGTGAAGCGCCTCTCCATTCGGAGAGATCACCATCCAAAACGATCGGCGCAGGCGCCTTGATCGCTGTGTAGAATTCCTTGCCGGGTTCAATGTCATTGGCCGAAACCGTGCATTGAAGCGTCAAGGCTGCTGCTACTGTGAGCAGGAGGTTTTTGTATTTAAACATAACTTGGTTTAGCTATTCGTACCTTACATTTCCAGACGTCGTAGCGTCTTCCAACATTTGGGTTTGATCCAACCCTATGGTGGGCATTTTTTAAAGTAAAGTGCAATAAGTGAGATTTAATGGATGGATATGTGCTATATTAGGAGTTAGTTCTCAGGCACTCAGGAGTGGTCATCCGCATACCCATTCACAGCTCCTGCTTCGGCGGTAATAAAAAAGCCAAGCCTATTTTGGGTCAAAACCCATTGAAAAGGCGTGCTTCTGCATTTTTTTGCACTACTACCAAATCTGGCTTTCCATCCTTATTGAAATCATTGATTGATGAACCACGCGATTGCCCGAAAACTTCAATGCCTGTTTTTACTGATCCCGCATACCCGAATGACCCCTCTCCATCACCCATTAACCAAATTCCTTGGCCATTATCATTGCGTGTAACTTCGGGATTATCCGGAAACTTGTTTTGACCTAAAAAGATATCCAAGAAATGGTCTTTGTTTATATCACTTAAGCTTATGGAAAAAACAGGTGATTCCTGAGCGTCCGGATGAATCGGTAGTCGTTGAAAACCAACTTGTTGGTTCAGGAAGACACTGGGTTCGTAAATTCTGTTCTCCTGAAATTTAAAGTTTTTGAACCTGTCTCCCAGAACAGAGTTTATCCTGCTTTTGCTGAACTGGTGGTGATTGTTGATGATACGAGTCAGCTCGGGGAAAAATATGGATAGAATAGTTCGATCTCGGTAGGGCAGCCAGTCTTCACCGCTCAAAAAAGATTCAATGGATTCTACTTGGTTATTCTCCCTTTTGCTTCCAAACCAAATTTTTTCTTTGGAATGATGATGAAGTGTACTTGAGGTGTTCAATCCTTTGTTGCCAGCGACAAGATCCATTTTGCCATCATTATCAAAATCTCCTGTAGCAACGGATCTCGATCGCCCTGTTTGAGTGTTGAGCCCCAGCGAGCTGGTTTGATTGATAAACCCGATTGAACTGTTGTGAAACACTTTCACAGGTCCCCATTCGGTAGCAAGTGCCAAATCCGGTCGACCATCTCCCTCAAGGTCAAGAAATACAGCCGCGCTTATATAACCAGCTTTTACAAAAGGTTGACTCCATTCGCGACTTTTCGTGAGTGTCCCATCCTGATTCAACCAGATTTGCGAATTCACAGGTTCTGGATATCTTTTGTATGGCGATGTAGAACCGATAAACAAGTCTTGGTCTCCGTCCATATCTACATCTGCGACGCACAGAGTACCAATGCCTTCAGAGCCGATTTCTATTTGCAACTCAGGTTGAGTAGAGGTGCCATTGAAGAAAAACACCGCACTGCTTCGGTTAGGCCGAGTTACTCGGTGGGAAGCGGCAACCAACCAATAACGCTTTCCCCCACCATTGTCCCAAGGCACGGATGCTCCCAGTGGGGCTCTTTGCTCAGCCTGTGATGGGAGAGCCTCAAAACTCTTGCCTTTGCGATTGATGAAAATGCCGGGAGCCTGATTGAGCCCACTGGAAATCCAAAGTTCTTCCCAGCCATCTTGATTTACACCAAACCAACTCACACCTGGAGCATTGGGTTCTACCAATGGTTTCGATGCGTCTGCAGAGGAGGCGACGTTTGGCGAGGCTTGGTGTTTGTAATTCAATAAATGACTGATATCTGTGAAAAGCGGTTTATTATCTGTCGTCCCCCTTTGTTCTTGCCTTGAGTGCTCTTCCGAGTATCGCACCACATAATGTTGATTGAAATCAACATTGGCAATCCGTGTCTTGCGGTTGTCAGGCCAGATGATTTCCAATGTTACCGGCTCGGATTCCTTGCTTGAGATGGCAAATGTTCGGGTAGGTTCATCAGAGGATAAGCAGCGTCCACCCGCATGGATAGTCTGGCTTTGAATCAGTCTTTGATTGAGCAGTCGAATGCGCGCTCCACCATTCGATGTGAACGATGCCTTCTCAATTGTTTCATTGTCCCTCAGGTTTCAGGGCATCCTTGCTGATTGAAAGGGGATTCAGGGTAAGTGCCGCACAGAAAATACCGTCGACGATCAAGTAACCATTTGTCTTCGCGAAAACCATGATAAACCTTGCGAAATGTGCCATTTTTTGCATGTTAATGAGATGCCATCCCTATTCAGCAAAGAAACCAATCTGCGGAGCTTTATCCGAAATGGAGTGTTAACAACGGCTATGATCGGCTTGGCTCCTGTTCAGTCTCAGGAAGGGGATGACTCCTTTCATCTTGCACTCCTTTCTGACACTCACATCCCCGCGGATAAATCCAATGAGTATCGTGGATTCAGGCCCTGGGAAAATTTGAATCGAATCATGCCTGATGTCATTGCTGCCAAGCCTCAAGCGGCATTGATTAATGGTGACGCGGCTCGATTGACAGGAGAGGTAGAGGATTACCGGGAATTAAAGCAATTGCTCAATCCACTTGCCACCGAGTGCCCCATATTCATAGGGATGGGAAATCACGATCATCGTGAAAATTTTCACAAGGTCATGCAACCCAGCAAGGACAACACCGCTGAAATAGAGAATAAGCATGTGGTAGTCATCGAACACCCGGCTGTTCGTATTGTTCAATTAGATTCGCTACTCTACGTGGATAAAGTTGCAGGCTTGCTTGGGAAAGCGCAGCGGACCTGGCTAAAGACATTTTTGAATCAGGTAGATGATCGCCCGGTTGTTTTTTTTTGTGCACCATACTCTAGGCGATAGAGATGGTGATTTACTCGATGCTGATCGCATGTTTCAAATTCTCAAACCTCATCCAAAGGTGAAAGCCATCTTTTACGGTCACTCTCATGTCTATGAATATGGATTCCGTGAAGGAAAGCATCTGATCAATTTACCTGCAGTGGGCTATAATTTTAATGATGCACAACCGGTTGGCTGGATAAATGCCCGATTCAAAGACAAAGGTGTGGATCTGACTTTAAATGCCGCAGGGGGAAACATGGCTGATCATGGGAAAACGACATCCTTGAAATGGGCTTGATGGAAGGATTTCCAAGGCTTGACTGAATCCACAGATTACCGAAATGCTGGTGGAAGGATTTCTTCAAAACCTCAAGGAATCCTTGGGAGGCAATGCTGAAGTACGGATAGATGGCGTTGCGCTTGCTTTCAGCAGGGTATCAGGATGCGCGTCACGTCGAAAACAGTGCTTTCAGTGTGAGATTCAGTCTTTGCCCGTTTTTTTGAATGGATGCGCGAGACTTAGCCTGTGGTCCCATGAAAGGTAATTCAATCACGGGGCTGTTTGGGATCCATTCACGCAATATCTTTGCATTGGATTGAGATGATGGGTCCGCTTTTTTCTGTCCCATCAACACGATTTTCAATTGAATGTGCTTCTTTGTTTGTTTCAGGTAATCACTTGTTAAAAGAACCTGATTCAAGACCCCTAGTTTGTTGGGGGCTGCAAGAAGTAAGGATGGTTTAAAATGTTTGATTAAATCGCCGAAATGATAATCAGCGCCGAGTGGTGACATGATCCCACCTGCACCTTCGACAATGAGATGGCTGCACTGCGTTTGTTTACCTCTTATCTGTTCGATGACTTGTGCCATGCCGATTTGAGATCTTTTGGGCATGGCGCCTGGCGAAAGTGGGGGGGCGAAATGCCATGGGTTCACCTCTTCAATGTTCCAGATTTTGCCGCTGTGAAAATGAATATGATGTGCATCACTTCTTGAGCCAGAACAGAACGGCTTAAAACCGGCAGCTGCATGATTGTGTTGGCGCAAGTAATGTAATCCGAGGCATGTCAGCAAGGTTTTTCCAGTGCCCGTATTCGTTCCGGTGATGAAAATTAACTTCGCTTGCATGGAGCTTTTAATGAGATCCTCTACTCCCACCGCATGTTCAGGACTGCGAATTCCCGTGCACTCACGCGGACGATTAAGGCCCTGTAAATCCGACTGTACTCATCGATTTGAGCTTCGACAATCACTTCAAATGTGTTGCTGCGATTCGTCACATAGCGTCGGAGACTTTGCATGATATCAGGAGTGATACTGGGCACGGTGAGCAAGTCCTGGATGCGGACATAAGGCAAGTCGTCTTCCGTTCCATCCATGCCATCGAATCCAGCGCGAGTCATGACAATGTCAAAGGCGAGATTTTCGTCCATTCCTGGTATCATTTGCAAAACGGCTGGTGAAGCAGTGTTGATATTGACCTGAAACCCCCCAACGGCGGTGAATAAATCAACCAAACCAAATGTTCCCGTTCCCATCCCCATGGGCATCATTGAAGGATCTAAAGAAGGAATGCCGTAATAGATCTCAGGCGTGATGCCTCGGATGAAAAGAAGTTCGGAGAGGTCATCGATAGGGCCGTTTTTGACAAGGTAAGGAGGGAAGGGAGGATTGGGCTCGGCCAGATAATCTTCCTCATCAGCACCATTGGTTCGTACCATCAAGTCAGGGTCTACCCAGTCCATCAACGAATCCATGATAACTGAAGATTGAAATGACTCGACCCCCATGTAAAGCAAGGCTTGAGCAATGATCTCTGGCCCATGGACGTTGACATTAAATCTCCGTTCCAAATCTTCAATTTTGACATTGATGACACCGTCGCCCAAAGAGACATCTCGCAGCGAAATCGCAGCCAGTACCTCGTTTGTTCCGAATGGGCCCCCCGCCCACATTTGGTTCAATGAATCGAATTGGTTTTCAATAGGGATGGTCATCTTTTCAGACAGGACATATTTGGCAAGTTCCACGCCTGAGCGCCCCATCCATTCCATATCGGGATCTCTCGTCGTATTGATAGCCAGTCGAGTTTCAATTTTCATTGAAAAGCTGAAATGCGCCGCCATGATACCCAGAGCAAGAACGACCACCATCACCATAATCAGAGCAATGCCTGATTGGTCTTTCGCTGAATTAGGCTGTTGTGAGTGAGGGATTCGCATTGGATCTACTGAAGTTGACGTGGAATCCCTGAGGCCCCAGCGGGTGATACGGGTCGCTGCCATGCTGCTCTCACGGTACCTGCTGGTATTTGCACAATACGTTTGATGATCCTGTTTTCATCAACCTTTCCGGAAGCTGGAGAAATAAAACCCAGTGAAAATCGAATCATGGCGGGCATCTGGTTGGTAAAGCCCCATTCCGGCACCCATTCACCAGATTGAATATCAAGAAATTCCATCTTGAATTCACCGACATTATTCGCCAGCACCATGGGATAGGGTTCCTGCCCTTGATCCAATGGAGAAAGGATCGGGTTCTGGCGCATAATGAGTTGATGCATGGAATTTGTAGGTTCCACACTGAACGTCACACGCCGCAGAGGTTGGTCGAAAAATAAACCGCTCCCAGGAAAGGTGGACGGCAATCTTGAGACCAGACTGAATGCAGCGAAAGATTCAGTTGTGTCTGTGAGAAAGGCGTAATAGGGCATGTTCAATTCATAAATAATCGCCGAAGTCATGGCATCGGTCAGGGATCGAACGGCGACACGCGTTCGGTGAGCTTCCACGGATGCGGTTATACCTATTTGTGAACTGCGAACAATGACGTGCCAGGAAGCGAAGATTGCCACCATCAGGCCCCCCAATACGCCCACTGCTACCATGATTTCAATGAGGGTGAATGCATTGGCAGATCCGGTGCGGACTCCAGATTCTTTGGCTCTATTTGCTTCAGGGCCTCTGCATTGAACGCCAATAGTGTTGAGGTGAATCTTCATCTTGAGAGAGGTCCCCTTGCCCCTGCCATGTTAGGTCGCCACAACAAGATGCTGTTGCGGGACTGGCGCATGCTGTTTTCAGACATCCAATGAATGGAATAGTCGATCCTGAATAAACCGTTCGTGGCAACTTCTTCGATGAATCCATTGACGGTGACACCCGGGTGAGCATCTTCGTATTGAATTTTAACGTCAATGGGCAACGGACCCATTTCCAGGTAATTGGTAATGGAAAGCAAGGAAGGTAAACTGGTGCGATCCACATCCAGTGTTTGAAGGATGCGGGCCGTACGAAGGTGCTGACTTGTTAATTCAAGAATGACAAAGACGGATGTAAAAAAGATCGCAATGGCAATCATGACTTCCAATAGACTGAAGGCCCACCTGATGGAGGCTTGCCTGTATCTGGAAGTTCCTGTTTGGATGCGCATGGGGTAATCTTTTTCAGATTCAGTCGAGGTATTTGGGATCCACCATGCTCGGTAATCCTGTGATAGGGTCCAGACTGATAATGCGCCGATCCTCGTTCATAAGAACCGTGGTTGTGAACTCATCCGAGGTTCCATTCGCAAAAAAACGCACACGAGCCTCATTGCCTGCCATTTGGTCAATGAAATTGACGTCAATTGTTTCCAGTGCAATATCTTGATCAAGGCGCCTCCTGAAGCCATCCAGCTCCTCGAGAGCGCTTTTGGTCTTTCTTGAAGTCGTCGATGGCAAGGGCCCCGGCGCATACATGTCCTCTGGCGCCTGGGCCGCTTCGGTGTTCATCAAGCGAGGGGTGCTTGTTTGAGCGACAAATAAAACATAAGACTCCCCGTCGTCAGTGATCACAAATTCAGCTGTTGTTCCTTTTAGAATGGCCAAAGCGCGTGCCTGTTTGCAGCCGTCCATGATGTCCATGCTGGCTTTTGCGATCCCGTGCTTTTCCAGAGCTCGCAACATATTAGGGACGCCCCAACCCAGTAATAAAAGCATCATGCCTGTCACAAGCATGACTTCGATGAGGGTGAACCCCTTGTTTTTTTGCGTCAGGGAGAACGTCATCGACTACCAATAGTTGAAGTGATTTGGAACATGGCGGAGAGGATGCTGAACAGCAGTCCGCCCACACCAATTGCCATGAGAATGATCATCGCAGGTTCGACCAGATTAGTCATTACACGAAGGGCGATGGTGAGTTCGTTTTCATAGGTTTCAGCAACGCTTTGCAATGAACCTGGCACATCCCCTGTTTCTTCCCCGATCTTGATCAGATCGATCATTAGCTGGGGAAAGACTTTGCTGCGGTTGAGTGGTTGAGAAATGGTTTTACCGTCGGTGACATCTTCACGTGTCTTGGCAATAGCCTCCGACAAAACTGTATTAGGGATGACTTTCTCGGTGATTTTCAATGCGGTCAGGACAGGGACACCATTTTTGAGCAAGGTGGCCAGTGTGCGCGCAAATTGCCCGAATAGGTTTAGTTTGAAAACATTTCCTATGACCGGAATGGATAACTTCCATTTATCAATGGAATGACGCCCGGAAGGTGTTGAACTGAACCTTTTGTAAATAATCAAAAAGACGACGAACACCAGGGGAGCCAGCCACCAGTAAGAGGCCGAAATTCGACTCATCGTGATCAAAGCTTGAGTAGATGCTGGCAGAGGGACCTTCATGTCGGTGAAGATCTGAGTGAATTTAGGCAAAATGACCGTCATGAACAGAATGATGATGCCTAATCCAACGGAACCTACGATGATAGGGTAAATAAGAGCTGAAACAAACTTTTGCCTTACCTCTGCGAATCGCTCAAAGTGGGCCGCCAGTCGATGGAGTACTTCCTCTAATGCACCGCTCTGTTCACCTGCTCGAATCATGTTGACATATAGATCCGTAAAAATATGAGGCTGTTTACTCATTGCATCTGAGAGTCCTTTACCTTCCATGACGTCCTGACGCAATTGTTCACTAATTTCTTTGGGGATCCCCTTGCTCTGCAGATGCGTCATACTGTTCAAAGCCACTGTGAGGGGCATGCCAGAGTGGAGAAGGTTTGCCAATTGCTGGGTGTAAGTCGCGAGTTCCTGCAGTTTTGGCTTGCGCTTCCGTCCGAAGATTTCGCGGAGGATAGGAGGTGCGGATCCTTCCCCGTTACTTGATGACTTGCGGCTTGCTTGTGATGATGAAGAGGATGCCTTTCTTGCGCCCTTACCCTTACTCTTGACAGCATCCAGAGCAATGGGGAGCATTCCTTCCATTTCAATTTGGGAAAGGGCTGCTGAGCGGTCCGGAACTTCCAGGACGCCTTGGACCAATTCGCCGCTTCGCTTGCGCGCTTTATATGAAAATTGTGGCATAAACCTTAACTCTAATGAACACATTGGGGCTCCAAAGTTGCGCCCAAGAGCTACTTTAAGGTGTGGAAGTAGGGCGTCAAGCGGTACAAGAAGACTTATGCTGATTGCGATGTATGATAAAGGCGTTTGCTGGTTTTGTTTTTCTTGACCAGTTTTGGATTACGAAATCAGAGATACTCAGGATCTTGTATTGACAAAAAGGGGTTCAAAAAGGCATTGAAACTTTAAATGCTGGACAAATCTCAAATTATCACAGGCCTCTTAGAGGTCATGGAATCCAATTTGCGTCGTCAATTCAACGCCAACAAGAATGCATCTGATGGAGCGACCAATGCCGAATCCAGAGCTGAAACCAAGTGGGATACCTGTGGTTTGGAAGCGTCCTATTTAGCGCGTGGGCACGCACTTCAGTTCAAACAGACCGCCGCTCAGGTGGATGAACTGCGTGCCATGGAAGCACAATCATTTGTGGGGAAACAGATTGGAGTGGGGGCTTTGGTGAAAGTGGATTCAGATGGAGAAACGATGTTCTTCTTTCTGATGAATCACGGTGGAGGTACTGAATTGAAATTAGATTTTGGAGAAGTGACTGTTGTGACTCCCGAATCTCCTGTTGGTATTGCCATACTTGGGAAAAAACAATCAGATCGGTATGAGCTAAAAAGTGGTCTGTCAGGTAATATCAAACAGGTTTACTAAATGTTGTAAAAAAAACTCGGTGGCAATAAAGCATTCATCGTTTTGAATACACGATGGACAGAAAAATGGTCGGGGCGGGGAGATTCGAACTCCCGACCTCCTGAACCCCATTCAGGCGCGCTAGCCAGACTACGCTACGCCCCGACCCCTGATTCAATTAAGAAGCAGGCGCGTATCTTAATTGTGCCTTTCATGGGATTTCAATACCTTTTGAAGAAAATTTGATTCATTCTGGCGGATCCATTTAACTTGGCTTCTCATATGAAAAAAAAAGAAACCCTTTCACATGGAAATGGAGCGGACCTTATCTGATTCGCTTCAACGCCACGAGAAACTGGCACATGCCGAGTCTTGGATGGTTGCTGTGTCAGGTGGAGTGGATTCAATGGTGCTGTTGCATTTTCTCATTGCAACCAAAGAATTACACAAGAAATCCATTGTTGTTGTTCATTTCAATCATCAGTTAAGAGATCAAGCTTCTGAGGTGGATGCATCCTGGGTGGAAAATCAGTGCCGCATCCTGGGGGTTGAATGTGTGATTGGTAGGGGTGACGTACGCTCTCGTGCGCGGGAATCGAGGGAGTCCATTGAAATGGCTGCCCGCAACCTTCGTTATCAGTTTTTTGCCGAACAGGCTCGCTTGCACAACTGTAATATTCTGGTTCTCGCACACCATGCGGACGATCAGTGGGAACTTATCTTGATGAGGTTGATGCGCGGGAGCGGGCCTGGAGGCTTATCAGGTATGTCCTCGTTTCAGTCGTCTGCCAATCAGCATACCTTGAAATTATGGAGACCCTTTTTGGGAGTAGATCGTGAAGCGATTGTGGCGTACGCGCTCGAATGTCAGTTCGAATGGAGGGAAGATCAGTCTAACAAAGACCTGAAATACGAAAGGAATCGTGTCCGCCACTCCTTGCTCCCGGTCCTGCTTGGTCAATTTGGGGATAGTGCAAAAAATGGCATGCTGCGATCTGCCGAATTGATCAAGGTGGAGCACGATTTTCTTCTCAAAGAAGCGGATCAATTGGAGGCAAAAGAGGATAGCTTGCTTGATTTCAAAAAACTTCATAAAGGACTTCAGCGTGAATTGATGCGCCGTGCGCTCATTCGCTTAGGGGTAAAACCTGAATTTACATGGATTGAAAGGCTTAGGCTTGCTTTGTCTGGATCATTTGAAATGTTACCCTCTGGTTGTTTGGTGAAAGTCTTGGATCGGTTTCCCTGGCTGGAGCAGGTCAAAAATCATTCAGATCTTGAATTTGAAAACACATCTGTCGAATGGGTTCTGAATGATATTTCAGGCTACTCGAGTTTTTCTCAATGCCGTTTTGAATGGACAATTCAGAAGGCGGAGGGGACAGAGTTTTCGTATTTATCACTGAAAGCGGAACAGGAGGTTTTTGACGCAGACCGGATCGGGCAAAGAATCTTGCTGCGCCATTGGAGAGCAGGGGATCGTATCCAACCCATAGGCGCCCCTGGAAGCATCAAACTTCAGGATTGGTTTACCAATGAAAAAATCGATATCAGACAACGAAGAGCATTGATTATTGCGGAAGCTCCCGGAAGGGGGATTTTTTGGGTTCAGGGAATGCGAATCGCAGAAGCGTTCAAGGTTACCTCAGTTACTAACAGGCTACTCCTTTGGAACTGTCTTCCATCGACTTCATGTTGACCTGGTGGAATAGGTGGCCGTGATTTCCTTGGCGCTCCTGACAATGCGATCCTTGAGAACAGGAGGTTCGATGACTGTCGCCTGCTCGCCCCATCCAAGGACCCAACGGTGAATTTCAACCAGGCTACTCAAGCTTAGAGACAGCTCAACTCCATCGTCAGGTAGTGATTTCAGTTTCTGAGATGGATGCCATGTTTTTTCACGAATGTAATCGGCCACCAAATGTGAAAACCTTATGACAACTTTAAAACTCTCCTTGCCGTGATGTACTCCAAAACTACCCTGCAACCTGTTTTCAATGGAGAATTTTTTTGGCCGATGAAATGTCTCACCCGTTTCTTCAATCGCCTGTATTCTAGACGGTACAAAGGTTCTCAGGTCATTCCTTAAGTGACAATAGGCAAACAGGAACCATTCGCCATTGATATTGGCAAGGTGATAAGGATTAACCTTTCGTGCCTCTGGCTTTTTATGTCCGGGTTTACGATAATTCAGCTTGAGCTGCTTGTGTTTGGATACAGCTTTTGCCAGATGATCAAAAATATCGAGATCAATCTGGGGGATGGCGCTGGTTCGAAATGAAATAGAATCATCCCAAGCTGACAGATTAAGCGAAATCGTGTCCGGTAGTGCTTCTTCTATTTTTTGAAAGGCGCTCAATAACGGCTTTTCAAAAGTTGTGCCGCGGTATTGTTGAAGTGCTTTTTCCGCTACAAACAATGCCACCATTTCCCCTTCAGTTACCGTGAAGGTAGGGAATCCGCTGACTTCCTCTGTATAGAAATAGCCATATTTGGCTGCATCATACTCCACGGGGAGATCCAGACGATCTCGCATGAAATCAATATCACGATGAATCGACTTCTTGCTGACTTCCAGCTGTTCTGCCAGACGCGTTGCGTTTGGGAAAATTCCAGACTGAATTGCCTGATGAATGCGGAGCATCCGCTCCATCGGGGGCCTTGAATGAAGCTTGGCGCGAGACATAAGTTTCAGTCCAGTAGAGGTTGATCTGGAATATGAGATCTCATGCCATTTTCAAAGACGATTTCAGAGCAAACAGGTCATGAGCTCTTGCCTGCAACAGCCCTGATATCAAAGCAAGCGCTTCAGGAATTCTTCGTTGGTTTTGTATTTCTTCAGCGCTGAACTCAAAGTCTCCAAAGCTTCAATTGGATTGGTATCAATCATCTCCCGGCGTAGTTTGTGAATAGCTTGGATCCACTTCTGCCCATACAATTTCTCTTCCTTGCGAGTTCCGCTTTTTGGGATGTCCAAAGCTGGGTAGAGCCGTCTGTCAGACAGTTTTCTGTCCAGTATCAGCTCCATGTTGCCAGTGCCCTTGAATTCCTGGAAAATCAGTTCATCCATCCTTGAGCCAGTATCAATCAGAGCCGTTGCCAGAATCGTCAGAGATCCCCCTTCTTCAATTTTACGAGCAGAGGCAAACATCTTTCTTGGGATTTCCAGGGCACGCGCATCAACTCCTCCCGTCATCGTGCGTCCGCTTCCGCCATGCACACTATTGTAGGATCTAGCTACTCGCGTAATGGAATCCAGCAGCACAAAAACGTCCTTGCCTGACTCGACCCTGCGTCGGCATCGTTCGATTACGAAACGCGAGAGTCGGACGTGGGTTTCGAGTTCCTGATCGTTGGAGGATGCAATTACCTCTGCATTCACAGAACGCTGAAAATCTGTAACCTCCTCAGGGCGCTCATCGATCAGAAGAACAATAACCTCCACCTCTGGGTGGTTGGCTGTGATGGCATTTGCAATCTGTTTCAATACAGTTGTCTTGCCGGTGCGCGGAGGCGCTACTATCAGACCACGTGTTCCTTTGCCTATAGGCGTTACCAAATCGATGATTCGGGCTTCAATTTGATCTGGAGTTGTCTCTAATTTGAATTTCTCGATGGGGTCAATCGTCGTCAGATTTTCGATCCGCATGGTGTTCCCATAATCCTTGGGGCTCATCCCGTTGATTTCGAGAATTTCCTTCAGTTGCGGATTGTTTCCGCGATGAGGCGGCTGAGTGATTGCCTTGATGAAAGAGCCTTCACGCAGGTGATTGCGCTTGATGGTATCCGGTGTGACGAAAATATCTATGGGTTTTGGCGAAAAATGCTGTTCTTTGGAACGGAGGAATCCGAAACCTTTTTCAGCAATCTCAAGATAACCTTCACCGTTTTCAAGTTCTACTTTTTTGGCGCCCCTGGCACCTTTATTGGGACTCTTTTTGTTCATCTTTGATTGAACCTTATTTATCTATGAATTGGCGTACTTCAGTGAGGTTTTTAAAAAAAAAAACGTAGGACGCCCATGGAAATGTGTTCGTCTCTCTGATTTCAATGGAAAATCAAATGAATCGAACGGTAATACAAGCCAGCCTGCAGGATGATCAGGAGCTTGTAGGTAGTTAATGCAAGAGTAGATAGTTTGCAATCTTAAAAGTAAGAAAGTTTTCATTCCTCAGTCACGAGTCGAATATCTGTGACGCATTCCACATGCTGGGTTTGGGGGAACATATCCAATGGTGCCACTTTGTTCACTCTGAATAATCCACTGCTACACAATGATTTTACATCCCTTGACAAGGTGGCAGGATGGCACGAAACATAAATAATCTGTTTAGGTTTTGTGCGCTGCAAAACCTCAAGAATGGATGCGTGACATCCTTTTCTTGGTGGATCAAGTATGATGGTGGTCATTTCAGGTTGAAATTTTGCAACCAAATCATCGATGACATCTTCTGTAGGAGCCTGTATGAAGGAGCCATTGTTTCTTTTCATTGTCTCAGCATTCTTTCGAGCGGATAAAATGGCTCGATGATCTACCTCCACACCCACATAAGATTCGACTTTTTCTGCTAAAGAAAGGCTGAAGAAACCCACACCACAATAAGCGTCGATTAGATATTTTGTACCAGCATCCAGGAGAAGATCGCCTACGGCATTCACCATTGTAGGCAGTTGATGGAAGTTTACCTGAAAAAAAGAATCCGGTGGTAAATCCCATTGTTCAGGATAGACTCGCAATGTGAATTTGATGCCATTCTTTCGTGGAGGATCGATACGCACTTTCTGCATGGCTTCATTCAGTTCCGGCTCAGCGATGGCACATTCAGGTATATCAACCACCAAGCGGCTCTGGTGCCTCAGGAAACCTACGTTCATCTCCTTTGTGTCTCGATTATATTGAGTTCGCACCATGATTCTGTTCCGGTAGTGAAAGGGGCTTGGGCAAGCTGCTACCTGCATGACTACATCTTTTGGTTGACCACCTATGCGCTCAAAAAGATCGCTGACTTGCTTGTGTTTTATACGTAATTGCTCTTCGTAGGCAATGTGCTGATATTGGCAACCGCCGCAGTCCCCATAGAAACCGCATTCCGCATTCACTCTTTGGGCGGAAGCTTTGATGATTTTAAAGAGTTCCGCTCTGGCAAATTGTTTGTGGATTTCCGTGATGCGTGCTTCCACCTTTTCACCGGTGATTACAAAAGGTACAAAAACGACAAAACCTTCAAATCGCCCAACGCCTTCCCCTCCAAAGGCAACATCAGTGATTTCAAGGTCCACTAAATCGCCAATTTGCTTGGAAAAGCCTTCTGTGGATTCAAAATGTGACTCCAGTGCTGGTGGAGCTGGTTTACGGCGTCTTCTTTTTCCCATGTGGTTATGGTCTCAATGGATAAACAAATCCGCGGTGTGCTGTTCCTAGCGCACCGCGGTTATATTTAGTTGAATTTGGTTGAATCTGAGTTCAAGTTCGCATCAATGAGGGTTGTTCTGGTAGTGGCTCTTTAACAAGTCACGACCAAAGTCATTATTGAAATCACGCCAGACAGCGTGAACGTGGTTTGCACCGTTTTGGATATTATCGTATTCCATCAAAAATGTGGGGCCTTGAATGCGGTAATAGTGCGGGTCCGCGACGCGAATGCTCCCCATCCATGCAAATTTGATGTTTTTGATACCTGCTTCCTCAATTTTTTCCAGTTCGATTTCTGCCAGTTCAGGGCGCACGTGAAACAAGTAGGTTTCAATAATCTCCAACAAAGCTTCTACTTGACTCCAATTCAGATCGGTAGATGCAATCCCTTTATTTTCCAAAGGAGAAACAAATTTTTCAGCAGCTGTGAATATTTCGGAAGGAGCTTTGTCGCCAATGATGGCTTTCTTACGTTGGTTGGGTTTCAGAGATTTGATTAGTTCTCTCGCCATATTTTCCTCCAGACCAAGAACCTGGACTCCCTTACGTGGCCCCTCTTTGACGAGCGCAGGATTGGTGCCCATGAAGTGGGGTGTAGCAGAAATGAATCTACCTTCAATAATAGTGAAGTTGGCTGACAAGTGATGTCCTTCAAAGCTCCATCCCCAGGTCCCTTCTGTTGAGGGGGTGCCGAAAATGCTGACATGATAAAGTTCAGGATCACGAGGGAAGCGCCGTCCGGGACCCTCCATGTCTTGAAGGATTTTCTCCAGAGTCATGATGGTTGTTGATTGAATGAAACCACGGGCGCTCAATCCTGACGATAGGAGGGCGTAGGCCAGTGTTTTCTTTTCGCCACTTATTTGATTCAAGGCCAGACCTTTTCTGTCTTTGGGGATGAAATGCCAGTCAATACGCTGGTCGTCGCCAAATTTGAAAGTGGCTGTTGCTCGTTCTTCATCGGTCAATGCATTCAGAAAGTTGTCAGCTGTCGATTTCATGTCAGCAACGACAACAGAGACATTGGCTGAGACCAGATTTGAAGATGCGATCGCTAATACGATCGATAATGCCATCAGATATCCTCGTGGGTTCATGGAGACCATTGATGCTGGATTCGCCTTTGAAAATCAATGAAATTGTAGAGTCAAAATCCTGATTCAAAAAGACCCCTGTGATTCATACCCATAGTTGGGTAAATTTTTACTCAGTAAACAATGATTGCATTTTGTATGCGTACTTTCCTACGTGTCAGAGGGGGCTTCTGATCAAAAACACTGGGTTCCATTGAGTAGTTTTTTTCGGCGCGACCTTATTGACTCTACTTCGGTGAACGAAATAAACTCGATAAACATTACGATGAACGCACCAATGATTATTCACATACTCGCAGGTGGCTCCAGCCAACGCATGGGCGTTGACAAACGGCAGTTGCTGCTTGGGGGATTTGTCTTGCCAGATTGGTGCCGAATGACGGTGGAAAGTCTTGATTGCCACGTCAACCTCATCAAGGAAGATTTGCGAAAAGGGCATGGTCCATTGGGAGGGGTAGAAACCGGATTGATGCATTCCACGAATGCATTTCATTTATTTTTGAGTTGTGACATGCCATTCGTATCTGCATTGACTATCAAGGATTTGATTGCAGTCATTCAGGGTGATCAAACAATCACTTGTATGGAAGGTTCAGGGAAGAGAGGCTTTCCCCTAGGTTTGCCGGGTAGCTTGCTTCCCTTCGTGAAAAATGAGTTAGATGAAGGGCGCCGTTCCCTTCGCTCTCTATTTCATCACCCTGAAGTCACCGTTTTACGTTGGGGTAAAGAAGATGAAGTTGAGGCGATGAATCTCAATACTCAAGATGAATTCGAGCAGGCGGAGTGCTGGGTTCGATCTGGTAATCTTACGCCTCCCGTAACTTTTCGTCGTGCCGAATTGATCAAATTACCCTGATCTGAAAGCACAAGTCCACTATCGGGTGTCATTTCAACGGCAGTAGAAAGGCTGCGACCATAATGGCAGCCAAGCCGGCGAGCCCCATCAAGGAGATCATGAATGAAAAATATCGAAACGTTTCTTTTTCCTTCATACCGCTCATTCTACCGATGATCCAGAAGCCGCTGTCATTCATCCATGGAAAAGGTTTTGATCCGCAGCCAATGGCCAGAGCCAGATATAATGGATGAAAGGCTAGCTCACCTGATGTTGTCATGCCGCTGAAGATGCCGACCGCGGTGATCATGGCAACAGTTGCTGATCCTTGTGCTGTCCTGATCAGCGCTGTGACAAAAAATGCGAGTGGCAGTAAAGCAAATTGGTAATCGCTTGCCCAAGCCTGAATATGCTGAGCTATGCCGGTCTGTTGAAGTACACCGCCAAAAGCGCCCCCAGCGGAAGTGATCAGCAAAATTAATCCCCCTTGGCTCAATGCCTCCTCAAGTGATTCACGAATTTGTCCCTTTGCTCTTCCCGGGTATCGATAGAGTAGAAAAATAGCCAATATAGCTGATATGGTAAGTGCAGTGTTTTTCTCTCCGAGCAGATTGATCCAAGGCAGGGCGCTAAGGACTATTTGACTGGAATTTTGATCTAATACCACCGTGGAAGTAAGGGACTGGAGGCCTATCAGGATGACAGGTAGCAGGATGGGCAATAGTGACCATGACAGAGGGGGTAAATTGTGATCATCAATTTTGGATTGCTTTTCCAGTTCCTTCAAGGTGACTCCACCTGAATCACGGATAGGCAAAGGCCAGCGTCGAATGGCCCACTGTGCATAGAGCTGACCTACCCAACAGGTAATGCAGCCGATCAATAGTCCCCCAATCATCATCAAGCCAATGGGAACATTCAGCTGAGTAGCGACCAGCAAAGGTCCGGGTGTCGGTGGGACCAATGAGTGAGCCATTGTTCCACCTGCAATGATCGACATGACAAAAAGGGCATATCTGGACTTATCTCTCAAACCAATCGATTTGGCCAGCGGCATCATGAGGTAAAACAAAGTGTCAAAAAAAACGGGAATTCCGAGCAGGAAACTACTACCAGTGAATGCCCACGGCGCATTTCCGATTCCGATAGATTTGAGTGTCGATCTCACAATACGATCGGCACCTCCACTGGTTAGCAGGCATTTTCCAATCATAGAAGCCATTGCGATGATAATCCCAACCTTACCAAAAGTCTCAGCCAATTCAGAAATCACCCTTTTGACAGAAGATTGAGCCAGGAAATCTTCTGTCGCTTCCTTAGAAAAATTTTGAGAGTCAGCGTAACCTTGCAGAGCCGCTTCAGGTGTCATGAAGGAAGCCAGCCAGGCAGCTGCAATCAAAGCCAGAAAGGCGGGAAGCCTGAATAAGAGGATACAAGCCAAAACGAGTCCCATGCTAGTAAACAGAATGACTATGGAGGTCAACATGATCTAAAAAGCATGATGGGATCGTCGTGCACAGGGTGAATCAAACAGATCTTAATGAGTACAGGCAGTCTGCCAATGCCTTTGTTTAAAAACTTATCATTCCTGATTTCACAAAGATTATCTGTAGCACGATTAATTGTTCTTTAATTCTGCTGCGAGCCATCGAACAGCATTTTCGAGAACCATGAGAGGAAGTTTTTCCTTGAAAACAGGATAGGTTTCGTGGCCCGGACGAAAGTAAAATACCTTGCCGAGGCCCAGGTTCCATACCATTCCACTGCGGAACCATTCGCCTTCTGAAAATGTTTCTTTAAAAATTACCTCATCAGGCTCTGGCACATGAAACGGCTCGGCATACATTTCGGATGAGGCGATCGACCAATGATTGGGCAATCCTTTGGCGATGGGGTGGGCAGGGAGCATGGTCTCGATAGAGCTTGGTTTTCCGTCATTACGCCATGCAGGAAAACAGCAGTTTGGCAGATCGACCCGCACAGTGGTAGCAACCCTATGGCGCTTCACAGCTAGGTAAGCAGGTGTGACAAGCGAATTCGCGGCTGGTGAAATACGACCTGTTGGTGGAATGAAATCAAAGACCACCTTGGGGGAATCCGAATTCCTGGGGTAACGTTTGGCAGCGTCCATGCGCGTACGCTGATTCATTGCTTCCATGAAAGGGGTAGACCAATGTGCTGAATGGAGAGGGATAAAAGCCATTTTACCCGCGACAATTCTTTGAATGATGGGGCTGCAATCTTCGGGTGTTATTTCATGGTGCCTTACATGTCCCCACCAAATGAGAACATCGCATTCATTAATTACGTCCTGGCCCATGCCTTTGCCAGGGTCGTCCAGTTTGACCGATCTTACTGAAATTCCAGGCTTGTCTCTTAAATGCCTGGAAATTTCGTTTCCCAGAAAATTTTCATAAGCCTTCTTCTGTCGTGGTTGTTGCTCATCCCAGACAACCACTCTTATGTCCTCAGCTGCGGCCCAGATCGAAATAAAAAACATCAAATAGGCAAATCTCATCCAAGCAGTATTCATGATCGCAAGCTCATGGCAATGGAAAACAGGATATGATTATTGGCCTGTTTTTACCTGTAATAAGTGATTTTCCTTCATTCTCTCAAGGATTCATGAAAAGATACCTTCGGGTCATGGAAGTCTCACACTACATCAATCGAGAATTAGGCTGGCTTGAATTCAATCACCGGGTGCTTGAAGAAGCCAAAGATGCGTCCAATCCGCTTTTGGAGAGACTCAAGTTTTTCTGCATTGTCAGTAACAATTTGGATGAGTTTTTTGAAGTCAGGGTTGCCGGTCTCAAGCAGCAGATCGAAAGTGATGTTGTTGAAAGGGGGGCCGACGGAAGGACGGCGACAGAGACATTTCAAGCCGTAACACGTCGCGCCCGCCGGATGATTGATGAACAATATTTGGTCTGGCGCGAGGAAATCTTACCGCAGTTAGATGAAGCTGGAATCATGCTTCACAAGTGCGAATCACTCAGCGAAAGGCAGCTGAAACGCGCTGACCAATATTATGACGAGGAGGTACATCCTGTTCTCACACCACTAAGTTTTGATCCCTCCCACCCATTTCCCTTGTTGCTGAACAAATCTCTCAACATCATCGTAGAAGTTGAAATTGATCTCAAGGGGAGGAAAGAAAAGCGTTTGGCGGTTGTGCAGGTGCCCAGCAATTTGCCGCGACTTGTTCCATTTAAAGCGACCAAAACCCATCGTGATTTTTTATTTCTTGGTGAAATTATTTATCGGCATTTGGAGAGGCTGTTCCCAGGAAATCGTATCGTTGGGCATTGGATGTTCAGGGTGACTCGGAACAGTGAGCTTTATCTCGATGAAGAAAGTATTTCGGACATGCTGAAGGCGATGGAAGAGGAACTAGACAACCGTCGTAAAGGTGACGCTGTTCGTTTGGAAGTAACCAAAGGCTGCCCTCCCCAGATCCGGAATCAACTTCTCAAAGAACTCCAGCTGACTCAGGATGACCTCTATATCATCGATGGCCCTCTCAATCCAATTCAGCTCATGCAGGTTTATGAGGGGGATCATTCTCCCGAATTGCGAGACAAGGCATTTATAGCTCCAACGGCCTATCCTTTTCTGCAGGGAAAATTACTGTTTGAAACTATTCGCGAAAAGGACGTCATGCTTCATCATCCTTATGAGAGTTTCAACAGCGTGGTGAATTTTATCGAGCAGGCTGCCAGCGATCCCAAAGTGTTGGCCATCAAGCAAACCATGTATCGTGCTGGATCAGATCAAAGGATCTTCAAGGCGCTTATGAACGCAGTCCGCAATGACAAACAGGTGACGGTTGTATTGGAGTTAAAGGCCCGCTTTGATGAAGACAACAACATCAAGGCTGCTCGCAGACTGGAGAAAGCTGGGGTGCATGTTCTCTACGGTTTGGCCGGATACAAGATCCATTGCAAAATGTGCATGGTGGTACGAAAGGATGAGGATGGCATTCGACGTTATGTGCATCTGGCCACGGGGAATTATAATCCGAGCACTGCAAAGCTTTACACTGATATTGGTCTCCTCTCTGCACGCCCTGAACTTGGACGTGACGTTGGTGATGTTTTTAACCTCTTGACTGGTGTCTGTCAGTTTCAGGGAACAGAAAAACTGCTCGTGGCGCCGTTTAATCTTCATGAGGGCATGATGAGCAAGATTCGACGCGAGACAGAGAATGCCAAAAATGGTTTACCCGCTCGAATTGTCGCGAAAATGAATGCTCTCGTAGATTGCGACATCATCTCGGCTTTGTATGAAGCCTCGAGAGCTGGTGTGCAAATTGATCTGATCATTCGTGGTATCTGTTGCCTGCGTCCAGGCCTCAAAGGAGTAAGTAAAAATATCCGAGTGATCAGTATTCTGGATCGCTTTCTTGAGCATAGTCGGATTTTTTATTTTGAAAATGGATGTCGGCCGGAGGTTTATGTGGGCAGTGCCGACTGGATGCCCCGTAATTTCTTCAAGCGGATTGAAACGGTCTTTCCCGTCGAGGACGGGAATTTACGTGATCGCCTGATTAATGAGGTGCTTGAATTGAGCTTGGAGGACAACGTCAAAGCCCGGAGCATGCGATCGGATGGCAGTTATGTTCGAGCGCTGCCCGAAAAAAAGTCCAAGTTAATACGCAGTCAGGCGTCTTTCATGGGACTCTCTCAGCGATCCAATCGTGACCGTTTTAGTAAGCGTAGCAAGCAAAGAGGAAGGTATGCTGCTATGACGGTGAAGAAGAAGCCTTAGATTGATTCGGGCTTCAATTTTGCTTAATGATTACGAATGATGAATACGCCTGTTACCAAACGAGATTTTATCAAAACTACGGGTTGTGCATTAGCAGTTTCCTTGAGCAAGCCTTTATGTTCGATGGCTCAGTCAGGGGAATTGCATGCAGGATTTCCTATCATTGATCTGCATCAGCATACTAACTATTCTGGGCGTAGTGAATTGCAATTGCGAACTCATCAGAAGGCGATGGGTGTTCATCGAACAGTTCTGTTACCCGCAGGAAAATACTACGGACTTGCGGCCAAATGCGGAGGGAATGAGACCGTTTATCGCATGGCTCAACTTTATCCGGATGATTTCGTGTTTTTTGCAAATGAAGTGCCCGATTTATCCATGGGCCGTGAAACCATTGAAAAGTACTTAAAGCTGGGCGCAGTCGGTATTGGTGAGCAGAAATTCGAATTGGAATGCGATTCAAGGCCTCTTGAAATGGTGGCCGAATTAGCTGGTGAATATCAAGTGCCCGTCCTGATTCATTTTCAACATAATGCATACAACACAAGCCTTCATAGATTCCATAAAGTTCTTGAGAAGTTTCCCAATACAAATTTCATAGGACATGCCCAAACCTGGTGGGGAAACATTGATCGCAAGCACGATCAAAAGGTGATGTATCCAACCGGGCCGGTGGTAACAGGGGGAATCACCGATCGCCTTCTATCCGATTATCCGAATATGTTTGGGGATCTATCGGCCGGCTCTGGATTGAATTCACTCAAGCGCGACGAAGACCATACTCGAGGCTTTCTGAGGCGGCATCAGGATAAACTCCTTTATGGGAGCGACTGCAATGACATTCTTGGCAGAGGGCCGGGATGCCAAGGCTCAGAGACAATAAAGACAGTCATGGAACTTTCCGCTGATAAGGAAATCCGTTCCAAAATTTTCCATCGTAACGCATCTCGATTACTGAAAATAAGCTTCTAAAAACATCGTAATTTATAGGGATTGATTGATTCCTTAACATAACTTCTCAAAATAAAGTCCTTAAGTTTTATCTGCTCTGGCTCAATGCTTGCCTTGGTGCATTTGGACGCCGCTATCGATTTCGCATTTTACTTCAGTTCCACTTTTAGAAAGAGGAAAGGGCTCCAGGACCCAGTCAGTGCGCTGACGGGAGGTGTTCGTCACGAGGCCAAACAGACTTGCGAAGTTAGCTGCAATGCAGCATCCTCTCATTATGGACAAGATCAGGGTCATGATCATCGAAGATGAAGACCTCCAATATGAAATTTACGAAGAATGCTTGGGGCAATTTGAACTGAAACGGGCTCGTTCCGGTACTGAGGCAATCAAATATGCATCCAATTTTGTGCCTGAAGTCATTGTGTTGGATCATGTCCTGGAGAATGAAGAATTGGGATTAGATTTCTTGCCTGATTTCAAACAACTGATGCCTCATGTGCCCATTGTTGTCGTTTCCGGTGCCCTTGAAGTCCAACAACAGATCGAGGCACTTCAGGGGCCTCGTCGAGCCCATTATTGTCTGCCCAAACCAGTGGATATCCATGTGTTGAAGAAGACCATCCAGACTGCGGTGAGTGAGTGCGGAGAGAAAGAAGTGATCAAACAGTTTGAATCACTCGAACGTTCCAAACGATCTGATATCGAGACCCTTCTAAGCAGGTCTACAGACAGGTTGAGTCGTCAACACCAGATTCGTTTGCGTTTAGAGGATTCGAAACAGCGACCGAACATTTCAGCTCTTGCGCGCGAATATCGAGTGGCAAGACGAACCATCATCCGTGATCTGCAGGAAATGATCCGTCGCGGAGAACTTGATCCCTCAGTTTACCCTAAATGGGATACCGAAATTGAGGGGTAATCATTCCGAATGATTTGAACCACTGGTTCAATGTGACGTGGTTTCCTCTTTGTCTTCAGGCTTTTTATTGAATGTTTGACGCACTGCTTTTTGGCGCTGCTGACGTGCACGGGTGCGGATGATCCAAATATCAAGTAAAGCGACAAACATGGCCATCAATGTCGTCACAAAACAAACAAACCAGTATGTTAAAAATCTCCAGTTGGATTCAGACAGGTATGATTCCAGCCAGGTTGTTCCCCAGACCAGCATGATGCCCGCGATCAAAAGATAAAGCAGGCCAAACCAACGGCGCTTCTTGTCTGACCTGGTCTGCACCAATTGTTTCATGCTTCCATAGGATTCAAAGTTTCCTACACATACATTTTATCGATAAGGTCACCATGGATATCGGTCAAACGAAAATCACGGCCTTGAAAACGAAAGGTCAGTTTTTCATGATCCATCCCCATCAAGTGGAGGATGGTTGCATGGATATCGTGAGTATGGGCTGGGTCCAAAACCGCATCAAACCCTAGTTCGTCGGTTTCACCTACGATATTGCCCGGTTTGGTTCCACCTCCCGCAAACCACATGGTGAATGCATCGATGTGATGATTCCGTCCGGTTGAACTGCGGTTTTCTCCCATGGGTGTGCGGCCAAACTCTCCCCCCCAAATCACCAGTGTGTCATCTAAAAGCCCACGACGTTTCAAATCTTTTATCAGAGCGGCGCAGGGCTGATCGATTTCACGGCAGACCTTTTCGAAATCTCCTTGCAGGTTTTCCCCGGGGCCACCGTGGCTATCCCAATTGGTATGGTAAAGTTGAATGAAACGGACCCCTTTTTCGACCAGTCTGCGAGCGAGTAGGCAGTTCCTGCCGAAATTCGATCCATTGGATTCGACGCCATACATATCCATTGTTTCCTGAGATTCATTGGATAGATCAATCAAGTCGGGGGCACTTGATTGCATCTTGTATGCCATCTCATATGCTGATATCCGAGTTGAAATTTCCGGGTCACCGGTCTCAATTAGCCTTTTGAGATTCATTGATTTGACAGCGTCAATCACCGATTTCTGAGCTTTGTCAGTTATCCCGTCTGGCGTGGTTAAATTGAGTATGGGTTCTCCCTGACCACGCAACGGCACACCTTGGTGCACGGTGGGAAGGAAACCACTCCCCCAATTGACTGCGCCACCGCGTGGACCACGCGGTCCGCTTTGCAATACTACAAATCCGGGTAAATCTTCACAGGCGCTACCCAGTCCATATGTTGTCCAAGCTCCCATGCTGGGTCTTCCAAATTGGCCTGATCCCGTATTCATGAATAATTTGGCCGGTGCGTGGTTGAAAAGATTGGTTTTGCAGGTGCGCAGGAAAGTGCATTCATCCACAATGCCTGCAGTGTGGGGCAAAAGTTCTGAAACCCACATGCCAGATTGACCGTGTTGTTTGAATTCACGCCGGGTACCCAGAAGAGTGGAACGGTTTTTGAACGAGCTGTTCATGAAGGCAAAGCGTTTGCCTTCCAGATAGGATTCAGGAATGACCTTGCCGTTGTACTGCTGCAGGGTGGGTTTGTAATCGAAAAGCTCCAATTGCGATGGGCCGCCCGCCATGAACAGGTAGATAATGTTTTTGGCTTTGGGCAGGAAATGCGGTTGCTTCGCTGCAATGGGATTATCCGTTGCATCCTCTGAAATCGAAGCTCGCAGAGCATCTTGTTTTGCCAGGGAGGCTAATGCCATGGATCCCACTCCCAATCCGCAGCGACTGAAAAATTGACGTCGAGTGGCCGCTTTCAGCAGTTCGTTCTCTTTTGCTTTTGGTGATATGGGCATAACTATTCGCGAGTGATGGTTTCGTCAAGGTTCAACAAAACTCGAGCCACATTCAACCAGACGGTTTTCTGTTGTTTTATTGAATCCAGTGATTTGGTGGATTTTCTTTGTTGCGAAATGAACTCCAGCATGACCTCCAATTCATCCGGATCGGGTAAGCGCGAGGTGCACCTTTTAAAACCAAAGGTCACGCGCGCCGAGTCGCTTTCAGCACTTTGCTCAAGCATGAGCAGGGCAAATTGCTCTGCCATTTCATGAAAAGCAGGATCATTGAGTAACGCCAAAGCTTGTAATGGTGTGTTGGAGCGTATGCGTCTCGTACATGTACTGAAAGCATCAGGGCTATCAAAAACGGACAGGGCGGGGTGAGGTGTTGCTCGCCAGAAGAAGGTATACATCCCCCTGCGAAACCTCCGTTCGTCTTGATTTGCTTTCCAGCTCCGTTGCACTTGCCCCAATCCCATTACTCCTTTGGGTTGAGGTGGATGCACGCTGGGGCCCCCAATATTGGGTTCAAGCAGTCCCGAGGCCTGTAAAGCCACATCTCTTACGATTTCCGATTCCAGACGCACTCGATTTTGTCGCCCAAGTAAGAGGTTTCTGGGATCTTTGTCATACAGATCCTGTCTGAATTTGGAGGATTGACGGTAGGTCGTGGATTGAGTGATCAAGCGATGCATTTGCTTCATGCTCCATCCCGATTCCATAAATTCCACGGCCAACCAATCCAACAATGCAGGGTTGCTGGGCAGGCTACCTTGTGTTCCAAAATCATTTTCTGTTTCAACAATGCCGTTGCCGAAATATTGCTGCCACATGCGGTTCATGATCACTCTCGCTGTCAAAGGGTTCTCAGGTGAGGTAATCCATTTTGCCAGGTCCAGTCGATTGGCCTCACCTTCAGTTTCCATAGGATGAAGGGTCTTGGGGACGCCTGGTGACATGGTTTTATCTGGCCTGGTAAAATCTCCCTTGATCAACAAATGCGTCTCACGCATTTGACTGCGCTCTTTCATTACCATGGCGGTAGTGATGCGGGGACGTTGGCGCTGTAGCTCATTGACTTGTTTGCTGAGACCCAGGTAGGTGACATCATGCTTCTTGAAATGTTCAAGAAGCTGTTTTGATTCCTCTTTGCTTCTTTCCTGAGGGATTTTCTCAATGATGGCTTTTATTTCTGTAGGAGCTGCTTCGGTATCTTTTTCATCAAAGAATTTTTCCCAGCTCCAAATTTTGTCGGGCAATGATTTTTCGTAGATGTCGAACTTGGATTTGAGTGGGTTGTATTTTTGTTCCCATGAAATTAATTTCATGGACTCCCTGTAAGTTGGGGCCGGGATGTTGGGCTCATCCTGATTATTAAAGAACGCGAACATTCGATAATATTCTTCTTGAGAAACAGGGTCGAATTTATGGTCGTGACATTGAGCACAACCGATCGTCAATCCCAGAAAAGCGGCTCCAGTCGTTGCCATGCGATCAAATATGGATTCCATTCTGAATTGTTCAGGGTCGATGCCTCCCTCCTGATTGATCTGGGTATTACGATGAAATCCTGTTGCAATGATTTGATCAAGGGTTGCGTGTGGCAATAAATCCCCTGCGATTTGCTCGGTTGTAAACTGATCGAAAGGCATGTCATCGTTCACCGCTTGAATGACCCAATCCCGATATCGCCACATAGTGCGGGCTCCATCAATGCTGTAACCATTTGAATCGGCATAGCGTGCCACATCCAGCCAATGGCGCCCCCAGCGTTCGCCGAAATGTGGTGAAGCCAGTAAGTCGTTCACCCAATCCTGATAGTTTGGCTCCGTAAATCCTGCCGATATGGATTTCAAATCTTTCTGGCCAGGAGGAAGCCCTGTCAGGTCAAGGAAGAGTCGGCGCAGCAGGGTTGATGGGGCCGCTTCTTCAGAAGGCTGGATTCCCTGTTTTTCCAGCTCATTCAAAATGAAAAAATCGATAGCATTGCGAGTCCATTGTTCGTTCCTTACCTTCGGGATTTCAGGTCGATCAGGTTTGGAAAATGCCCAGTGACGTTGAGAGTCTATCTCGACGGAGGGGGGGATAATGGCTCCCTGGTCAATCCAATGTTCTATCGTCTGAATTTCCAGCTCAGAGAGGGCCTCCTTCTTGTAAGGCATGCTGGGTAGGGAATCGTGGTTGCCCTTCAATAATTGAATCAACAGGCTGTCCTCAGGATTACCTTCAATCCAGGCGGGACCGGAGCTTCCTTCCCAAATTTCAGAAGTATGTCCCAGATCTAAACGCAACTCGCCTTTTTGTTGAGTGGCTCCATGGCAACGGTAACAGTGGTCCCTGAAAATAGGCCTGATGCTTGCGCTGAATTGAGAATCTGCTTCATTCGCCTCTAAATTTCCGAGGAACAATAACAGGCAAATGCTTAATTGAATGGGCGTATGTCGCATTATGTTTTATTTGTTGAAGTCAATATGGCTTATCCAAACTCAATTTTCAATTCCTTCTCCCTCTCGGTCTGTGTTGTGTTTGCATTTTTACTGTTGGGTGCAAAAGGGTGGTTTCAGTTTAAATCATGCCCGCATTGATAGCAGAATTTTGCTCCATCAGGATGCGCCTCTGCTGAGCAATTGCGGCAACTGAGGGTTGTGGTTGATCTGTCTGCTCGGGTAAGTTCGGCGGTGACAATACCCGTTGGCACCGCAATGATGGCGTAACCCATGATCATCACCATGGAAGCCAGTATTTTTCCTAGAGGGGTCACTGGAGCAATATCACCGTAACCAACTGTGGTCAGGGTCACTACAGCCCAGTAAATGCTCATAGGAATGCTTGAAAATCCGTGTTTGTGACCTTCAATGACATACATCAAGGATCCTATGATCACGACCAGGACGACCACGGCCATTACGAAAACGGTAATTTTGGGCCCACTCGCCCTCAAGGCTTTCATGATCATACTAGAGCCTTCCAGGTATTGAATGAGTTTTAGAATACGAAATACCCTCATCACTCGGAGCATTCGAATCACGATCAAATATTCCGCATCAACCACAAATAAACTAAGGTATGTCGGCAGGAGGGCAGCCAAATCGACGATTCCATAAAAACTCCTGATGTAAAATAAAGGCTGTTTGACTGTCCAAACTCGAAGGAGGTATTCAATGGTAAAAGCGATCGTAAAAGTCCATTCAAGCCAAATGAGAAATGACCCGAATCGATCCATCAGCGATTCGACGCTTGCCATCATGACAGAGGCAACACTCAGCAGAATGAATACAATCAGTGTGACATCAAACCCTTTTCCCAAAGGAGTGTCGGCTTCAAATATAATGAGGCGACACCATTCCCTCAAAGTGGGTTTTGGTTTGACGAAGATTGGATCATCTTCCCTCACGGCGAATAAATAATTACATGGGGATGGGAGCAGCCATCCTTGGTGATAACGATTAGATCAAAGCTGGATCAATGCCAGAGCAAGAAGGGCACAACCAAATCCGACTCTCATTATTTGATTTCGACTTTTTTGCAAAATGTGACCCTGAGTAACCAGAGCACTTAAAACGAGTAAAGACAAGGAAGCGAATATCAAACCCAGTGAAGCTGTCCATAGAGCATTTTCATTTAACAACAAGAGTTGGTGCGCTCCCGTGAGTATCAAAGGGATTGCAACTGCAGCACTGACAGATGGAACACTCCAAAATTTTTGTCTCGAAATTATCAGGAGGCCTGCAAGCGCTGAAAATAGAAGATGATCCACCCCTGAGAAGAAATGCTGAATACCATCGGAAAAGGTGTGGATGTCTCCGTTACCCGGATGAGCGATCAATATGCAGGGAGTCAACAACAGGGCGGCAAGTGCCAACAGAGTATTTTTACTGTTCTGGTTTGAGATCAATTTCATGGTATCTATTAGAGAACAACACCATAAAGGAGGAAGCTGTCATTTGGCAACTGGGTTCTTGAGGCTTCTCGTCGGTCTTTTCCGGCACTTTGAATTCTTGATTACAGAGTATGGATCGACTTGGCGCGTTGGAGTTTCTGCGGAATTCAAAAATGTTCGTTTTCTGGCGTTTAAACCTTGATTCATATTTACGTTATGGGTAGTTTCACATTTCTTGTTTTTCGGAACAATTATTTAAGCACGGCTCTATGTCCAGGATTTGTCAGGTTACAGGTAAAAGGCCCATTAAGGGAAGTCACATTTGGCGCAGTGGTAAAGCCAAGAAAAAAGGCGGCATCGGTACTCACGTTACTGGTATCACCAAACGCCGCTTTATGCCTAATCTTCAGCGCGTCAAGGTGATCGTTGATGGCGAGGTGAAATACATGCGCGTCACCGCCAAAGCCATCAAAAAGGGTATGATAACCAAGGCTCCCAAACGCACTTGGAAAAAATCTGCATAAGCCCTCACAACCCCACTTTACGAAAATCGGCGAAGCTTCAAAAGCTTCGCCGATTTTCTTTAATGCCGGTTAGTCTCAAGTATTCCAGTTGTAAATGTCTTTCTCCAAAGGCCTTCAAAGAGTAAACAAGTAGTCAAGTAGCTTATTTTCCCTTGAATCGGTGCATCATTGCCCTTTTGAGTTCCTTGTCAGAGTCGCGTCGTTTGAGGTCTTCACGCTTGTCATGTTGCACTTTGCCTTTTCCGATGGCTAACTTCACTTTGACTTTTCCATTTTTCCAATACAGCGAAAGAGGAAATACTGCATGTCCCTTGATCGCTGCCAATCCAAATATTTTTCGGATCTCTGACTTGTTGAGTAGAAGTTTGCGTTTGGCTTTGGGTTCGTGATTTACCCAGTTCCCAAAAGAATATTCTTCGATGTGAGCGTGATAAAGCCAAACCTCCATATTCTCGACTCTGGCAAATGCATCCCTGATCTGTGCTCTTCCCGCTCTCAAGGACTTTACCTCCGTGCCACGTAGCGCGATGCCTGCCTCGAATAGCTCAAGGATGTGGTAATCTCTTTTCGCTTTAGAGTTGCTTACGATATCGGACATCTTGAATAGGGAAAGGCGGATTGTGGACGAAAAAGCCGGAAGGTTAGCTTCCGGCATGGTTCAAATGGATTTTCCTTTGAGTATTCAGAGGAATGTTAGGGAAGAGTCCTAACTTAAATCTTCTTCCTTTATTTTTTCAAAATGGATTTTCTCTTGAACAATTTCTTCGAGAGCGGTGTCCGCGGCACCAAGTGGTTGTTCCGTCTCAATAAATGGGCGACTCATGTTTCCTCCTCCAATGCTCAATTGTCGGACGCGACGTGATACAAGGTTCACCAAGATGTTTGGGTTGGTTACCTTGTCCAATGCTTCTGTGACTAGTTCGCTATTCAATTTGCTCTTCTTTTTAGAGTTAAAACAGCCCATATAAATAGAGCCTGATAAGACCTTTGCAATAGTAAAGTGATTGATGTTGAAAAAAAATCTGAAGGTGATTTCTTCTGAGTTTAAAAAGCAACAAAACTAATTTGCAAAATTCTAGATCATTCAGCCCTTCTTATCAGCCCTTTCTGTCATCCGCGGGTCTCTTGATTACTCTGTAATATTGACTCTTAAAATTAGTTGGATAGCTTCCAGATAATTTTTAATTTTCCTAAACGACGGGGATTTATTGCGATTCAATCACTTTCGACTAAATCACAATGGATATTAAATCCGTCCATTTTCAACAATCGAACAAAATTTCTCATCCAATCTTTCAATGAAACAGATATCTCCAATTTGCCCTTATTGGTCTTGCAAAGATGCTTAATTTGGCGTGCACTAAGCGCGTGCAATCCCGCTGGAATCTTGTGTTCGCTTTGATGCCTTTCCTCAATATTCCGTTGGATTCGAACTAATGTGCTCGTTCTGATACAAAATTAATCCATATGGAAACTCCCACGCCCACCCTTGACTCCATCCGTATTGGCAGATTTTCGAAGTGGCTGGCGAAGGCGCCAGAGTTCATTTTTATCCTGTTTGCGATCACGGCTGCCTTCAGTACCTACTTTTGCATGTACGCCTTTCGAAAGCCATTCACTGCGGCCAAATTTGAAGGGCTCATGTTTTTTGAGACTGAAGTCACACTGAAAACTGCTCTTGTAATCAGTCAAATACTTGGCTACGCCCTGAGTAAATATGTAGGAATCAAAGTCTGTTCAGAGATACAGCCAGCCCAGCGAGCCAAAGCTTTATTGTGGTTGATTCTGGGTGCACAACTCTCATTAGTTTTATTTGGTTTGGCTCCAGATGATTGGCGGTTTGCAGCTATTTTCCTCAATGGGCTGCCTCTCGGGATGGTCTGGGGCCTGGTAGTCTGGTATCTTGAAGGAAGGCGGACATCTGAAATTCTTCTCGCAGGTTTGAGTTGTTCCTTCATTGTATCAAGTGGGATTGTCAAGGATTTCGGAAGAGCCATGATGAGTGGAGGAGTTGCCGATGCCTGGAACTGGTTTCCCTTGCTTGGTCCCATGATTGCCCAGGGATTGGGAGAAGTCAGTGAGGCATGGATGCCGGCAGTGGTTGGGGCTCATTTCTTGCCCCTTTTCTTTTTATCTGTATGGATGCTCAACCAGCTGCCACCGCCCAGCGTGCAGGACACCGCTGCCAGAACCGCGCGGCAACCCATGGACGGGAAGAAACGTATTTCTTTCGTGAAACATTTTCTACCGGGTCTGGCTTTGTTGATGATTGCCTATTTCTTCCTGACTGCCTACAGGGATTTTCGAGACAATTACATGGTTGAGATTCTCGATGGCCTTGGCTATCCATACAATGATAACCAAACAATCATCAGCCGCACTGAAACCCTGGTTGCTTTTGGTGTCATAGTCACCATGGCGCTCTTGAACACTATCAAGCATAACCGCGCTGGTCTCGTTGGCGCTTTCGTCGTCATGACCGCAGGCGTATTGCTTCTCGGCGGAAGTACCCTCCTGTTCGATTGGGGAGTTATATCCGGTTTTTGGTGGCTGACTTTAACGGGCTTTGGATCATACCTCGCCTATGTGCCCTATGGTTCACTTCTTTTCGATCGAATGATGGCCTCCACGAAAGTTGTAGGAACCGCCGTGTTTGCCATCTATGTAGCTGATGCTATTGGTTACACAGGCTCTGTTGGTATTCAACTCTACAAAGATCTTGCTCAGGGAGATATGTCCAGACTTGGTTTTTTCAAGGCTTTTACCTGGTTCATGACCTTTTTGGGGACTTTTTGTTTGATTAGCAGCTGTATCTACTTTTTCCGTAAATCTGCTCCATCGGATAAGTAAACGTAGGAGATTGTTCGGATGCTCTCAGGTTACTGATAACTCTTTTCCATCGGGAAATAGACGAAAAACTGACTTCCTTGCCCAGGTTTGGAATCAACACTGAGTCCAGTACCCATTTCCTTGGCCATTTCGTAGACCATCGACAGTCCAAGACCGGTGCCGCGTCTCGATGAAAAGGCTTTTGTTGTATAAAATGGTTCAAATATTCGACCCACAATTTCCTCTGATATCCCAACTCCGCTGTCCATTATCCTCAGCACAGCATAGTTATCTGCTTTGTTTGGCTTCAAGGCTACGTGACCTTTGAACGACTTGAATAAACTCAAATGAATGCTCACAACGCCATCATGATCCATGGAATCGGCGGCATTATTAATTAAATTGATCAGGATTTGTTTAACAAGATCAGGAGCCATTTTCAGTTCGCCTATCTTGGGGTTTGCCTGGTACTCAATCGATTGTGTTGATTGCTGGTCCTTCGAAAATCGTATGGCCTCCAGAACCACGCTATTCAAATCATATAAATGAGAGGGTTCATTTTTTCGCCTTACATATCCAAGCATGGATTGAACAATACCAGCTCCCTGATCCACGACTGAATGCATTCGTCCCACACGCTTTCGTACTTTATCAGTATCGCTGGGATTCTCTTCGATGATTTGTATGGAGCCTTTGATGATGGAAAGAATACTATTGAAATCATGAGCAATACCAGAGGCCAATGTACCAAGAGCCTTCATCTTTTGATCCTGTAGGAGCTCTTTGTTGGCTTGTTCTAATTCCTTTGTTCGGATATCAACAATTTTTTCGACCTCCGCATAGCTTCGCTTCAATTGCAGATGTCGATTAATGGCGAACCCTGTGAGTATCAAAGTGATGATAGCTGCTGCCCATGTCATGGTCATCAGCCGAGGGTCCTCATTCCACGGGATGGTGAAATTGAAGCGGAAAATAGGTGGTTGAACCTCAATATTGCCATTTCGATCCATCGCCTGCACTTCAATTTTGTGAACTCCTGCAGGCAAGTCTCCGAGAATGATATTGTTTGTATATGAAAATGGATGCCAGACTTCATTGTCCTGACGGTAGGAATACAGAAGCCTCTCGTTCGGTGTATGTTCCCATTTGTCGATACTGTTGAATGTCACCACTGTTCCGCGCTTTATGTCCTTTTGGCTGCTTTCTTTGGGGATTTCAATATTTGTAATGGGAGCTTCCATGTCTGACTGCGGGACATAGCGTGAGACACCGCGAGTTGTTGCGGCAAAGACACTGCCTGTCACATCTTCATACAGCATGTAAACCGTGTTGCTGGGAAGGCCTTCAATTGTGTTGTGAGTCAACCATGTTTTCTGAAAGTAGCGATGTACTCCATTGTTGGACGCTACCCAGATTGTTCCATCCCTTGCTTCAAGAAGATCATTGATCTTTTCCCTTGCGAAATAGATTTGCACCCATCGATTGCTTTGAAGTTCATAAATGTAGGAACCTGCCCCAAGCCACAGTCGACCGTCCTTTAATTCAAGCATGCAATGAGGGACGTCTGTGCGTAGACCTTCCTCTGCCTCAAATTGAACCCACTGTTTGCCATTAGCATAGGCAATACCATCTTTTGCTCCGAACCATATTTCAGGTGGTAGTTCAGTGGTCCAGAAATATTCAGATGCCTCGATATCAGGGGCGAAATCGATTTCCAGTGCATCAAAATATTCACCATTGAAAGTCCAAAAAATTCCATGTGAATCACTTTGCGCAGAACTAACCTGCACCACAATATCGCCGTTGACCTGGTTGCCCAGGATTTTGATCACTTCTTCATTCTTGACCGGAGATTTTATCTGACGGAACGAGTTGGCCTCGGGAGAAAATAGAATGGGACCATTTCCTGAGTTAACACCAATCCAGCCATTAGGCAAGGTGAACAGGCTTTGGTTTCCTTTGAATATGCGTTCCAGAGATTCAGGCCAATTGATAGTATGAGAGCCTTTTTCGTCAAAAGTCATCAGCGCATCCTCCGTGACCATCCACAAATGATTTTTACGATCTCTGGCAATATCAAAAACCGTTGCTTCACCCAACTCGGGATGTGCAAGTTGCCAGTATGAGGGTGATTGCCGAGACAAACCTTCGCTTGTCGCAATCCAGAAATGACCTGCCCCGTCTGATATCACATCAAAAATCAAACCAGCCTCGAGGGCATTCGATAATTCGACCGAACCGTTTTCTATATCGATGGTGTAGAGACCATTGAAAGAAGTTCCCCATCCAAAGCCGCCTGCATCATGCCAATATGTCTGCAGTTTTATTTTTGGAGGGATTCGAGACCATGACCACTTATTTCCCTCTAAACGAACCGCAATTCTGGGTTTGCCCTCTTTTTTGCCTATGAAGGTAAAAACCCCATTTGCATTTTCCAATGGGGTAGTCAGTTGATACTCCTGGATTTCCTCCGGCATGTTCACTGAGCGATGAGCTGTTTGTTCTATGTCCTTTGCGGGGCCGCCAAACCATATAATCCCGCCTGTTCCAGCTAAAAGGACGTCTCCGTTTTTACACTCCATGCCTTCAGAAAATGGTGCCATCCCACTTGAGTTAAGATCATGGACTTGCTTCACGAAGTAGGGGCTTGCATTGAAAAGATGCAAAGAATCATTTGCAAGAATCAGGCATTGATTGATTTGCAAAGGAATAAGTGAAACGGGACTGCGCAAGCGCTGAACCACCTTCCGATAAGCAGCTGCGATTGCTGGTAGACTGAATGACTGCCATTCGCTTTTGGACCAGAGATGCAGGCCCGTGGGATGAATGGCCCAAATCTGTCCCGAGCGGCTTTCATAGACTTTGCTGGCCGTCAGGTCCGGAACCTGAAGACTTGCGATGTCATAGCCGTCAAATTCGCTGATGGTATTTGAATCCTGATATCTCAGCCAAACCTTCTCTTTGGAACTGAACGTGACGCCTGCGACCCCAGCGCTCTGCAGGCCATCCGACATGGTAAAGTGCTTCCAGTCTGCTGCGCTGCCTGAATGAGCAGCAGACTCAGCCATTATCAACAGGCACAGCGCAAGCAGTTTGTCCAGGCAGATGAACCTGATTATCCCCAGGGCATAGAGAAAGTTTTGACGGTGGTCATGCATTTGATGGCTTCGATGACACCTTCCTTGATGCCCAGTCCCGAGTTTTTAATGCCTCCAAAAGGGGAGCATTCAATTCGATACCCGGGAACTTCGTTGATATTTACCGTGCCGCACCTCAACTCCCTTACGGCTTTTAATGCGTGCTCCATGTTGTTTGTTACCACGCCGGATGATAAACCGTAGGGTGTTGAGTTTGCCAATCCTATGGCATCCTCGATATCGTCAACAGCAAGTATGGGAGCGAGAGGACCAAATGATTCGCTGGTGATCATTTTCGCATCACGTGGAACATTGGATATCACCGTTGGTTCGAGAAGGGCACCATTTCGATTACCGCCCAAAAGAACCTTTGCTCCTTGTGCTACTGCTTCCCTGACAGATGATTCCAGTCGTTTTGCTGATTCCTCGTCAATCACAGTGCCGACTCTGGTATCCATGGATGCAGGATCCCCCGAACGATATGTCTCTGCTTTTTTGACAAATGCTTCCGTGAACGATTCCACCAAAGATTTGTGAACCAATATACGTTTAACTGCCGTGCATCTTTGGCCTGAGTTTCGAAACGATCCTTCACAGGCAAGGTGCAATGCCAGGTCCATGTCGGCATCCTCAAGGATGATCAAGGGATCATTCCCTCCCAGTTCAAGAACCAATTTCTTATAACCTGCAGTCTTGGAAATGTGCTTTCCAACAGCAACGCTGCCGGTGAAACTTACCAATTCAACGCGTTCGTCCAGCACGAGTGGTTCGGCAACTTCTGCAGTGGCTCCGAGGACGACGCTCAACATCCAGCCCGGGAGTCCGTTTTTGTAGAGAAGTTCTGCAAGTCTAATAGCCGTTAGAGGGGTTTTTTCTGAAGGTTTTAAGATGATTGGAGTGCCAGCTGCGATTGCCGGTCCCAATTTATGGGCCACCTGATTGAGTGGGTGATTGAACGGGGTGATTGCCACCGCGGCGTTCAGAGGCTCGCGGATTGTGAAAATCTTGCGTGCTTTTCCCTGCGGAGAAACGTCACAGCTGAATATTTGACCATCATCTTTGAGCGCTTCCATAGCTGAAAACTGCAAAACATCACACGCTCTGCCTACTTCATACAGCGTTTCCCGCATACAAAGGCCAGCCTCGGATGTAATCAGCTTGGCAAACTCTTCTTTCTTGGACAACAAATCACGACGCGTCTTGTCTAGAACCTCAAAACGTTCATAGCGAGTCAGAGGAGAATTGCTGCTCAATGCGGATTGGATCGCTTTTTCCGTATGCGCTGCATTACATTCGGAAACCCTTCCTACGATTGTATTATCATATGGATTTTCTACCTCGACAAATCGATCAGATTTGACTGGCTCGCCTGCTATCAAACAGTGGTAATCAGGTATCATAATATCTCAGAAGATAGTTTCTAATCCTGAAGTCCGTTGATGGTATAACTAAAAACTTCAAAATTCCTTGGGTCGCCAAGTCCCTTCTGGTGGAAATCTGGCTTCAGAGGCGCAGAGAAAATAAACGGTACCATTTCCTCATACCTTCCGCCATGCGATCTCAAGCCAACTTTCAGTGCCGTCAAGTCATGGTGTGCCGGGGTGCGGCCCAGCACGACGTCTCGACCACTCAAGACAACAATATCACCCAGGCGATCCTCCGGCAGCTGTAGTTTGATGGCAGCCTCTGCCTTGTGGTAAACCTCGGTGACACCTTTCTGTGAAGCACACCACTCTGCTATCTGGTTTTTGTTGGCAGTCTCTGGGCAATGAATGACTGCAAATGAACCCAGCGCGCCGTGGTGCACGACGTAAGGATCAGTGATTGGGAGGATGACGGCAAAGCCATCGCCAAATCTTTCGGTCAACTCCGTTTCCAGGTAGATCACATTTGGGGAGCCGTCTGGTCCTTGTTTTGCATTCATTCCGTGGTCTGCCGTGATACCTATGCGGGCCCCGAGTTCAAGCAACTTACCCATAGCTTTGTCCAATTGGTGGTAGAATTCAATTGATTCAGGGGCATCAGGCTCGTGGGTGTGCTGCATGTAGTCTGTAGTGGATAGGTAAAGAAAATCGGACCTGCCGGATTCAAGCAGAGCAACACCTGCCTCAAGCACATAAACACTTGCCTCCCCACTATAGATGTATGGTGTTTCCTTGCCAACCAATGCCTCTACGTCATCAATACCATGTTTTTCCATGGTGGCCTGATTGGCTTTTTCGGTTGAGAAAGCGATCCCTTCAAGCTCGTGTGCAAAAATATCTCGTAATTTTTCCTTGGCAGTAACAACTCCGACTTTTCGTCCAGCCTTGGCAGCTGCCGACATGATAGTAGCGCTTCGAAGAAAGGAGGCTGAGTTCATCATGACTTCCTCTCCTGTATCCGGATTCAGGAAAAAGTTTCCGCAGATACCATGCGTTGAAGGGGGGCATCCGGTGACAATCGATGCATTGTTAACATTTGTGAATGAAGGTAAAGCCCCTCTAGCCTGACCTCGGTATCCTGTATTACTGATTTTTTTCAGGTTAGGCATGGCGTCCCTCGCCAGCGCGGCATCCAAATAAGCGTCCGCTGAGCCGTCAAGGCAAATGACAGCAATAGGGGCTGGTGGGAGATCGTAAGTGATTCCGTTGACTTCAATTGTCGTGGCTTTGATCTGCGTTTCGGTCATGTGTTATTACAATATGGCTTGAGTGATGACTATGGCAATGCGATTTAATCCTTGGCTTGCACTTTGTTGTGGCTGAGTCCATTTTTAACCATATGCAAAGTGTGCTGGTCACTGGCGGAGCCGGGTTCATTGGTTCCAATTTAACGCTTGAGTTGCAAAGGAGGCATCCCGAGGCGTGGATCGTTGTCATGGATGACTTTCGATCAGGTGATTTCAGAAATCTTGAGGGTTTCAAGGGGGATTTTATTGCTGGAAATATCGCTGAAGTTGATATTGATAAACAATTTCAAGAAGGAGCCTTTGATGCGATCTTCCACCTCGCTTCGATCACAGACACGACAGAACAGAATCAATACAGACAGGTCCACGACAACGTAGAGGGCTTTCGTAAATTGCTGCAGTGGGCGAAGAGTGATCAAACGCCATTGGTCTATGCCTCATCAGCGGCAGTCTACGGCAAAACTGAGGCTGTCATGGGTGAAAGATGCAAGCCTTCGCCTCAAAACGCTTATGCATTCAGTAAGTTACAGTTAGATCACCTTGCAGGATATTACCGAAAGCAGTATCCTGCATGGAATCTTGTTGGTTTGCGCTACTTCAATGTTTATGGACCAAGAGAGGCTCACAAGCGGCATATGGCAAGCATGGTGTACCAGCTATACCTCCAGATGAAGGCTGGTAAAAAACCTCGCATTTTCAAAGATGGCGAACAAAAGCGTGATTTCGTCTACGTTAAAGACGTTGTAGAGGTGACATTGGCGGCTTCAGTAGCATCCGTCCCTGGGGTTTACAACGTAGGGTCGGGCGCGTCATCATCTTTCAATGATGTTATTTCAAGGCTCAACAAAGCCCTCGGGCTAGCTCTTGATACCGAATATTTTGAGAATCCATATGCTTTTTATCAAAATGTCACTCAAGCGGATATTTCAAACTCGCGCGAGAAGCTATGTTATGAGCCACGCTTTGATCTGGAGCATGGCATTGATGACTATGTGAAATGGTTGCTGAAAAGTGGTGAATCCTGAATTAATCAATGAAATTAGTAGTATCGAAATATGACTGATACATCCATCGACGAGCCAAATTTGGACCAAGAACAATTGGGAACACAGGAACCAAGCCCATGGCCCAAACGCCTCAAGCTCATGATTACGGGGCTCATTCTGTTGCTTGTTGTGGCATATTTTTTCATCGGTAGCTCCTTTTTTCTCCGCTCTGTCGTGCTGCCATCAATTGAAAAATCCATGATGGCAACAATCCAGGTCGAGGATGTTTCACTCAGTCCCTTTTCCCAGATTGAGCTCAAGGGCTTAATCTTTACTCCCTACAACAGCGAAACCCTCGTTTCGGCCAAAGGCGCACTTGTCAGGTACAGCCTTCTCACCATACTGGGGGGCACCATCAAACTGGATCAGTTGCAGCTAATGAACCCGGAAGTCATCATCATTGAGGCAGAGGATGGTAAAAGCAATCTCTCCTCCTGGCTTGCAAGTCTTCCTCCAAGCCCGAATGCACCGCTTCCTGTCATGGACTTGAACCTTCTTTCAGTCGAAAACGGTAAGGTGATCCTTCGTCAGAAAACAAGTGGTGGCGGGCAAAATGTAACGGAACTACTCCTGAACAAGGTCAGCATTGGGAAGCTTGGTCAGGATCTGGAAGGTCCCTTGAATTTGGATATTGGCGTGAAAACGACAAAAATCAC
The DNA here is from genome assembly GCA_943788245.1 of uncultured Verrucomicrobiae bacterium. Classification (GTDB taxonomy): domain Bacteria; phylum Verrucomicrobiota; class Verrucomicrobiia; order Limisphaerales; family AAA164-E04; genus AAA164-E04. The sequence goes on along the minus strand of CALSPN010000043.1, from coordinate 25,838 downwards.
AGACGCAGGAGAAGAAACTCAATTAGCTTTATCAATGAAACTGGAAGGTGACCTTGGTTTAAACGCCGAATTATTCCCTGAAAAATCGACACTCAACGGGCAGCTTAAAGTCGAGTCAGCTACCGGTGCCTACGCCGATATGGTTGGCGTCAACGGGGACCTGATACTCGCTCTGGAACCCGGTAGCATTGACGACGTTTCACTGAGCATGATGCGCAATGGTCAAGCTGCAGGAAATATTCGAGTGATGGGGCCATTTGATTTTGCAACATCAGAAGGTCGAATCGTTGCGGCATTTGACAATTTGAACAGGCAATTTCTTAACCTGGCAGGCGCTGTCGCAGGTATAGATTTCAAAGAGACCGTGATGGACGGCTCCTTGACAATGACCTTGACCAATGGCGGTAACTTGTTGGCCCTTGCCGTCACGACCACCTGTTCCAATGTTTCCATTGGGACAGGGGAGGGAGTGACGCCTCCGCTGAATGTGGAATTAGATACGACACTCAACTATGATGCCGATGGAGAGAAATTGACCGTTCAACAATTTGGTTTGACCGTTGCAGACGGCGCGACACCTACGATCACCGGAGCTCTGTTGAAACCGGTCACTTTTGCATGGAACGGACAGCCTGAGAGTTTTCAAGAGCCTGAATTTAATTTCAACATTACCAATTTCAATCTGGGCGACTGGCGAGATTTCACTTTCGATACACTGAATCAGGGTGAACTGTTTGGTGATTTTTCCTTGAAAGTGGAGCAATCAGGTGCACGCATGCAGGCTGATTTTACTGGGGGCTTCAAAGATGCAGATGTGGCATTTGATGGGCACACTGAAAGTGGAACTTTTGGATCTTTGAATCTGAAAATGGTTTTTGAAGATTACACCCGCGTTACGCTCGAGCGATTGGCAATGGAGTGGTCAAGCACTTCTGGGAATTCTCTCGTCAGTTTTTCCGGCTCTGGATCGCATGTGCTCGGGAGTAAAGGATATAATCTCCATACCGAAGCCAAAGCTGATCTGGCATTAATGAAGCCATTTGTAAATATGGATGGTTTGAGTATTGAGCAGGGTTTGGGTGAGCTATCGCTCAGGCTGCGTGATAGCGATGATGATTTTGTCTGGAGTTTTACAGATGGCGTTACGTGATTACACAGGCAGCTTTTCCGGTATGTCCTATGAATCATACACCGTTGGTTTGAACTCCGAATTCGCGATAAGAGATGAGCAACTCAAGCTTGGAACGACTCAGATAGATTTCCATGAGGATTTTAATGATGGAGGAACCATTGGTATAAAGGGCGAGATGGACCTGGAGCGTGAGACTGGGGCATTCATGATCAACTCGGTCGGAATCAATCGGTTTGCGCTCAGTCCGTTTTTGACCCCATTTTCCAATGTGGAAGATTTTACCGAAGTTACTCTTAATCTTGAGGCAGAACTGCAACTCGATCTAAACGGTGAAAGCACACTCAAAGGGAATACAAGCCTTTCTAATTTGAAGGTCAGAGATCCTGAGAGCGAACGGATCAAGGAATTGCAATCCGAATTGGATCTGGACCTTGCTTGGAATACGCAACACCTGGAAATTCGTCCCAGTTTCTTTAAACTGACGCCGACAAGCCTAGCGGACAACGTGATTAAAGTAAGTGGGCAAATTCCTTTGCTTCCATTCATGGCATCCAAAGGGAATTTGAGAGTGAGTTCGCCCTCCATGGACTTGACTTCTTATTTTGACTTGATAGCAAAACCGGAAGAGGCACAAGTTGAAGTGCAGCCCGTAAGCACTCCTGATGTTGCGTCAGCACCTCAATCAGGTGCTCTGGATGTTCCGATGGGTGAGTTTGATGTGAAACTCGATATCGCAAAACTGATCGTTCGAGACATATCCATGAAAGCTTTTCAGGCACATGCCCTATGGCAAACGAATACCCTGACCATTCGACCGCTCAGCATGACCCTCAACGAGGGGCTTATCAAAGCAGAAATGGCGATGGATTTTGCCAAACCCGATTGGGGCTATGACATGACACTTGAAGTCGACCAAATTCCGATTGAGGCATTTATAGATACCTTGAGCCCGAGTCAAAAAGGACAAGTGTCAGGCATGATTTCCGGTAAAGCGGAATGGAAAGGGGCTGGCCTCACTGAGACGGGTTGGCAGCGTAACCTGAATGGGGCTATGTCACTCAAATATACCGATGCCGACATAAATTTTGTCAGTCCTAAAATGCGTCTATTGATGACCCCTATCACCGCAGTGCTTCGCTTGCCTGAGCTTTTGAAAGCTCCCATCAATGGCATCGAAACAAACTTGAAGATTGAAAATCAAATTCTGGCTCTGGATGCGTTCAAAGTGCAATCCGATGCTTTTCAGATACATGCATCAGGTGAGATCCCTCTGGACAATGTGCTTACCAACAGTGTACTCAATTTGCCCGTAGAGTTTTATCTGGAGCGGTCCATTGCCAGAAAATCAAATCTGATGCCTTCCAGTGCGCCCAAAGAAACCTCCCATGTTAAATTACCTGATTTTGTGAAATTGGAAGGCACGATTGGCGCACCGAAAACCAAAACTGATAAACTTGTCTTGTCTGGACTGCTTGTTAAATCAGGCGCCGGTCTCGTGAAATCAGCCGCAGTTTTGCCTCTCAATGTAGGGGAGGGAGCAGTGAAGGTTCTCAAGGATGTGGGTGGCTTTCTAACTGGAGACTCCAAAACATCTAAACAAGGCGACGAGGGAGAGAATAACAAAGAAGAAAAATCAGGGATTCTTGAGCAAGTCAATCCATTGAAGCTATTGGACAACTTCCGCAATCGCGGAGGCGATCAATGAAAATACACAACTTTCAATTAAAGCAGACGGATATGATGAATTACCTCTACTCTATTCTGGTTATTGGTTTTCTCGCTGGATGTGGTGGGGATTCAGCTGAGCCAAAGGAAGCAAAAGGGCAGGTCGCTGAGGAAGGAAATCCATTGACCGCACCGGTAGACTATTTGGGCGCAGTAAATAAGGCCAATAAGTTTTCCAATAAATCCATCGAACTCGCTCAGGTTAACAAAGCCATGCAGGAATTCGTGATAACCGAAGGACGCAACCCTAAGGACCTCGCAGAGCTTGTCGAATCCGGATTCCTGGCCCAGGAACCCAAAGCTCCTTATGGTATGGAAGTCCAATACGACCCTCAAACAGGAAAAGTATCCATTCAGGCGAAGCAATAATTCATTTCTCAGACAACCTTCAGCGCATGATACATGCAGGTGTGTCCCGGTAGTTCACATCCGATATTCGTTGGTATGACCAACGAAGCAATACCTTGGCATTATTAGTCGCGAAACAGATTTGACATATGCACATCACCCACACACAAGCGCCGTTTTGGGGCAGTCACTTGAGCAGGGGTTAATCGAGTTAGATTCAATGCATCAACTGCGAACCAGTAAACGGGTAGCAGTCAAATGAAACTCCAAATCCTGGCTCCTAGTCGCCACGGCTGAAAGCTGGCCCGGTTTTCGCCTTTAATTACAAAAACGTTTACAGGTTTGGATGGATAGTAAAAATCGATGGGGTGTCCTGAGCAACAACGGGATGCTTGATCATCCATGAATATGATGATTCCCCTCAACATGCAGTAACACTCAAGAACCTTCATCAAGAGGATATGGCTTGTTCCTCCTGTGAAAATCAAGGAATTGTCTTGGAACATGGGGTGTCCTCAGGTGCTTGAGGGGCGCGAACTCAAGGATGCAGGCACGTTGAATGTTCATTGCTTTTTAAATCATCTTAATGAGATATTTCATGATGAATATGGAGCAATCTCGAAGGGCCCCTCTTGAACCCTCCAGCAGGTAGGTGTTTCAGGCTACGCGATGTTTGATGAACTCTCAGTCGTGCAGGTTTCAAACAGGGAGGTCTTGCCTTGAAATAAGATAATAATCAGGAGCAAGTCAGCCGATCATCGAGGCCCTGGCTTCAAGTGGTTCAGAAGATAACGGATCATGTGCATTCGCATATGAACCGTGGTGCCTTTCCCTTTTCGAATACCATGGTCGCGGTTTGGATAGGTCATGTAATCGAATGGTTTGCCAAGTTCCACCAAACGATCGATCAGACCTTCGACGATTTCCAGATGTGTGTTGGTTTCTCCCGTGCCATGGACAATCAGAAGATCTCCCTCAAGCCCCTCCGCATAATTAATAGCAGCGGCCTTCCGGTAACCCTCGGGATTCGTTTCTCGGGTTTCCATGTAAATCTCCTGAAACCAGGCATTGTAAAGATGAGGTTGGGGCTTGGGCGCAACAGCAATGCCGACATGGTAAACGTCCGGCCGACGAAACATGGCATTCAAAGTATTGGAGCCACCACCGCTCCACCCCCAGATACCCACGCGGGTTAAATCGACAAAAGGCCGGGTGCGAGCCAGTTCGACCAATCCCTCAGCCTGTTCTTCTGTAGAGAGGGGTCCAAGGCTCCTGAATACCGCGCGTCGCCATGCAGCACCTTTAGGTGCAGGGGTGCCACGGTTGTCAATCGATACCACCAAATAACCAAGTTCGGCAACTGCCCGATGATAATCCGCTTGCACTTTTCCCCAAGCATCCAGAACGGTTTGCGCATGGGGTTCGCCATAGACATACACAAGGATCGGGTATTTTTTTGAAGGATCGAAATTCGGAGGCTTGATCATCCAGGCATCCATGACAACATCGTCTCCTATATCCAGCTGGAGAAATTCCGTCGGGCTGCTCAGCAAGTATTCCATTTTATTTTTCAATAATGGATTGTCCTCCACAACACGAACCGTCCGATGCTGGGGGAATTCTACCAGTTCAGTCATGGGTGGAACGTCAAATCTGGAGTAAGTGTGGAAGGCCCATCTTGCATCCGGTGAGAATTCGTATTCATGTGTTCCCGGTTGTCCGGCAGGGGTGACTCTTTCGGGAGCCGTTTTGCCGTTCAATGCCACCCTGTAAAGGTATTTCTGAGTACCGTTGTCGGGAGATGCATTGAAGTAAAACCAACCTCGGACCTCGTCGATTTTCACTTTTTCAATGATGTCGAATTTGCCTGGTGTCAAAAGTCTCTGCTTTTGTCCGTCCCTTGAACACACATAGGCATGTCGCCAACCATCTCGTTCACTCAAGACGATGAAGGCGCGACCATCTTCGACCCATTCCAACCCTGTATTTTTGGCGATGCTTGCAATCACCCAGGCAGATTCAGTTTCATGGAATATCTGTTTGAAATTTTCAGTGCGCACATCATACAACAGGCATTCTCTTTCATTACGAAAACGGCTGAATTTCTCGATCAACAGTTCATTTGAATTTCCCGCCCAACTTACTTGACCAAGATAAATTCCCTCCTCCGGGGTTGGAACTGCAAGCCATTGTGTTTCTTCGCTGCCGTTTTCCAGCACACTGACCACCCCCACTCTCAAAGTTGGAATCACTTCGCCTACCCGAGCAAAACGTACCTCTCGAACTGTCGGGTAAGATGGGTCATCGGGAATGAGCATTGTTCTTCTTCTTACTTCTGAATGGTCGGCTTGTATGTAAGCGATTTTTTTTCCATTCGGACTCCAGACTGGATTCCTGATAAAAACGTCTTTGTCTGGATACTTTTCAGTGAGTGTATACTCGAGACCATTTTCCAAATGCCGAACTCCCAATTTATTCCGCATCGAAATCAACCGCATTTTACCATCAGGAGAAAGATTGGCTTTATTTTGAGCAGATCTCCCTTGCCCTGATTCGAGAACCGTGCGCTCACCTGTTTCCGCATGATAACTGACTCGGACCCTCTCATTGGTTCCCGGTAATGATTCATTCACCACATAATTTGAACCGTCAGGGAGCCAATCCGCTTGAAATCGCTTGGCCCTGAAGTCTCCTTGCTCATAGATGGCACGGATGCGTGTTTGAGCCTCTCGAAGGGTTTGCTCAATTGAATCTTCACCGAGCGTGTACGGCGTCACCATCGTGCTAAGACAAAAGGCCAGCCATGGCCATATTACTGGAATCGCCTGCGACTCTTTGGTGGGCCTTGTTTTGGGATCCGAGCTAGACATTGTTCAATCAGGTTTGGTTTCGTTGAAATCATAGTTTGAAGCGTGGCGAATCACCTTTGCCGCACATGCTTCAAAGAACTTTATCAACAACGAAGACCCATTGAGTTGAAGCGACAGGGGTTTTTCGTTACGCCCTGGCCCATTCAGATCTGGACACCAAAGGAGTCTCCTTTTTTAACCGATAAAGCGAATCCAGCCATGATCGCTGGAATTTTTTCGAGATCTTTTAAATTCACCATCTCAACAGGAGAATGCATGTAGCGGTTGGGGAGACTGATGAGGGCGCTGGGGATCCCCCCTCGTGTCCAGAAGATCACGTCAGTGTCTGTGCCGCTAGTACTGGAAACGGCCTCATGTTGAACATTGATTTTCAGTTTTTTGGCAACCTGCTCCAATCGTTCGACGACGACAGGGTGATTGGGTCCTCCGTGAGTCAGGCTTGGTCCTTTGCCCATTTGGACGTCGCCATGCATGGCCTTGTTGACAGTAGGGTAGTCGGTAGCATGGGTGACATCCGTGACAATTGCGACATCGGGTTTAAGTGAATATGCGATTTGTCGGGCCCCAAGACACCCTCCTTCCTCCATGACATTAGACACCACACAAATCTCAGCCTTCAGCTTTTTACGATCCTTGTGAATCAGTTTCAGGGCTTCCGCGACGGCAAAAGTCCCCACCCGGTTGTCGAATGCGCGTGCGACGGCTAGATCGTTTCTCAGAAGTTCAAAGTTGTTTTTGACCGTGATCGGGTTTCCGATCTTTACCAACTTCATCGCCTCTGCTTTGGATGAAACTCCGATGTCCACAAAGAGATCGTGAATCTGGGGTTTTTTGTCCGATTGATCCATTTTGGACAAATGCGGTGCGACATTGCCGATCACACCGGTCACTGGACCATTGGCGGAGTGAATCACCACTCTTTGAGCTTTGGATACGGTTGCGTCTACTCCCCCCAATCGACGTACGTAGATAAAACCATTGTCGTCTATGTAGTTGACTGATAACGCAATCTCATCTGCGTGGGCTGCCAGCATGACACGAGGCCCACCTCCCTTGTTAATGACCGCAACCGTATTGCCGTAAGCATCATTCCAGGTTTCGTCTGCAAAAGGGGTGACATAATCAAGCCAAACACGTTGGCCACGCACTTCATGTCCAAAAGGGCTAGGTGTGTTGACGAGTATTTCCAGGAATTTTAAAGCTTCTTTTTTCATGTGATTTTCGTGACGAATCTTGGATGGGGTTACGACTTTGATCAAGTTGAATCAGAAGTCCGGGGAGAGCTATTCTTACCGAATCTCCCTCATAAGTTCTAAACCCTGATGACAACAGTTTCTCTGTCCAAATAAACCGCAAGAAACTCGCATGTCAAAAACAAGTTGGCATACCTGTTCATGCTTGGGCATCGATCGGATCGTCCCGGATATAAGCTGCGTGTTGGCCAAGGGCATCGGGGTAATACACATTTAATTTGAACCCGATAACCAGCAATAACTGGAATGCTGCAGGGTGTGTGGGTGTGGTCCTTGAGGCTACTTGCCGAGACAGAATTGACTGAAAATTGAATCGAGAAGGTCTTCTGTCGTGGTTTCCCCGACGATTTCGCCCACAGCGCTGACTGCAATGCGGAGATCCATTGCGACCAGCTCCAGTTCCAGATGACTCTGGAGCCCTTCAATGACCGTCTGTAATGATGATTTGGATCGTAGAAGAGCTCCCTGGTGACGACTGTTGATCATGACTTCCAGCATCTCGGCTTTGATCTTCCCTGACCATACCTGTTTGATGATGGCATCCTTGAGTGATGCGACTCCGTCTGCGTTGGCGCAGGAAACCGGAATCCATGGATGCTTTTTTTCCGAATGGTAGGAGTCGTGAACTTGCAGGTCGGATTTGTTTAAAATATGCAGACATGCTTTGGATGATCCATTATCCAGGAAAGCCAGATCTTCAGGGTGGAGTGGGATGGTTCCATCGACGACGTGTAGGACGAGTTCAGCTTGCGCAATGCTCTTGCGACTGCGCCGAATTCCTTCCTGTTCCACAAGGTCGTCCGCATCACGCAACCCCGCGGTATCGACAAATATAATGGGCACTCCACGAATGTTGGCACTTTCCTCAATCGTGTCCCTTGTCGTGCCTTCCAGATGGGATACGATGGCTCTATCCTGGCCAAGCAGATGATTCAACAGGCTTGATTTTCCTGCATTGGGTCGGCCCACGATGGCAGCTCTGATGCCTCGTCGCAGTATCCGGCCCTCGTCTGCTGTTGAGAGTAGGGTATCCATGAATTGGTGCGTTTCCTGGATCCGTTGAATCATCCGATCTGTTGTATCGGGTGAGATATCTTCGTCGGGGAAATCAATGTGAGCTTCCAGATGTGCCAAAATTGACATCAACTGAGTGCGGAGTTCTCTTATCCTGGAGCTTAACTTTCCCGCCAGTTGTTCATTTGCTGCATTAAGCGCTAGTTCAGTGCGGGAATGAATCACATCTGCCACCGCCTCGGCTTGAGTCAGGTCAATGCGGCCATTCAGAAAAGCCCGCATCGTGAATTCACCAGGTTCGGCAAGGCGAGCTCCCTGGTGAAGCAATGCGTCGAGGACGAGTTTGGCTGGCAATGTTCCACCATGAGTAGAGATTTCGACCACGTCTTCTCGAGTGAAGGTTCGCGGGGCCCGAAACACGCTCACCATCACCTCATCTATCACTCGATCGCCGTGGACGACATGGCCATATTGGATCGTGTGGGAAGCCGCATTACTTGGTTTGCATGATGATTTGCCAATGGGGTTAAAACACTTGTCTACAGTCTTAAAGGCTTTTTGACCTGAAATACGTAGTACCGCCAGGCCGGCTTCGCCTGCTGGGGTTGCGATGGCGGCAATGGTGTCTTCCAGTGACTGCAGTTTTCTGTCCATTTCGAAGTATGAGCGATTTTTTGGTCAACTCCGGTGGCCGTGACAATTGCCCTTTGCATTTTCCGATTCACGGCCCAACAGGAACAAGCGAGCCTTCTGGTAGCTTTTTTTGTGTAGATAGTGAAGCAATGAAGGATCGGTATCCCTGGGTAAACTGGCCGTTAACTGATCAATCTTCTCAAAGATGGAAGCCAGATCTGGCTTCTCCTGCTTTGTAGCCAGCTGATTCACTGCCTCCTCCAGACCAGTGAGGTTTTGCAAAATGTCTGATTCAATCTTTGTCATGAGACCAAGGTATCATTGTTGCATGGCTTCATGGCAACCTTGAATTTCTCTTTTAACGTCGACCTTCCTCAGGGAACGTGTTTCTTCCCGAGGATTCAGAAAAGTGACTTTTCAATTGACTGAAAAAGATTAAGCTTTCATCGGAGCATCATTTACCTATGTGTGGACGCTACAGCTATACAGGCAATCCCAACCATGTGACGACTCGGCTGGGTATTGAATCCATTCCATCCAAACCGCGTTACAACATGGCTCCAGGGCAACAAGCTGTGATCATCCGCGCCTTGGAAGGAGAACGGCCGGCATTGGACAAGCTTCAGTGGGGATTGATTCCGTTTTGGGCCAAGGATCCTTCCATGGGTTTCAAAACGATCAATGCTCGATCCGAAAAAGCAGAAAGTACGGCCAGTTTTCGGGCCCCTCTGAGATACAGACGTTGTCTGGTTTTAATGAATAGTTTTTTTGAATGGGAGAAATCCGGACGTAAAAAGCAACCCTGGCGGTTTTTTAATGAAGGATGAAGCCACTTTTGCCGTGGCCGGATTATGGGATCATTGGAATCGACCTGACGGAGCGGTGCTTGAAACGTTTACGATTCTTACCACGCTTGCAAATTCACTTGTAGGTGACATTCACGATCGCATGCCAGTCATATGCCCCCCTGAAGCCTGGGAAACCTGGCTTGATCAAAAAGTTCAAATGCCTGCCTCCGTTCATCCCTTTCTTGCGCCTTATCCTGCGGAGGCAATGAAAGTTCATCCAGTCTCCGACCGAGTCAATAGCGCAGTAAACGATGACCCTGCTTGCATTCAGCCCATTGCGCCTCCACCCCAGCAACAAGATTTATTCAGCCTCTAGCAGGCCTCAAAGCGGGCTTGTGTCTCTCTCGTTGATGGGACTAAACTCATCAAAGTTCATCAATGATCATGACAAAACCAACATCTCAATCACGCTCCGTTTATCTCATTGCCAATGGCGATCTGAGATTGTCTGCCAACCAGAAATGTTGGAAGGCTCAAAAGCAAATGGAAAAAACCTTGATACGTGCTCTGCGTCGTGAAGGGTGGGACGTACAGCGTGGGCACTTTTACGATCCGACCAAGAAACACGGATTTATCGACTCTCAAAAAATGGGTATGGAGGTGTTTCGTCAGATGGACCCCAAGGTGCCATTGATTGTGGCAGAATCAGTTTGGCAATACAGCCAGCATATCCTGCCCGGGCTTTACACCCACCAAGGGCCGATCCTTACCGTTGCCAACTGGAGCGGGACATGGCCAGGTCTGGTTGGAATGCTCAACTTGAATGGTTCTTTGACGAAAATGGGAGTCAACTTCAGCACTTTATGGAGCGAAGCCTTCACCGATTCATTTTTCCTGGGCGGGCTGCGTCAATGGCTGAATGAGGGCACAATTGATCATGATCAAAGCCATGTTCGTTCGCTGAATTTGCTGAAATTGCCTGCCGAGGATGTCAGTATAGGTCGAGAGGTCGCGCTGACTTTGAAAGCCCGTAAGGCGATCATGGGGGTATTTGATGAAGGTTGCATGGGAATGCATAATGCCATCATCCCTGATGAATTATTGAACTCTGTTGGCGTGTTCAAGGAGCGCTTGAGTCAATCTGCCCTCTATGCTGCAACCATGGAAGTGTCAGATGAAACGGCGCAGTCGGTCTACGCATGGCTCAAGAAAAAGGGCATGAAGTTTCAACTGGGAACGAATGAGAAAACCGACCTCACCGAATCTCAGGTTCTGCTTCAATGCAAGATGTATGTTGCCGCACTTGGCATTGCCCATGATTTCGGATGTGACACGATTGGTATTCAGTATCAGCAAGGATTGAAAGACCTCCTGCCTGCCAGTGATCTGGTGGAAGGTCTCCTCAATAACTCGGACCGGCCTCCGGTGATAGATCCGGAAACAGGCTGTGAATTGTACCAAACACCGCACTCCCACATTTCAATGAGGTGGATGAATGTGCCGGTCTGGATGCGCTTGTGACGCACCGGCTCTGGTCCCACTTAGGTTGGTCCCCCGAAACCACACTTCACGATCTGCGCTGGGGTGCACAGTATAAAGGGAAGGGGATCAATGATTATGTCTGGGTCTTTTTGATCAGTGGCGCAGCTCCTCCAGCTCATTTCATTGGTGGATACAAAGGAACCACCAGTGAGCGTCAACCCGCCATGTACTTCAAGTTGGGGGGGGGGAACGGTCAAGGGAATTTCTAAACCCGGATGGATTGTATGGAGTCGCGTTTTTGTCATGGATGGTAAACTTCAATGTGACATGGGCGTTGCGGAAATCGTTAAATTGCCGCAAGCCGAAACAGAAAGACGCTGGCAGGAAACAACACCTCAATGGCCAATCATGCATGCAGTGCTTAAAGGAATCTCTCGAGATCAAATGATGGCGCGTCATCAGTCAAATCACATTCAGGTGGTCTATGCTCCCAGTCGAAAACAAGCCCATCGAGGATGCAGGATCAAAGCAGCTGCAGTGCAGGCGCTTGGAATTGAAACTCACTTGTGCGGGGAGGTCGATCTTGGTTGATTTACCGTTTGGTATGCTTGACGGAAACCTCAGATTTGCATCGACTCCTCGCTCTTACCATGGATAAAGAACACAATACAAAAAAGGATCCATCGGGATTTGCTCCGACCCGATGGTTACGTCAATTGTATGATTGGACAATTTCCTGGGCTGAAAAACCACAGGGAACCTGGGCCTTGTTTTTAATCGCCTTCGCCGAGTCCTCGTTTTTCCCCATTCCACCTGATGTATTGCTCATTGCCCTTTGTGTAGGTGCGGTTACCAGATCCTTCCGTTTTGCGGCTATATGCACCGTGGGTTCATTGCTGGGAGGCGCCTTGGGTTATGGTATTGGTGCTTTTGGTTTTGAGACCATAGGCGAGCCTATTGTGAAGGCATACCATGGCGAAGCCGTGATGGATAAAATCAAGCTTTGGTATGATACCTATGGTTTCTGGGGGAATTTGTTAGCCGCAGTGACGCCTATTCCCTACAAGGTTTTCACTATTTCGTCAGGTGTCTTCAAGTTTTCTTTTGCCGAATTCATGCTGGCTTCCTGCATAGGCAGGTCACTCAGGTTTTTTGCGGTAGCTGCATTGATGTATGCCTTCGGCCCGCGGATCAAGAGTTTCATCGAAAAGTATTTTAATTGGTGTGCCTGGGGCTTCATGATCCTCCTCATTGGAGGTTTTGCACTTTTGAAGTACTTGAAATAGGCCCATCCAGCGGTAATTTAGATTCACACAAGGCAAGATGAATATTCAAGTTCAAGACAGTGACGGCCTTGCCAGGGCCATGGCTCAGGCCAATGCAGATCGAAGTCCGGTCGCATCCATTGATCTCGGGAGCTTGAACCGTATTCTTAAATATTCGCCAGAGGATATGACCGTGACAGTGCAGGCGGCAATGAATCTCATGGATCTGCAATCTCACCTTGCTGATGCCGGCCAATGGTTGCCCCTGGACCCTCCCTTCGCTGAAAATTGGACGATGCGGGGATTGATTGATGATAATCCATCGGGCCCCCGTCGGTGTGCTTCTGGAACACTGCGGGATCATGTCATTGGAATGGAATTGGTTCGCGCCAATGGCGAGCTCATTAAATCAGGCGGTCAGGTTGTAAAAAACGTGGCCGGATTTGATTTATGCAAATTATTCATTGGAGCCCATGGCAGCTTGGGGGTCATGACCTCAGTGACTTTCAAATTACTTCCTCTTCCCGAAAAAGAAGTGATTTGCTGCTGCCGCATTCCGAACGTCGAGGAATTAACATCAGCACTGAAACAGCTTCAGGCGATGCATGGAAATGCCTTACCAGCGATCATGGATCTTTATCGTGCTGAGGGTCAAAGTGGAGTAGGAACACTGCTTGTTGGGTTCAATGGGAATCGTCAAGCAGTTGAGGAATCCTCAGCGGCTGCTCTGGGTGCAGGATTGAGTTTTGAAACGTACAATACCTGGGAGAGAAATGGTGCGGAGGCTGGCCTTCCTGAGTTGGATTACAATCGACAATTCTGGGCGGATCGTTCGTGGCGCGAGGGAACCATTGAGTCGGTTCGGCGGAGTCGGTTGCCAGCGCTCATTGAGCGATTACCCTCCGGAACGCCTTTTGTGGCACGATTGGGGCAGGGGACTTTGTATCATTCAGGACATCGTATCACTGAACCGAGTGCGAGACCGCGATCTCTGGAGATGCGTATGAAACAACAATTCGATCCACATGGCATTTTACCGGATCTCCCTTGATCAATCATGTCCACTTCATTGACTGCATTAGATCCCTTTCTTGACGAAGATAAAGCCTTGGCCTGTGTTCATTGTGGGCTTTGTCTTGCCTCTTGTCCCACCTATCTGGAGACCGGCAATGAAAACGATTCTCCTCGTGGGCGGGTTTACTTGATGCGAGCCATCCAGCAGGGAAGACTATCCCTGGACGCCTCCGTGTCTCCGGTGGAACACATTGATCGATGTCTCGGCTGTCGCGCCTGTGAAACAGCATGTCCCAGTGGAGTTCAGTATGGTTCATTACTGGAACACACGCGCGACTACATGGAGCATCACATGACACGCCCATGGTTTCAGCGTCTGCTCCGCAGGGTTTTCATTGAGAAGGTGTTTCCTTTTCCCGGTCGATTCAGGCTCGCCATGATGCCTGCAGTCTTGATGAAGCGTATGGAATTGACCCATTTGCTTCCTGCTTTTCTCAAAGATGCTCTTGAACTGGCTCCCGATCGATTGGAAGCAGATAGAGTGCCCGCCTTTTCACCCTCCAAGCGGCAACCGTCAAAAGGTCGTGTTGGATTGATCAAAGGTTGTGTCATGCCCGTGCTTTTTGGTGGTACACACCAAGCAACCATTCGCATCTTGAATCAAATGGGATACGATGTCGTCGTTCCGGATGGGCAGGTTTGCTGTGGGGCGCTTTATGCTCACAGTGGTCAATTGGACAAGGCGCGTGATGTTGCTCGGAGGAATATTGAGGTTTTTGATCGCGCCCATTGTGATACGATCCTGATCAACGCCGCGGGATGTGGTTCGACGCTCAAGGAATATGGACATCTTCTGGAGGAGGATTCGGAACTCACACCCAAAACAGTTGAATTTGTCAGCAAAGTAAAAGATTTTTCGGAGTGGATGGATATAGTCGGCTGGAATGCCTTCGAGCAGGCCTTCATTACAAAGCGTCACGATGCCTCATCCAGTGGGAACGGAGATCCATCAAGTCTCTTTCAGACATCCACTACTTTTCATGATGCATGTCACCTGGCTCACGCTCAAGGGATCACTCAACAACCGCGTGATCTGGTCAAGGCCGTAGCGGGTGATCATTATGTGGAGTTGTCCGAATCTGAGATTTGCTGCGGTAGTGCAGGAAGTTACAATCTGACTGAACCGGAAATGGCAGCCAGGCTACAGAAGCGTAAAATAAATCACATTGAGCGTACTCATGCTGCAATTGTGGTTACAACTAATCCTGGATGCATTCTTCAGATACAAGCAGGACTCAAGAAAGCTGGCCGTGATCACGTGAAGGTCATGCACATCGCTGATTACCTGGATACTGCGATGGCTGAAGCATTGAAAGGTTGAAGGTTTCGATTTTAAGTTTTGGTTATCTGGAGATGATGACGAAGATCGGAGGCATCCATCATTTTCTCCAGGAACGGACCAGGACTTTTGATATTTCACCTTAATCCTGCATTTAAGGTGCCAATACACAAGACCCACGCGAAATCCTATTGTGATCACAGCCAAGGTACAACCTCTTTCTTTCAAGTTTTTCTCACAAAGATGAAAAAAGGTCATAATTTTAAGGGCTTTTCAAGTTTCTACGCCATTCTTGACTTGTCAGAGATTGACATTGTTGGTCGATGCTTTTCTATTACTAGGAATGATGAAACAGTTTGCATGTATCCTTACCGTTTTTTCGGTTTTTGCCATAGCCTTGCCCACTGCCAATGGGGCAGTTCAATCGGGTCTAGTGAAGGCCGAGCGCGTTAATGTGCGCACGCAGCCCAACATCCTCAGTGAGGTCGTCTCTCAGGTAAATACAGGTGACAATGTTCAGGTGCTCGAAACCATTCTTCATGACAAGCCTATCCCCGGTAATCCACGGGAGTGGTATCGCATTGGTATACCCGAAGGTGCGGTGCTATGGGTGGCTGGCGATTATGTTGATCCTACTGGTCAGACGGTTACTGCGAGTCGATTGAATGTCCGGGCTGGTCCGAGTGAGTCTTACACGGTTGTGGCCAGGCTGAATCGTGGTGATAAGGTTGAACGCATCAAAGAATCTGGAGGCTGGATTTCCATCAAGCCTCCAGCAAGTTCTTTTGCTTATGTGGCTACCAGTTTCATTGATCTGATTTCGGAAACACAACAGCCGCCTGCCCTTGAACCGGAACTGACAGCACCTGTTGAAGTGGAAACAGTCAGTGAGGAAATCAATGAAGAAATTCCTCTGCTCATCGTGGATAATCCCAACTCTGGTGAAAACAGGGTGTTGAAAAGCACTGTTGAAGGAAACCAACCTGACAACGATGAATCACGCATCGTTCAGCCCGTAGAACAAAACACGCCTCCAACTCCTGTTCAAACGGAAATTCCTTCAGAGGCGAATCCCGTAGAGAAGATCCAGCCAGAAGTCATTACAAAACCAATCGACGATCTTGATAATGATCCTTCATTGTCCGAGAATCTCGAAAACACCAATGAACAGGCAGTTCTTGAAGACTCGGGGTTGAAGCCCCTTGAATCGATTGAACCGCCCAGCGGATCTGATGCGCAAGTGCGCTTGCCATCTGAAATAATCGTTGCCGAAAACCCATCAGATGCACTGGATGCATTGAGAAGAATTGTCACAAGAGAGGGAATTGTGCGTCGCAGCAGAAGCATCCAATCACCCACTTATCACCGCTTGGAGGATCCATTGACACACAAGACCATGAATTACCTTTACACTGGCAGATTACACCTGAACACCGCTCCGAGCCGAACCGATCTAAAACCCTATGAAGGGTATCGTATTCGAGTGACTGGACAGGAGTCTGTTGACCTTCGTTGGCCCAAGATTCCTGTGATTGAGATTGAAGAGCTCAAAATCGCAGATTAACTGATGGCAATGGATAATTTAATCAACGGTCGTCGAATAGCAGCGACCATACATGATGAAACATCTGCCCGAGTCAGCTTGCTCAAGGAAAGAGGTGTGATCCCCAGATTGATTTTCATACGTATTGGAGAAGATCCTGCCTCGCGCGTCTACGTGGGCATGAAAGAAAAAAAGAGCAAGGAGCTTGGGATTGACTCTCAGACACTGGTGCTTGGTGAGCAAACCACACAGGATCAACTGCTCGAAATTATTTCCCAGCACAACGCAGATCCATCCGTTCACGGTATTTTGGTCCAAGCTCCGTTGCCCCGCCATATCGATGAAACGATTATTTACTCCGCAGTTTCACCGTCCAAAGACGTAGATGGATTTCATCCGGTGAATGTAGGAAAGCTCATGCTCAACCAGTCCGGTGGGTTCATGCCCTGCACGCCTGCGGGTGTTCACGAACTTTTGATTCGTTCCGACATTTCGATGGAAGGTGCAGAAGTTGTCGTGCTCGGACGTGGCAACATCGTTGGGAAACCCATGGCAGCCATCCTCATCCAAAAAGCCAAAACAGCCAATGCCACTGTAACTGTTTGCCATTCCAGAACTCGAAACATCGCAGAGCACTGTCGACGTGCCGACATCATTGTGGCAGCAATAGGAATGCCTCAATTCCTAAAGGCTGACATGGTCAAAAAAGGTGTTGTGATCATGGATGTTGGAGTCAATCGCATACCTGACTCGACCACCAAGTCTGGTACAACGATTGGTAGGAGATGTCGATTTCGACGCTATCCAGCCCATTGCTAAAGCGATCACTCCCAATCCAGGTGGGGTCGGTCCAATGACGATTGCTATGTTGCTGAAGAATACGGTTCAAGCAGCTGAACAACCCGTCATGAATGGGTAACCAATTGAATTTTGTGCAAGGAATTGCTTCTTATTACTTGTTGAATCCTTCAGACTTACCAACCTGCGCTGACTGCCAAGCACTCAGACTGATTCAAAATTTTTTTATACTATGGAACCATCAAGAATATTACCGGATTTGCAGACTTCACTTCTTTGTGAAGACGTTAAACAGGAATCCAACGGAAACTTTATCCTCATCGGTGTCATTGGGCTGGTGCGAGTTCCCCGCCTGCCCGTAACTGCCCTTAAGTTGTGCGTTTTTAATCGCTGGACGGCGGGTTTTGGGCAATTTAACGAAGAGGTGCGACTTCTCTCTCCCGACCAGACCACTCTCGTTCGCAAGAGTGCTGTCAAGTTCGCGCTGAAAGACGTGAATACTCATGCGACGAACGTTTCCTTGTTCGGGCAGGTTGAGTTCAAAGAGGCTGGTATTCACTTCATCGAAGTTCTGGTGGATGAAGTAATGAAACTTCGTTATCCCCTCAACGTGGTCCTCGCTCCTCAGCAGAAGCAACCCGGAGGAGGGGAACAGCAACCTCCTGCACAGAATCAGCCACCACAAGCCTGAATATTGTCAGGACACGAATGTGGCCCTGATACCCTGTCTGCATGAGTCTTCCTTTTACATTTCGGGGAATTGCTGATTGGGCTGTTCGTCTAAAAACAGGCGTGTTCATCAACACCCTGTTGATAGGCTTTGTCGCTGCAGGTGTGGTTGGATGGTTCGTTTGGATCAATTGGTTGCCCGTTTGGGAAACTGCTATCATGCAGTTCCCGGCAGGATCCATCATCGAAAAACAGGTTCTTTCGACGAATGCTCCAGTCAGTAAAAATCTGGCGAGCAATCATTTTCTTTCGATTTCGATAAGGACCGATACTCAGAAAGAAATCTCCTCTACCTCTGATTTACGCGTCATACTGGATACTTCGGGTGTTCGTATTGGATCTCTTTTTGGTTATCTTCGACTGCCCTATCCAGCTGGATACATCATCGAATTGGACTCTGAGCAAGTGCATCCATGGTGGCTTTCACGTAGCTTCTTTTTGTATTTAGGCGCCTTTACCTTCTTTTGGATTGGGTTCTCTCTCTTATGGAGGGTATTGGCTCTCATCTATACAACGCCTGTTTTCATTCTTGCTTACCTTTCCGGAAGGCGACCTACTTTCGGGATTGTTTTTCGGTTAAATCTGTTATCCCTGATGCCTCCGGCGCTTTTCATGATAGTTGCCGTCATGCTGCATGGTCTGGAGCAGCTCAATCTTCAGGAATTTCTGGTTGCGAATGCTATTCATTTTCCAATGGGGTGGATGATTGTTGTTTTGTCTGCGCGTCATCTAGAAATCTCCTCACTCTCTGCTCAAGACCTTGCAAAATCGAAACAGGTTGGCCCCAACCCTGTTGATATTACAAAGCCAACTTCCATGGAACGCAAACCACGAAACCCATTCAGCTCATCTGATCACTGAGCAAGAATTGTTCACACCCAAAAGATTGGCTCAATTGCAACAGTGTTTTCCCAAGTTTTTGAAGGTCACCCTTTTGATGACTTGAACTGATTGCAACCCGGAAAATTAAGTTGTTCAGACCTCCTGGATATCGAATGAAGGAGGGGTAGATTCCCGAGTCCATGACCATGTCCCTCAATGCCTGGATTGATTCCTCAGTCAGAGTTTCCCCAAGTCTGAAACTGAAAACAGGTGACATCAAACCTGCCTTTTTCAGGAGCCCCAAACTTGAAAGTATGTTTGACATCAAATCGATACGATGACTCAGTTGCGAACCTAGCTCTGGCCTTGTAGACAACCATTCAATGCTTTTGATGGCTGCATGCGCCAAGTGCATGGGGAACGGTGTATGCCCAGCCCAGGTTGCTCCTTGATTGCGAATGCTATTTGTAACTTTCAGGGGTCCCGCAATGGCGCCTCCGTGGCATCCAACTGTTTTGGCCAAAGAAAGCGTTTTAATGACGGTTCTCGCATCTCTGGATGATGTATCTCCCTCGTTCCAGAAATTATCTCCAAGCACACCGAAACCATGTGCGTCGTCGATGATAAAGGAAACTGCAGCTGGCAACATCTTCCGGAATGCATTCAAGGGCATGATGCTTCCATCCAGACCAAACATACTTTCACTGAGCAGGAACCAATGTTGGTTATCAGGTAATCCAGATGAAATCTCTGCGGCTGACTTTACATCGCAATGTCGGTAATTCCGAACAGGGAGCCCCGATAATTTTGCTGCGTCCCTCAGACTCGGATGGCACTGTTCATCGATCAATAGTCCATCAGCGGCCTTACTCAGATAAGAACTCAGCGAAAGATTTGCTAAATAACCTGCCCCTGTAAGTAGGGTGTCCTCCGTTCCGCTGAATGCTGTCAATTGCTTTTCAAGTTGGAGGTAAATGGAGCGGTCACCGGTTGTGGTTCTGGACGCACTGGATGATAAACTGGGTTCATTCCTCAATGATTCAACCGCAGATAATCGAATTTCAGCTTTATGACTAAGCCTCAAATAATCGCACCCTCCGAAATACAGCAGTTTTTTGCCTTCAAGGGCAACATGTCGTTCATCGATTGTTTCTGGTGTTGGTCTTTTCATCTGACTCCCCGCAAATCATAACAACCAAATCCTTCGAATCACAGATCAGAAAATCAGTGGGGCAAGCCATGGGGATTTCATGTTTTTTTCACGGATCATTGTTTGAGATCAGAGGTATTCCATAATGTAAGTGCTGCCTAATGGGGATGGTTGACATCATCGTACTGAAATCCCAGACAGAACAAACTGTAAAGATCATTTTTCCACCTTCGGATACAATACATGTCATGATTATCTTTTACCGAGTGAGCTCTTGTTGACGATCCAAGTTTGGTGACCTAGCTTGGCAGCATGTTTCATCTGGAAGCACCTTTTCCTCCTGCTGGAGATCAACCCGAAGCGATACGCCAACTGACTCTTGGAGTTCAGGATTCTAAAGCGCATCAGGTTCTTTTGGGTGTGACTGGTTCAGGGAAAACATTCACTATCGCCAATGTTATTGATGCGATACAGCGACCGACCCTGATTATCTCTCACAATAAAACATTGGCAGCCCAGCTTTATGCTGAATTTAAATCATTCTTTCCCAAGAATGCAGTTGAGTATTTCGTAAGTTACTTTGATTACTACCAACCGGAAGCCTATTTACCTCAAACCGATACGTTCATTGAGAAGGATTCAAGTATCAACGACGAAATTGAACGGCTTAGACTATCAACCACCAGTTCCTTGGTATCGCGGCGTGATGTCATTGTGGTAGCAAGTGTTTCTTGTATTTACGGATTGGGCAGCAAGGAAGACTACGAAGCGATGATGATTCCTTTAAAGGTTGGTGAATCGATCTCGAGGGATCAGTTCCTTCATCGTCTGGTTGATCTTCAATATGAACGTAATGATGTCGCACTTATTCCTGGTAAATTCAGGGTAAGGGGTGACACGGTTGAAATCACACCTGCTTATATTGAAGAAGGGATTAGGCTGGAATTTTTTGGAGATGAGGTAGATCAGATTAGTCGATTCGACCCTTTGACGGGCAATCGCATCGAATCTCTTGAATACGTGACTTTTTACCCGAGTAAACAATTCGTGACTCCTCGAGCGAAAATGAAAAAAGCCATCCTTTCAATTCGGGAAGAGTTATCCGATCGAATTGCTGAATTTGAAAAGGAAGGTAAGCTCCTGGAAGCTCAACGCATTAAAATGCGAACGGAATATGATTTGGAGATGATGGAGGAGATGGGGTTCTGCTCAGGAATTGAAAATTATTCCCGCCATATTTCAGGGAGACCTCCCGGGTCAAAACCTTATACACTTTTGGACTTTTTTCCAGATGATTACCTTTTGGTTATCGATGAATCCCACGCTACGGTTCCGCAGGTGGGAGGGATGTATGCTGGCGATCGTTCAAGAAAAACTGTGCTCGTGGAGCATGGTTTCAGATTGCCAAGTGCTTTGGATAACAGGCCACTTGGATTCGATGAGTTTCAGTCACATCAAGCGCAGACCATCTATGTAAGCGCCACGCCGGCTCAACGCGAACTGGAATGGGCAAAGAATCAAGTGATTGAGCAGATTGTTCGGCCAACAGGCCTTATCGATCCAGAAATCATCGTACGTCCGCTCAAGGGACAAATCGACGACTTGATCGAAGAAGCACGCAAGCGAGTTGAACTTAAAGAACGTGTTCTGGTAACCACACTTACCAAAAGAACCGCTGAGGAATTGACGGATTACCTCAGTGAAATTGGTATTGAGGTGCGCTATCTTCACAGTGAGATAGATGCGATTGAGCGTGTAGAAATCCTGAGGGGATTGCGACAGGGAGAATTTGATGTACTGGTTGGGATTAATTTATTGAGGGAAGGGCTCGATTTACCTGAGGTTTCCATGGTCGCAATTCTTGATGCGGATAAAGAAGGCTACTTGCGCTCAACCACTAGTCTTGTGCAGACGGCTGGTCGCGCGGCTCGGCATCTCAATGGTAAAGTGTATCTTTATGCCGATGTCATGACTCGCAGTATTAAGGCATTCCTTGCCATTTCGCAATATCGCCGCGAGAAGCAATGTGAATACAATAAGAAACACGGTATCACTCCGCGTAGTGTCAGCCGAGCGGTGGAAGGCGGCTTGGTATACCGCATGCAAGGCAAGAAACAGGCTAATCAAATTCTTAACGAAACGGCCGAAAACCTAGATGTGACCGAAACTATCAATGAGCTGGAAGTTGAAATGCAAGAAGCCTCCGTCAATCTTGAGTTTGAAAAAGCGGCTTTATTGCGAGATCAAGTAAGAGAATTGAAGCGAAGTGTGGGGATAGAAGTTCCTGCTACCAGTTCAACGACTCCCACCAAAGTCAGTTATCGTACAAAGAAAAAGAAATCACGGCGAACAGTGCAGCTGAAGAAATCTACCAAGCGCAATACCACTTGAATTGGACCGCTGGATATAGAGAGAAGCAGTTTTTTCCGCAGGTAATTTGAATCGTGCTGCACGGATTCCATATGGTTTCATATAAGCCCGACCTGCTATTGCTCACGCCAAAATATCATGAACGATGTTTCCATGAACATCCGTCAGGCGATAATACCTGCCTTGAAACCTGTAAGTCAACCGCTCGTGATCGATGCCCAATTGATGTAAGAGAGTGGCTTGCAAATCATGGACATGAACTGGTTTTTCGACTGCATTCATGGCCAACTCATCGGATGCCCCATAAGAAATACCGGGTTTGATGCCTCCACCAGCCATCCAAACCGTAAATGCATATGGATGATGATCTCGCCCCCATCTTGGGCGGTTATTGATATCCCCTTGAATGAAAGGGGTTCTACCAAATTCTCCCCCCCATACCACAAGCGTGTCATCCAATAATCCTCGTTGTTTGAGGTCCATGATCAAACCTGCGCTGGGCTGATCGGTATCTTTGCACTGAGTGTAAAGTTCAGTTGTGATACTGTTATGCTGATCCCAGCCTGCGTGCATGACCTGAACATATCGAGTGCCCCGCTCAATCAGCCGGCGGGCCATCAGGCAGTTGTAGGCAAAGGTTCCTTGCTCTTTGACTTGAGGTCCATAGAGATCCAGCACATGGTCCGGTTCTTTACTCAGGTCAGTGAGCTCAGGTACGCCCGTTTGCATTCTGTAGGCCATTTCATATTGAGCAATCCGAGTCTCGATCTCAGGGTCGTGGGCTTGCTCATGCTTGAGGCGGTTCACTTTCCCAATATCATCAAGTAAACCTCGCTTCAACATGGCATTCATTCCCTCGGGATTTTCCACATAGAGGACGGGGCTGCCGCCACCGCGAAACTTTACCCCCTGGTAACGCGATGGGAGGAATCCTGACCCCCAGTAAAAATCATAGAAAATCTGACCACAAGTGGTTCCTTTGCTGACAGAGGTCATGACCACAAACCCAGGTAAGTTATCGCTCTCCACTCCCAAGCCATACGTCATCCAGGCCCCCAAGGTAGGGCGGCCAGGGACTTCTGCTCCGCTCAGAAAAAAGGAAATGGCTGGTGCGTGATTGACAGCGTCTGTGTGCATGCTTTTTACAAAGCACAAGTCATCTGCCATATTTCGCAGTGTGCGGGAGAAGATCACTGACCCAAGCACCGCTCTGTCCGCGCTGTTGAAAGGGTTCCACCGGAGAAAGCATCAGCTTTCCGCTGGGATCTCCCGTCATGGTGCTGAATCGTTTTCCTTTGAAATAAGACTCTGGAACCGGCTTTCCATGCATGGGTTTGATGCCTGGTTTATGATCAAACAAGTCAACATGCGTAGGAGCACCATTCTGAAAGAGGTATATGATCCTTTTTGCCTTGGAGGCATAGTGTGGAAGTTCGGGCAAACCGGGCATACCCACCGTGGAGTTCGTCTTGAGAGAGGAGCCCAGAAGCCCCTCACGATTTAACAGAGAAGCAAGAGCAGCTGTTCCGATACCCGTGGCGTTGCGTCCAAAGAAATGTCGGCGATTGAGCCGTAATCTGGGATCCAGGATTGGGTGAAAGTCAGGATTGGGTTTCATGCGTTGGTTCTACTCTCGGGTCAAAGTTTCATCCATGTTCAAGATACCCAGGCTCACTGTGGTCCATGCGGCTAATTTCATACGATTCAAACCTGCAGGTATGTCGGATTCTCCGTGGCTCAGCCAGGCATCGATAGCTTCTCTATCACTTGAAAAATAGGAGCGTGCCCGATCTGCGCTTTGTATCCAGATAGACCTTTCCTGATCAGAGGGGGGGCGCGCCAGAGTGAGTAGATAGATTCTTTCTAGGATTTCATGGTCTTGCAGCTTATCAGACATTGCTTGAATTGAAAGTCCACGAGCAGCTTCAACAAACGTCGTGTCATTGAGTGTGGCAAGGGCATGGAGGGGGCTGTTGGTGCGTTTGGCGTCCACATTGCAGGTTTGCCGCGAGGCGGTGTCAAATAAAAGGGTTGGTGCAATGATGCGTCTCCAGAAAGTGTATAAACTGCGGCGAAACAGCTTTTTTCCATGATCCTGACTGTATTTCTTGTTTCCGAAAGTTGCGTCCTCCCAGACCCCGTCGGGTTGGTAACCGTTCACTGGAGCCCCCCCCAGCGATGGATCCAGCAGGCCCGCTGCTGCCAGGGCTTGGTCTCGAATCATCCATGATGGAAGTCGGAATCTTGGAGCACGTGCATATAAACGGTTTTCTGGATCCGCTTCAATCAGCTTGGGAGTTGCCACTGAACTGCGTTGGTAGGTTTGACTGGATAAGATGATCTTGATGAGTTGTTTCACATCCCAACCTGAATCCATGAATTCGGCGGATAGCCAATCCAGCAATTCCAGATGTTTGGGGAACTCACCCTGGACACCAAAATCCTCCGGCGTCTTGACCAGTCCCATGCCAAAGAACTGCTGCCATAATCGGTTTACGGTCACGCGTGCAGTCAAAGGGTGGTCTCTTCGCATCAGCCACTCCGCAAGATTCAATCTGTTTGGAGGACTTTGAAAATTTTCCAGAGGAGGTAATGAAGCGGGGACGGCTGCAAGAACAGTGTCTCTTTTCTGATTGTAAAGACCGCGCTCGAGCATGGGAGTTTGGCGGCGTTTACTGATTTCCTCCATGACCATTACTTTTGGAATAGAGCGTTTGATCTTGTTTAGTCGGTCTTTTGCCTTGATCCATTGGTCGCGGGCATTGGCAAGTTCTGGAACAGAAGTAATGAAGGCATCCATCACGGTTTTCTTCTGCTTATCTGTGCGTTTTTCATCTGGGGTTTTGAGTGCCAGCTGGAGTGCCTTTAATGATTCTTTTTCAGCCTCTTTCTCGGTCTTGATCAGCGCATTGATTTGGCTAAGTCGTTCGGCTTCCCATGCCTCCAATTCCTGCATGTGCTTATCTTTGAATTGATAGAATTCAGATTGAGTTCTTTGAACGACCATCTCTGCCTGATTAATGGCCATGGATTGAGCCGGTGAAGGCGTTGAAAGGATTGGGGGTGTCTGAGGGTCGCCACCTCCGCCTGTGACAGGGGTTTGATTGAAAAAATCAAACAACTGATAATATTCTTTTCGAGTATAGGGGTCATACTTGTGATCGTGGCAGCGGGCACAAGTGAGCGTTGCTCCCAGCCAGACAGTGCCCATGGTCTCGGTCATGTCCATGACATAATCCACACGATTTTCCTCGGGGATGCGTCCTCCTTCACCATTGATCATGTGATTGCGACAAAAACCGGTCGCCAGTTTTTGCTCATGAGTTGCGTCTGGCAGAAGATCGCCTGCCAATTGCCAGGTGGTAAAGGTGTCCCAGGGTAGATTATCGTTGAAAGATTCTACAACCCAGTCACGCCATGGCCACATGGTTCTTTCTCGATCTCCTTGATAACCATTGGAGTCAGCATATCTTGCTGCGTCGAGCCAATTCCACGCCATGCGCTCGCCGTAAGCAGGGGATGCAAGATACCTGTCGATGGCCTTTTCGAACCAGGTGTGCGTG
>CALSPN010000042.1 GCA_943788245.1 uncultured Verrucomicrobiae bacterium | reverse complement strand
GATCTGTCAGCATCGAGCAACGCAATTCACAAGGTGGCGGCAAAAGCACTGTAGGCACCGTAACTGAGATCCATCAATTCCTTAGACTTCTGTTTGCTAGATTGGGCACTCCTTATTGCCCGGAATGCAACTTACCTGTCCAAGGGCAAACGACGGATGCCATCGTTCAATCACTCACATCGCAAGTGAATAAGCGGGGAAGGCTGAATATTCTGGCTCCCATGATTCGGAACCGCAAAGGATTCCATAGCGATATCGCGGAGTGGGCGTTGAAGCATGGATACCAGCGGTTGAGAGCGGATGGAGAATGGTATCAGGTTGATCAACCTTTCAAGCTCGATCGTTACAAGGAACACGACGTTGAAGTTGAAGTGGGATTGCTGAAGAAAACTGATTTCTCCACAACTCAGCATGCACAGTCACTGGTGGAGACCGCCCTGGAAGTTGGGAAAGGGATTTTGTTTGCAGTGGATGATGAGGGAGAGGTCTCGACGCATTCAACACAACAGGCCTGTCCTTCATGTGGGTATTCAACGCCTCCTCTGGATCCCAAGCTTTTTTCCTATCACTCTTCTCGTGGATGGTGTCCAGAATGCCGTGGTTTCGGCGAGTTGTTTTACGTCCCTGAAAAAGAGAAGGACTCAGGGGTGGATGCGGTTGAGGAATCGTGGTTTCACCGTCAGGAGGGGAAGCGAGAACCTTGTCCTTCCTGTCATGGATCACGACTCAATCAACTGGCCAGGTCAGTGCGACTCTCCTTGCGCGGGTATCCTTCGTCACTTCCGGAAATGAGCGGATATGGTTTTCATGAACAGGCACCCAACATAGATGCCTTCTCGAGTCTGGTCGTGAAGGACGCCTTGAACCTCTTTGATGGAATCCAACTGGAAGGCAGAGAAAAGGACATCGCACGCGACATCCTGCCGGAAATCCGTGAACGACTTTTCTTTCTCAAGGAAGTAGGGCTGGATTACATGCAGCTTGGCCGGAGTGTGACGACCCTCTCCGGAGGAGAAAACCAGAGGATTCGACTGGCCGCTCAATTGGGCTCCACACTTTCGGGCGTCTTGTACGTCCTCGATGAACCGACCATCGGACTGCACGCCAGAGACAACGAACAACTTTTGAAAGGCGCTCAAACAGCTACGAGCACGGGGCAATTCATTGGTGGTTGTCGAGCATGACGAAGACACAATGCGTGCGGCTGATTACATCATCGATCTGGGGCCAAAAGCAGGGGTGTATGGAGGGGAAATCGTGGCGAGCGGCACATTGAAACAACTCTGCAGAAATCCAGCGTCGATCACTGGTAATGCCCTCAAGGAAAGACGCAATTACCCGATGCATGGGTCACCACGTCCCGTTCGGATGCCAGCAGTAAAGGCGGGCAAGGGTGCGAGGCAAACCAAAAAAAAGTCCCACGCCAAAAACAGAAGTAACGCCAAGCATCACCTTGAGCAATGCCTGCTTGAATAACTTGAAAAATTTAACAGTTCAATTTCCGGTGAATCGATTCATCCTGGTCACAGGTGTCAGTGGTTCCGGAAAAAGCAGCTTGATACGTGATTGTCTGGTTCCACTTGCAAAAGAGGCGATCAACAAAAACGGTGTTGCTGAGCTGGATACAATGAAACTGGCAGGCATCGATGTATTCAACGCGATACACGAGGTGGATCAATCCCCCATCGGGCGCACACCTCGCTCGACTCCAGGCACCTATGTGGGGTTTTTTGATGAAATACGCAAATTATTTTCGAGCACACCGGAGGCACGCATGCGCGGATATTTACCGGGAAGATTTTCGTTCAACAGCAAGGCCGGCCGTTGCCCGGAATGTGAGGGTATGGGAGCCATCAAAATGGAAATGGCTTTTCTGCCACCATCGTATACCCACTGTGAACTTTGTGACGGAACCCGATTCAATCAACAGACCCTGGATATTGAATACGGAGGAAAAAACATTGCTGAAGTTCTGAATCTGAGTGTGGCTGAAGCCATCGATTTTTTTCAACCTGTCCCCAAAGTACGTCGAGCACTTGAAGCGCTGCAGGATACCGGACTCGATTACCTCAGCCTGGGCCAGACCAGCCCCACTCTCAGTGGGGGCGAGGCACAGCGCTTGAAACTCGTCACCCATTTGCTGACTGGATTGAAGCCCGGCAAGGATTCCTTGCGCTCCCGTCATAACGCCAAACTATTCGTCCTGGAAGAGCCCACCATCGGACTCCATCATGCGGATGTAAGGCGTCTGGTTGAGGTCCTTCACCGACTCGTGGATGGCGGGCATACCGTGATTGTGATTGAACATCACATGGAACTGATCGCAGAGGCTGACTGGGTCATTGACATGGGGCCGGAAGGCGGTGAGAAGCGGAGGTGAAATCCTGGTGCAGGGACCGCCAGAAAAAATTGCGGCATGTAAGCGCAGCCACACCGGGAGATTTTTGAAGCGCTTGTTCGACGAGTGAACTCAATACTTCTTCCAGAGCGATGGGAAAAACAAAACGAATATGGCATAGAACTCAAGACGCCCCACGGCCATGAGGAAACTCAGAAGTAGTTTTGTGTAAGGTGCCAGACTGGAGAAATTGCTCGTTGGGCCCACCGTTCCCAGCCCGGGGCCAATATTGAACAAGGTCGCCAGCACGGCTGAGATACTGGAAACAAAATCCATCTGCGGCTCCAGCACGGTCACCGTCAAAGTAGCCAGAAGCACCGTGATCCCGGAAAGCCCGACGAAGAATAAAGTACCAATACGAAGCGCATCACTCACCGGTCGTCCATTGAGTTTGAGATGGGTGATCAAATTGGGGCGAAATTCAGCATTTACCTGAGCTTTGATACTTTTGATGAACAAGATCCATCGACTCAATTTAACCCCTCCAGAGGTGGAACCCGCACATCCACCACAGATCATTAACAACAGCAACAAGACATTGGATAATGGCGGCCATGCATCGAAATCCGCAGTGACGAATCCGGTTCCCGACATGAGGGCAACGACTTGGAACGCGGCGACACGGAAAGAGCGTAACCATGAATCCTCCAGCTCAAACATGGAGAGGTTCACACCCACCACAACCGTCGCAACCATCAGTATAATTAGAAACACCTTGGATTCTTCATCATCTTTCCACCGATCCCAGCGACCACGGATCAACCATGCGTAGAGGATGAAATTGATACTGCAGGCGATCATCATGATAATAGTCCAGGTTTCGATCGCAGGGCTGTTGAAATATGCGATACTTTCACTGTGAGGACTGAATCCACCCGTCGAAACTGTGGAAAATGTATGACAGACGGCGTCATACCATGACATGCCCAAAATTTTGAATCCCACAAAACAAATAACAGTCACGGTCAAATAAAGGGACCATAATTTTGTGGCAATTTTTCCTGTACGATTGGCGACGCCTCCAATTTCTTTGGCGGAGGATTCATGCAGGAAGATCGCTCGACTGCCGATCCTGAAAGATGAAAGTAAGGCAACGAATAATACAAGAATCCCCATCCCGCCCAACCATTGAGTGAGTGAGCGCCATAGCAGTAGTTCCTTGGGATAGATCGAAAGATCAGCCATGACAGAAGCCCCGGTGGTCGTGAAGCCAGACATGGATTCAAAAAAGCTGTCCACAGGACTCAGACCCGGCTCACAGAACATGTAAGGCATGGCACCAAAGACCGAACATATGATCCACCCAAGCCCAACCACCGCGATGGCTTCCTTGCGCAACAAGTCCTGCTTGTTGCGGCCTCCGAATACAAAGCAGATCAAAGCAGCAAATCCACTTACCATCGCTGAGATGGAAAAGGCACGCGCAGCGCTACTTTCCAACACACCACTGCGACCACAATAAGCCAGGCAAAGCAGCTCCAAAAAGCAAAGGACCATCAGTAAAAACCCGATGATCTTGAAAATATTTTTGTAATTCATTGAGTTGGATGAAGCACAGATTCCAAGGCTGGGAAATGCTATAGATCCACAAGACGGAGGTCAAAGCATAACTGGCTGATCGGATCAGCCGGATTGTGATTCGATCCGATCAAATAATACTCGATGCAGACGCGATGAAGCTACGATTCTGAGATGGGCTCGTGAGAACTTCATGCACGTGAATGATGAAGTCGGGTCGGGATCTGTACCTATTTGCGCGCGCGCTCTATGCTGACCCCCACAAATTGGGTGTCCGGGAGAATGAACTTCTTGATCTGAATGTCTACCTTGGCAGGCTGAAAATCCCGGAGCACCCATTCAGCAATGTTTGAAGCCAGGGTCTCGATGAGCTTCCACTCGCGATGGCTTCCCCATTCAATCAGATCACGGGTCAAACGATAGTAGTCTATGGTATGATTCAAATCATCCGTGGAAGCAGCTTGCTCAAAATCCAGATATAATCGAATCGTGATCAGCAGTTTTTGGGCAACTGCACGTTCTTCATCCGGAACACCAACTTTGAAGTGCACTTCAAGGTCATTGATTTCGATCATGTCATTCATGCCTGTGATAAAATGGATTATTTTTCGTTTAAGACAGCTTCAACCAATATCTGGGTGGGTTGATTGAGATCCAGATGCAAGGCATCCTCCAACGTAACCCAGCACCATTCCTGAGCTTCATCGTTCAGAACGACCTTGGGAGTCAATCCCCGACACCGGCAGGTATAATTCAACAGCAGGAAATGGGCATCTCGATAAAACTCGCTGGGGGAAATGGCATCCTGAACAAGAATGAACTTGATATCATCCACCTCCAGCGCGGTTTCTTCGCGGATTTCACGGCGCAGGGCGTCTGGACTGGATTCCCCTGTATGAATCTTGCCTCCCGGGATCCCCCATTTGTCCGACCATTTGTGCGTGCGGATCATGAGCGCTTCATCGTTCTGATTGAAAATCAAAGCGCCTACGGTTGGAATGGGAAAGGGTGAGTTGGAAATATTTACCGGAGATTGCTCCTTCTTGAACGGATCAAAGGACGTGTTTTCCAAAAGGCTCTTGAGTTCTCCCAGATGCTCTACAATCAATTCCGGTTGACTCTGCTTGAGAGCCTCCAAACCCTTGAAACCGGTCAGCACGGCGCAGCCCGCCATACCTCCATGATGGGCTGTTTCAATGTCATGCTCCATATCGCCTATGTAAAGAGTCTCCTCAGGCGTCAATCCATGCGCAGCAATGATTGCATGAATCTTTTCCCGCTTATCCCAGACACCGGTGTAAATTTTTTCAAAATGAGATCCAAATCCTGACTTTTGATCATGCACTTGGAAATGCTGTGGATGAATGGCGCTCAACACAAATGATCGGATCTTATTCTCCGAGCAAAAATTCAGAAAAGATGCAGCGTGTGACATGGGAGACACGGAATGCTGCTCTCTGCTGAAAGCGTCATGAAAACAGCGCTCCAACTGGTCAATAGGCACATCCGGGATGTATCGGTCGTAGAACTTGGTAAAAGGCAACTCAAACTCTTTTCGAAATTCCTCGAGCGAAAGCGGGGAGACACCTGCTTTTTCAAAAACCTGACACGTCGCCTTCCAAACGGCAGGAAGGTCGTCCATCAAAGTGCCGCACCAGTCGAATATGATATTCTTTATCACCGGGCAAAGCTTAACTCAGGCGATGGAGAAATCAAATGACGATCCCTTTTCCAAAAGGTTATTTGGTTTTCTTTCGCCGAAAAAAAACCTCAACATGTGCTGCATACGATCATGAAGAGTCATTTTGGATTGGAATTGGCAATCATTTGCCTACTGATTTCTGCCAATGGTGTGTTTGCCATGGCAGAAATGGCCATTGTCTCTGCCCGCAAATCAAGATTGCGACGCAGAGCCAGGGATGGAGATAAACGGGCACAGATAGCGCTGGATCTGGCAGCCTCTCCAAATCGCTTTCTTTCAACGGTTCAATTCGGCATCACATTGATCGGCATTCTGGCGGGTGCATTCGGCGGGGCAACCATTGCACGCACCGTTTCAAGCTGGGTGGCAATGGCCCCTTCCCTTGCCCAGCACGCAGATCAAATCGGATTTGGTATCGTTGTTGTCTTCATCACGCTGGGTTCCTTGATCTTTGGGGAAATACTCCCCAAAAGACTGGCTCTGGCGCAGGGCGAGCGCATTGCTTCCGCTTTGGCTCCCATGATGCATCGATTGTCAATCATCGCATCACCTTTTGTCGGGTTTGTCGGGTGGGTCATTGAGATCGCATTGAAGTTACTGGGGGTGAAGCCCAACGCAGATTCCTCGGTCAATGAAGAGGATATCCGTGTCATGGTTGAACAGGGGTCGCATGCAGGGATATTTCACAAGGCAGAGATCGAACTGGTCGCTGGAGTCATGCGGCTCGATGAGACCCGGATTCACGATATCATGATTCCTATGGCTCAAGTAACTTGCCTGAAAACCACAGATCAAGCTGAGACTATCAACCAGAAAATCAAGAAAGCAGGGCGCTCCTACTTCCCTCTTCGAAATGCAGTCGACGGACAGATCATGGGACTCATTTCCTTGCGGGAACTCTGGCTGAATTTCGGAGGGGAATGCTCATCCGAAATTTCACTCGAATCCATTGCGAGCACGCCACTGATCGTTCCAGAATCCACGCATGTCGTCAAATTACTGGAAGCATTCAAAAGATCCGTCTGGCACGCCGCTCTGGTGGCAGACGAATATGGCGAAATAACAGGCATGGTCTCCTTAATGGATGTGATGGAGGCCATCGCAGGTGACTTCGCAAATCATGATGAGGATCGACTTGCTTCTCCTCATCAGCTGCGAGAAGGTGAGTGGCTTGTCGACGGATTGGCTGATATTGACGAAGTAGCTCGTGTCATTGAACCAGAGAACCCACTCAGTGTGCCCCCCGGTAAATTTCATACCATAGGCGGCATGCTCATTGCCGTTCTGGGTCGCATTCCCAATGAAGGCGACCGCATACCATGGGATGGTTACTGGGTGGAAGTCGTAGGAATGGACCGCAACAGAGTGGACAAGTTAAGAATCATCCGGGGTTCCATGTCCTCTCCTTCAAGCGAACAGGACAAGGATTCCCTCTAAACGCGGGCACCTGCGCACAAAACGATTTATGTCCGAAACGCTCAATCAATTCTGCCAGCGATCATTGGATACGATTCAACTGGAAGGACTCAAGCGCCAGCTGCGCGTCATTGAATCCCCTCAATCCTCTGTGGTCCAAATCGATGGCCGAGAGTATCAGAATTTTTCATCCAATGATTATCTCGGATTGGCCAGCCACCCAGGGATAAAGGAGAAGGTGTTACGAACCATGGAAACCTTCGGCACAGGAGCGGGTGCCTCTCCTCTCATCTCGGGTTTTCAAACACCCCAGAATGAACTTCAAATGGCACTGGCCGATCTGAAAGGCGCAGAGTCGGCCTTGGTGTTCCATTCCGGTTACTGCACTGCAGTGGGAACCATACCGGCTCTTTTTGGGCCCACGGATATCCTGATTATTGATAAACTATGCCATGCTTCATTGATTGACGGGGCTCGCAGAAGTGGCGCCAAGCTGAGGGTTTTCCGTCACAATGATACAGTCGATCTTGAGAAAAAATTAAAATGGGCAGCGTCACAATCAACCACACCCGGAACGAAAGATGGAAATCACATCGGGGTCATCGCAGAGAGTGTTTATTCGATGGACGGCGATCATGCACCGCTCAAGCAGATGGCGGCATTGAAGCATGCTTATGGGGCATGGCTCATGATTGATGAAGCCCACTCAACAGGATTATTTGGAAAACACGGGGGAGGATTGATTCAGGAACAAGGGTTATCCGAACAAGTGGATATTCAGATGGGCACGCTTGGAAAAGCGCTTGGGTGCTCAGGTGGATTCATCGCGGGCTCAAAGTTATTGGTGGACTTTCTGATCAACAAAGCACGCTCATTTATATACTCCACTGCACCTTCTCCCATGGTAAGCGCAGCCGCATTGGCTTCCATTCATATCACAGCATCGGAAGAGGGTGACCATTTGCGCAAGACTCTGTTCGATCGTATTCAGACCTTCCATGAGGCTGTAGGCGATCTATGGAGGAACTCGAATGGAGGCACGGCACCTGGGCTGCATCAAACAGCGGGGGTGACCTCTCCCATCCTTCCCTGGTGGGTGGGTGATACCGAAAAAGCCGTTCGATTATCCAAGGCTCTCATGGATCGAGGATTGTTCGTACCTGCCATACGGTATCCAACGGTTCCTCCCAACACGTCTCGACTGCGGATCACCCTCAGCGCATCTCACTCAAGCGCCGCTATTGAAAACCTTGTGGAACAATTAGTTCATTGCCATGAGCAACTGAGCCCTTTCTCCTGAAAATATGCATCCTCTTGCACAAAAAGATCTCAATTACGTCTGGCACCCATTTACCCAGATGCAGGATTGGGCGAAAGAAGAGCCCATCGTCATCAAGTCCGGAAAAGGCGCCGTGTTGAAGGATCAACACAATCGAAGCTATCTCGATGCCAATGCATCGATATGGACGAACCTTCACGGGCACCGCCACCCGGCAATCGACAAGGTGATCCAGAACCAGCTGAAAAAGATTGCCCATTCCTCCGCTCTTGGTTTTGCGAATGAACCGGCCTCGCTTCTCGCAGAGCAATTGGTGAAAACGGCCAACCGTCCTGCATTGTTCAAAGATGCCGGGAGTGGATATAAAAACCCGAAGCTGGGTAAAGTTTTCTTTTCAGATGATGGATCCACCGCACTGGAAGTAGCCCTTAAGCTGGCTTACGAACATGCCAGAAGATCAGGAAAAGGTCATCGCCCGAAATTCCTTTCCATTGATCATGCCTATCACGGTGACACGATTGGTGCCGTCAGCGTTGGTCAGGTCGATTTATTTCACAAATCGTTCTCAGGCTTGTTGTTTTCATCAGACAAAGCCATGTCGCCCTACTGCTATCGTTGTCCGTTCAACAAGGCAAAGCCTGAACGGGCAGACGCCAGGGACTATCGAAAATGCAACTGGGAATGCGTCGGAAAAGTAGGGCAACATTTTGAGGCAGGACAAAAGAAAAAAACAAATTACGCAGGATTTGTTTTTGAGCCCGTTGTCCAGGGAGTCGCGGGAATGGTCGGCCAACCCGAGGGATGGCTCAAACGCGTGGCCACGCTGGCACGACAAGCAGAGGTGCCGTTGATCGCAGATGAAGTCATGACAGGTTTCGGGCGAACCGGTTCGATATTTGCTTCACATCAAGAAGGGATACAGCCCGATTTTCTGTGTCTGGCCAAGGGGCTGACGGGCGGATATCTCCCCATGGCGGCCACACTGACGACTCAAGCTGTGTATGAAAATTTTCTCGGACCCTATGACTCGTTCAAAAGTTTTTTTCACGGACATAGCTACACCGGAAATCAACTTGGCGCTTCTGCGGCATTGGCTAGTCTGGGGCTTTTGAAAAAAACAGGCAGCGCGCCTGGAAGACGCAAACTGCAGCAACACTTGAAGCAATCTCTCGCCCCTCTTTGGAAATCACCCTTTGTGGGAGATATCCGTCAATCGGGTCTGGTCGCGGGTATCGAACTGGTTGAGGACTGGCGCACGCGCAAACCCTGGCCCATTCAGAAACAGGTCGGTATTCAAATCTGTAGGGAAATGGCGGCACTCGGTGTGCTCACTCGCCCCATTGGAAACGTGATTGTCCTCATGCCTCCCTACTGCTGCTCTGAAACCCAGGTGCACAAAATGACACGCGCTTTGACCAGAGCCATTGAAAAGGTGCTCGGATCTGCACATATTTGAACGCAACACTACTCATTGGATTCACCCGCCTCGTCGGCGGCCTCTTCAACATCATCGGACTGACCCAGACCCGCTTTCTGCATCGGGTTCTTGTCTAATTTTTCCTGAGAAAGCTTGAAACGAGCTTTCTGAATTTCAGGAGGATACACGTTGTTCGCAAGATTGATATCAGCCGTCTGGAGGTGAGGATCCACTTGCAAGGCACGGATGGGTTCACGTGTGATCAGGAGTTTACTGACCTGATCGCTGTGCTGCCTCCAGATTTCTGCCGGGTAATGACGCGTTTCCTTGCTACCGTTGAAATATTCGATTTCCAGAATAATAGGCATCACAAGGCCGCCTACATTTTCAAAATCAACGACGTAAAAATGACGCTCCAGTTTCAACAGATCCCTGTCAACGGGTTCGAGTTCATCGATCGCTTTCTGATCTTTTTCCCGATCTTCATCGATGACATCCAGAGGATCATAATCATTGTAAAAATCAACCAACTCGGGAAATTGATCCACGAGCAGCTTCAGATTTTTGTTGCGTAATTTGGAAATGGAAACGGGCTCCTCCTCGCGATCCTGCTTGAGACGCTCCTTGTCAACGACGGGGTCCAGCGTATCCATTTGATACTCGGTGACATTGGAAATCGCCAGATCGACGTGATCGGTCGAATAAAACCAACCGCGCCAGAACCAATCCAGATCGATAC
This sequence comes from uncultured Verrucomicrobiae bacterium, assembly GCA_943788245.1. GTDB lineage: Bacteria > Verrucomicrobiota > Verrucomicrobiia > Limisphaerales > AAA164-E04 > AAA164-E04. The sequence goes on along the minus strand of CALSPN010000042.1, from coordinate 18,135 downwards.
CCGATGCATCCTCCAGAGAACGGAACAGGTCCGCGGGTTGCGGACGCTTGAACATCCACCGCTGCGAGTAGGTACGAAAAGCAAAATCAAAAATTTCACGACCCAGAATGGTTTCCCTTAAAATGTTCAACGCCGTTGCTGGTTTGCCGTAGGCGTTGTTTCCGAACTGAAGGATCGATTCCGAATTGCTCATGATCGCAACCTGCTGCGACGATTTCATGTAGGAGACCATGTCCTTAGGCTCACCTCTTCGCGCTGGATAATCTTCCTCCCATTCCTGCTCGGTCAGGTATTGAAGGAAAGTGTTCAGGCCCTCGTCCATCCAGGTCCATTGCCTCTCATCACTGTTCACGATCATCGGGAAATAATTATGCCCTACCTCATGAATGATCACGGAAATCAAACCATATTTGGAATGCATCCATTGCTCACCATTGGCCGGCTTGCCCCAATAGGTACCGTCAGCCAGTGGTCGTGGCGCATTGAAACAGATCATGGGATACTCCATGCCACCGACAGGGCCATTCACGGAAATGGCTACAGGATAAGGGTAATCAAAGGAGAATTTGGAGTAGACATCCATTGTATGCGCAACGGCGTGCGTCGAGTATTTGCTCCACAGTGGCTCAGCTTCATTTGGATAAAAAGACATGGCCAACACGTCGTTTTTTCCGGACAGGTGATGCATGGCATCCCAAATAAATTTGCGAGAACTGGCGAACGCAAAATCTCTCACATTTTCAGCTTCAAATACCCATGTCTTCTTGCCCGAGGGATCTGTGGATTCATTTTCTTTTGCCTCCTCGGGAGTGATGATGAATACGGGCGTTTCAGAGCGTTCTGCCTGCTGGAATCGCGTCCATTGCTCGTTCGTCAATACTTCTTCACCATTTTGAAGTTCACCCGTGGCGGCCACAACATGATCGTCGGGAACAGTGATGGCAACACGGTAATCTCCAAACTCGAGCGTGAATTCTCCGCGACCGAGAAATTGTTTGTGATGCCAGCCACGATCGTCGGTATAGGCAGCCATGCGAGGAAACCACTGAGCCATTTCATAGATGAAATTATCATCTTCGGGGAAATACTCATAACCACTGCGAGCACGAATCAATTGGGCATCGATGATGTTATAGGACCAGGCAACGGAAAAATGCATCGATTTGCCGGGTTTCAACGGAAACGGCAGATCAATGCGCATCATGGTTTTGACGATGGTATGGTTCAGGTCAGCTCCCGAAGCATCCTTGACGGAATGGATACGTGCCTTGCCATCAAAAGACTCTCGTTCGAGCAATCCTCGAAGTGATTTGAACTGCAGTCGCTTGATGTCAGGAGCTGAGCTTGTAATATGACCATCGGAATCTTTGGCGAAGAGGTTGGCATCGATTTGTACCCAGAGATAATCAAGCGCATCCGGACTATTGTTGGTGTAGTGAATTTTCTCGGATCCGATGATGCGTTGGCGCTCATCGTCCAGTTCCACGCTGATGTCATAATCCGCACGCTGCTGCCAGTATGCATTTCCCGGAGCACCTGAAGCGGTTCGATAGCTGTTGGGTGTTGGAAGCACTTCCTCAAGCTGACGGAATTTGGTTTCCCCAAACTCAGCGGCGCTCATTGAGGTGCAGGCGATCAGCATGAAAAAAAATGATGTCCGCTTCGTCGCAAAAAACAAAGAGCCAAAACGATTGCTTCTGAACCAATGTGTTAGTTGAGTCATGATCCAACAACACTATGGCGAATGCGCTCGGGAATCAACTTCAACCTGACTCGATGCAAATCAGTAATGATGCCGCCGCTGTGAAGGTGTCCAATAGCATGCAGCTGAAGTGTTCGGAGAGATTTTGAATTCTCTTCGATCGGTTACAGATGTATCGGTGATACGCCAAAGATGGGCGATATAGCAACAACATGTGGCCCGAAGCAGACCATTAGCCGAAAAAGAAACTGGATCAACCATTTAGGATGCGTTTCAGCACTTCACCGACAAGTGCGGGATTGGCCTTACCACGGCTGAGTTTCATTACCTGACCTTTCAGGAAATTCAATGCCGCTTCCTTGCCCTTACGGAAATCATCTGCAGGACCAGGGTTGGCGTCAATGGCCTGTTGGCAGAAGGTCTCGATCGCACCTGAGTCTGAAACTTGAACAAGCCCTTTCTCTTCAACAATAACGGCTGGGGATTTGCCGGTATCAAACATTTCAATAAAGACGGTCTGCGCAATCTTGGTGCTGATTTTTCCGGAATCCACCAGCTTGATCAATTCCAGCAATGCCGGGGCATCAAATTTGAGTTCCTGCAGGCTTATCTCGGATTCCGCCAGTTTGGCTTGAAGGTTGTTAATGACCCAGTTGGCAACAGCTTTTGGCTGCTCCACCTTGACCGCAATTTGCTCAAAATAATCCCCAAGTGCGACATCGTTGACGAATACGTCTGCATCTCCGTCAGGCAATTTGTATTGCTCCATGAAACGTCTCTTCCGAGCGAGTGGAAGTTCGACGACACCCTTTTTGACTTCCTCAAGCCAGGCCTCAGAGGGTTCGAACGCCATGAGGTCAGGATCAGGGAAATAACGGTAATCATGAGCATTTTCTTTGTTGCGCATGCTTTCAGTGATCCCGGCCACGTCGTCCCATCGACGTGTTTCCTGAGCGATGGTTTCGTTGTTCTGAATCGCTTCTATCTGACGCGGGATCTCATATTGCAAGGCACGACGAACCCCACTGAAACTGTTCATGTTCTTGATTTCCACTTTTGCGCCCAGTTCGGTCGTTCCCTTGGGGCGCACACTGATATTGACATCACAGCGCACCATCCCCTTCTCCATATCGCAATCACTGATGCCGGCATACGTCAGGATATCCTTCAAGGCATTGAGGTAGGCATGCGCCATGTCCGCAGTGGTAATACAGGGCTCGGTGATGATTTCAAGCAAAGGAACCCCTCCGCGATTGAAGTCCACTCCACTCTGGCGATCATAGTGAAAACTTTTACCTACATCTTCTTCCAGATGCGCACGTGTCAACTGTACCCGCTCCGTTTTGCCGTTCAGCTCAAAGTCCACATGACCATTGATGGTGGAGGGTAATGCAAGCTGGGTGATCTGATAGTTTTTAGCCACATCAGGGTAGAAATAATTTTTCCGATCAAAGCGGGCATGCCGTGGCAGATCGCAGTTCAACAGGTAACCTGTCAAGGCGGTCAATCGTAACGCTTCTTCGTTCGCAACAGGCAACACACCCGGCATGCCAAGGCAGACAGGGCAGACCTGTGTGTTTGGGTCAGCGCCATACTGATTGGGGCAACCACACCACATTTTGGATTTGGTTTTCAGTTGGACGTGGGTTTCCAGACCGATAATGGGTTCGTATTCCATGATTGCTGTGTTGGGTTATGCTTGGAAAATGATTCAGGATTTGTGTTTGGGCATGAAAGGCTGGAGTTTGCGGCGCAGACATCCGTTGTTCGCGATCATGGAGTAGCGGTGTTCGTCGTCGATTGCCTGATGATAAAAATCCCCTCCGGCTTGTTCCAGGATAAATCCGCCAGCGACGATGTCCCAGATACGGACCCCTTTTTCCATGAAGGCATCCAGCCGACCATCGGCTATCCATGCCAGGGAAAGCGCGGCGGCTCCAAGAATCCTGACCTTGCGTACGCGGTAAACCAGCGAGTTGAATGCAGGCAACATTTCATCCAGAGCGCCTTTGGATTTGGAAAAACCAATCGCAAGCACGGATTCTTCCAGTTTTTTGTGCTTGTTGGGCTGAATCAGGCGACCATTCATGCGTGCGGGTTTATCTCTCACGGCAGCCCACATCTCATCCAGAAACGGATCATAAACCACACCAAGGATCGTTTCAGGTTTGGATTTGCGTTTACCTGCTTTGATGGAGACGCCCTGCAGAGCAATGCTCACACATGCATGGGGAAGGCCGTAGGTATAATTGACAGTTCCGTCAATGGGATCGACAATCCAGCGAACCGGCTCGTTGACGTCGCCAGTGAACCCTTCCTCACCCAGCACAGGAATGGATGGACGATAATCCTTGAGCACTTTTTCAATAACCTTCTGACAGCGCACATCCAGTTCCAGTTTGATATCATGCTGAGATTCCTCCTGCCGTTTCTTTGTTTTACGAAGGTTTTGGCTCATTAATTTGCCAGCCGCCTGCGCGGCCTCTTGAGCGACGGCAAGTGCCTTGGTGAGTTCTTTCTGGTTCAGCTGATGGTCCATGATGTGTGTGTCGCCTCATTGGATCTCAGCATTGTTCATCAACGATGCCAACCAGAGGCAAAAGAATTAACAGGTGCCTTCAGCCCCAAATCAAGGAAGAAAAGGCTACCAAGAAGCTTTCGAACAAACTTTTTCATTCTTGGAGAGAAGGAAACCGTTGAAAAAAGAAGGCTGAGTCAGGATTTTTTCCGTGGATCAACAAATCCTACTTGGTTTTTGGGTGAGGTTTGAGTCATGCTGTTGTTGTGGTTCAGGAAGGAGATCATATTTACTTCATAGGCATCTGCGGCACCGCAATGGCCTCGACTGCGGCCGCACTTAAGTCGCAGGGCTATCGCATATCCGGCTCGGATGCCAACGTTTACCCCCCCATGTCCACTTTTTTGGCTCAGGCAGGTATTCAGGTGCATGAGGGATTTGATCCCGGGCATTTGAGAGAAAAGCCGGACTGGATCGTGATTGGCAACGCACTTTCACGAGGTAACCCTGAAGTCGAGCATGTGCTCGCTGAAAAATGGCGCTACTGCTCATTACCAGAGCTATTGAAGGAATGCTTCATTCGTGAAAAACGATCTATTGTTGTCGCTGGAACCCATGGTAAGACCACAACGACCTCAATGATCACTTGGATTCTGGAATGTGCCGGCCTGCATCCTTCCTTTCTGATCGGCGGTTTACCCGGTAATTTTCAGCATGGAGCCCGATTAACAGACAGCGACTGGATCGTGCTGGAGGGAGACGAGTATGACACCGCTTTTTTCGACAAGCGCAGCAAATTTGTTCATTATCTTCCGGAAATCGCAGTCATCAACAATCTGGAATTTGATCATGCGGATATCTTTGAAAACCTTCAGGCAGTTCAAAAAACCTTCTCCCATCTGATTCGTCTGGTGCCTTCCAATGGACTTCTACTCGCCAATGGAACAGACGCAAATTTAGCTCCGCTGCTGGATGTTGATTTTTGCCCGGTCCAACGATTTGGGTTGAGTGGAAACCAGGACTTTCTGGTCACCTCCAACCACACGGACAAAGGCACGCTGCATTTCACTGTCAATGGGGATGCATACCAACTACCCATGATAGGAGAGCATAATCTGGAAAATGCCAGCGGCAGCCATTGCGTGTGCACATCAATGCGGTATTTCTCCGGCAATCATTCAGGAGGCCATCCGGACTTTCAAGGGTGTCAAACGGAGACTGGAAATCATCGGAACCCCGGGAGGAATCACTGTCATTGATGACTTTGCGCACCATCCCACAGCCATTAAAAAAATCGTTCAAACCTTGAAACAAGCCTATCCTGAGGGACGCCTCTGGGTGCTGTTTGAACCTCGTAGCAATACCACCCGCCGCAGCGTCTTTCAGGAGGAGCTGATGGATGCATTTTCAGAAGCCGATGTGTCACTCTTTGGGGAAGTTGCCAGAGCAGAACTGCTGAAACCGGAGGATCGCCTGAATTTACCAGACATAGTGAATTCCATTCAGAGCCAGGGCAAAGAAGCAAGAGTCATTGCCGATCCCGATGATATGGCCGCAGCAGTCGCCGCAAAGGCACGATCAGGAGATGTGGTGGCGATCTTGAGCAATGGAGGGTTCGGAGGGGTCCACGAAAAAGTCTTGGTTGCGCTTTCCGACACCATTGCATAGCTTTTGGTGGGCTCGATCGGGGAGTGTAACGACTGTTGCTATGATCTAAATGAGAGACAATGAGGCATTAGACAGACGTCAGAGAATTGAAAGATTTGTCACGGACCGTGACGTGCCGTTGACTCGCTTGCTGCTCTACACACGCTGGTTCAAGTGGGGTCTGTTACTCATGCTTCTCATGATTCTCTCACTGCCGCTATACATTGATTAAATACCGGACCGGGTCACTCCAGACGGATTCAAACCGGTTGTAAAAATTAGTTTTCTGGATGTCATCCAATCCTGGTCACTGAGACGCAGCGCGTTGAAAATGATGGCAGAGGACAAGTTCGATGATTCCGTTCACGCCTGGCATTCATCCATTGCAAACCACCCCGGCAACATGGAATACATGCGGGAATACTTCCGTTTCCTGATGGAACATGATCTTCGCAGAAGCAAGAGCAAGGATGCTGCACAGAACGGCATGTGGTTTTTGCGAATCACTCAAACCAACAGGACAGACGTTCAATTACTCGCGGAAGTTTTTGATTTTTACGATCTACACACCTACAACCACTACATTTTGAATACACTCGAAAGCGATTTACCAATCGACCTTGAGAAGAAGTATGTGAAAACCCTGTTCCGTGCTGGAGCTGCAGAAGATTTCAGAGAACATTTGAGCAAATTAAGCTCGGAAGACATTGGTTCTGACCCCGAATTAAAACTATATCGCGCTGCATACCTTGCCGCATGGGGACCACCTGAAACCGCTTTGGACAATTTGGAGTTCATAAGATCCAAATTGGAAGATAAGGAGTCTGGTGCATTGGCGCATATCCTGAACATTCAGATAAGTCAGGCTCGTTCCGAAGTACATCATTACAAACAATCCCTGGATTTCCTGATCAGCGTTGGCAAGGACACGTTAATGCATCATTTGAATTACTGGGGCATGCTCATTCAAGAGGGAAGAAAGCCAGAAGCCTTACAACAACTGCAGCGCTACAACTCCCCACCCAGGAACGCAATAGAGGTAGCCTATTTTGGAGAAGTAGCTTCCTCATTGGGAGAGAAAGATCTCGCCCTTCAATTCCTTTCCACCTATGCACCTCAATACGGCTATCATGAAACCGTTTGGCATGTGTATGCGCGGCTGCTCACAGGTATGAAAAAATGGCCTGAGCTACGAAGGGCAGCTCTCATTATTAGAAACAGCCGCCATGTGACCGATGCATTGACAGGTTTCAGCCAATTCATGGAAGCACGCGCTGCTGTTGGGGAAAGCAGACAACTTGCAGCGGAGCAACTCATAGGTCAAGTCGTTCAGCACAAGTATGCATTTGCTCCAACTGGATATTTCATAGGTCAGGAATTGGGCAATATGGGATTTCCTGCACAAGCTCTTTCGATTCTCACTCCTCTGGAATCCACTTACAAAGATAGCACCGATTATTGGGAAACCATCTTCACACTAGCTTCAAGCAGCGGTATGGGAGAACCCCTTTTCGATGCAGCTGAAAACCTCTATCGAATGGATCCCGACAATTGGGCTTACACGAACAATTATGCAGCCTTGCTGGTGAGTGAACGCAGGAAACCAGAGACAGCCGTATCGCTCACTTATGAACTCATGAATCGTGACAAAAACGTTAATATCGCGTCGGTCATCAATCATGCACTGGCCCTTGCACTCAATCGACGATTTGTTGAAGCAGTGAACTACATGAAAAAAATCCCAAGTGAAACACTATCCGAAGAGCTTGTACCGGGTTACAATATGGCCTGGTTTGAAATTGCTTACCGTAAAAAGGACTTCGACACGGCACGTGAGTATGGCCTGAAGGTTGATGTTGATAAATTGCTTCCAGGTGACAAGTTGTTCTACTTGGAGACTTGGGATACTTTGAATACAATACGATGATGATTGAGATGAGAACATCATCCTTTTGCATGTAATCTTTTTTGAAATATTAAATCACCTACTCCAGATGGAACACTCACCAGGATTTTTAGCCATAGTTAATGAGGTCAGAGAAAAGATCAGCGAAGTCTCCGTTGATCAGGCCCGCGAGCGATTGAAGACAGGAAAGCATGCGGCACTTGTCGATGTGCGGGAAGACCGGGAATGGGAAAAGCAGCATGCCTCCGAAGCCGTTCATCTTGGAAAAGGAGTATTGGAAAGAGACATCGAAAACATGTTTCCTGACAAATCCACCGAGTTGATCATGTATTGCGGAGGAGGATACCGCTCTGCCTTGACCGCGGAAGTGGCCCAGCGCATGGGTTATTTGAATGTGCATTCACTTGCGGGAGGATACAAAGCGTTGCTGGAGGCTGATTGGCCCATGAACAAACCAGGCACCGGCAAGTGAAGTGGATGAAAGGGATTTTTCAGGAAATAGCGAAATGGGGAGAATTTGTAAAAATTTCCCACACGGTCTTTGCCCTGCCTTTTGCACTGGCATCCATGCTGGTAGCTGCAAGGGAAAATAGAGGCTGGCCCGGCTGGCGTCTTTTCTTCCTCATTCTAGGTGCCATGGTCACCGCGCGAACCTGTGCGATGACCTTCAATCGAATTGTGGACCGTCACTTCGACAAGCTGAACCCAAGAACGGCTAACCGCCACCTCCCTGCAGGTTCCATTTCCTTGTTCAGTGCCAAACTCCTGTTGATCACCAGCGGTGCGGCATTCCTCTACATCGCGTATCACATCAACTCCATCTGCTTCTACCTATCGCCCGTCGCACTGTTCGTTGTATGCTTCTATTCTCTTACCAAGCGGTTCACGGACTACACGCATGTCTACCTGGGGATTGCGCTGGGCCTTGCCCCCATCGGAGCATGGCTGGCAGTGACGGAATCAATGAGTCTTGCCCCAGTCCTGTTGAGCATCGCCGTCGTTTTCTGGCTGATTGGCTTTGATATTATCTATGCGATGCAGGACCACGAATTCGACCGCAAGCACGGACTTCATTCCGTCGTGGTAGGCTGGGGCGTTAAAAACGCGCTTCAGACTGCGTTTCTGAGCCATATGATCATGTGGGGAATCCTTGCGATTTTCGGTTTCCTTCAATCCTTTCGGCTCGCCTATGTCGCAGGCTTGTCGCTGATCCTCATCGCATTGGTGATGGAACATTGGCTGGCCCGCAAACGCAGTCTCAAGTGGATCAATTATTCCTTCTTTCGACTCAATGCCATGATCAGTCTCATCTTTCTGATTGTGACCGCCCTTGAAATCATCTTTCCCTACTGGCGCTTCCGGATTTGAGCAGAGAGGTTTCCAGAGCGCCAATAACGCAATGTTTATTGAAATTCAGGTCCTTGCTTTGCATCCGCCCCACCCCAGCTTGATTCACGCAACATCGGAACAGGCGTAAAAAAGAAAACGCTATTCCCGATCCCAAAGCACAGATGCATGTCCCCTCTCAAATTCCCATCCCGCTTCGGCGGAGCGTTTGGTGTCTGCATGACCATCCACAAATAACATGGTGGCACGACCACCATGTCGATTGACGACACGAGACGGAAGACTGTTGTAAGCACCATTGTTGGGAGTACGAAAAAACACCGTGCGAAAAACCGACCATTGCTTGCTGGGATTCGTGGTGGGCTTCCAGAGGTCAGCATTCTTTTCGGTGGGGTTTTCGATCACGGCAGAATCAGCAAGGTGAATGGTTTCCACCGGACGCTTCACCGTGGTTGCCTTGATGGATCGACCGGGATCCGGCAACCAGAGACTGAGCTCGTGGTAATTGAGGCCAATGCCGAAACCATCCTGGGGTTTGACTGAAGGGCACTGATTGACAGCTCGTTCCACACTGTAATTTTTTAATAGATCGGGCCACCAGCGAATGCCTCCCTGTCGATCATCTGTCACTACCTTGTCGGAAGCGTCGGTATCTTTGACGGCGAGATTGATCAATGTTTCTTCGTTGTCATCCTTGTACATCAACATGGCAAAACCCAGCTGCCGCTTGTTGTTGACGCATTTGATGGCCTTTGCCTTTCCCTTGGCCTTGCTGAGTGCAGGTAACAGCATGCCTGCCAGAATGGCAATGATGGCAATGACGACCAGCAGCTCAATCAAGGTAAATCCGGACTGATAACGAGAAGCTGGAATGAGGGACAAACCTCTGACAGACAAATTTTTCATGACAATGATCCGCAGTTGGTTCTCAAGAGATACTTTGCACGATGGTTTCCTGACTGTGGATGGTCAAGTAAAACCGGTGGGAGGATGCTGATCTTTTGCTTCCAGAAAAAGGAAGGTAACACTAGCCGATCCCTGCTGATTCAAAGGCCCAGACAAAATAAAACAAAGGAGGCCTGGGACGATCCACCGGATGTTTTTTTCAGAAGCGTCCTGAACCTCTGACCAGCTAATGGACTCAATTAATAAAAAAGCAGAATTGGCCCTTGCGGGGTAGATATTTCAGATAAGCGCATATTGCCGCAAAGGTCTTTATCAAAAAATGGCAAAGAGAATAGACGTCTGAGACGCTTGCACCCAAGCCCTTAAAGGTGTATTTTGTGAATGATATGATGCGCACTGCCAATCCTGTTTTAAACGATCGCACCTTCACCCGCTTGGGTGGGTACGCAGGCTCCAACACCATGACCATTCAAGGAACAGTGGTCAAAACAGCGATCATGCTGTTGCTCGCCGTTTTCAGTGCGTCTGTGACCTGGCGCATGGCATCTCAGGAAGGAAATCCAATGCCATTGGCGATTGGCGGGGCCATTGGAGGATTTGTTTTGGTGCTTGCAACCATGTTCAAACCGACGTGGGCAGGATTCACCGCACCGCTTTACGCATTGCTGGAAGGTTTATTCCTTGGTGCGATCTCAGCTATTTTTGAAATGAAATACCCGGGGCTGGTATTCAACGCAATCTGCCTGACGTTCGGAACCTTGTTCAGTCTTCTCTTCGCCTATCAAACGGGCTTCATCAAGGCGACGGAAAATTTCAAGCTGGGTGTGTTTGCCGCGACAGGAGCCGTAGGGATGGTTTACCTGCTGAGTTTTATCATGAGTTTTTTCGGTTCAGGACTTTCCTTCATCCATAGTTCCGGCACGTTTGGTATTATTTTCAGTCTGGGGGTTGTTGTCATCGCCGCACTCAATCTGGTCCTTGATTTTGATTTCATCGAAAACGGCGCCGAGGCAGGTGCTCCCAAATACATGGAATGGGTCGGAGCTCTCGGTTTGATGGTCACACTTGTCTGGCTCTACATCGAAATCCTTCGATTGCTCGCCAAGTTGAACGACAGACGCTAGTTCAGATCACGCTAGTAACATTCCAACGCTGTCCAATGGATCAATCCGTCTTCAGAGGAGATCTGGTGCTCCCGGATCAAATACTTCAGGATGGCTGCCTCGTCACAGGCGACGGTCTCATTGAGTATGTCGGTCCATGGGATGCTTGCCCAGTGGAGGAGCAACAAGCGGTGAAGCATGTCAAGGATGGATGGATCGCTCCGGGTTACATCGACATCCACGTGCACGGAGGCGAAAATGCAGACTATATGGACGGCACCACTGAAGCGGTTCGCATCGCCAATCGCATCCATGCCAGACACGGCACGACCACCCTCTTTCCAACCACGACGACCGGTACCCCCGACCAATTGGATCGAATGCTCCACGCCTGCCTCTCGGTTCAGGAAAATCATCAAATCAGCGATGGAGCACGTATCGGAGGGGTGCACTATTACGGACCTTTCTTTGCACCCGATAAAGTCGGGTGTCATTCCTTGGATGGACGCCGCGACCCTGATCCGGACGAATACATGCGATGTTTCGATTTGGGCATTATTCAAGTGGCAACCTGCGCAGCGGAGCTTCCCGGTGCGGAAGCCTTTTACAGGGAAGCAAGCCAACGTGGTTACCTGGTGACCTGCGGTCATTCCAACGCCACCTGGAATGAAATGGCCCAGTGCGTTTGAAGCGGGCATGCGGCATGTGGATCATTTCTGGTGCGCGATGAGCTCCATCTCGGGAATACGCGAACAGTACGGATTCCCGATGCAAGGGAGCATGGAACAATTCGTCCTCATGGAACCGGAAATGAGCACGGAGGTCATTGCAGATGGGGAACACCTGTCACCTGAGTTACTCGAGTTTGCCTACCGTATGATTGGCCCCGATCGACTCTGCCTGGTCACCGACGCCAACCGTGCCATGGGCATGCCTCCTGGAAAATATCGATTTGGTCCGAAGGATGAAGGCGCATGGTTCGAAAGCGATGGCAAGGTCGGGTTTGTTTCAAGGGAATCGCTGGCAAGTTCAGTGGTAGGCATGGATACCATGGTGCGCAACATGTATGAAAACACCTCCGCAGAACTTCACGAAGCCATCCGCATGGCCACCCTCACCCCCGCAGAACGAGTCGGAATGGATGATGAGATCGGAAGTCTGGAAGTTGGAAAAAGAGCTGATTTTATCCTGCTGGATCCAACACTCAAGGTAACGGACACGTTTGTTGAAGGAATGAACTTCCACAGCCAGACTAAAGATTAAAAGATGATTTCAGTGCCTTCTTGATCTTGATGGGGTTTTGCCGGCAATCGAGAATTCGATAGACCCTTATTTCATTCTCTTCCAATTTATAATAAATCGCATAAGGAAACCGCTTGGAAAGCATACAAAAATAGCCACGAACCTTTTTGTGAACCCCTGAAAATAAAAGTAAAGAATCGATGTCAGAATAAAGGGAATCCAGCTCCCTCCTCCTGAAGATTGCAAAACTTTTTTCCGTTTACTAAATCACGGGTAGCAGCAGTTAGAATCCGGATCTTCATGCTCTGCGAATGGCTTCTTTTGCAGCAATCCAGTCTTGAAATTGTTCTTTTCCTTCTTGAATCCTTTTTTTCCGTGACCTCGAATTCCAGGTGGTGCCAATCAGGTGATTGAATGGGATCTTCTCCTTTCAATAAATCTGCCCAAATGAGTTCCATGATACCTGTTTTCTCTGGCTTGGGCAATTTCTGGAACTCTTTTTCCAATGCTTTCATAGTGAAACATGACAAGGAACTCGAATGGAATCAATCCATTTTGCCGCTTGTTAACGGATATTAAGCAGCAGAAATTTATGGAGAAAAGCTTTCCTCTAATTCGTTGTTACCGGGCTTTGAAGCCCGCGCATCTGCACAACTTCCAGACGCCTGACTCTCAGGTTGTTTTCGTTGTTTGATCTGGTAATAGAATTGCCGTAGATCATCCAACTCTTTGAGCGTACGTTCAATCCTGGTCATGCGATTCCTTGAGTTTTTCGATATCAACAAGATCTTGAGAAGAACCCCGAATCTCCTTCATCCAGATAAGATCCTCCCGTCTGGCAAGACTGACATTCCCAGCGGACGACTCATCGACAATACTTCGTTCGATGATCTTCAGATGAGCAGGTTCGTTTCCAATTAACAAATCAACAACTAACAATTCCTCCTTGCTCACGTCACTCTTCTTACCGTAACGATGCAGGGTCATATCGGTATTCACAAAGGTCCATGGCTTTCCTAATGAAATATAACCAAGCTCTGAAAAAACCTCTTGGTATTTTTTAAGATCTGAAGGTGTTCCCAGGATATCGATATCACGTGTGAAACGAGGGAGAGAATGAAAAGCCAATGCAATTCCACCAACGACCGAATATGCGGCGTCATGTTCATTCAACTTTCGAATAATTTGAAAAAATTCCCTGTAAAGCTCCATGATCTCAAGTTCAGGATAGTAATAATTCACGGTTTTAAACACAAAATTTAATATTGCAATCCTCATTGCCAATTAAAAATACAAAATCATTTACTTCGGAACAGCCAACCACTCTTTGAAGTCCGAATCATTCCACAAGGATTCTGCCAGTTGCCGATACCCCTGCGTCAGCGGGTGGCTGGCATCTCCATAAAGTGAACTATCAAGAAGCTTGGGGCGCTGTAGACAATGGAGCAGTGACTCCAGCCATTGCTTCACTTCGTTTTCAATAGCTTTGAATTTGGCTCGATTATCCACTGTCATGATGTGCTGGTTGAACGGCCCGAGGACGACGATCAAATCATTCCCTCGCTCCTGCAGCAATTGGCACAATCGTTGGAACGCCTGCCATTGAAGGGAATCATTCAAAGGGACCCAGTCAAATCGCTGCGTGCCTACACCCTCTTCAGACCATGGCTTGTGCCTGGTGCTTTGCAGGCCTCGATCAGGGTCCCTCTCAGGTTCAGAGATCAAACGCCCATCCACAACCGACCATGGCATCGTATAGGAGTTGGGATACGCAGGTGGGTATTTGCCATTGTCAGCCAGGGTCCAGGCGTAAGGATCTTTTTGTTCCCAATACTGAATCTGCAAATGGCGCACCCAGGCCAGAAAACTCCATTGATGACCGATGGCCCTGCCGAGACGCGTATCCAAAGTGGCACGATAACTCGGAATGGAGACCCGGAACTGGGGGACAAGGGTGGGATGATTGAACACTTGTTCCTTCGATTGTGACAGGTCGGCGGAAGGGCTGCTCATCCATAGCAGGTTACAATGAAGCATGACCTTGCCTTGCCTTAAATCACTTCCGTAATGTCGCACGAGCCCCTCCAATGCCAGCGGATAAAGACCATTCAAAGCCAGGTTCACAAACTGGTATTCTCCCGCAGCCTGTTCATTTAAAAAAGCGGACCAGGTCGCATCGGCAGTGACGTATTCCCCCCAGACGACCGAATCACCCACGAAGAAAATGTCGCTCCCTTGTGTGCGCTGCTTCAGGTGTCGTTCGTATTGCCAGTAATCCTGACTCGTTTCATAAGGCACACGGTAGTTGAGTTCAGGATCAAAAGACTCCCATGCTTCCCATGCCGAGGGCAAGAAAAGCACCAGTGCGAGAAAAACAGCCAGCACCCCAATCCACTGAGGGACGGATAAGAGAAACGCATGAGGCAGAGCCTTTTGTAATTTGCGCCCGGCATCGCTCTGACTTGGCATCTGTTTGGAATTTTCCTGTTTCATGGATTAGAACTGGAAATAAATGAATGCCCCCCCCGAAGAGCTGAAAAAGCAAAGCCATATCAACATGAACACCGCTCCCATGACCTTGAACCACGCTGCTTCGGTCCAGATTCTGAATCGTGTTTCCTGCAACCATTGGTAGGCCCACATCGAAACGATCAAGCCCATCATCAGCAGAGGCATGGCGGGATCAGTCCAGGCACTTCCAGCAATGCGGCTCACGATCAACCACGCATCACTCACCGTTTCGGCACGGAAAAATATCCATGCAAAACTCACAAAAAGAAAAACGAACAGTCGCTTCAACGCGATGGGCACTCGGTCATGATACCATGCCTGGCTCTCCAGTTCGCGCGTTGCCATGGTTCCAACGGCATGCAGCAAACCCCATATAATGAACGTCCAGGCGGCACCATGCCAGACGGCTGAAAGTAAAAATGTGATCCCTAGATAAAGATAGGCTTTCTTGGCTCCATGACGGTTGCCTCCCAATGGAATATAAACATAATCCCTGAACCAGGTGGACAAACTGATGTGCCAGCGTGACCAGAAATCCCCAAGACTGGTCGCCAGATAGGGGCGATTGAAATTCAGCATCAATTTGTATCCCATCATCAAGGCAATACCCCGCGCCATGTCGGTGTAACCACTGAAATCAAAGTAAATCTGCCACGCAAACGCCAGCGTTGCCAGAGCCAGAGCGGCGCCACCGAATTCATCCGGCATGCCATACACCCGCTCCACATAATAGGAAAGGTAGTTGGCCAGTGCCAATTTCTTGAACAGGCCTATCAGGAACAAGGAAGCTCCGTCTGTGATATCCTTGATACGGATCCTGGGCGCTTTCTCGAACTGCGGCAACAAGGAGGCGGCACGTTCAATGGGGCCTGCCACCAATTGCGGAAAAAAGGCAACATATGTCGCAAAGTTGAGGAACTTTTTTTCTCGTGGAAGTTTACCGAAATAAAAATCGAGGGTGTAGCTCATCGATTGAAAGGTATAAAATGAAATCCCTACCGGAAGCAGATACTCCCAGCCGAAGGGCATCAGTGTGGCAGCCTCCGGCCATTGGATATTGAAACCCAATCGAACGAATAATTGATTCGCGTTTTCGATGAAGAAATCGGCGTATTTGAAATAGAGCAGGAAGGAAAGGTTGTTGATCATGCTTACCCAGAGCCAGGCCTTGCGGCTCTGCATGGACGCGGCGAACATCATGGTCAAGGAGAGAACCCCCAGCAGACAGGCAACCGCTTGGGAGCCAGCAGGACCCATCAAGCCCAATCCAAGACTCAGCAACAAACCCACTCGACCGATCCATGCCGCCACTCTCAGGGAACGGACAGGTGAACGCCACTGGAGCAACGAGGCCCAACGCCTGCTGCTTGAATGCGCGCTTTTCGAAGAACCACAAGCTTCCATCCAGGCGACCACCCAGTAATCCAGGGCCGTGGAGTAGATGATCAGCAATAAATAGAAAGGGTTCCAGGAGCCATAAAAAACATAAGAAGCGGCCAGAAGCCAGGGCACGCGAAGGGAGGTTTTCTTGAAGGCAAGGTAGCCCAGGAAAACAATGGGAAAAAAGATGAGGAAGGTCCAGGTATGAAACAACATGTCAACTGCTCACCTTTTCATTTTGCAGATTGCGAACGGCAGATCGCGGCATCCATACCTCACAACCCTCGGATTCTGCTTCCTCCGTTTTCATGTCACCTTGGTATCGCTGCAATATGTGGATAATGAATGAGCTCACTTAGTCTTCAGGTGCCGATAGAGGTTATCCCGCTTATTCCGATGAGGTGTCACTTACTAACTTCTTCGCATCTTCCTCACTGATGGATCGCACACATCGAAAACCGCAGAAGTCCGTGTAAAAGCAGGCATCCGAATCGCCTGTCTGCTGACCCTGCCGAAAGGTCACACGGCACATGTCGGCACTCGATTTCCAGGAACCACCGCGCATGACTCTGCGATTATTTTCAGCAGTGTCCTCAGGTCCACGTGGATCCTTCTCAGGGCTGGAAGCGTAGTATTCTTCCTCATAGGCGTCCTGACACCACTCGGACACGTTGCCATACATATCGTGAATGCCCCAATCATTGGGACGACGCGTGCCGACGACATGCGTTTGTTTACCCGCGTTATCCCCGAACCAAGCCGACTGATTGAGGGCACGTTTGCCAACTGGATAACGATCCTTTGACCCAGCGCGCGCCGCAAATTCCCATTCGGCTTCAGAAGGCAGGCGGTAGCCATTCGCTTCGTAGTTGCAGGGCCAACCTTCCTTCGCCTCGTCATAGCAGGGCGTTAAACCCTCCAGTAAAGAGCGTTCGTTGCAATAGAGTTTGGCGTCGCGCCATCGTAATTGTTCCACGGGCTTGCGCGGATCGTCCTGCCAGTGGGACGGGTTGGGGATTTGAACTTTTGCAAACTGTTCATGCGTGACCTCATACTGATCGATCAGGAATGGGCTCAAAGTGACCTTGTGGGCAGGACCTTCGTCGGGGCTTTCCTGATCACTTCCCATCGTAAAAGTTCCGCCACCCAAAAAGATCATCTCGATACCGGAAGCAGTTTTCACTGGAAACGACATCATGCCTGAGGATGCGTTTGTGGATCCAGAGGTTTGCTCATTCGATGTCGAAGGACCACAGCCGGCAAGCGCCAGCAATCCCATGCCACCGCACAGGCCGACGAAAATATGTTGCCAATGATTCATGAACTTATTGAGCGGATGTAAACCAGTCGGATTCTTTGTTGCTGCTGCCGTCTTGGGTGATTTGGTGGAATTGGTCTGCACTTGCTTTGGACAGATCGATTTCAGGTCCCTGATCGAGTGGCACTGTAATGAGATTCCAGTCTTTGGCGTAAACACCGACGATTTCGCAGGCTGATTGGTGTGTACCGGGCTTGGATAAATCACCATCGCTCTTGACGCCCCGGCTGATGCTCAGGAAGGCGCTGTTTGGCGACCAATCGACATGGTAGACCTTGTTGACTTTGTCCTTCACGGACAACCATTTCTTTTTGACTCTGGGTGGGTTGGCTTCCCAATCGATCTCTCCCACCGCGATTTCATGATCACCGGGCCCCCAGGCAACGTATTTGCCATTGGGACTAAATGTCGGGCGACATCCGGGAATATCCAGACTATGAATGCCATCGCCTTCGGCTTCGATCAAAAGGATGGCATGTTTGAATCCCATGCCGGCGTGAACCGTTGATACGATCCATTTCCCGTCGGGAGACATACTTGGGTTGTAAAGATGGT
>CALSPN010000041.1 GCA_943788245.1 uncultured Verrucomicrobiae bacterium | reverse complement strand
GCCCGAGGACGCAATTACCAAACAAACTCCCAAACAACCCGTAAAGGATGCCGGCGAGGAGCCCATGCATCCATGTCTGGAAGCAGTCTATCACCTTTATTCCATCAGCCGGTCGTTGGGCCCGGTCATCCTACGCATGCGCACGGAAAACCGAACCGACAAGGTGGAACTACCATCACTTACGCCCATCTGGCGCAGTGCCGAATTGCAGGAGCGGGAAATATTCGACCTCTACGGCATACACTTTGAGGGCCACCCCGATCTTCGACGATTACTCATGTGGGATGAATTTGAAGATCATCCCATGCGAAGAGATTACGTCGAACCCGATGACTATGACTATGAGCCAACACCTCATGGCGATGTCTTAAAGAAGAGCCTGACACAGAAGGGAGGTGCAAAATGACGCCTTCACCAGATCACCCAGGCGAAGCGATGCCTCAATTTAAAATGCACGCTACAGGAGTAGAGGGTGTCACAGAAGGAACTGAGCGTATGGAGGTGTCCATGGGCCCTCACCACCCTTCAACGCACGGTGTATTCAGGATGGACGTCGAACTGGAAGGTGAAACCATCACCAAGCTAAAACCTGTTTTCGGCTACCTCCATCGCAACCATGAGAAAATTGCTGAAAGTACCAGCTATCTCGGTTCGATGCCCTATACAGATCGTCTGGATTATTTCAATTCAATGACAAATAACTGGGCCTATGCGTTGTCAGTCGAAAAACTGGCAGGTATTGAAGTTCCAGAAAGGGCTGAATACATCAGGGTCATCACAGCTGAATTAACCAGACTTCAGAATCATGTCAGTTTGATTGGTTTCCTGGTGCAGGACATGGGGGCCTTAGGGACCCCTTTGATGTATGCTTTTCGAGAGCGTGAGCGGATACTCGATCTTTTTGAATCGTTGAGTGGCGCACGTATGATGTGTAATTTCATGCGCTTTGGAGGTTGCCGATGCGATGTCTCGGCTGACTGGATCAAGCAAGCACAATCTGTTGTCGAAGCCTTCCCTCAGTTCCTCGATGAATTTGAAGCTCTCATCTCTGAAAATGAGGTCTTGATGGCGCGCTCTCAACATGTGGGAATTCTAAAACCCGAGCTTGCCATTGATGCAGGGGTCGCCGGTCCCGTGCTGAGGGCAACCGGCGTGAATTATGATCTCCGTAAAGTGGACGGATATGGCATTTACGATCGTTTTCAATTTCGAGTCCCATTGGGAGACCATGGAGATGTTTACGACCGCTACATGATTCGTGTGCTCGAAATGCGAGAATCCGTTAAAATACTCCAACAGGCACTTGCAGAGATTCCAAATGGTGACTACGTGAACCCCAAGGCAAAGTTACGCGGGTTCAGACCCCCTCCGGGAGAGGCCTATGGTAGAATCGAAGCGCCCAAAGGCGAGCTCGGTTTTTATCTGATCAGTGATGGATCCCCCAAGCCATATCGATATCGCGTAAGGCCACCAAGTTTGATTAATCTGACCATTCTTGAGGATATGTGCCTGGGCCAAACCATTGCAGATGCCGTCATTATTCTTGGGAGCATTGATATAGTATTGGGAGAGGTAGACCGATGAAAAAAGAAAGAACGCAAATATGATCGGAAAAGGTATCCTCAAGGGCATGGTAGAAACTGCCCGCAATCTGACAGGTAGTTTTCACGATCCGGATAGGCTGACGACGGTGGAGTATCCTGAGCAAAAGATCCCGGCCAAGGAAAACGCAAGGAACTTTCCTTTCCTCATCTATGATGGAGATGATTGGGAAGCTGGCCTGAGGTGTGTTTCTTGCCAGATCTGTGAAAAAGAATGCCCACCACAATGTATTTACATTGAAAAGGACAAAGAGAAAAAACCCGATTTTCTCGGCAAAATGCAAATGCAACCCAAGATATTCGATATCGATGTTTCGGTCTGCATGGGCTGCCAAATCTGTGTTGAGGTTTGCCCTTTTGAGTCCATCCGAATGGATAACGATTTTGAGTACGCCGGGTCAGACCGTTTTGAATCCTTGTTACTGACAAAGGATCAACTAGCCAAGTCAAACAAGTATTATCACAGCATCCACCCTACCGAAGCGCAAGAAACGGATGAGATTCGAGTGCAGAAACGAGAAGATCATTTGGCAAAAGAAAAAGCCAAAGCGGAAAAGTTAGCCAAGGCAAAAGAGGAAGCGGCCACGAAAGCAGCTCTCTCAAAGGCTGAAAAAGCCAAAGAAGAATAGCCATGTGGTTTGAGGAACTTTTAATCACCATCAAATATTATCTGGTCCTGCAAATGCCAGGGTCACTACAACCTGTCGGGTCAGCTTTTCTATCCAGTCTTCCTATCATGACCAGCTTCGGAGGATTGTTTGCGTTGGCAACATTACTTGAGAGAAAAATGCTTGGCCGCATTCAAAATCGCTACGGCCCAAACCGAGTTGGGCCAGGCGGTCTCTTACAACCTGTCGCAGACGGTATCAAGATGTTAACCAAAGAGGATATTGTCCCGAAAAATGCGGATCATTTGATTCATTTTCTGGCTCCACTGGGCTTGTTAGTTTCAGCCATGCTCGGGCTTTCTGTCATCCCTTTCGGTCACCGCCTCATTGCGCTGGACATTGAAACAGGAATTCTGTTCTTTTTCGCGATGGGTGCAGCCTCAGAATTAGCCATTTTTATGGCTGGATGGGGTAGCCGAAACAAATACGCGCTCCTCGGAGCATTGAGGGCTATTGCTCAAATGATTAGTTACGAGATACCGCTTATTCTTTCTGCCCTATCCGTCTTGATGGTGGTTGGTTCTCTCTCCCTGTCAGATGTGGCTCAAGCCCAGTCGGGGGGAATTCACACCTGGCACATCTTCACGCCATGGGGTTTCCTCGGATGTATCTTATTTCTTATTTCAACCCTCGCAGAAATCAATCGATCACCCTTTGACATACCGGAAGCAGAATCTGAATTGATCGCTGGTCACATGACCGAATACTCGGGTTTCAAATATGCACTTTTTTTCATGGCTGAGGGTGTTGCGATGTTTGCCATGTGTGCTTTGACCGCCACTTTATTTCTTGGAGGCTACCACGCACCATTGCCTATACTCAGCTTTATCCCCGGCCCCGTTTGGTTATTTGGTAAACTTACGAGCCTGGTATTGCTGTTCATTTGGATTCGAGGCACCATGCCTCGCCTCCGTGCTGATCAACTCATGGAATTTGCATGGAAATTCATGTTACCCATGTCCGTTGTCAATTTGATTGCTGCCGGAGTCTGGGTGGCACTTGATGGCGGCGTTGCCGCATGGATCTTAAGTGGATTATTGAATTGCGTGGCTTATTTTGGATGGAGTCGAATCTTGAGCCAGGCTTCCAGATTCAATCCACGCACTTATCGATATGCTGAAGAAGCAGGGGTGAGCAAATGAGTTTATTTTTTACCATCACAGCATTGATCACAATGGCATCCGCCATTGCTGCAATGACGCTGCGAAACCTGGTTCATTGTGTCTTGTGCCTGACTGTGACCTTTGCGGGCATCGCACTAGTGTTCCTTCAACTAGGTGCAGAATTCATCGGATTTTCGCAGATACTTGTATATATCGGTGCCGTCTCAATTCTTATGCTCTTTGCTCTTTTGATGACACGAGGTGGCACTGAATTAACTCTGAAGCGTTGGGATCCTGTTCACTGGATAACCGGCACGCTCATTGGTATCGCAGGTTTCGGAGTAATGTCATTCGCCATCTTCAACTCCTCACTGAGACAGTCAAAAATCCCTGAAGCAAAAGCTGATTCACTGCATGCACTCGGAAATAGCTTATTGTCACAATACGTACTACCACTCGAGGTCATGGCTCTCCTTTTGACAGTGGCACTTATTGGAGCAGCATTGATTGCACTACCTGAGAAAAAAGTATTCAGGAGAAATGCATCATTTTCAAAAAATCAAGAATCGGGCAATAAATGATCATGGATTCACTCACACCTTATTTATTATTGAGTGCTGGTCTTTTTTGCACCGGACTCATGGGAGTGTTGCTACGCCGGAACATCATCATCATGCTGGCGGGAGTGGAATTGATGCTTAACGCGGCCAATATTAATTTTGTCGCCTTTTGGAGATTTCATCCAAGTTCTGAGGAAGTTTCCGGTCTGGCTATGGTTGTTTTTGCTATAGCAATTGCAGCAGCCGAAGCTGCTGTTGGACTTGCTTTAGCCATATCTATTTATCGCCACTACCGGTCTACAAACCCCGAAAACATGGGGGACCTCAAGGGATGAGTGATTGGATATCATACATCTGGCTGATACCAGGATTGCCTGTCTTATCGGCGTTGATCTTGAGCTTTTTCCCTGCTAAATCGGGTAAAGGTGCTGCTTATTTTGCATGCGGATCAATGGCTCTGAGCTTCATTGCTTCACTCATTTGCTTTTCAATTACAAATGATTCCTCCGGCGAAGTTTCAGTGCAAAGACTGACCCACAACTTCACATGGTTTGACGTAGGGTCAACCACCGTAAGGATTGGTTGGCTTCTAGACCCACTGAACGCAGTCATGCTCGTTATGGTGACGTTTATCTCTTTGCTTGTCTTCATCTACAGTATCGGATACATGAAGAAGGATCCACGCATTGTGAGATTCTACGCCTTCCTCTCCCTCTTTGCGGGTGCCATGCTGGGACTGTTGATATCCAACCATCTTCTGGTTTTATTCATGTGTTGGGAAGTTGTTGGTCTCGCCTCATATTTACTCATAGGGTTCTGGTATGAGAAACCCGCCGCAGCTGCAGCTTCCAAAAAAGCATTTATCACAACTCGGATTGGTGATCTAGGGTTCTTTATCGGTATACTCTGGCTATATCAAGAAGCAGGAACACTGCTTTTTTATGATGCTGGTCAAGGTTGTTTGGAAACTGCAGCCCTGGGGTGGATGACCACTGCGGCCGGTTTGGCGGGTCTGACCGCTGCAACATCAATTGGTGGGCTGATCTTTGTAGGTGCAATGGGTAAATCAGGACAGTTTCCATTACA
This sequence comes from uncultured Verrucomicrobiae bacterium, assembly GCA_943788245.1. GTDB lineage: Bacteria > Verrucomicrobiota > Verrucomicrobiia > Limisphaerales > AAA164-E04 > AAA164-E04. The sequence continues at coordinate 50,685 of CALSPN010000041.1, read as the reverse complement.
CGTCTGGTTGCCTGATGCCATGGAGGGTCCCACTCCGGTCAGTGCATTAATCCATGCAGCCACGATGGTGGCCGCCGGTGTTTTCTTGATGGCAAGGGTATACCCCCTGCTCTCTATACCTGGAGCGGGAACTCAGGCTCTGACACTGATCACATGGGTTGGAGCCATCACAGCTTTGGTAGGCGCTTTGGCCGCCTGCGCCCAGTCTGATCTCAAACGTATTCTGGCATTTTCAACTATTTCACAGCTGGGCTATATGATGCTTGGTCTGGGAACCGGTGGAGTCGCAGTTGCTATGTTCCATCTGATCACACATGCGTTTTTTAAAGCTTTGCTCTTCCTTGGTGCCGGTTCCGTAATCCATGGCTGTCATGGGGAACAGGACACTCGTTACATGGGGGGGCTGCGAAAAACAATGCCGGTAACCTTCGCAACATACGGAATCGGCATGCTGGCATTAGCAGGGTTTCCACTGGTGACCTCTGGGTTCTGGAGTAAGGATGAAATCCTTCATGCCAGCCTTCACTGGCATGGGAGCTATATACCTTTCCTCATCGCACTTGCTGGGGCCTTTCTGACTGCTTTTTACATGTCACGGCAGATGTGCATGGTCTTTTTTGGAACAAACAGGTTGGCCCGCAAAAAACACTCGGCCATGGACAAGGTTGGAGTTCCCCATGAAAGTACTTCTTCCATGCTCATCCCACTGCGTTTCCTCGCTTTTTTTGCCATATTTGCAGGATTCATGGGAACTCCGGTTTTCCCTTGGTTCAAATCTTTCCTGGAAGGGGGTGTCGTAGAATGGAATCTAGGAGCGCTATTGCATGGTTCAGTCCTTATCCTGGCATTTGGATCCTCGGTAATCGTGTTGTTGGGTATAGCCTGTGGTTGGTGGTATTACAGTAGTCTGGTTTTTGATCCATTACGAGATACCGATCCATTGGAGGAACGGCTTCCTTCCGGCTGGTTCAGCGTATTGAATGGTAAATTTTTCCTCGATGAATTTTATGAGAAAACAATCATCCAATGGACGCGTGATCTTGCAAATGCCAGCGCTTGGTTTGAGAAAAATTGCATATTGCCCATGATGGACGGGATTGTATTCGTCAGTAAGATGACTTCATGGATCGGTCGTCTCTGGGATGAATGGATCATTAACGCCGGTTTTGATCGAACTTGCAAGGGCATCCAAAATCAGTCCAATCGTGTTTCCAAAGCGCACAACGGAAGTGTTCAATTCTATTTGCAGGTGGTCGCTCTGGGCTTCCTTTTGCTGACTATTTTTTGGATTTGGGGAGGTAAGCAATGACACAAATACCCTGGTTAAGTCTGATCATATGGATCCCCCTGATTACAGGAATTCTATTCTTGTTCATCCACACAGCAAAAGGCAGCAGTGCCCGTCAGTTTGGAATGCTCGTCAGTTCCCTTGTTTCTGTGATTTCTACCGTCCTGTGGGCAACAGCTAGCACCGGAGAATGCTTTGGGCTCATACGCCGAGCGAGTGACATGGATTCCCACGCTGGGTGTGGACTATTCTCTCAGTATGGACGGGCTCAGCGGATTGATGGTATTACTGACTGGATTGATCATGCCCTTCGCCTATGGCGCTTCCATAGGTTGTTCGAATGCCCATAAAAATGAAGCACGTTACTTTGGATGCCTTCTCATCATTCAAGGAAGCTTACTGGGAGTGTTCACTGCCACCAACTTTTTCCTTTGGTTTTGCTTCTATGAGATCAGTTTGGTCCCAGCGTTTTTCCTGATCAAAATATGGGGGTCCGCTGGTAAGGACCGTTCATCAATGAGATTTTTTGTGTACTCCATGGCTGGCAGTATTGCACTCCTGCTGGGTTTCCTGGCGCTTGCCGGCGCCACGGGTTCCTTTGAATTTGATGAGCTTGCTTCACAATCCAGCGCTGGTAACTTGGCAGATCTCATCGGTTCGAATTTGGGTTGGTTTGACATGCCTATCGGTTGGTTGTGCGCCCTTATTTTCCTACTTGTTTTTGTTGGTCTAGCCATCAAGGTGCCATGGGTTCCCTTGCACGGCTGGTTACCAGATACATATGATCACGCCCCCAGCCCCGTGACCATGGTCTTGACAGGGTTAATGTCCAAAATGGGACTCTATGGCCTGATCAGGATGGGGCTGCCTATGATGCCCTACGCTTTACCCAAATTACTAACGTCGCTTCTTGTGCTCACCGTTATTGGTATTATTTATTCCGCTTTTGCCGCCATGGGACAGCGCAGTATCAAACGCATGTTTGCTTATTCGTCCATCAATCATCTGGGATATTGCATGCTGGGAATCCTTTCCCTTGGTGTAGTCACCAATGGGGACATGAACCTTGAAATCCAGAAATCATCGGTACTGGGTGGTGTCATGCTGCAAATGTTTGCTCATGGAATCATTGCCTCTGTCCTCTTCTATTTTGTCAACGCCATGGAAAACAGGATTGGCAGGAAGATGCTGATTGATGAGCATGGAGGTCTCCGTAAAGTTGCACCGCTGATGGCGGGGACCATGGGGTTGGCAGTGTTCGCATCCATCGGATTGCCTGGCTTGAAGCGGTTTCGTAGGCGAGTTCCTGATTTTCAAAGGAGTATTTGCGCTTGTTCCCTGGGCTGCTTGCATGGCGGTAGCAGGCCTTCTCATCACTGCTGTTTTTCTACTCAGATTCCTTCAAGTCGTTTTTCACGGCCAGGCCGGAGAGTCAGCGGCTAAATTCAAGGATTTATCCCTGATGGATACCATTCTCGTATCTCCTTTTATTGTCATCATGGTCGTTCTTGGATTCTTCCCTCATTTGCTGCTGAGCGGATTGAATCCAGTCATTAACAATGTTATCAGAGCAATGCAATTCTAGTTATGCTGGGCTGGACCGTTTACATTTCATTTCATGAGCGCACTGGGCTGTTTCCTGTGCCCGTCGAAGCGTCCTGACCTCAGCCGACATCTAGCGCTCTTCGGCACAGTTATTTCTGCCTTCGTTGCGCTTTTCTGCGCTGCGACCTACACCCCTATCGATGGCAATCCGGTGGTGGATGTCACCAAATGGAATTGGATCCCCTCATTGGGAATATCCTATTATCTGGCTGCTGATGGAATCAGCATTGTCATGGTGGTTTTGACTGGAATTGCTTCAGTCGCCGCTGTCCTTTTCTCGTGGAATATTGAAGATAGAGCAAACGAGTTCTTTGGGTTTTTCCTTACACTGATTGGTGGAGTCTATGGAGTCTTTATCAGCTTCGATCTTTTTCTACTGTTTGTATTCTACGAGATAGCCATCATTCCGAAATACTTCCTGATCGCAATATGGGGATCCACAAAAAAGTCCTACGGAGCGATGAAGCTGGTGTTGTACAGCTTTGTAGGAAGTTCCATGGCTCTGATAGGTATTATGGGGGCATTTATTGTTTCAGGTGGTGTTTCTTTTGATTTAAATCAATTGATCCTTCACCCCTATACTCCCGAGTTTCAGCAATGGGCTTTTCCGGTTACTTTTATTGGATTCGTCATCCTGGCTGGACTTTGGCCATTTCATACATGGGCTCCCACCGGCCATGTTGCCGCGCCAACCGGTGCATCCATGTTGCTTGCAGGGGTCGTCATGAAACTTGGTGCATACGGAGCTTTGAGAGTTCCCATGACACTTTTCCCGATGGGCGCTGCCATGTGGCGCGAGGAATTGGCTTTATTGGCTGCCATTGGTATAGTAGCGGGTGCTCTTGTAGCGCTGGTGCAGAATGACTTTAAGTTTATCATTGGATATTCCAGCGTCAGCCACATGGGTTTTGTGTTACTGGGATTGTTGGCGACAACCGAAACGGGGCTCAATGGCGCAGTTTTACAGATGTTTTCCCATGGTATACTGGCTGGATTGCTGTTCGCAGTCGTCGGGCGCATGATCTATTCCCGAACTCACACGAGGGATATCAACAAGCTCGAAACGATGCAACTCGGCAAACAGTTTCCGTTTACCGCCACCGTCTTTCTCATCGCCTCACTTGCATCAGTGGGCTTGCCTGGTTTCAGCGGGTTTGTAGCAGAACTTCATATAATCACTGGCGCATGGGCCTCCTATTCTTACCTTGCGTTGATGGCAGGAACTGGCGTTGTTATTGGAGTTGCCTACTCAATGCGAGCGTTGATCCGTGTTTTCTGGAGCTCTGATTTCGACTCCAGTACACCATTGCAAACAACTCTCCCGGGATTAACAATCCAGGAAAAAGCTGGAGCAACCTTGTTAATCATTACAAGTCTCGTTGTTGGCATTTATCCAAGATTGTTGTTGGATATTATTGCACCAAGCCTGCAATCACCGCTTTTGAAACCCCTGCTGGATCAAGGAAACACGCTGTAATTAAATCATGGAATCATTGATTCATACGACGACCTATGGAGACATTCTCAGACTGACAGGTCCAGAGTGGATACTTGTCATGACGGCTCTGGTCGTGTTGGCGGCGTCATTCATTCGGTCGAGTTCATCAACGGAGCCCTGTTCCACACGAACATTGACGTGGATTTCTTTAGCCGGAACCATGCTCGCCGGCGGAGTTCTTCTTTTCAATCAACCCCTGGGTATCGTCAAAGGAGACGTTTTCTTCGTGAGCGAAGGTACTCGATGGGTGAAGCTGGGAATTCTGTTATTATCTGTTCTTTCTTTATGGCTCCATTTGGGAACGGAGAAAAGATTGAATCATCAAGGCGAGTTTCATGCTCTGCTGTTGTTTGCTGTCGTGGGCATGTTGCTACTGGTTGGAGCGGATCATTTGATCCTGGTTTTTATTGCGCTCGAATTAACTGCACTTTCTCTCTACGTCTTGACTGGTTTTGAAAAAAACAAATCCATCAGTTCACAGACAGCCTATAAGTATTTCTTGATCGGGAGTGTTTCAGCTGCCCTCCTTCTTTATGGGTTCAGCTTAATTTATGGCGTCTCAGGACACATGCACCTGACGGATATCCAATTGGCCATCGCATCGAAACCTACCGACTCGTTGCTTGCTCTGGGACTTGTTATGGCTTTGGCCGGGTTTGGTTTTAAGATTGCAGCAGCTCCTTTTCATATGTGGGCCCCGGATGTATACCAAACGGCACCTACCCCTGTTTCCAGTTTAATCGCCTCCGCATCGAAAGTAGCGGGGTTTTTCGTTCTTGGACGTTTTCTTTGGGGAGGGTTCGCTGGACATGCAGGCTCCATCCATTGGACAAATTGGACTACCGGTTGGCTGCCACTGCTTGGATTACTCGCATGCCTTTCAATGTTGATAGGAAATTTATCCGCGTTGAAGCAAACAAACTTGAGAAGATTGCTGGCATATTCTGCAGTGGCGCACTCAGGCTATGCATTACTGGGAATCACCTCCCCTGAACCTTTGGGACCCAGTTCCGTATCTTTTTACATGCTTACTTACGGTATCTCAATCGTCGGGATGTTCGGCCTTTTGCAGATCCTAGACCAGAATGGTGGAGCGGGTGATTTTAAGTCACTGGAAGGTTTAAGGTTCAAATCAGGTTGGATGGCGGCCTGTTTAATGATCCTGATTTTATCCATGGCTGGCATTCCCCCCATGGTGGGTTTCCTGGCTAAGTTCAACTTATTCATCGCTGCACTCAAAGGATCAAGTCAACCAATGGGTTTGATTCTACTGGTTGTCCTGGCGCTGGGAGCCAGTGCAGTTTCTCTTTATTATTACCTGAAAATCCTCAAAACAGCCTTCTGCACTGACCAAACAGAGGGCGATCATTCCATCCAAATCAATGCTTATCAATTTACGCTCGTCAGCTTCACCGTGATAGGAGTGATTGTCCTTGGTCTTTTCCCCGGGCCCATCCTGTCACGCCTGACGCATGCCATCGGTATCTAGCATTCAGTGCCGTCCATGGTATCGATAAATGCTGTCGAGAAATAAGGGGGGAAGTCCTGATTGGAGCATCTGACCATCAGGTTGATTCTCGGATATTCTAAAAGATTACCATAGACTTGTCACATGGGCCTCGCAATGCCCATACTTAACACAATCAGCCATGAAAAAGCTTTCATCTCAGTTTTATTATCGTTTCAAAAACAATTGCATTTTCCCATTCATCCAATCGGCAATTTGCTTAGGCTTCCTTGCATCTCCATTTTCCATAGTCAGTTTAGAGGCCAGAAAACCGAATGTCATTCTCATATATACGGATGACCAGGGGAGCATCGATTTGAATTGTTACGGAGCAAAGGATTTGTATACACCTCACTTGGACCAGCTTGCCAAAAAAGGTATCAAGTTCTCGCAATTCTATTCAGCAGCTCCAGTTTGTTCTCCATCAAGGGCAGCCGTTCTGACAGGTCGATTTCCCCAGCATGCCGGTGTGCCAGGAAACGTCAGCTCAGCGCAGGGGCACGTTGGAATGCCATCGAGTCAGACTACGATTGCGGAAATGATGAAATCTGCAGGGTATGCAACCGCGCATATTGGCAAGTGGCATCTTGGTTATACCCCTGACACCATGCCGAACGGACAAGGTTTTGACACTTCCTTCGGGCATATGGGCGGCTGTATCGACAACTGGTCGCACTTTTTTTACTGGAATGGCCCCAATCGCCACGACTTGTGGAGAAACGGCGAAGAGATCTGGGAAGATGGACAATTTTTCCCTGACTTGATGGTAAGAGAAACGGACGAGTTCATCTCTCAAAACAAGGAAAAACCATTTTTCATTTATTGGGCGATTAACGTGCCTCATTATCCATTGCAAGGGACGGATGGATGGAGGACATTTTACCAGCACCTGCCCGAACCTCGAAAAATGTATGCTGCATTTGTTTCGACGATGGACGAAAAAATTGGCGAAGTTATCAAGTCTGTGGATCGACATGGATTAACCAGAGACACCATCATCATATTCCAATCAGATCACGGTCACTCGACCGAAGTCCGTACTTTTGGAGGTGGTGGTGATGCTGGGCCTTACAGAGGAGCGAAGTTCAGTTTATTCGAGGGAGGGATCCGCGTTCCAGCAATCATCAGTTGGCCCGGTCACGTGAAGGAAGATCTTACCCGCAATCAACTCGCAACCTCCATCGACTGGTTTCCTACTATTGCTGATCTTTGTGACATACCACTTCCAGCCACCTCCATAGATGGAGCAAGTTTAACCCCTATCCTGCAATCCAGCGATGCTCCGGGATCACATGCAACCTTTCATTGGCAAACCGGAAGCCGGAACAAGCCTCAGTGGGCAGTCAGAGAAGGGAACTGGAAGCTTCTGGGCAATCCAAAGGATACGAGCAACAAGGCCCCCATTCAAAATGGAGACAACAGGTATTTGGTAAATCTGCAAAAAGACGTTGGTGAAATGCACAACGTAGCATCTGATCACCCTGATATCGTAAAGAAACTTTCGAAATTACATCAGGACTGGGCCAGACAGTGGAAATAAATCCTGCCATGGCGAGCAGGTAGTAAAAGAGCACAACGGAAGTTTATGTGCGAAACCGGTTTTGCACCACAGCCCAAGCAAAGAAGCACATCCCTATGAGACACCCCATAGTGATTGCAGTCGGTGCATGCAACCATTTGGCTAGTGCACCTGATATGAAATTGCCAAAGGGACTCAATCCTATGAAACAGAAGGAGTAAATCCCCATAACCCGGCCACGCAATGAATCCGAGACATGGCTCTGTACGAGCGTGTTCGAAGTTGCAAAGAAGATGATCATCCCCCAACCGGCGAAGACAAGTATAGCGCTTGATAACAGTGCATTTCGACTCCAGGCAAAAAATATCATGCAAACCAGAAAGACTCCCAATCCAATCAGGGATAAACGGCTGCGATTAACTTGATTCCCAGTAGCAGCAAGGGTGAATGATCCCACAAGCGCCCCGATGCCGTTGGCTGTCAACAACCATCCAAAGCCCTCAGGTCCAATATTAAGAATATCCTTGGCAAAAACAGGCATCAGAGCAATGTAAGCCATACCAAACAGGCTCATCATGGATACAAGTATAAAGACAACCCTGACTTCACTATGCTTCCAGATCCACCGTAAAGCCTCGCCTGTGACCGTCCTTACATTGCGTTTATCCGCCTGATTGGCTTTCAGCGGCAGTCGCATGATCAAATACCCCACGATAACAGCAGCATACGAAAAAGCGTTGATTAAAAAACAAGCTGCCACGCTGATTCGACTCAATATGATACCAGCAATCGCTGGCCCGATGATACGCGCTGAATTGAAAACGGAAGAGTTCAATGCAATCGCGTTGGTCAAATCCTTCTTTCCGACCATATCGACGACAAAGCTTTGACGCGCAGGAATGTCAAAGGCATTCGTTACCCCAAGTCCAAAAGCGATCATGCCCACTTGCCAGACACGAATGTCTCCTTGCGATGCCAGAAGGTAAAGAATCACTGATAGCACCAAAGCGAAGCATTGAGTCACTACAAGAATGCTGCGTTTTTCAAAACGATCTGCAAGAACACCGCCGTAGAACGTAAACAAAGTAACTGGAATGGTGTGCAGAAACCGCATGATACCCAAAGCAAGCGGCGAACGAGTGATTTCGTAAATCAGCCACGCTTCGGCAACCATCTGCATCCAGGTGCCTGTCAGTGAGATAATTTGGCCAAAGAAAAATATCCTGTAGTTTCTGTGCTGCAGTGAGGCCAGCATGGCCGCCCGTGAAACCGCGCCTGCAGGCATACGCTTTGGTTGCTCCAATGCATCACCAGGAACGGAAGTGATTTCCGCTTTTCTTGATGATTTGTGATCGGGCATTTCACTCATGTACAAGTTAACCAATCAAACCCGCAGCGAGGTAGCAATCCCTAAAGCATAATCAAGCTGAATTGTTTCTCATGGACTGTGGTCTGAAGACAGCTTGTTTAGATTTGAGAGATCGCCATATCATAAGATTGTGTGATAAGATTTGCCATACATGGATCAAGTAATGCCCATTCCAAACGCGGTAATGAAACTGCTGGATTTACTTCCTGAAAATGCCACCCCCTACCTGGTCGGCGGTTGTGTACGCGATTGGCTTCTTGGCATTGCGATCAAAGATTTCGATATCGAGGTATTTAATATTTCCATGGACAAGTTGATCCGAATCCTTTCAAAGCACGGGCGTACGGATACGGTTGGGCGTTCCTTTGGTGTGATTAAATGGACTCCTTGCAAAGGCGAAACATACGACATTGCCATTCCTCGCAAGGAAACTAAAACTGGCGATGGTCACCAAGGATTTGATGTCGAAACAGATCCCCAGCTTGATCCCAGAATTGCTGCTTCTCGTCGTGATTATACGATTAATTCAATCATGTATGATCTCAGAAAACATGCGATTATAGATGCATTCGGAGGCCAGAATGATTTAGAAAAAAGACGATTGAAGCATACATCGGATGCATTTTCAGAAGATCCATTGCGCGTCATGCGAGGGGTACAATTTGCAGGTAGGTTTGGGATGTACGGCGATCCAGCCACATTGGAACTCTGCAGATCCATACGCAACCAATTCAACCAACTACCCCCAGAGCGCTTGTGGAATGAGTGGTATAAATGGGCGAGTCAAAGTCGATTCCCATCAAAAGGCCTGCAGTTTCTCGCAGACTCCGGATGGTTGAAAAACTTTCCTGAACTCGCAGCCTTGCGCCATACACCTCAGGACCCTGAGTGGCATCCGGAGGGAAATGTCTGGAATCACACAAATCATTGTTGCGATTCGCTTGCCGGAGAGTTCGACTGGATATCAGCAACTTCTCCAGAGGACCGGGCAGTATGGATGTTTGCTGTTCTTCTGCACGATATCGGCAAACCTGACACGACCGAAAGAACAATAAGGAAAGGAATAGAAAGGATCGTATCGCCCGGCCATGACAAAGTCGGGGCAAAAATAGCCGATCTGTTCCTGAAAAGGCTTAAAGCTCCCAACTTACTGAGAGCAAGGGTGTACCCGCTCGTATCGGAACATATGATCCATCTGCAAACGATCACGAATCGAGCAGTCCGCCGCCTCTCGAAACGATTGGAACCCGAATCCATTCCATCGCTGTGCCTTATCATGGCTTCCGACGCAATGGGTCGCCCGCCCCTTGAACCCGACATCCCAAAATTCATCGAACAACTCCGCATTCAAGCGGCAGAACTGGAAGTTCTGACAAAAGCCCCCATTCCATTTCTCCGGGGGAATGACCTGATTGATATGGGGCTTCCTTCCGGCAAGGAAATAGGCACCCTGCTCCATCAAGCCTATGAACTGCAAATCGAAGGAGAATTAGAAGACCGCTCACAAGCGCTCCAATGGGCACGTCAATGCATCAGCCCGCGATGAGCATGAACACCCAAGTAATGAAACTTGACTTGATACAAATAGACGCGTTTGCAGAGAAAGTTTTCCAGGGTAATCCCGCAGCCGTTTGCCCTCTATCAAACCGGCTGGAGGACTCTGTCATGCAATCCATCGCATCTGAAAACAATCTTTCGGAAACAGCATTCATCCTGAAATCAGGTATGGATCAATACGACATACGATGGTTTACACCCGACGGTGAGGTTGATCTTTGTGGACACGCGACACTGGCATCTGCGCATTTTCTTTTTGAACGTAAACTTGTGGATGGCAGAACAGTGGTTTTTAACTCTAGAAGCGGCCGTTTGCCTGTTTGCAGACACGCTGATGGCCTGTTGGAGATGGATTTACCTGCGCAAACATTTGAACCTTGCCAGGCACCGCCCCGTTTGCTGAGTGGATTAAGCGTGGGTATGAAGGAGACTTATCGGTCCATGGATTATCTGGTAATCCTGGAAAACCAGCAACAGGTCCTCAACTGCACTCCCGACATGAATCAGTTAATGAAGCTCGATCTAAGAGGTGTTATCATTTCAGCCGAGGGCCAATGCTCTGACTTTGTCAGTCGTTTTTTTGCTCCCAAATATGGTATCCATGAAGATCCAGTAACAGGGTCGGCTCATTGCATCTTGACTCCTTACTGGGCAAAGAGGTTGGACAAGGCAATACTGCAAGCAAGACAGCTTTCCAAACGAGGAGGGCAGCTGACCTGCGAAATGAATGGCAAACGCGTTCTTTTAAAAGGAAGAGCCGTGACCTACATGACTGGAGAAATTAAAATATGATTGTCGACACCATCAAAAACGCTTCCGAATATTTCAACCTGGGAAACCGCATTAAAACGGCACTTCTCTACCTTTCGCAAACAGACTTCAATTCAATTAAACCTGGCAGATACGAAATCGAAGGAAGCCAGGTGTTTGCCTTGGTAGAAACCTACCTCCCCAAACAACCTAAGGAAGGCTTCTGGGAGGCTCACAAAAAATATCTGGACGTTCAATATATTGTTTCAGGACAGGAAAGAATAGGATACGCACCAGTATCCACAATGGAACCTGGCCCTTACAATCCAGACAAAGATTTCTACAAACTAAAAGGTCAGGGCGACTTTGTTACCTTACATACTGGACAGTTTGCCATCTTGAAACCGCAGGATGCTCACATGCCCGGTATTGAGACAGCTGAACGACAACAAGTAAAAAAAGCAGTCATCAAGGTGCGATTATAAACCATCTTCACACAAAAAAGCCCTTTTCATAACGAAAAGGGCTTTTTCTTTAAACAGAATTAAGAGTAAGCGTCTATTTTTTCTCTTTTGCTCGCGCCTCAATGATCTCCTCAGAGATCGAAGAAGGGCATTCAGCGTAATGTGAGAATTCCATGGAGAATTGGCCACGACCAGAGGTCATGGAACGCAGGTCACCAATGTATCCGAACATCTCACTCAAGGGAGCTTCAGCCTTGATGCGCACACCCGTTGGACCTGAATCCTGCCCCTGGATCATACCACGACGTCGGCTTAAATCGCCAATGGTGTCGCCTACGTTATCTTCAGGGGTAAACACATCTATTTTCATGATGGGTTCAAGCAACACTGGTTTGGCTTTTGGAATCGATTGGCGATAAGCCGATTTTGCAGCAATTTCAAAGGCGATTGCAGAGGAATCCACTGCATGAAATGCTCCATCGTTAAGGATAAAACGAATGTCCTCCAATGGGTATTTGGCCAGAACACCTTCCACACAGGATCTTTTAAAACCTTTGTCCACAGCAGGCCAGTATTCTTTGGGAACGTTACCTCCAACGACTTTGGACTCGAAGGAATATCCTGTACCAACTTCGCCTGGCTCAATCGTGTAGTCAATGCGACCGAATTGCCCTGATCCACCCGATTGCTTCTTGTGGGTGTAGGTGTCTTGAATTATTTTTCGGATTGTTTCGCGGTAAGCCACTTGAGGTTTGCCCACATTTACCTCAACGCCATAGGTTCGCTTCAGGATGTCCACTTTGATATCCAAGTGGAGTTCTCCCATTCCTTTCAAAATAGTTTCACCGGACTCCTCATCTGTTTCCACACGAAAAGAAGGGTCTTCCGCAACCATTTTACCGATAGCTGTACTTAATTTATCCACAAGACCTTTGTCTTTGGGATCAATAGCAATTGAAATCACAGGATCCGGAAACACCATGGGTTCCAGGGTAGCTGGATTATCAGGGTCTGCTAGGGTATGGCCGGTGTGAGTGTTCTTCATACCAAGCAATGCCACAATGTCACCCGCCTGAGCAGAGTCCAATTCCTCACGGCTGTCAGCATGCATCCTGACTATGCGGCTCACGCGCTCTTCCTTACCCGTGTAGGTATTGAGGATGTTTTGACCTTTTTTGATGCCTCCGGTGTAGATGCGCACGAATGTCAGTGCACCGTAGCGATCATCCATGATCTTAAAAGCCAATGACCGCAATGGTTTATTCGAGTCTACAATGGCAAATTCACCGGTTTCAACACCTGCCAAATCAACTTCGGGTTGAGGCTTCACTTCGGTTGGGTTCGGGAGATAATCCACGACAGCGTCTAGGACAAGCTGCACACCTTTGTTTTTGAAGGCGGAACCGCAGTAGGTGGGGAAAAAGTCCAAATTGATAGTACCCTTGCGAATGCACTTCTTGAGTGTTTCGACGTCTGGCTCATTACCCTCCAGATAAGATTCCATCACATCATCGTCCACTTCAACGGCGGTTTCGATCAACTCAGCCCGGTGCTTTTCAACTTTATCCACCATGTCTGCTGGCACGTCTTCGATCTTGAAGTCCATCGGATCACCCGTGTTAGCCCAAATCCATGCCTTGCGAGTCAGCAGGTCAACAACTCCAACGAAATTTTCCTGTTCGCCAATCGGAAGAACCATGACGAGAGGTTTGGCAGCCAAAATATTTTTGATCTGATCCACCACTCGATAGAAATCAGCGCCCACCCGGTCCAATTTATTGACAAAAATGATACGAGCAACTTCCGATTCATTGGCATATCTCCAGTTGGTTTCAGATTGAGGCTCCACACCACCAGAACCACAGAAGACCCCTACACCGCCGTCCAGCACCTTCAGTGAACGATATACTTCGATAGTGAAGTCAACGTGTCCAGGAGTGTCGATGATATTGAGTGTGTGGTCATTCCAAACGCAGGATGTTGCGGCTGACTGGATCGTGATGCCACGTTCTTTCTCCTGATCCATGAAGTCGGTGGTAGCGGCACCATCGTGCACTTCACCGAGTTTATGGATCTTGCCCGTCAATTTGAGGATACGCTCGGTTGTCGTGGTCTTTCCGGCATCCACATGTGCGAAAATACCGATATTTCTGTATCGGGAGAGGTCTGTCATTTTAATCTTTCTGTTTCCTAAGTCTGGCGATGGTATCAACGCAGATGGACCTTGGTATAGATTTATCAGGATTTGGCAATATTAGATTTTCTTTTTTTGAATATTTTTTACGCAAAACGAAGACGAAAACTACCTGTGCAAGGGAGTTGGAATCACATATTACGAGGTTTTTAGGGCACTTTTTACGTTTTATTTCGGTATACCGAAACATGACCTCACAAATAGAGAGCTGGAAAAAAAACATTCATCGAAAGGTGAAGAAGGAAAAAAGCCAGGAAGTGATTAACTCCCTGGCTCGAGATGAGTCATTTCTTGAATTGGAAACTGACAGAAATTGAATCGTTCAATTAGCCAATCTTCGTTTAGGAAAGGTTGACCGGCGTAAAAAAAGGAAGGATCACTTTACTGAAATCTCAGAAGCTGTGAATTCCAATTTGCCGTTTATGTCAGCAATTGTTCCTTGAGCCACAACTGCAACAGTCGATTGGCATACTTTGCTGTGAAATGAACGACTGACCTTGTTTTGATCCAGAGCGTAGATCAAATCCTTGCCATCCACTGAGACTCTGATGGCATTCTGGCATGTTCTTGACTGCTTGAGCTCACATTTGAGGCACAAGGCCTCTCCTGTCAGGGTTTTTTTCTCCTGAAGTTTAAGACTGGTTGGGGTGAAAATGGATTGATCTCCCTCTTCAGCCAGAGTGCCAACGGCGACAATCTCCGCCTGAGCAGAGCAAAGGTTCTTGTGAAAACCGTTACTGCATTCGTTTTTTGCAAAAACGTAGAGTTTTTCTTTGCCGTTGATGGTTGCAGTCAATGCATTTTGACAGGTATCAGATTTTTTGAGGGCACATTTCAAGCAGCTGCCAGTGCCTTTGATGGTCAAACTCGCCGGGACTTTTTTCTTGCCCGTGTCGACTTTCGACTGTTTACCAGAACCCTCTTCAATTTTGGATGCCGTGATTTTCTTCACACCACCAACTTCCGTTAGTTTACCGTAAACGACCGTGGGTGTTGACTTTTGACAAACTTTTTCATGATAAGCCTTGCTCACATCGTTGTGTTCGAGGAAGTGGAGTTTGCCATCGACAATGATACCGTTTTGACAAGCGCTGGTCAATTTACTGATGCACTTGGTGCATACCCCTGTTCCTTTGAACGTTTGATCGCCTGATGCTTTCTTATCAGCTACCTCTGATTTTGCCACATCTCCTGCAAGACTGATTTTGGTAGCCACAAGAACTTTCTTACCCTCGACATCCTTGACAGAACCAACTGCAGTGATGTTGGCAGTTCCAGAACAAAGGTTTTTGTGAAATGCCTTACTCACGGCATTATGTTCGAGCAAATAGAGAGTATCACCTGATTTCAACGCATTCTGACATGCATCCGTTTGTTTCAATTTGCATTTGGCACAGCTACCAGTGCCGGACAGAGTTACCTCAACCGAATCAGCAAAAACGCTGGATTGGTAGCCCACCACAAGAGCCATGGCACATGCGAGTGCAAGAAGTGTCTTTTTCATAATATTTAATAATCTTTGGAGCAGGTCGCCTGTAAATGAAACAGGCTATTTGAATCTATGGTTTTCCTGATGCCTCGTCGTGAGGATATCTGTATCAAAAAACTGAACGGTAGTATGCTATCATGGAATACTACCTTAGCAATCAATAAATCGCGGACTGAGTGACCCGCTGATTTATATTGCAAAGACATGCATTGCCCTCATCGCGAATAAATTGGCCCATTGAAGAGCACGTTGGGAATCGGATCTTTGTTGATAATTTTGTAAGTAGTGATCCATTTAACCATTTCAGCACTGCCTCCAAAGGTCCCAACCACTGCACCACCGGGCAAATTGTCTATAGTGCTTTGACCATTTTTATTATCGAGTTCCCACCATGTAGCAAGACCTGCATGGCGAATGGAAACACCGTTACCCGTATTGCCAGGAGGGGGTACGTTGGATGCATCGTTGAAATTCAATGGATCGAGCTCGTTCTGCTCCCACAGCTGCCAGTCAGTCGCGTTGTAATTGGTCAACTTATAGGTTTTCCCACTCGGAAGCGCGGGTTTTCCTATATTGTTATAACCACCAATAGTACCATTCCAGCAATAGGATGTAATTTTGACCGGGCGAGCCAGCCATAAATCCTTGAGCTTACCTCGGCGACGGGATGAAACATCCTTGGGGCACCAAAGCACTTTCTGGTCTGAAATGTATGATCCCAGTTGACTTATTTGAAAAAAGGCCAGTTGATTTTCAAACGCTTGAGAGTCCACGTCCTTGCCTGCGGCAGACCCGGGCGCGTTCGGACGCCCCGGCAATCTACCTTTGTTACTTGTCGCATAAAGCCAGTTTTCCGGACCGCTCAAATTCCCTCCCCATGACGGGTGGGCGATATAATCCTCATTGTCTCCAGCATACATATGGCTTGCTAGAAGCACCTGTTTGACGTTGTTCAAATCCAAAGTCAACTGAGCTTTGTCTTTCGCCCTTCCCAGTGCCGGCAAGAGCATTCCGGCGAGAATGGCGATAATGGCGATGACGACTAACAACTCAATCAAAGTGAATGCTCTGATTGGAGCTTCCTCTTTAATCACGCATTTTTTCGCGGAATTGGCATTATTATTCTTCATATAAGCATTGGGCTAGATTTTATACTAGAGAGCGCATTGCATTTGAAAAGCACAATTTCAAAACTACCTAAGCCGCCGTGAAGCCGAAACTTCAGGGGCTCAGTATTTCCAAAAAAATCACAAACCTACGCTTTCAAGATGCCATCCTCCTGATTTTCAAGCAAATGCGGGGGGTGCAAAACCATCACGGTATTCACGACTGACGATTTCCTTGTTTGCCTGGTCATGATTTGTAAACCGGTGAGTTTTGGCATTCCAAAGCAGTTCCTGGCCGGGAAAACGCGTTGCCTTCACTGCCAGAAGAGCAGGTTCAGTAATTCTAACTCCGACATTAAATGGAGCCCAGACGAAGCGGTCTTCTCCCAGACAGAGCTCGGCCCAGTCCTCCCAATGATGACGTGGCTCAACCTTTGGCAGCGGTTCGTTTTCCGCAACTTTACCATTACGAAATATTGTGATCCCCCCATTAGCTTCCAACAGCAAGGTTCCTTCTTCGCAAACAACCATTGTTCGATTAGCCCCTACTTTCATTGGCGGTAATCCAAGTGCCGAGAATGATGGTAACAAGCCAGAGTCGTTGTATTGCACGACGAATTTGTCGCGTGCGAATTGATCGCCGCCAGGATAGGTAAGGGTACTCTGATTATGAGAAGAGTGTCCGGCATTTGAAGCCCGGTGAGTGTGGGTAATGACCGATTCAGGTGAAGGCAGGTCATAGGCAAAGTAGAGCAGGTCTAAAAGATGGCAGCCCCAGTCGGCCAACTGCCCACCGCCGGTGTCCCAGTATGCTCGCCAGCGACGAGGCGCCAGATCGTCACTGTAGCCGATATCCTTGTTGATAGGTCCTCTCCATAAATCCCAATTCAAGTTATCAGGCACAGGTTTTGCCACAGGCAAATCACTGTAAGGGTCGGCGAAATAATGTCCTCTCTTGATTCCTCCAGTCCAGACGTATGCTGCGACCGGTTTACCTAGTTGATTGCGCCGAAGCATTTCAACGGATTGCATGCGCCCTGTTCGACATGCCCGTTGATTCCCCATTTGAGTAACGAGTTCGGGACGAGCTGCCAACCCTTCACGGATCATTCGAAGTTCATCCAATTGCTGAACCAATGGCTTTTGACCGTAAATATGTTTTCGGTGTTTCATCGCGGTCAGCATCATCGGGGCATGATGAAAGTCAGGCGTGTCCACAATCACAGCATCGAAAGTATCTGCGCGATTGGCAAACGCTTCGCGATAATCAGAAACCGTCCAGGCACCACCGTAATCAGCAGCGACTTTCTTCATGATGTTTCTATCGATATCACAAAAGCCAACAAATTTAGAACGTTTGTGTTTTTTTAAACCATTTCGCTGCATACCGCCAATACCGCCCACACCAATTTGAAAAATCTGGAGATGACTGTTCTTGTTGGCCTGGAGGCGTGTTGTCAATGAAGGTGCAGCCATGAGCGTAGTGGCGATCACGCCATTGCGAAGGAACGTTCTCCGAGTCACAGTTCCAGCCGGTTTAGGAGTGTTTTTTGTTTTCATAGGGATTAACAAACTATGCACGCACTCCATCAAATCTCAAGCCCTAGTATTGATCGTGGATATCAAGACAGGATAACTGCGGAAGCCAGAACACGGGTTGTCCAGTGTATTGTATTTTTTTCATGGCATATCATCAGAAAGAACCTTTTAAAGTTGCCAGTCTGGGATTGAAACCCAGTCGGCAAATGCTTATGGTTGCCTGATGATTTCACGTTTACTGAAACCATGGATCGGTTCCATGCATATTTTTTTGGGGATGCTTTTATGTTTCACAACTCAAGGTGCCAATCTTAAATCTGACATACAGAACCTATCTTCCCCTTACAACGACACGCCAAACATTATCGAAACCAAGGATGGTTTGCTCCTTGTCTGGGCAAGTGGCTCACGTCCTGGATATGCGGATGTCACTATTCAACAATCCCGTTGGAACGGAAAAACATGGTCTCTCCCCACCATGGTAGCGTCTCACGCCACGAAAAAAACAGGCGCTCAGCAGGCTTGTTGGAACCCGGTCTTGACCAAAGCTTCCAATGGTCAGCTGGCCTTGTTTTATCAGGTGGGACTTTCGCGTGAATCATGGTCGGGCCGCATGAAAATCTCATATGACGGAGGTCATTCGTGGACACAGGAGAGAAAGTTGAGGAAAGGCATTCACGGCCCTATCAAAAGCAAGGCCATCGAGCTTAAGGACGGGAGATTACTCTGCCCATCAGCCACAGCAAACGCGGGTTGGCGTGTCCACCTTGAATTTGTCACTCCTTTCAGAGAAAACTGGGGATTCATGAAAACAAAACCCTTGAATTTCCCCGGTGAGTATAGAGCTACGGAGCCCTCGATATTGATGCATGATGATCAAAATATTCAGGTTTTGTGTCGAACCAAACAAGGTTACCTGACCGAATTCTGGAGCTACAACGGTGCCAAGAGCTGGCAGCCCATGGAACGTTTAGCCATACCTGCGCCGAACAGTGGATTTGACGCCGTAAAATTGAACGACGGGAGATTTGCCATCGTTTACAACCATAGTCCGAAGTTAACCGACCGTATCAATCTGGCGGTCAGTTCAAATGGAAAAGATTGGGAAGCTATTGAAGTCCTCGATCAGGGCCCATCCGAACATTTTCAAAACCCATCTATTATTCAAACAAAGAACAATCAAGTGCATATTATTTATACGATCAACCAAAACCGATTCCAACATGTGCAAATGGATCCGACCCTTTTCAGGGGAAAACCGATTGCTAACGGAATCTGGCCTATCCTGTAACAGACTGAAATGACGAATCCAGAATCCAAAATAACAGAGCTCAATCTCACCCTGCCCCCTGCCCCGGCCCCGGCCGGTGTTTACAAGCCGTTGGTCATCCATGGCAACCTTGCCTATGTGTCCGGGCATGGTCCGGTCACCCTTGATGGCTCCCTACTCACTGGACGAGTCGGAGCTGATGTGGATAAAGAGCAAGGTAAACTGGCTGCAAGGCAGGTGGGTTTAACCATGCTGGCCACGCTCAAGAGCCAACTTGGAAGTCTGGACAGAGTGACACGCGTGATCAAGCTGCTGGGAATGGTGAATGCCAATCCTGATTTTGAAGAACATCCCTATGTCATCAATGGCTGTAGTGAATTATTTGCCGAGGTTTTTGGTTCCGAATGCGGAATCGGCTCAAGAAGCGCCGTAGGCATGGGATCATTGCCCGGAAATATTACCGTGGAGATAGAGGCCATGTTCGAAATCACAGATTGATCCTTTGATTTTTCCATACTTCTTATAAGCAACATCCATGTCACCAGCAAATCAGCCATGGTATCAAATCATGAATGTGGAAGAAATCCCTTCCCCAGCCTTGCTGTTGTTTCCTGACCGGGTTCAGAGCAATATCCAGGGCATGCTTGACATGGTAGATGGCGATACAAAACGCCTTTGCCCTCATGTAAAAACCATCAAGACGGAGGCAATCATCCGCATGATGGTTCGTTCAGGCATCAAGCAATTTAAATGCGCCACCATCGCTGAAGGTGAAACTGCAATCAAGGCTGGTGCCGCATCTGTGCTGCTTGCAATTCAACCCACCACATGCAATGCGAAACGATGGATCAACCTGGCAAAAGCACATCCCGATCGTGATTTTGGAACAATCGTTGACTGCAAGGAATCCATTGAGTCCTTGAGCAAATTAAGCAAACAACATCGAATCACCCTCAAGTTATGGATCGACCTTAACATTGGGATGAACCGAACGGGAATCCTTCCCGGTGAAGAGGCAGTGAAACTGGGAGAATGGATTCAGTCGCATGTGAATGTAGAATTAGGAGGAATCCACGTTTACGATGGTCACCTGCACCAATCTTCGATTCAAGAGAGACAAGAGGCCTGCGAGTGCTGGCATTCCAAATTGGACGCATTCGTCAGTTTGTTGAAAAAAAACGGATTCGATCGCTTGCCCATTATTGCCGGTGGCAGCCCTACGTTTTCAATGCAGGCAGCCAATCCGGAATTCATTTGCAGTCCGGGCACCACAGTGCTTTGGGATGCAGGTTACGCCTCGCAATATGCTGATCTGGACTTTTCTTGGGCATGCGTCGTTTTGGCAAGGGTGATATCAAAACCTGCACCCGACCTTCTCTGCCTGGATCTGGGACACAAGGCAGTTGCCTCAGAAATGGCTCCTCCCAGGATGAATTGTCTCAACTCTGAAGGTAGATGAATGGGTTTCACACAGCGAAGAGCACCTTGTCGTTAGGTCCTCTGATGCGAGTCTGTTTTCAGTAGGAGACACTGTTTATGCCATTCCCTGGCACATTTGCCCAACGGTGGCTCTGCATCAACACTTCCATGTCGTCGAAAATAGACTCGCAAAAGAAAAATGGATGATTGAATCCAGAAATCGTATGCTCACGTTTTGATCTGCCAACCTGCTCTTTTCAGATGTGAACATTATCAGGCTATTCATTCACTGTTTTTGAGAAGAACTTTGAATCTGCAAAGTTCAAGGTTGGCGCAAGCATTATTCGATGATCATCGCTGTTAAGAATGAAAGCATTCTCCTTTGTTTTCCTGAGTTCATGGATAACGAATGTTCAGCTGAACGTTTCAAATGTTATTTTCTGTATTCAAGACCTTGATGAAGCTCGACTGTTGGCAAAAGAGCAAAGAAAACCACTCCTGATCATTTTCCGTTGCGAACCTTGAATTGATTATCGACTTTTGATAGGCAGCTTGTCCGTCCATCTGATCAATTCTAACAGATCGCAAGTCATTACATTCCGGGAGGGATTGCAGACATTAACGATCAATCTTTGCAATTGAGCCACCATCTGGCTGGTCGAGAAATAAGAAAAAATGAGATTGCTGGCTTGTCGGAGAGGATGAATAAAAATGGACAGGCCTCCACCTGTTCTATCAATGTAAAATGAACTCGGGGCAAGCACATCTAAAGCATGCATCACGAAGGTCCTGGTCTTCCAAAGAAGGTGATATTTCGCGTGCATGGGTATCCCTTCATAAATCCTGCGACAGCACCATTCCCCTAATTGTTGAATGGCGGTGTTGAACCGATGTGGATTCATGAGGGCACGGCATCATTCCATCAAAAAATACAGATTACAGGTCATGATCATTTTGTTATCCAGCTAGGCCGGTATGGACATGTTTGTGATGAATTAACATCAAGTATTTAAAGCGATGGGAAACGGGCCCGACTTTTTCGATTACACGGGCAAGGCCGCCAACTTAATAAAAGCAGTTCAAAAAATTAATGGCAGAAAAAGTTTAATGGGGGCGAATCCTGCGCAGTTGAGGGGCCCTCCAGACAATCAAAGCCAATGCAGCCAACGCCAGCAACATTCCAAATCCAAATATGGGTCTGAGGGAGTTACCGGCATTTTCAGAAAGCCTGCCTGCCACAAAATTTGAAAGCATGGGCCCCAAACCAGAGCCAAAAACAACAAGTAAAGTCTGTGCTGTTGCCCTGACTGATTTCCCTGCAATCATGTTGACGAGGATACTGAGCCCGATATGGAAAAAGACGATCACCATTCCCGTCAACAAATAGCTCAAAGCAAGCACCCAGGGGTTAGTAAAATAGTAATAGAGAAAGTGACGTAACACCAGACAAACACAACCGGTCACGAGCGAAGATACAAACCCCCATCTTCGTATATAGTAACGCAGAAAAGGAAAAAGGGCGACTTCCAATGCCACGCCTATACATTGAATGGGCCCGATCCAGGCTTTGGGAACTCCATTTGACTGAAGGTAAGGAGTGCCATAATAAACCACAAAAGAAAAAGAGCCGGACACCAGAAAAAAAGCACCAAGCAGGGTCATGTAATCCTTATTGCAGAACAGTTCCCTGACGCAGCGCCAGTAATCCAATTTACCTTGTTCGTTGACTTCATGTTCACTTTTTTGAATACGAGGCAACAGCAAAGTGCTACAGGAGGTAAGCAAAGAGGCTGCCATTCCCAGATAAAGCACAAACTGCATCGAACTCCCTTCATGGGTAAACAACCACCCGAAAATGATCACGGAAGGAACCATCCACCCAATGGACCCCCAGGCTCTCAGAAAACCGAACTGCTCTTGAGGATCTTTCAGGTAATGAAAACTCAGCGCGTTGATCAAGGTGAAGGTTGGATGGTAAAAGGAATAAAAAAGAACGAAGCTTAGAAGCAATCCACCAAAGGTCGTTTGAAACTGCATGAACAACAGGGACAAACAAGCCATGATGTTCAAAAAGGTAAATACCTTCTGGATCGGAACATACCGATCAGAGATCATTCCCCACAAAAACGGAAACACGAGAAATGTGGAGGATGCGATTGAAAAAATAGTACCAATGGATGCAAAACTTAAGCCTTTTTCCTGCAACCAGATTGACATGAAAGGCAACACCGAGCCACCCACACAAAACTGAATGAGCATGACGATGAAGAGTGACGAAGGCACGTCCTTCCAGGGCGGAGCCTTCATAAGGTTTGGATTGGAGCATCAGGAATCGCATCAAGGAACCGTTGCCCATAGCGTTTGAGCAAAACCCTGTTGTCCAGAACAGCAACAATGCCTTGATCGGTCTGAGTACGGATCAAACGTCCCACTCCTTGCCGGAATTTCAGGATAGCCTCAGGCAAGGAATACTCAAAGAACGCATCGCCTCCCCTGGCAGTGATCCGTTCCACTCGGGCTTCTGTCAGTGGATGATCCGGGACGGCGAATGGAAGCCGCGTAATAATCACGTTACGCAAGGCATCTCCGGGAACATCCACTCCCTGCCAAAAACTGTCAGCACCAAAAAGCACGGAAGAGGTGTCCTCTTTGAATCGCTCAAGCATGGTTGATCTCGGCAAACCAGTGCCTTGAACATACAGCGTCATATCCTTGGACTCAAAATAGGGCAGCATTTCTTCCGCAACATTTCTCATGAGCTTGAGATTCGTAAACAGAACGAAAGCACTCCCTTTTGTCATCGTGGTAAAGTGCTCGATCCAATGACATAGATCTTTCTGGTAATCAGCATGCCTGGGATCCACCATTTTGGAGACGACATACACTTTCATCTGACGATTAAAATCGTAAGGTGACCCCAATTGTAGGGTTTGAGCATCGTAACCCCCGATGCGGGCTACAAAGTAATCCATGCCTCGCATCTTACTCATCCTTTTATTTTTTCGTGAATGAGATAATGATTCCTGACCGTTGGATTCTTTCCCGGCCATGGACAAGGTGGCACTCGTCATGATAATCGAAGTACCACTGTCAAATAGTCGATGCCGTATAAATTCTGAAACGTCAACGGGAGCAGCATTGAGTGACAAATTCTTACCCGTCCTTCCCCCCCGTTCCACCCAGTAAACGTAAGGATCATATTCCTGGCTGAGGAACATCGCGATGGTCTCTTTCAATTCCGCTATTCTGCGATTGCAATCCTGTAATTCCTGACCTACCTCACGGTCATCTGATTGCTTGATCAACTCGTTCAGCGATACTCTCAATCGCTGCAGCGGCAAGGTCAGGCAATCTTCTACAAGGTCCGGATTGCGAATGCGCAATTCCTTCCAGAATCGTGATGTTTTCCATGAACTCTTCTCCTCTTTTTCTGTTTGAGATCGCTCAAGGATTTCGTTGCAGGCATCTTCAACTTCAGAAAAAAAAGTCTCAGCCGTTTGATGCACATCACCGACTTGCTGAACTACTTTCCCCTTCTGTAAGACCGTAAGTAATCCCTTCTTAGTGGAAGGGTTCCAAAGTTTATTCAGCGCAAAATGGATCTGGCCACTGGAAATACCCAGTCCAATATGTCGGGATGCCACTTGTTCTACCGTGTGGGCTTCATCGAATATGACGAAATCATTGCTGAACAGGACGCCCCCTTCGGCGGGTTCTTCAACCGTGTTTAACAAGGTGAAGAACAATGTATGATTCAGTACAACAACATCTGCAGACATGATGCGTTGCCTCGCTTTTTGAAAGAAACAGGCATGATTTGTCTGGGCAAAATCCGATTTGGAACCACACATCTTGGGTGAGCAGAGTCCTCTTTCTGAGCAGACTTGAGACCAGACCTTGGGATTGGGTTCCTCATCAAAATCAGACAAACTCCCGTCAACTGTTTCTTTGGACCATTCCATGATGCGCTGGAGCTCGGCACTTTCCGGAGTCGTAAAAAGTCCATCTGCCATTTGCATGGCCTTGTGAAGTCGTTTGGTGCAAAGATAATTATGTCTCCCCTTCAGCATGGTGAAGTTGAATGAGACAGGAAGAATTTCCTGCAACATCGGAAGGTCTTTCTCAACCAGTTGCTCCTGGAGGTTAATCGTATGGGTACTGATGATAGCTCGTTTACCCTCTGAAACAGCGTAAAGGATGGCAGGGATCAGATAGCCCAGACTTTTACCAACGCCGGTGCCGGCCTCTACGATGAGGTGCTCCTGATCATTCAGAGCTTCCGCCACCGCATGAGCCATTTGCTGTTGCTCGGGCCGGTATTCAAAATTGCTAGCCCTGGACAGCAGGCCGCTTTCAGAAAAGATGGTCGACACATGGTCAGCCAGTTCAAGGCCGCCGTAACCACCAGGCTCCCCTTCAGAAACCCTGATCATATCTCAAGTTGCTTATCCACCATTAGTATTTCCGTGGATGCCATATTGCGACATCCTGTTGCGCACGGTTTTTAACAATCATCTTATCGGGAAGAATGCCCCTCCAGCAGACATTCGGATAAATAATACCATGACGCCCTATGAGACTACCGGGATTGAGCACGGCATTACAGCCTATCTCACCGTAATCGCCGATGATGGCTCCCAGTTTTCTCAGACCAGTATCCATAGGCATCCCACGCTGGTCAATCTCATCAATGTAAATGGAATCCTGCGTCAGCTTGAAGTTGGAAATTTTGACCCCTGCACCCAGATGGGCGTGAAATCCAAGAATGGAATCACCCACATAGTTGAAATGCGGAGCAACAGCGTGGTTGAACAGGAGACTGTGTTTGACCTCGGTGGCATTTCCAACCACACAGTGATCACCAATAATAACGTGCTCTCTAATGTAAGCATTGCTTCGGATCTGGCAATGTTTACCGATGATAGCCGGCCCTTTGATGACTGCGCCCGCCTCCACCACCGTGCCTTCACCAATTGAAACATTTTCAGCAATAAAGGCAGGCTCGCCTATCGTCGTATGGTGCTGATCAATACCTACGTTTTCGTCGATATAGCTTTTCAAGCATTTCAAAGCTTCCCACACCCGGGACTTTCCTTCAAAAAGAACGGCGTGATCGGTCTCCTGCAGATTCAAATAATGATCTGGGCTCAGCATGGCTTGATTTTAACTGACTGGATGGCATTGAAAAGTGAAATCAGAAAATATCAGGTTCATTGTGAATCAATCCCTAAGTGGGCTTATTATCTCAAATGAGAAAAAAACAGAAAGATGGCTTGCCGGAGACAAGCAATTCAAAATAGGTTTTTATTTAACGTTTCCTGCTCTTCCTGTTTTACTTACATTATTTAAACATACTTAACCGACGGAACATTTATTTTCTCGCCCCACATTGGCAATGTAATTGCTGTTTTATGACAGAATATTACTTTTGAACCAGGCTTAGAGGAAAATACCATTGATCGCCTATTTAAAAATTATGAAACCATTCGGTTTGCGAGTGCTGATAGATTTACGTTACCTGAAGGCATTGCTTTTACTTCCAGCGATGATTTCATGGCATCAGGCACAATCGCAATCATCAACATTTGTTTTGCCTGCTCCACAAGAAGTGCAGGTTGTTCCAGGAGATGGTAACATCCTGTTGACATGGAAACCTCCCCTTACTCAAGCTGGCCTCACGGGATACCTCGTCAAGCGCTTCAATGGAGCGATCCTGGAAAATACTTGGAACCTTGGCCTGAATGATCCCCGTGAAATCAGGGATATCGATCTCATTAACGGGACTTTGTATCGTTATGCCATAAGCGCTCAGGTTTCACTTGTCGAAGGACTTGAATCAACGGCCCAGGGAACACCTCAAGCTAAAGTTTTTTCCCTGGTTGCTCCTGTCCGTTTGACCGCGATAATTGAAAATGGTGGCGTCAGCCTGTCCTGGACCTATCCGGACACAATCGAGCTGAGTGGATTTGAATTGAACAGAATTTTAAGTGATGGTGAAGAGAACATCACCATGCTTCCTCCCGATGCAAGTGACTATTTTGACAACCAGATTACAGTTGGACAAACGGCGATTTACCATCTCAGTGCTGTTACAGAAAACCAAAAAAGCCCCTCTGCCTCATTCGAAATCACCATCCCTCATTTGCAGCTGGACCCAGCTAAAATGCCCCGCATTGTCAGACAAAGCAATTTCGTCGAAGGAGTCGCGGGTGCCAATGTGCAACTTTTTGCTGAAGTTGAGGGAAGCAATCCTCTGCATTACATCTGGTATTACAACGGACGAAAAATGCCCGGAGTTACTGAGCCGGGAATTCAGATATTTAATTTATCACCAGAACACGTGGGAACCTATTTTGTTGAAGTAAGCAATCCTTTTGGAAGCATCGTTTCCGGCCCCATGAAAGTTGAAATAAACCCTGCCAACCTTGGAGGTGTCGACATCGAATGGAATGCACGTTTTGAGAGTAATGTCGGTTTTGAAAGCAAATCCGTTGGGGTCTATCACGAAGGTAATACCGGTGCCATCGTCGCAGGCCAATTCACTCCGGATGACAGCAAGAACAGTGACCTGATGTTGGTGTCGTATGATGACGCAGGAAATCAACTTTGGTCTACAAGAGCCTCCTTCAGTAAAACCAGTCAGGAGTTTGCGCATAAATCTATTCAGGATCGTCAGGGAAATGTGATCATCGGTGGAACTTCACGAGTGAACCCGGCTGAACTTGACGATGATATGACTCCTGACCTTCCAATAAATCCGGTGGATTTGCCATTCCTCGCCTCGATTGGCAGAGATGGCAGCATCAACTGGACATCCACTCCCTTCCGGAACTTCGACAGCAGGCATTTCATTGTGGATATGCAAAGCGATGGCAACGGGACCATCTACTTGTTAGGAAATAATGAATCTAGTGATCACAAGGGAATGGTTATTCAACCATTATCTGCATTAAGCGGTACCCCTCTGGACCAGCTTGTGACAGACGAAGCCACACAATTCACCGCCATGGCTTTCAAAGTCTCCCGGGATAAACGCATTTATGTGGTGGGCGAATCCAATGAGGTCAGAGGCAATGCATCGGGCGTTCAAATAAGATGCTATGGTGCCAACGGAACACTCGATTGGAAGACAGATTTCGGGAAGATAGGCGTCTATGACTTCTCCCCTTCTTCCATTCATTTGGGCGGAAAAGACAACATCTACGTAGTTGGCTCTTCCTACAAAAGTGACGAGGCCGGAGACATTCATGTCGTAAGCTTCAACCCCCAGGGGGAAGGTAAATGGCAAAACACACTCGGACTTTCCGATGGAACCGAGGATATCCCCATTAAGGCTGCCGTTGATCATGCGGGGTCCATTATCATTGCAGGTGACACCACGCCTCAGATGGAGAGCACCCGCATTATTCTAGGTAAATTTTCAAATACCGGGAAAGCCGATTGGTCCACATTGATACCTTCATCGATACCCGGAAAGAACGATCATATCACTGACATGGACGTCGACAAAACAGGGAACATCTACCTAGCAGCTATTCGACATGCTCATGGCACAGGACAGGATTTTGCCAGTCTACGATTCAATCCAGATGGCCTTCTCATCTGGGAAGCCAGCTTCAAGCAACAGGGTCTTGTGGTTGAAGAGTCAACATGCATCGATGCGGACGACCAGGGAAATGTCATCCTTAGCGGGGTCACCTACCTCAACACCAAACAGCAGATTGTATCCATACGGCAAACATCTATTGACGCCGTCGAGAACCTTTTACCGGAAATCCAATTTAATGACGAACCCTTCAAAAACCCAGTTTACGCTCCCGGTCGATGGACTGTTGAAGTGAAAGCTGAGGATCCAGATGGCGAGGTGACCAAAGTGGAGTTTCTCGACGGAGCGAAAGTTCGAGGAATCGATACGGAAGCTCCCTACACTTTTGAATTTGCATCAGACATGCCGACTACAGCGCGCGTGTTTGCACGCGCTTATGACAACCTTGGAGGAGTTGCAATCTCTGAAGAATTAACAATAGTGATAGCTGAGAAACCAAATGGAAGCCCTTCAGGAACCCTTCCACAGGAGGATTCATTTCTGCCGGAAGGATCTGATTTGACGTTGGATTTCGGGATCACTGGCGCGGAACCAATCCGTTATCAATGGTTTCTGAATGGTGAGAGATTGAAAAGAGCAGATCAGCCCACCTTACCGATACTGCCAAATGTCACCCGGGCCAATTCTGGCAGCTACGTTTTACGAGCACAAAACAAGGAAGGTAAGATTTTATCCGAACCAGTGGTCGTTTCGCTGGATTGGCAAGTTGTGGAGGGTGCTGACAATTTCGAAGAGGCTACTGCAATAAGAGGAAACACAGGATTCATCAGGGCCTCTAATACGGAAGCTACAACGGAAAACGGTGAACCCAGACATAGTAAAAAAAGGAGTGGTCACAGTATCTGGTATCGCTGGAGACCAGACATATCGGGCTTGACAACTTTATCACTACAAGGTTCAAGCTTCGATACCCTTCTGGGTGTTTATGCCGGGCCTTCATTAACACAGCTCAGCGAAATTGAATCGGATGACGATCGTGGGGGATTTTCAACCAGCAGACTTGAGTTCAATGCAGTCGCCGGTGTGGATTACATGATAGCCATTGCAGGATTCAACGAAGCCAATGGTAATATTCTTTTCAGTTGGCAACTGGATCCCAATCAAGCCATCAGTTTACCAAAAATCAGCATCTCGCCTGATAAGAACACAGTAAATATCGGTGAACCCTATCAGCTGCAGACCTCTATCTCAGGAGATTTACAAGGAATAATACTCCAGTGGTTTCGCAATGGGAAAGCCATACCGAACGCAAATGGAACTACTTTTGATATCGGATCGGCAAAACCAGAAGATGCCGGGATCTATTGGATCAGCATCAATGCAGCCAACGTCAATGCACGCACAAAACCAGCACATTTAACCGTCAACATCCCCAGAAGAGGAAAGATCATACGTGAACTTGTTCTTGAGGAAAAATTCGCAGATCTGTTTTTCTTTGTGCAGGATTTCAATCCAGCTCCCCAGTTCAGGCCTCAAGTCTTTGCCTCGCCTTTTCAGGCCAAAGCGGCTTCCCTGGCCACAGGTTTTACTGGAGCACAAATTTTCAATACATTTGGTGCAACCAAGGAGGCCGGCGAGCCTGACCACTGTGGCGTTCCCGGAGGAGCATCCCAATGGTTTGCCTATCAGTCACCGACTAATGGTGAATTAAGCATTTCAACTGATGGTAGTGACTTTGATACCGTGTTGGCAGTTTATACTTCCACTGGCAGTAGCTTTGAGGATCTTACTGAAGTCTCCTGTGATAATGACAGTGGCAACGACGGACAGGATAGCATGGTCAAATTCAATGCGACAGAAGGCACTATTTATTATATTGCAGTTGACGGTGTCGAAGCCGCCACAGGCACTGTCAACCTCGCTTATGAATTGGAAGTTGGGCTTACTGTTCAAGGGTTGACCATTGCTGACTTAGGCATGCAATTTGAAATAACAACGGTTCCAAACATTACCTTTGTCATTGAGGGCACTGAGGATTTTGATAATTGGGTAAAGCTCATCTCAACAAGTTCAGTCGACGGTAATTTTGTTTATATTGATAATGAGGCACTTACCGGTAAACAAAGATTCTATCGAGTCTATGTAACAGAGTAGAGATCAGAATGTCAGCCATTACCATGAAGTGAAAAATGGCAGTAACAATCATCATGCCGACGATCAATCCCGGAAAAAAGCACACCTTCAAAGCACTCAAGAAGCAGGAAACCACCTCTAAACCTGCACTTTCCCCAGCCATTGTATGGCCATTGTTGGGAAAACTGAGAAGTTGATAAGGGCGCAATCACCGATACACATCGCCGACTTTTTTCATGATTTCCATTTCAGCAGTGCCACCCCCACAAGCAACACAAGGATGCAAATGAGTTTGGGAATGAAGTTCTTTTCCCTGAAGGCGAGCACTCCGCCAATAAAGGTGATTAAAACAGCGCAGCGTCTGAGCGGTGAAATGACCGATATCAATGAATCAGACTGGCTAACAGCTTGGAAATAGAAAAAATCAGCCACAAGCAAAAATATACCAATCATCGGGATACACCACCTCCATTCAAATTGAGACTGTCCAAAACGTCTCAGTTTCCAAAACAGCAAGAGAGGAGACATGACCACGACGAGATATATTGAAAACCAGCATTGAAGCGTTGCCACTTCCATGCCTCTGATCTGCAGCAAATATTTGTCGTAAATCGCACTCAATGCCCCAAGCCATGTTGCTATCAACATGAATCCCACCCACCGATCTCGTAAAAAGTGAATACCCTCCATTCGCCCCACTAGGGAGAGGGCATAAAATCCTATCATGATCACCCCTGCCCCCAGCCATTGTATCAATGCCGGCCGTTCCCCCATCAATCCGACAGCAATCAATATGGTCCAGAATGGCGCAGTTGCACGGACGGGGGCAGATACTGAAACGGGAAGATGTTTGACCGCAAAGTAATTGAATATCCAGGAGCAGGATACAAGTAAAGCTTTGCTCAAAACCACTCCATGATCGCTCCATGACATGGAGTGAACTTTTAAGGTTAACCAGGGGTAAGATTCAGGCGCCCATTTTGACCAGCATAAGAGCGGAAGCCAGACTGCAGCACCTGCCAACACACTGATGAATAATACCGGTGGAACAGCGTTATCGCGGACTCCAGCTTTTTTAAAGAGATCGTAAAACCCCAGAAACAAAGCCGACAACAGAGAAAGAACCACCCAAGTCATGGGCTTCTTTCTAACAGGATTGCATCAGCCTCCGAAATATCGATATTGATTGATTGAAGTCGCAAGCAGCTAAAATTGAGCTTTTGTATGGGAATGTATTCGATGGCGAAAAAGATCTGCCACGGGAAAATGCTCAATCCGCCAGTCAGTTACAGATGAGGTCAAAGACGAAAAAAATCCCAGCCGTCCCATACCATAATACTCTCCTCCATTATTGACTTTCACCCTCTTGGGCGCCGTAAGGAACGAATGAGTTGATTGCTGGGATACTGTTTGCGAACGGGAGCATCCCAAGTGTTTTCGTCCGTATCGCCATACATTTCCTTGGTTTTCCAAAAGCTGGCCTTCATCTCTTCGAGCTTCGAGGAATAAGCCGAATTCTGGGCAAGATTTCTCATTTCTTGAGGATCTGCCATGAGATCAAATAACTCCCAACGACTTGCCATTTCAGCGGGTGTCCGTGGATGATCAAAATACAGCAACTTGTATTGCTCACTACGAATGGCGCTATGCTTGGCAACTCCATGACCACCATCAATGTAGCGGTAATATAAGGTGTCCCGCCAATTTTCAGGAGAATTCCCTCCGTTCGTCAGGATGGGAAGAAAGCTGATACCGTGAACCTTCCAGTCGGGTTTCACACCTGCAGCATCAAGGAAGGTAGGTGCATAATCGATATTCTGCACCATGGCCTTGGCTCGCGAACCTGCTTTGATTTTACCAGGCCAGCGAATGATCAATGGCATTTTCATGGATTCTTCATAGGCCCAACGTTTGTCAAACCAACCATGCTCCCCCAGATAAAATCCTTGATCGGCGCAGTAAACAACCATGGTGTTTTCTGCCAGCCCCATTTCATCCAGTCGATCCATTACTCGCCCAACATTGCGATCCACACCCGCGACGCAACGAAGATAGTTACGCATGTAGCGCTGGTATTTCCAGCGCACAAGGTCTTTGCCTTTGGGAGGATTTGCCAGGAATGCTTTATTTTCTTCTTCAAAGGCTGCGATGTAGGCTTTGCGCTGATCCGGAGTAAAGCGAGAAATCACATTTAAGTCTCTTTCGGTTTCAAAAAGCATCAAGTCACTGGCCATGCGCATGTGCCCGTCAATCCCCATTTTGTGATTCGCCGCCGATACGCGCGTATCGTAATCGTCAAACAGGCTGGGTGGTTCAGGAAAGGTGATGTCACGATAAATTTGGAGTTCCCTGAGACTGGGTTTCCAGTTCCGGTGGGGCGCCTTGTGCTGAATCATGAGTGCGAAGGGCTTGGAATCATCGCGTTCTTCCAACCAATCCAGCGCGAGATCGGTAATCACATCGGTCGAATGCCCTTTGATTTCACGACTTCCCTCGGCGTTGTACATATGAGGGTTGTAATAACTCCCCTGCCCGCTCAACACATCCCATGCATCAAACCCGACCGGTCTTGTTTTCATATGCCATTTGCCAAAAATAGCTGTGGTGTAGCCATTTTTCTTCAAAGCCTTGGGCCAGGTAGGTCGTCCTGGGTCCAAGGCACCACTCAGATTCACAATCCCATTCTTATGACTGTGTAAGCCGGTCATCACCGTTCCACGCGAGGGCGTACAAATGCTGTTTCCGCAGAAACTGTTCTCAAAAAGCATCCCCTCATTGGCAATACGATCAATGTTAGGCGTAGGAGGAAGATCCATCCCATAGCGATAAGATGAAATCGCTTGAGTGGTCAGATCATCGCTGAAAAAGAAGAGGATATTGGGTCGATCTTTTGACGACTCGGCCCCCAGCGTCTGTAAACTGCTGAACAATCCCCAGACAACCAAAATACAGCTTGCTGCAGTAGTTAAGATTTTCATGACTAGATTTAATTTAACTAAACCATGCGTTTAATAAAAGAAAAAGCGAATCTGATCCATTCTAGTGCAACCCATTTCTGCACGTCTCCAAAGAAAGTTTCGAACAAACATGCTACGAATTAATATCACAAGCTTGGGCAATCGTATGACTCGAAGAATCATCGTTCCGCCCCTACCCAACAGCAAATTGTAACTTTGTTGCCAGATTGAGTGTCAGTAATTATAATTAGTCAAATCCAATGCAAACTACAGCAACTCAATCTGATTGTGAACAAACTCTGGGCACCGGGATTTTATATGTCTTGTGGGCTTCTTTGTGTTTCAACCTTATTCCATACCAAGCAACGGCTGGGAACCTCAAAGCGGAGGATCTCTTCAGGCAGGATCATTTACTCGATGTTCAAATCAAGATGGCTCCTGAAGATTTTCAAAAACTTCGTAGCCAGAGCGATCGCAGCAATTCGGGAATGGCATTCCTATTTGGAGGAGAAATACCGACCGAGCGCTTCAGTCAGTTCAAAGCGGATGTAAGCGTCGATGGAACAGAAATCAAAGAAGTTGGCATTCGAACCAAAGGATTTATCGGTTCGCTGAATCCAGATCGCCCTTCTTTGAAGATTAAATTCGATGAATATTGGAAACAATCGCCTGTGGAAGGCCTGGATCGAATAACACTCAACAACAACATACAGGATGAATCGTTGGCCAGTCAGTATCTGACTTACAAATTATTCAACAAAGCAGGCATCCCGGCTCCGCGCGTCAGTTTCGCCAGGGTAACCGTGAATGACGAATACCTGGGTGTTTATTCGCATGTGGAATCGGTTCGGAGTCCATTTCTTGAGCATCACTTCGGGGATGATTCAGGTGAGTTCTATGAAGGGACGATTGCCGATTTTTATCCGAAGGCTGTGGATCGGATCGAAGCCAAAAACAAGCGAACAAGGAAGGACAGATCCCGGGCAAATAAATTGGCACAATTACTTGAAACTCAAGAGACTTTCAACCTCAGTGAGGTTGAAAAACTTGTCAATATAGATCAATTCATTCGGTTCTGGGCTATGGAAAACTTGATTGCCTTCTGGGATGGATACTCCAACAACCAGAATAATTACTTTGCTTACACCAATCCCAAGGACGAAAACCGTTTTTACTTCATGCCATGGGGCGCTGATGGTGCATTTGTGGATATTTCAGGACCCTTCGGTAGAATGAGACGAGGAGAAGGGCCCAAAGCGATTTATTCACAGGGTATGTTGAGTAATCGCCTTTATCAATCGAAGGGTATTCCAGCACGTTATAAGGCCGTGATGGAAGATCTTCTGAAAAACGTTTGGAATGAATCTGAAATCATGGAAGACATCGCCCGCATTCAGAAATTAACCCGGGACCACCTCCACGAGAAACAGGATAAATTGGAAGACGGCACGGAGAAAGTCACAGAATTAGTTCAGGAGCGACGATCTGATATTGAAGAGGAGCTGAAAGATTGGCCAATTGAAATAGGAGAAGCACGCATTCCTCTCCATACCGTGCAGGTAGGCAAACTGAAAGGGTACTTTTCAACCGACTGGAAGAGTGAACGAATGGACAGTGTCCTGAACCAGGGGGAAACCAACATCCAGTTGGTTTTGGGAGGTGAGACAATTACAATGAAGAGCATCGGCGTGGTAGCGCAGCCCGAGGAGCAAAGAAACTTTGGGCGCAGACGCCGCGGGGGCTCGGGAAATCAGCCAAGGGAACCTCGCCCCACACTCACATTCCAGGGAATTCGAGAAAGCGACGGTTACCTCATGAACATCACGTTTGTCGTTGCGAGTGAAGACTTCGCCAAGAGCAATGACGAAGGAACACCGTTTCAGGGCATGCTCATGGCAATCAATCCAGAGAACAGCGGAAATCGTTTTGGAGGATTTGGAATGATGCCGAAATCATTGATTGGAAAACTTACCTTGAAAGAAGCTTCTCGCGGACAGGATGCGCCTGTCGTTGGCGAATTTGATGGGATCGTTCAAGAATCAAGAGGTGGCATGTTTGGCGGGAACCGCAACCGTGGAGGTAGAGGCCCCGGTCGCGGGCGGCCTCCGGAATGATAATTGATCATGTATCCGTTGTTAATAAGTAATATAAAGACCTTCTCGAAACAGTTTTCCCACAGCTGATCGAAAACGGTTTTCACCCCTTGGATGATGCTTTACCTCTTTCAATTACAGGGGTAAAGCATGTTCAGGTGAGCCTTTTTCGCTCAGGTCATACTGCAAATCCTTGTTCTTTCGAAGGACAAAGGATGTAGTAATCACCAAACCACCCTCCCAAGACATTGACTTTGAACTAAAGCTTGATCTAGGTTGTCAAACTTAAGTGAGATGTAACGGTTGTGCCGTCATCAAAACGATAGTTGATTGCAAGTTTATGTCAGAAAAAAAGGGTACAGAGGTCGATAAATCTTTGCGGGAGTTATATGCCAAAGGAAAATTAGCATACGAACGCAACAACTTGGATTATGCCGTCACCCTTTTTCAGTCGGTTCTTGGAAAAGAGCCGGGTTTTTATGATTGCCGCGAAGCCCTGAGAGCCACGCAGTTCAAGAAGCATACGGGTGGCACCAGTTTTTTTCGAAAAGTTTTGGGATCAGCAGGAAGCTCCCCTCAATTAGCGAAAGCCCAGATAGCGCTTCGCAGCCAGCCTGCGGAGGCGCTGGATTTTGCAGAATCCGTATTGAATGGTGATCCTAACAGCGTCGCTGCTCATAAAGTATTGGCGAGTGCTGCCATGAAACTGGAAATGTTCCGGACTGCCGTGCTCTCTCTTGAAATAGCCTACAAGAATGCACCCAAAGACAAGGAAATAGGCATCAAATTTGGCGAAGCTCTCATTGCGGCTGAACAGACAGCTAAGGCCGAGAAAATCCTTAAAGACCTCGCAGCGGAATACCCTCAGGATCAGGACCTGTATCAGGCCTACAAGAATGCATCGGCCAAACATACCATGAGGGAAGGACGCTATGATACGGCGGAATCTGGTGAGGGATCTTACCGGGACAGCCTCAGGAACAAGGATGAGGCGGTTCGCCTGGAACAGGAGCAGCGCCAAGTTAAAACCGATGATGTTGCTGAGCTATTGATCCAGGATCAATTATCGCAATTAGAGGCAAATCCAGATCATATAAAAGTTTTGCAGAAGTTAGCTGAACTGTACACTCAAAAAAACGATTTGGAAAAAGCCGGAGTTTTTTACAAGCGTTTGCTGAACTGCACCGAAGGCACCCCGGATGCGACTATCCAAAAGGCAGTGGATGACTTGAAACTCCGAGCCATTGACCAGCAGATCAATACATTGAACCCAGATGATGCAGATTATGAATCCTGCAAGGAATCACTTGATTCCCAGAAGCATTCCATTGCGTTTGACAACTGCCGTAGCCGCTGCGACCGATATCCAAACGATCTGGTTATCAAGTTTGAATTGGGGGTCATGCACTACGAACGAGCTGAGTATAAGGAGGCGATCAAACTTTTCCAGAAATCGCAGGCAAACCCACATATCCGAATCAGGGCCTTGCATTATCTTGGGCGCTGCTTTCTGCAGCGTGGCATCTTTGATCTCGCCATTCGCCCCATTCAAAATGCCATTAATGAAAAGGAAGTATTCGATGAGCAACGTAAGGATTTAGCTTACGACCTTGCGCTGATTTATGAAAAAATGAACAAGCCTGAGGAAGCAATCGAACAGTTCAAGCAGATCTACGAAGTAGACATCGATTACAAAGATGTCAGCGAGAAGGTGGACGACTATTATGCGAATCTGTGAAATCTCGGGATAGATCTTTTTTCGGGTCCAATTTCACTCTCCCTGCAATTTTCTGTCGGCGGCTGACACATACACTTTTTTGCCATACTGAATTAAATCGATGAGTGGTCGAAGCGAATCCCTTGCGATTCCAATGTACTGATTGGGCGAGGAAAGCATTTCAATTCCTTCAATTTAATTGCATTCCGCCAAGACCGGGCTATTGTCGGTTTAAACATCATGGGGACGTTTAATCTAAATCGGATAAGCCTGACATCCGTGCTGCTTTTCTGGGCTGCGGTAATTCCATTACTTTCGACGTCGTTCACCCCTACCCTTCACGCTGATGCCTACGATGACGCTCTCAACGAATCATTGAAAGGCGAATACACCGCAAGTCTGGAAGCTTGTGAAGAGCAGTTGGAAGACAAGCAGGGATTCAATGAAAAGTGGTATCTACTGGGGATCAAAAATTGCATGCGTCTCGGGCGTTACGAGCGTGCTTTCGAAATCCTGCAGGAGGGACTGGAAGATCGACGGGTCAGCGGCATCAAACTATATCCGGTTGGGCATGAAGTGGCACTTTTCAACAACAAACCCGACCTGGCTCAGGAGTATCTAGACAAAAGCGCCCCTTACATCAATAGTGTGAAGTGGTCCAATGTAAGCGCTGAGAACCGAGTCTATCTGGGACAAGCCGCATTGAAACTGGCGGTGGATCCGCGAGTAGTTCTGGAACTATTCTATGACGTGGGCATGAAGGCAACCCCTCCTCTGCGGGAATCCTTCATTGCAGCTGCTGAGCTTGCTCTCACCAAAGAAGACTTCGCTGTCGCCGAGTCAACCGTCAAACAAGGATTGCAACATTATCCAGAGGACGCAGATTTATTGTTTCAATGGGCTCGGGCCCTGGGTGGATCAGGGAATGACCAAATGGGTGATTTTCTGACCCAAACTCTAGAAGCCAATCCAAATCACGCTGGCGCCTTACTGATGTTTATCGATAATTCCATCGATGCTGAGAACTATGATCAAGCCCGTGAGTTGCTTGATCAAGTCAAAGAGATCAATCCTGATCATCCCAAGGCGTGGGCTTATGATGCTGTGATCGCTCACCTTCACAACGATACAGCAAGGGAACTGGAATCAAGAGAAAAAGCATTGACCTTCTGGTCGCAAAACCCCGAGGTAGATCATTTGATCGGCAAGAAACTCTCGCAGAAATACCGTTTTGCAGAGGGCTCAAAATACCAACAGACTTCACTTGGTCTAAAGCAGGATTACGCTCCGACCCGACTGCAACTGGCGCAGGACTTCCTTCGGTTGGGTGACGAAGCACAGGGTTGGGAGCTGGCAGAAGAGATCCATGAAACCGATGGATACAATGTCACGGCCTACAATCTTATCCAGCTGCGTTCTGTGATCGATGGATTTGCAACGCTCAGGAACAATGATTTCATTCTTCGGATGAATACCACAGAGGCAGATATCTTTGGCGATCAGGCCATGGAACTGTTGATGGAAGCCAAGCGAGTGATTTGTGAGAAATACGGGATCGCATTGGACCACCCCATCACGGTGGAAATTTTCCCAAACCAGAGCGATTTTGGTGTTCGTACGTTCGGCATGCCGCACAACCCTGGTTTTCTGGGTGTCTGCTTTGGAGATGTCATTACCGCCAACAGCCCTTCCTCCGCGATCGGCAAGGACTCCAACTGGAAGGCTGTTCTCTGGCATGAATTCTGCCATGTGGTGACCCTGAACCTGACAAAGAACAAAATGCCACGGTGGCTGAGTGAAGGGATTTCGGTATATGAAGAAATCGAGAAAAACCCTTCTTGGGGACAACACATGTCTCCTGCTTACCGCCAAAGAATTTTGCGTAATGAGATGACCCCCATCGGTGAATTGAGCGGGGCATTCATGAATGCCGAATCAGGTGAGGACATGCAATTCGCTTATTATCAGTCGTCTCTTGTAGTGGCTTACATCGTCGAAAAATACGGACAATCCTCACTACGCAATATTCTGGTCGATCTTGCAACCGGGATTCCTATCAACCAAGCCATCGAAACCCACACAGCCAATGTCGATGACCTTGATGCAGCATTTATTGACTGGGCTCAGGCAGATGCTTCGGAACTCGGCAAGTCACTGAATTGGGATGAACCTGATCCCAGTCTGATAGGACCGAACGATGTCACGGAGTTTCTCTCCACTAACCCGGACAATTACTATCTACTGATCGCTTCGGCTCGACAGCATGTCAATCAGGAAAAATGGG
Source organism: uncultured Verrucomicrobiae bacterium (assembly GCA_943788245.1). Lineage (GTDB taxonomy): Bacteria > Verrucomicrobiota > Verrucomicrobiia > Limisphaerales > AAA164-E04 > AAA164-E04. The sequence continues at coordinate 11,381 of CALSPN010000041.1, read as the reverse complement.
AACAAGCCTCTGTGTTGCTTGACCAATTGATCGAAGCTTATCCAGACCAGCGAGGAGCCGGGGGGGCGCTGTATCTGGCAGCCATCGTGGCAAAGCAACAGAAAGATGCAGAGAAAGAAATTCGGTTGCTTGAAGAACTGGCATCCATCGATGGCGATATCACAGACGCCTACCTCCGTCTCATGCAACTGGCGCTGGAAGATGAGGACTGGAAAGCATTGAGAAGAAATGCCGAGAGATACATGGCAGTGAATCCCCTTGTCGCGCGTCCTTACGAAGCATTGGCGATTGCCTGCTCGGCGCTTGGAGACACAGAAAGAGCCATCAAAGCGCGCCAAACGGTGCTTAAACTAAACCCAATTGACCCGGCACTCGCTCATTATCAACTGGCGAGACTACTCCATGATGAAGGAAATCCAGATGCGAAACGTCACCTTCTTCAAGCACTCGAAGAAGCCCCAAGATACAGAGAAGCACAAAAATTGTTATTGAGTCTGATCAAGGATCCATCCAGTTCCGCGGTTGCTGACACAATAAAAGCCTCGAATGATTCCACCGAAAAGCAAGTAGAGCTACCAGAACAACCATAGGAGTATGCCTCACGACCTTTTCATCCCCACTGTCTGTATGAGCCGCTCACGCTTGCCGCAGTCACCTTTGGACAAACGTTGGCTGACCGCCTTGTTGGCTCTCACCTTGCTCGCATCATCACTAGACCTGAGCGCTCAATACGGTCGACGATTTAGCAAACCCGAAGGTGAACGAGCGGGAGTGCCTGAATGGAATTTACAAGCCGCATTTCGCCCTGATGTCTTTACCTTTGTAAGAATTTTTTACGGTTCCTATTCAGACAGCTACGGAAGATGGGGAAAAAAATGCATGATTGATCACCCTGAAAGTGATCTCAATTTTTCTTATCGCCTCGAAGAATTAACTTCTCTCAAGGTAGACCCAGACGGGAAAGTCGTTTCTCTGACAGATCCAGATTTGTTCAACTACCCCTTTGTCTATTTGATTGAACCCGGGGAAATGGTCCTTCAAAAAGAGGAGCGCAATGCTTTGAGAAAGTATCTGCTGGGTGGAGGTTTCATGATGATCGATGATTTCTGGGGCCCAAGCGAGTATGAGAATCTGAGACTTGAGCTGAGCCGGGTGTTTCCTGATCGTGAACCGAAAGACATTCCAATCGAGCACCCCATTTTCAATTTTGTATTTCCATTGGAAGAAAAACCACAGATCCCAAACGTGGGGCGTGGCACCGAAAGTCAGTTTGACGGCATCACATTCGAGCGTTGGGATGCCCAGACGCCCTTTTACAAGGGGATGTGGGATGACAAGGACCGGCTCATGATGGTGATCTGTCATAATACCGATCTAGGAGACGGCTGGGAGTGGGAAGGCGCCAATCAATATTATTTTAAAGAGTTTTCGGAAAAAAAGGCATACCCTTTGGGCATCAACATCGTTATGTATGCCCTCACGCATTAAATCAAAACAACGTATTGAACAGAGAGGATCATTGTGGAGGCAGAATCAGCACCGGCAAATCAAGAATGGCCTAACGAAGAGCGCACCGTCGAGCAGTTAGCTCAGAGTCGTGCCCGTATCGAGAAGGAATTGAGTAAAGTCATCGTAGGTCAGAAGGGCCCCATTGAGGAGATCCTCATCGCACTTCTCGCTGGAGGCCACTGCTTGATCACGGGTGCACCTGGTTTGGCCAAAACACTGCTTGTCAAATCCGTTGCACAAATCTTTCATCTGAAATTTCAGCGTATTCAATTCACTCCTGACCTCATGCCAGCTGATATTACTGGAACGGAGATACTGCAGGAGACAGATGAAGGGCGACACTTGAATTTCGTGAAGGGCCCCATTTTTGCCAACATGGTTCTGGCTGATGAAATCAATCGTACTCCACCAAAAACCCAGGCTGCATTGCTGGAGGCCATGCAAGAGCATCAAATCACAGCTTCTGGCGTGCGTCACCCATTGGAAGAACCTTTTTTCGTCCTGGCCACGCAAAACCCCATTGAAATGGAGGGAACCTATCCCCTCCCCGAAGCGCAGCTCGACCGCTTCATGTTCAACGTTGTGATCGATTACTTACCGGAAGATGAAGAAGTGGAGGTGGTCAAACAGACAACATCGAAAAAGCCTGAGCCTATCGAACCGATCTTCACGGGCGAAGATGTGCTGCGTTTTCATCAAACCGTCCGCGCCGTTCCCGTTGCAGATGAAATGGTGCGATATGCAGTTCGGCTGGCCGCTGCATCGAGACCCAATCAAAAGGAAACACTCGATTTTGTGAATCAATGGATCAGCTGGGGTGCCGGTTTGCGCGCTGCTCAGTTTTTGATCCTTGGAGCCAAGGTGCGAGCTGTCCTGCAAGGTAGATCTCACGTAATCAACGAAGACATACAAAAGCTGGCCAACCCCACCCTGAGACACCGTATTCTGACAAATTACAGGGCAGAGGCAGAAGGTGTCAGCGTTGAAGACATCATCCAGAAACTGTTGGATCAGGTAAAACCAATTTAACCTGAAAACGATTACCAGAGCTCAGCAAGCAACGATCCACATGGCCGAACCGAGCATAGAAACAACCTCCAAGGAGGGATTGACACAGCACCGTTTCATTGACCCGCGGACTCTGATGTCGATCAAGCATCTTGAGTTGCGAGCCAAGGTCGTTGTCGAAGGTTTCTGGAACGGCCTGCACCGGAGCCCTTACCATGGATTCTCAGTTGAATTTACCGAATACAGACAATATACACCGGGTGACGATCCTCGGTATCTCGACTGGAAGCTCTATGCCCGCAGCGATCGTTACTACATCAAAAAATTTGAAGACGAGACCAACCTTCGCTGTTTCCTCTTGATGGATCGAAGCAAGTCGATGGAGTTCGGATCTAAAGGTTTCACCAAACAGGATTACGCCAACACGCTGGCTGCCACATTGGGCTATTTCCTGAACAGGCAGGGTGATGCCGTGGGTCTCATGTCGTTTGATGAAGTGATTCAGGAATACATGCCTGCGCGTAACCGACCTGGACATCTGCGTCAACTCATGCAGACCTTGGAAAAACCATGCCAAGGAAGGAGTACGGACATCAAAAAACCGATCAAGCGCATCATGGACCTTATAACATCACGCGGTCTGATCGTTCTGATCTCTGATTTTCTGGCGCCTCTGGACGAGCTGGAAGACAACCTTGCAACACTCACCGCCTATGGTCATGAGGTTCAGGTCTTCCATATTCTGGATCCGGCCGAGCGCCATTTCACCTTTGAAGAAGCAATTCAATTTGAAGATCAGGAAACCGGACAATTGATGTATGTGGATCCGGCAACAGCCAAAAAGGGCTATATGGAGCAGATGGAAAACCATCTGGAAAAGCTCAAAAATGCATGCGACAAGTCGGGCATCGGCTACACATTTCTCACGACAGATGAGCCATTGGAAAAGGGGTTATTCGATTTCCTGAAGGCAAGGATTCACCGAGGGAGGGTGGTTCAAAGGAAAACACACGCAGGGTAACAACGTATGAGTTTTTTATATCCATTATTCCTGCTGGGGGGGGCGGCTATCGCTGGGCCAATCCTCTTTCACCTCATCAGGCGGGTTACCCGAGAAAAAAGGTCTTTCAGTACGTTGATGTTTCTGAAGGCTTCACCGCCAAAACTGACCCGTAAAAGTCGCATTGAACATTGGTTCCTGCTCTTACTTCGATGCCTGGTTTTCCTATTGCTGGCACTGGCTTTTTCAAGACCCTATCTATCCAATGAACAAACCATACAATTAGAATCAGATGAGCGCGTCAGGCATTGTCTCTTGATCGACAAAAGTGCCAGCATGCGTCGGGATGGGCTTTGGGAGGAATCACTTTCTAAAGCTGAAAATTGGTTAACACAATGGAAGCAAGAGGCCTACGCTTCTGTTTACCTTTTTGATGAAAGTATCCATCAAGTTGTTTCTTTTGACGACTGGAGTGGCTTAAACCCTGACATACGAACGTCTGAAATCCTCAATCGTATCAAAGCTCACCCGCCCAGCTGGAAGGCCACATCCATTGATGATGCACTCCTGGAATCCCTCAACCGAATGGAAGAGGGTGCAAGAGAAGAGGAAAAAGAAAGCAAAGAGCAAGCCTGGGAATTAGTCGTTATTTCCGACCTCCAAGTCGGCAGTCGATACGAGGGCCTGCGCGGACAGGACTGGCCCAAGCATGCCTATGTGGTTTTCGACGGCACTGAGCCCAGAAATTCCAGCAATGCCGGATTGCAGGCACTTCAATCCGACTGGCAAATTGCTGAAGATGAGTCATTCATAGCCCCGCGTGTCCGAGTCTCTAATGCTCAAGATTCTGATCAGGAACAGTTTGAGATACAATGGAAGACAGAAGACAACAGTATTGAAACCAACGAAAGTCTTCCCATGTATGTGACTCCCGGACAAACGAGAATCATGACGGCTCCCAAGTGGCCAGAAGACAAGAGGGTGAATCAGTTGGTATTAACCGGGGATTCCGAGACCTTCGATAACACCATTTGGCTCGCTCCCTTCAAACCAAGAACGAGCCGTATCGTATTACTCGCTCCAAAGAGTCAAAAACAGGATAGTGAACTTGAGTATTACATCGAGCGCGCTTTTCAGTCTATCCCTGAGCATCGTGTTGAATTAATACAATCCCAGACGGAGGCATGGGAACCGTTGGCTGCACTTAAAGGGATTGATCTTTGGATTGTGACCCGCCCACTGAACGATTCAGTGGCCGAGGGATTGCGTGAGCACGTCAAAAAAGGAGGTATCATCCTCATGCCACTCACATCAGTGACGATGCAAAACACTCTCCAGGTCATGTGGGAAGACCCTGTTCTTGAAATAGAGGAAGCAGCAGTAAGCGATTATTCCTTGATTGGTAAGATCGATTTCCAGCACCCTCTTTTCGCGCCATTTGCCGATCCCAGGTTCAGCAACTTCAGTAAAATACATTTTTGGAAGCATCGTCGAATTTTGAACTTGGATCTTTCACAGAAAGAACTACAGATAGCCGCTTACCTCGATAATGATGAGCCTGCGATTATCACCCGTAGTCAGGGTTTGGGGCGAATTATATTGATTAGTTCTTCATGGACACCCAAAGACAGTCAATTGGCCTTGTCCACCAAGTTTGTTCCATGGCTTTACACCGCCCTCAACTGGGGAAGGAATTATCAGGAACTCAGAACGCAGTATTCCATAGGGGAAGCCGTGGACTTGAGCAGTATACCCACTGAAGATAAATTGGCGATTCGAAATCCTAATGGAGAAGTGGAGAAAAAAAGCGCTGACAAACTTTACCGCAACACGAATCTTCCCGGTATTTATGAAATTGAGGCGGACAATGATTTTCGCTGGACTTTTGCAGTGAATCTACACGCTGATGAAAGCCGTACCTCTGTGCTGCCCCTGGAGACATTGGAGAGCTTGGGCGTGCCTACCCGTGATCAGGAGAATACCGCTGAAGAAACTCCAGAAGCACGCGAACAAAGGGCTGAGGACTCAAGACTACTTCAGTCTCAGGAGATTGAACAAGATCAGAAGTATTGGCGTTGGATGCTTTTAGCGGTTTTGGGGTTGGTCCTTGTCGAGAGCCTTGTTGCATCGAAAGCCAGTCCCAAGCAATTCGCCTGACTCTGGAACCGCTTCGGCGCAATCCTCTGTTGCGTCACTTTGCCGGAAAGTGGGGCCTTACAGTGAGACTGCCTTCCGAAAAGGAATCAACCTAGAGCAAGCTTCAATACATCAAGACATCGCTGGTTTTCTTTTGCTAAGCCCCACGCTAATCCTGAGCCACTCAGGAAGTTGATAACCCGCCATAGGACGAGTGATAACCCCATTTTTCTGCAGGTAATCAAACACCTGCTTCCCATCCCCCACTTTTACGAGGACAAAATTCGCATATGAAGGAACATGTTCCAAACCCATTTGCACAAAAGCTTTCTGGAAAAACTCGACTCCTTCCGCATTATTAAGACGAGTTCGATCCACATGCTCCTGATCATCAAGTGCAGCCAAAGCTCCTGCTTGCGCAATCGCATTCACATTGAATGGCTGCCTCACCTTCTCCATTCTCTGGATGAGCTCCGGCGAACCAACGCCGTATCCAATACGCAAACCTGATAAACCATATATTTTGGAAAAGGTGCGCATGAGCAGCAGGTTGGGTTTCTTTCCTGAACGAATCAGCGGTAATAGGTCGGTAGGATCAGGAAGGTATTCAAAATAAGCTTCATCCATGACAATAAGTACATCATCTGGAATTCGAGCCAGAAAATCTGTCACCGCGCCTTTACTGGCAAGTGTTCCAGTGGGATTGTTTGGATTCGCAACAAAAACGACTCGAGTGCGTTGGTCTACCGCCTCAGCCATTGCGTTTAGGTCATGTCCATAATGGTTTGCGGACACGGTCTTGGTTTGCGCACCAAACATGGCTGCTATAATGGGGTAAATTGCAAAACAGTATTGGGATACGACGATATTTGAATTCTCCCGCAATAGCACATGCCCTATCCATTCAATCAATTCATTGGAACCATTTCCAAAAAACGAGAGATTCGGGGGATATATCAAGATGATTCGCCATTTTATTTTTCAGATAAAATACATTCCCGTCCGGATATAAGTGAACCGAAGGAACGGCATCCTGCATTGCTTTAATTGCCTTGGGGGAAGGCCCAAGTGGGTTCTCATTGGATGCCAACTTGATGACATCGTTGACAGGGATGTTTAATTCCCTGGCAACTTCCTCAATAGGACGACCAGGTTGGTATGTCGCTAACGCTTTTAAATGATCAAGTATGGGCAATTTCATAAATTTTTGAATGAGGACGCAACATTCAACGAATAGTTTGGTCAACAATAGAACTCACATGGACGTGTGTCTTTACCAAATCTCTTATCAAGGCAATTTTGGCAACATCTCCGGGACGAGTCTTTACAATCAAATCATGGACGGTTGAAGCGACTTGATAGCTGTCCTCAGGTGTCATGAGCACGGGATAGGGCATGCTTTCTATTATTTTCATCACGCGATTGGAGGGCCTGATATCATCCGTCAAAACGACACCTGACAATTTGGTTGGAGCGCCGGTTTCATTGGGAGCGGCGGCTGTCTCGATCAGGTCTTCGCGATCTGCGGGCATGATCATCAATGAGCCTGGACGAAAAAATTTCCTAGCATTGGGTGCACTCATTGCACCAACTACCACATTATCAACGATATTATGGATTTCCTTGGTTTGATTGAGAACCTTTGCTACCAATGCATCACGAATGAGCTCCATGGTCGGACTTGAAAGCATTCGTTGGTGAGGTATCACTCCCAGCAGGTTAAGTCCTCGGCGCTCCAGTCCTTTGCGCGCAAACTCTGAGATATAATCCACCTTATCCTGTCGAACTTTATTGAGAATAACACCTATGATTTCAACTCCGTCCTTTTCAAACAAAGCCTGATTCAGTGCAACTTCATCAATCGGCCGCCCGATCCCGCCCTGAGTGACCAGAACGACTTTTGCATTTAAAATTTTTGCCACCCTCGCATTGGATAAGTCGAAAACGGACCCCACACCCGCATGCCCCGTTCCTTCGCACAATACAAAATCCTTTTCCCAGGCAACCCGGTCGAACGCCTGTTGAACGCGTTTCACCAGTTTGGGGCTGTTTGAGGATTTTAGATACTTGCGAGTAAAATCCGATGCAACCGCAATAGGGCTCATTTCAGGCAAAGGACAATTCAGTCGGAAGACCTTATCCATCAGGAAAGAATCTTCATCAATCTTGTGATCCTCAACATCCACAAATCGTTGACCGACAGGCTTGATGTACCCAACTCTGGGATAGTAGCGCTTGATGGCAGACAACAATCCCAACGAAGTCGTTGTCTTGCCATCATTTTGTCGAGTGGCTGCGATAAAGACGCGAGGGGTGATAATGTTTTTCATCTTTTTCTCGTAGCTTGGACATTATTCACCTGGCAGATTCAGACCCGCACCAGGAAACAACATATTGTATTCAATGGATTGCAGTCCCACGATTGCTGCGACACCTAGAATATCATGGGCATTCGATCCCCTGGAGACATCAGCAGCAGGTCGGTCCAGACCTAGCAGAATTTGACCATAAGCATTGGCTCTTGCCATGTGTTTAAGCAACTTACTCGCGATGTTCCCTGAATTGAGATCTGGGAAAATCAATACATTTGCATGGCCTGCGACTCTGGAATCCAGTGATTTGACTCTGGCGACATCGGGGACCAGAGCAGCATCCACCTGAATTTCACCGTCAAAATCTGCATCAAGATCGGTGTCGGCAGCTTTTACTTTTGCCAAATGAGTGGCTGTTTGTATTTTCTCAATTTCCGGATGCCCCGCACTTCCTTTGGTCGAATACGAAAGCATGGCGACACGCGGCTTGATGCCCATCAGATGCTTGGCAAGATTTGCGGTTGAGACGGCAATATCCGCCAGTTGCTCTGAACTGGGGGCAGGAATCACTCCACAGTCCGCAAAGAAAAGCACTCCCTCTTCACCAAAGCGAGTATCATCCACCTCCATGATCATGCAACTTGAGGCAGTGGAGGTATTGGGGGCGACTTTAATGATTCGGAAAAGAGGACGCAAAACACTTCCTGAAAACTCGGATGTCCCTGAAACCAGTCCATCTGCCTGATGCATGGCCACCATCATGGAACCATAATAGTTTGGGTCCTTCATGGCTTTGATCGCTTCCTCCTCACTCACACCTTTTGAACGTCTCATTTTCATGTAACGTTCCGCAAAGTTTCCCAAATCCTCGCTCGTATCGGGATTAATGATACGAATCCCGTCCAGCGATAAATTCAAGGCTGCGGCGGATTCTTTGATTCGCGTGCGGTCGCCCAACAGGATCGGTACCCCCCAGTTTCAAAGCTCTATACTGTCGTGCTGCCTGCAAGACCCTCGGCTCCTGACCCTCCGGAAGCACTATCCGTTTGGGGTGGCGCTGAAGCTTTTCAATGATGGTTCCGATAAACCGCATAGAAAAGAACTAACCAATCAGAATAAAATCTTCAACTGGCAAGGACAATAAAAGGCATTTTGTTTACCCATTACCACCATTTGCCAACAAGCGAAGATAAAGTCTATGAATCGATTCCACCATGGTCTGAACAGTAAAGCGTTTCTTTACCAGATCTTTTCCTGCTTGGCCAAGGCGTTCTCGGAGGGCCGGATTTTCGAAAAGAGTCACCATCGCATTGATTAATGCGCGCTGATCACCCGGTTGAAGCAAAAACCCGGTTTTACCCGTGATGCAGACTTCCGGTGAACCGTCTAAATCAACTGCGACCACAGGTTTCCCCGCAGCCATCGCCTGCGGAAGAGCTCTTGGCAACCCTTCCCGTTGAGATAAATGGGTCAGCACATCCATGATACCAACCCATTGTGGGCACCTCTTCAGGTTTGATCAAGCCAGAGAAAACAACCCTGTTCCTCAATCCCATTTGGTCCAATTGATTGATAAATAATTTCTTATGAGGCCCTCCACCTACCAAAAGCAATTTTAGGTTCGGGATTTTTTGAATCAGACGAGGTAAAACAGAAAATAATTCCTGATGACCTTTGAGATCGAAGAGCCTTGCAATCTTACCAATAACAAAGTCTGTTTCCAGGATTCCAAGTTTGGCGCGCAGTGCGGCATTGGGATTGGTGGATAAGAACGCATTCAGGTCGAATCCGCTGTATATCGTCGAATAATCGGAAGGGTTCCCTATACCTGCCTGTTGATACTGACGGCACATCGCATCCGCAACACCAATAAAATGATGAGTGGCCCTGCCAGCCATCCGTTCCGCGTTAACAAAAAACGCATTGGAGAGCGCGCTTTGATAAGAGCCGAAAGAAGGACCATGAATCGTATGGACAATGCATTTTACTCCTGCAGCTTTAGCCGCTAACCTGCCGATAAAACCGGCTTTTCCGCTGTGAGTGTGAACAATATCAGGATGCGTCTCCTGATACCTTCTTTTTAGAGAAATGTAGGCTCGAAAATCATGAAGCAGCGACACTGGCCGAATCAGATGAGGTTCGATATGGAAGCGCTTCGGAATTTTGCTTAGTTTGGAGTCCAATGATCCTTCCGGAAGGGATGCATCTGTGGGACCGGAAATTAACTCGACATCAACGTCGGAGGATTCATGGAGCCCAAGGACAGTGGATATAGTGTTTTCCTGAGCGCCACCTACGATGAGACGCGTGATGACATGAGATACAAACATTCCCATTCCCGGTTCTCAGGGTCATTCAACTTTGAGAGCTGCCAGCGTGGCCTTCACTTTTTCGAATTCACTTGTACCCTTGGGTGCTATTTCAAGGTAAGACTCGTAATGCTTAATCGCTTCAGCGGTATTATTTTTCTGATGGGCAATTTCAGCCAGGCCATAGTGAACGGCATGGCTGTTTTCGATGCGTTCAGAGAGCGTTTTATAGTCAAGGGAAGCTTCATCCAACTGCTTTAATTGTAGGTGACAAATCGCTTTGTTGAGCAGAGCAATATTGTTGTTTGGATTTTTCACAAGTGCTTCGGTCAAAGTCTCCACCGCACTCTCAAAATCACCGGCGCGCATCTGTGAAACTGCTTTGGTTTGTCGCGCATTGACGGAATCTGAATTCAAGTTCAAGTGAGTGTCACACATGGCTGCAGCTTCTTGATATCTCTCGGTAAACAAATACACTTGAGCCAAGGTTTCGATAATGGCTCCGATTTAGGGAAATCCTCACGAGCTTTCAGAAGCAATCCCTCTGCAAGTTCAAATTCCTTGGCACCCAATGCGTCCTCCTTGTTTGCGTAATATTTATTCCCCACACCATAATGTGCGAGAGCTGTCAATCGAGTCACTTCCGCTTTTTGGGATTCGTCCAGATCATTACCTGATTGCTCAAGTTGTTTCAAAGTTTCCAGTAGCTCGACGGGTGAACCTAGATTTAACAAAGCTTGGGAATTTCCCAGCCAAAAATCTGTATTGGAAGGGGTCCAATTCAATACCCCTCCTGAACCTCATTGCCGCTTGACGAAAGTTACCTCCAGTGAAGAGTTGGATTCCCATTTCATTTTGAAAACGGACTACATCAATTTCACCGTTTGCTTTGAGGATCTGAGCTATCGACCTGAACTTGCCCTGCATCTTGTTCCATTCCTGATCATCGATGATCCCTACAACTGGCTGCTGATTGGAAAGAAGTTCATTTGCTTCGAGATTGAAATCCGCAGAGGAAATTTCGCTGGAGTACTTTTTGGCAACATTAAATGCGGCCTTTGCGTCATCCAATCGTCCCATACGCTGCAACTGGACGCCCAGTTAGTT
>CALSPN010000040.1 GCA_943788245.1 uncultured Verrucomicrobiae bacterium | reverse complement strand
TAGAGCAAATTCGAAGTGGAGCGAACCTGGTATTGACGACTGGAGGAACCGGCGTGGCTTTACGCGATGTGACTCCGGAGGCAGTGCGTGAAATTGCGGTGCGAGAGTTACCTGGGTTCGGAGAACTAATGCGAATGGAGTCCTTGAAAATCACTCCGAATGCCATTCTTTCAAGGAGTCTTGCTGTCGTAGTCGAAAAAGGGCTTGTGATTTGTCTTCCGGGTAAACCTTCAGGTGCCGTTGAGTGTTTAGGTTTTGTGCTTGGCGCTATCCCACACTGTGTGGAGGTGGTTCAAGAGGTGCCGACAAGTTGCTGACTGCAGTGATAAATGGTTTTACTTCAGTCAACATTAAGGGCCTCAATGCATTAAAACCATTAGCGGAAACAGTTTACTTGCCTCACTTCGCCATGAAAGAGACTTTCACTGGAGATTTATGACTCATTCAGCATTACAACTTCGAAGAGAGACAATGAGTTGAACTAAAGGGTTTGACTGGAGATTGCAGCTTACTTGATCGGATATGGTCTGTATTATGGAAAAGCCTGATTTTGATCACTGTCACCTTGCAATGAATCGCAATGACAATGGTCTCGTCAAACGAGTTGTAAGCCGCAACGGATAATGTTGAGGTGCTCAAATATTGCCATTGATTTATCACAAGGGAATTGCTTATGTCCCAACTAATTTGATGAAAAAGCTCAAGGCCATCACCTATTTCCTGCTGGGGGCAGCATCACTGCTGAGTGCTGTGATGACCCCTGCCTATTTACGGTCAGTTGACTCTGGCGTCTTGCGGACAGCAGGAGGTAAACCTGGATTGATCAGCGAAGGGTTTGCCTTGCTACGCCTTGAAAAACCAGGCCCCGCGCACATCCTTTTTGAAAGCGCTCGTTTCAACGCATTGGATGGCGTAAAAGAGCTTGAAGAAGCTCTCGAAAAATATCGAAGTCAGGATCCTAAAGGATTTCAACAAGGAGATTCCGATGCTCTGATTAAGCGGTTTCTTGACAGCAACCCTTCAAATTCAAGGTTCGTGCTTGGGTGGATGGTGGCCAGTAATTTTCGCAAATCAGTTTTGAATCATCTCGAGCAATCAAATCGGCCCGGAGTTCAAACAATACTGAAAAATCGAAATTTACAGTCTTTGAATGTGTTTTACCCTGTTGCCAGTGCTGGCGGACAACCTTTCGATTCGGCACTGCTTTTGATCGGTCTTTTATACCAGGAAGATCATCTGAGTTCTGAGTTTGGGCAACAGGTTGAGCTACTAGCAGCCCAAGTGAATCTAGGGAAAGACACACGGCATCTTGAAGCGATGTGTCTTGATATTTTGTCTCTTAGCAAGCGCATGAATTGGGGGCAACTAACGACATTCATACAAAAAGTAGAAATCTGCTGAGACTCTTCGTACGCTCACACATCACGCGATGCGTTCCGAAGAAATGTTGTCCATGGTTTACTCCTCGCTGCGGTTCGCTGAGTCGGGAGGCTTGCTGGCTGATTACCTGAGAAGATTTCCTGAGACAGCACCCAGGGATATTCAACTTGGCATCGTCAACGGGCAGGAGGCCCTGAGACATTTGTTACAAAAACAGGAACCTGTTTTTGTCTCATCTACACGCGAATGGCTCCGCAGTCATGGGTTGTTCAATGCGCCATCAGCACAATTATGCAAGCTGACCCTCCGCATGCCGATGTTTGCTCTCTTGTTCAAATATCTCCTCTATTTGTTTGGGATTTTTTTTATTATACGATTTCTTCATCAACTCAAGCCGGAACCGGAAGATGCCAGCGGGAAAATGCAGGTGGATGGAATCGGTTTTTTGCGTCAGCAAATCCTGACCCTTGTCTTTCTGGTTTTCGTAATAGTCCTGGGAGAACCTTTTCTTGCGCAGGACTCAAAAAAGGTGGAAAATACGGCCAAATGGAGATTTCCGGTCATGCAGTCCGCTGTTACGGATGACGTTGAATCAATTATGGAAACAAAAATAACACAAATCACCATTCTTGCCCTGGTTCTGTTTTTTCTGGTTCAGGTATGCATTTACGCATTATGCCTGGTTAAATTGAAAGAAATCAAAAAAGAGGATGCGCACAGTCGATTGAAATTGCGACTTCTGGATAACGAAGAAAACTTATTCGACTCAGGGCTTTATCTTGGACTTGGAGGTACGGTTCTGTCTCTGGTAATGCTAGCGCTCGGTATTGTAAAACCGGGGTTAATGGCAGCTTATTCTTCCACTTTATTTGGGATTATATTTGTGTCTGCACTGAAAATTTTCCATGTGCGTCCATACCGTCGAAAACTTATCGTTGAAAACGAAACTGAAAGAGCATGAACAAACCATTGCTCATTATTATCTGTGATTTCCTCCTGATAAGCCTGCTTTCATTGGCGCGATTTGACCAACAAGCTCCAGCCGAACCAGACGAGTCCGAACTGACCGAAGTTGATGAAGCTCAGGGAGCCCAGGATATGATGGAAGCTCTCAAAATGGCTCTTGAAGAGGAACGCCAATCCAGAGATGTCCTCACCAGAGAGTTGCAATCCATGCAGGACAGTCTCCAAAACAAGGAGACCGTTCTTGCTGAAAAGGAAATTAGAATTGAATCGATTGAAAACAACCTTGAAAATGTAGAGCGTAAAGCTAGCCAGTTACAGCGCGACCGCACAATGCTCAAGCAGCAATACGACGACACGCAGAAAAACGTCGCTTTTCTTCAGGAGCAATACGTCAGCGTGAAGAACGAGGCAAAGCAACTGCAGCAAAATTTGAGCACTTCGACCGTTCAGGCTAACGACTCAAGAGCTCGATTGGAAACCATACAATCCGAATTGCAAGTACGTCGGCAGGAAGCAAAGCAAATGCAGGGTAAAATGGATGCTTTGGAGAAGGAAAGAAAGGCTGCTGAAGAGCAGAAATTCCAGTTGGCACTGGAATTAAAACAATCTCAAACGGCTGAGGTGATCATTCGCGAATATTACGATGCAGCCAAAGATGAAATAAGCGTTGCAAGAGCCGATGTCGAATATTCAAGAGAACAACTTGCTGGAGCCAAGGAAGAAGTGGCTGTTGTTCGTGAAGAAAAAGAAAGGGTTCAAGATCATGCTGATGCGTTGGCAGTTGGAGTAGGAAATCTGACCGCAAAATCGGAAGAGATCAGGGAAGACATTCGCAGCAATACTCCGCTAGCGGCCAATACGATATTCAATGATTTCGTTGAAAACCGTATCACAACTCGATTTTTTGCGGCACGGAGTGGATTGTTTGGTCAGGCGATTAATAAAGAAAGTGAGACCAACAGTGTGCTCGTTAGAGATGGAGACACTATTTACGCTCTGTATCATGTCGAAGGCACACCATTCAGAATCTGGCAGGGAGAATCAAATTGGGAACAGTTGACCGGTGTTGTTAATCGCTCTCAAAAAGCCTATTCCGTGGCACTCATGTCTTGTATTGAGGCCGACCCTCGAATCCTAGTGGTTCCCGTCGGCGCAAAACAAGCCGATGTGCTCGGCGGTAAAATTTATAATCTAGCGGAAAACCCCTTCAAATTCCAGGAAGCCGTCCTTGTTGGGGCCCAAAATGGTTACTACGGAGAAGCTGAATTCAAGCTGGATCCTCAGAATCCCGATTATGTAAAAATGGAGAAGCAAGCCTTTCGTAAACTTGTCGGTAAATTTTCTCCTTCACGCGGCGATTTGGTGTTTAGCAAAACTGGCGAATTACTTGGTATCATGGTCAATGATACGCATTGTGCTGTTTTGAAATCGATTGAAACCACCACAAGATTCAAGTTCGGCAATAATGTGCTCTCCGAGCAAACGGGCGGGATCATGGCGAGTCAGAAATTCATCATGAACAGTCTGCCGATCCACTTGCAGTAATAGGCAAAGACCACGAATGAACCTGCCTGAATGAGTATTCAGGGTTGAAATTTGGTTGCAACGGATTAATTCAATAAGGGTGGGAGTGCTGGAACCATACATTGTCAGTAAATGGCAGACCATGGGCATTGTCTTTGGTTTGCTGTTAGCAATATTTTCATCATCGCATGCTGTCATTTATAAACGTGATTCAAGGTCAGCTGTTCTGTGGGTTGCTTTCATCTGGATTTTACCCATCGCAGGTTCCATTCTCTATGCCTTATTTGGAATCAATCGAGTAAAAAGAAGAGCTCTGTTGTTACGTGGTAACATGGAACACGTGACTTCTGAACCGATGGCTGGGCAGGGGGATCTTCATCATTCAAGTGCTTGCTTTGGGAGTCCATTTGAACAATGGCATCCGCATTTTCATGCGGTGAGAGATATTACTGACAGGCCTCTACTCCCGGGGAATGACATGCAGGTGCTGGTAAATGGTGAACAGGCTTACCCTGCCATGATTCAGGCCATTGATTCAGCTACTGAAACTATTGGCTTTGCCAGTTACATTTTTGATCATTGTCCAGTCGGGTTGGAATTTGTGGACGCATTCAAAAGAGCCATTAACCGTGGAGTAGAAGTACGGGTGCTGGTTGATTCCACGGGTTCACGCTACTCGTGGCCCTCCATTTTCAAAGCGCTCAAAGCATCACAGATTCCCTGCGCTCGCTTTCTTCCATTCAGTGCGATCAAAAGACCTCTCACGCTCAATTTGCACAACCACAGGAAATTATTGATTGTGGACGGTCGCGTTGGGTTTACGGGCGGGATGAACATACGTCAGGGGCATTTTATCAATGGTAAATCAAAGCATCGTGTTCAGGACTTTCATTTCTCCTTTGAAGGCCCGGTCGTAGCTCATTTTCAGGAAGTATTCAACGATGACTGGTTTTTCAGTCATGGTGAGAAACTTTGCCGGAAAAAATGGTTTCCTTCCATTGAGCATCAAGGAGAGGCTTTTGCTCGCGGCATTTCAGACGGTCCCGATGAGGATTTGAATAAACTGCTTTGGGTAATACTCAGTGCTTGTCATGTCGCCAGAAAATCACTCACCATCATGAGTCCCTATTTTCTTCCGGATGCAACTTTGATATCAGCGCTTTGCTTGGCATCCATGCGGGGAGTAAAAGTAGATATCTTGCTGCCAGAAAAAAATAACCTTCCATTCGTTCAATGGGCGACTCAAGCCATGCTTTGGCAGGTATTGATCAAAGGGTGCCGAGTTTGGGCAACTCCAGCACCCTTTGATCACGGCAAGCTTATGCTGGTGGATGGTCATTGGGCATTGGTGGGATCTGCCAATTGGGATCCACGCAGTCTACGTTTGAATTTCGAGTTCAATGTGGAATGCTACCATCCAGAGACAGTTGAAAAACTGGAAAAAATTCTGCATGAAAAAATGGAGCGCTCCAGAGAGGTGACCTTGGAGTCTTTGAATCGCCGATCCATACCGATAAAACTGCGAGACGGATGCATGCGCCTTGCGACTCCTTATCTTTGAAAAACGAAACTCCCGGAAACCTATTCCTCAGATACATTGAGAGACCAATCGTAGCGGGTGTAATGGATCTTATACCTGCTCAGATTTGTTTGGAAAATATGGGCAGCATACTTTGTGAGATAGTTTTTCACTGATCCTGAAACACGTTCAAAGTCTTCTGCATACCACTCAAATATTGGAGACAGATACAATATTTGCTCTGGCTTTGAAAGACGATTCTTTGACGTGTTCCCCAGGAACACCTGCCCTTGATCTTCAAGTTGCGTCTTTAGCAATGAACCAGTGTAGGCTTCAGATCGAAGTTGAGGGCATCCTTTGGCTGCGCATACGAGCGCAAAATGTACCGCTGGAAGATGCCTGGCTCTGGGAAGGATAATGTCATGTTCTAAATGATTGAGTGAAATTTTTTCTTCCCATAAATGAATCCTTTTTTGCCTCCATGCAGCATGTGGTAAAAAGCCAATATCCTTGATGCTCTTCACGGGATATGCATCCACAATTAACTGAATCGTAGCTGCGTTGTATAGATTGATTAGAAAGGCCAATTGCTGATCGCTGCTCCAAAGATCAAATTCCGAACGAGGGGATTGAGAAATAGATTTCAGGTAAATCTCTAAATCGATACTGTTTCGCTTGAGTCCCTTGTAATCTACCAACCCATCTTTGACATGTCGTTTTAATGTTTTATTCCACAATGCGTGAGAAGAGTCGAAAGCCCAGATTTGAGTCACAGCCAATGCCAGCATGACAAGGACCCACCTCACAATAATGGAGGTTAACCGGTAATGAATCAGAGGATCTTTAATTGGACTCTGAGCTTTCAACGGTATCCAATGAAGGTAAACCCTGTCCTTATTTTTTTCAGTTTTAAGCTGCATGCCCGTGATGAGGTTTTTACAAGATAATTAATTTCTGCTAATCTTCGAGTATTTCTTTTCCTTGCAGCCGGTATTGTTGTGACGGCATGATTTCACCATGCACGTTCAATTTATTGGGGCTACTCGCACTACCACAGGTTCAATGTACCTGTTTCAAGTCAATGGTGAGAAAATCCTCATGGAATGCGGCCTTTATCAGGGAAGGCGCGACGAGACTCTGGAACGCAACCGGCATTTCCCCTTTGATCCATCCGAAATTGGTGCTGTCGTGCTAAGCCATGCTCACATTGATCATTGCGGAAATCTTCCTAATCTTTGCAGGCAAGGTTTTCATGGGAATATCTACTGTACTTTTGCAACGCGTGATCTGGCAGCAATCATGTTGGCCGACTCAGCCCATATTCAACGATATGATGCAGAGTATGTATCTAGAAAACGCGCCAAAAAAGGACTTGATGCCGTCCAGCCACTTTATGGGACCAAGGATGCAGAGCAAGCGGTCTCTCAATTTGTGGCTGTCAATTATGATCGACCGATCGTCATATCCAAAGGGGTAAAAGCCACTTTTGTCGATGCTGGACACATCCTGGGGTCGGCTCAAATAGTGTTCGATGTGGAGGAAAACGGAAAGCAATTCCGTTACCTGTTCAGCGGTGATATAGGTCGAGGCGGACATGAAATCCTTCGTGACCCGCAACCCGTTGAGAATGTGGATTTCCTCCAGATCGAAAGTACCTACGGCGGTCGGGATCATACAGATAAAATGCTTGCGAAGGAGGAAGTGGGGAATTTAGTCAATGAAACGCTCAAAAAAAACGGTAAAGTGATCATACCTGCTTTTTCAGTGGGAAGAACCCAGTTGATCGTATACACCCTCCACCAATTGACTGATGAGGGCGTTATCCCCAAAGTGCCCATTTATGTAGATAGCCCTTTGAGTGTGAATGCCACTGAAGTTTTCCGGCTCCACCCTGAGTGTTTCAATGAAGGCATCTATCAATTTCTACATGAAAAAGCCAACCCCTTCGGGATGGAAAACCTTACCTACATCCGCATGGCGGAACATTCGAGAAAGCTCAATGACCTCACGACGCCCGCCATTATCATCAGTTCATCCGGTATGTGTGAGGCAGGGCGAATCAGGCACCATCTGAAAAACAACATCGGTAATCCGCGTAACACAGTGCTATTCGTGGGGTATTGCGCCCAAAATACATTGGGATCGAAAATCATGAATAACGATAGTCCTGTGAATATCTTCGGTGAACCGATTGAAGTAAGGGCCAGAATAGCTAGAGTGGACGCATTCTCAGGTCATGCAGACCGGGCTGAATTGTCACAGTATGTTCGGAATCTAACCGGACGCCTCGCCCGAGTCACCGTGGTTCATGGTGAGGAAAAGCAGTCGCTTGCCTTTTCCAAAACCTTGAGGGAACTATTGCCAGGAGCTCAGGTGAGTGTACCCGAACGGCTTGAGACATTGGAATTTTGAGGGGGAGTGTGTCAATACACTGCTTTTTTGCAAGTATCTGGCGAGAGACGAGATTTGGCGGAACGTAATGAACCATTTGTGATTCCTTGAAACAACATGGAGGGTGAATTCCGCACTGATTTGACGCTATCGTTTGTCACTTCGTCACTTACTTGCGTCCAGCGAATGATTTGAAGAGTAGGTGGTTTCCAAGTATTTTCCACTTCAATGAGACATGATCAGACTTAAAAGTAAGCTCTTTAGGCGCTTGATTGAAACTCTTTTGAAAAAAGGTTCAGATTTTTGAAACTTCTTCCTTGGATCAATGGTTATGATTAAATGGTCACCCTTTTTGTGAAAAAGGGGCGGTTAAAAGTATGGAACAAACAGATCAAAGATTTGAATCTTTCGTCATCGAGCACCAGGACATGGTGTTCAATTGCGCTGTTCGAATACTGGCTAATCGCACGGAAGCACAGGATATCGCGCAGGAAACCTTTCTGAGAGCTTACAAGCACTTCGAATCTCTACGTGATGAACCAGCCGTTCGAGGATGGCTGAAAACAGTTACGAGGAATTTGTGTTTAAATCATATCACCCGCTACCGCTCAAAGTGGCGTTTTTTCTCGGATTGGCGCAAATCGGAGACTGAGAATACAGGATGGGATCCGGTAGACTCCATTCCAAGTCCTTCGCCAGATAAAACCGAAGCAGAAAGATCCGATGAACGATCTTTGCTTGAAGAGCTTCTCAATGCTTTACCAGATCATCAAAGGATCCCATTGGTGTTATTTCATTTCGATGAATTAAGTTATGAAGAAATTGCAGAATCCCTGAAGATTTCAATCGGTAAGGTCAAGACTGATATTCATCGCGCAAGACATGCACTGAAGAAGAAGATATCGTTGCATCAAGCTGCTAAACAAGAATGGTCTAGGCAAAGACAATCTCAAGAGACGAACTATTTCCCCCGGCGATTGTACCCACAACAAGGAGTTGCTTCATGAGAAATAAAAAGGATTTTGGCTTGCTGGAAAATTGGGCAGACATCAACTTGAAAAAAATCTCATCAACAAAGATTTCAGAGGGGTTTTTGGATCGAGTAATGGATAGAGTAAACGGTCCTGAATTCACTGATATTACCCCAGAAAATCCCTCTGCACTCATAAGCTGGGTGCGGTTTTTAGTTGTGCTCAGTTCCTTGCTGTTAATAGCGAGCGGATTTTTCTGGAACACAGAGGCGGCGCAAATTTGGTGGTCAAGCACGCGCCCTGGAATGACGTTTGATTTGATCCACCAACTCCTCATAAGCCTCAAGCAGGTCAGCGCAACGTTACTACAACTTGTTCCAAGTGTGATCTGGTCTGCACTAAGTTTATCTCTGGGAATTGCCTATCTGGTCACAGCTGTCATTGGTTCGACATTATTTCATTTCACAGTCCGAAGATTACGGCTGCCAGCAATATGAAAAATTTTCTTAGTCAAAAGCTGATTGCATTTAATATGCTTTTTCTGATGGCGGGTATATGGTGTATGCCCAACGAATTGCAAGCTCAAGAGAGTGGTAACTCAACTTTAAGGCGCTCAAATGATGAATTGATAGTTTTCAATCGGTCTGAAGTGGTTTCAAGCGATGAAGTGATTAGAAATGCGGTTGTCATTGGTGGAGATATACAGGTTGATGGAAGGATTGAACGTGATCTTATTGTTGTCGGTGGAAGCGTTACATTAAACGGTGAAATAGGTGGTGACCTGACTCTGGTTGGTGGCAAACTTATCGCCGGCGCGGATGCCTTGGTCGAGCATAAGGGGATTCTTATTGGAGGACCTTTCGTAATCGATTCACGTGGTACTTTTAATGAAGATCTATTTCAGTTCCCTCTTCCTGGTTTGTTCTCCTTTCTGTCAGGTTTCAAGCTTTGGATGACGCACTGCTTCATCTTGATGAGACCCTTTGCTATCGCAGTTACGTGGACTATGGTACTGGCTGGTCTACTGTTGTTTGTTAACTTCTTGACGTTGATTCTCCTTGGTAATGCCGTAGATCAATCGGTCAAAGTCCTTGAACCGAAACCAATCACCACATTTTTCGTAGGGTTGCTCGGCTTGATCTTGTTAGGCCCATTACTGATATTGGTTACGGCAACGGGCGTGGGTATTTTATTAGTGCCTTTCTTCATATGCGCCATTTCAGCCGCTACCATTGTCGGTAAAGTTGCTGTGTATACATCCCTTGGTAAACGAATCGGACACAGAGCAGGTGCGAACTGGGGTAACACTTCAATCGCAGCTTTCCTGATCGGCAGTTTGATCATGTTCTTGTTTTATCTTATACCATTTCTTGGAGGACTGGCTCTTGGGGTTGTCATCCCTCTGGCATTTGGCGCTATTCTTTTGGCAGGTATCCAGATGTTACGGGCTGAAGTTGATTTTCCTGCTCCCATCTCAGGCAAGCCTCTGGTGGTGCAGCCATCTGATGCTGAAGCGGCTATTTCCCATTCTGAAGTTGCATCGAAAGCCCAGGACGAGCCCCAAGACGATGAAGCAGATGACGGTAATGGAACTTCACCCAAGGAGACTTCACATAGAGAAAAAAAAGGATCCACCGGAACTAACCCACCTTCTTACAACTCAGAACAGGCACATGCAGGCCATTATGAAAGAGCAGGGTTCTGGTCGCGCATTGCAGCCACAACTTTAGATTTCGTGCTGGTATTTTTCGGTTTGCAGATCCTCGGCCTCATTGATGGACAGGGAGGTTTTCGATATTTTATTTTGATGTGGATGGTCTATCACATCGTTCTCTGGGGGTGGAAAGGGACCACTGTTGGTGGAACCATCATGAAACTCAGATTGGTAACATTGAGGGGAGAAGCTCCTTCATGGGGGACGGCGGTGATTCGCTCTTTGTCCAGTTTGTTTTCAGGTATTCCGCTGGGATTGGGGTTTCTTTGGGTGGGATGGAATGCTGAACGCCAATCATGGCATGATTTGGTGGCAGGAACCGTCATTATCAGAACACAAGAAACGAAAGCTGTATTCGCATAAATAGAGTGATCGGGAAGCAATAGACTGGGTCACTCTTCAGGAATCATAAGTGTATCTTTCTGCTGCCAACGAGGGTCTGGCGCAGGGTAATCCAGATTATAATGCAGCCCTCGACTTTCATGACGTTTCAGCGCCGACTCGATAATAAGCGAGGCAACCAACGCAAGATTTCTTAGCTCCAGAAGATCTGGGGTCAGTTTGAAATTCCAATAAAATTCGTGAATTTCCTCCCTCAGGTTGGCAATCCGCTTCCTGGCTCTTAACAATCGTTTATTGGTGCGCACAATGCCGACGTAATCCCACATCATACGCCTTATTTCATCCCAGTTATGAGCAATCACCACCCGTTCATCTGGGTCCTGTGCGTCTCCGCTTTTCCACTTGGGAAGCTCATGTTTGCTGTGAGTTAACTTGCCTTCTCGTTTCAAGATCTGGATGCGATTGATAGCTCGATGCGAGATGACTAATGCTTCCAGCAGGGAATTACTGGCGAGTCTATTAGCACCATGGAGCCCCGTGCAGGCAACCTCACCTGCAGCGAACAGCCCCGTAATGTTCGTTTCTCCATTCAAATTAGTCACCACGCCGCCGCATTGGTAATGAGCTGCCGGCACTACAGGGATCGGTTCCTTGGTGATATCTATCCCATATTTCATGCATGTGGAATAAATGTTTGGAAATCGATTCATGATAAAGGGTGCGGATTTATGGGTGATATCGAGAAAGACATTATCTGCTCCGCTGCGCTTCATATTGGAATCAATGGCTCTGGCCACAATATCTCTTGGAGCAAGGGATGCCATTTCGTGTTGCTTTTCCATGAATGCCTCTCCCTCGATGCTTTTGAGAATTCCTCCCTCACCTCGAAGTGCCTCACTGATGAGAAACGTTTTGGCTTTCGAGTGATAAAGGCATGTTGGGTGAAATTGAACGAATTCCATGTTTGCCGTAGGCACTCCGGCTCGATATGCCATCGCTACCCCATCTCCTGTGGCAATGTCTGGATTTGTCGTGTAAAGGTAAACTTTGCCGCATCCCCCAGTCGCGAGCAGGACTACCGGTGCGCTGTACGTTTCTATTGCATGCGACTCACAGTTCAGGACAAATGCTCCCAAGCATCGATTGGCTCCACTGACCCTCAGTTTTTTTGAAGTAATGAGATCAATGGCAAAGTGGTTTTCAAAAACTGTGATTTGATCATTGGAGGCAATGGCATTCAACAAAGCGTGCTCGATTGCCCGTCCAGTGATATCCTTGCAATGAAGAATCCGACGCTTGGAGTGTCCGCCCTCTTTCCCCAGATCCAATTCTTTTACTCCACCTGAATCAGGTATCTCGCGCTCACTGAATCGCATGCCCAGTTGAATGAGTTCGTCAATCCGATCTGGACCCTCTGAGACAATGGTTCGTACCACTTCATCTTTGCAAAGACCTGCGCCTGCTTCACGGGTGTCGTTGTTGTGTGTTTCAAAACTATCTTCCTGGCTTGTGACAGCTGCTATACCGCCTTGAGCATAATTTGTATTGGATTCAGCCTTGTGTTTCTTAGTGATGATGGCGACGCTGCCGTGCTCAGCTGCTTTGAGGGCAAATGTCAAGCCAGCGATACCGCTCCCAAGAACGATAAAATCAAAAGAACGAATGGGTGTTTTGTTGTCCATATCTGGCATTTCTTCAGAGTCTGATATTGTCGATCAATCGGGTTTTTCCAAAATAAACGGCTAAGGCCATGTGAGACCCTTTGCAAACTTTATCAAGAGGTTGCAGCGTATCGGGATCAAAAAAAGCGATATAGTCCAGCTTGGCCAGTTTTTTTGTTCGGATTCGAGCTTTCAATATGGATTGAATTTTCGTTGTTAGAATGGATTGCTCAGGTGATGAACGGACTATTCCTTTAGCCTCTATCAGAGTTTGAATGAGAATGGGAGCTTGACTGCGCTCTTCCATGCTCAGGTAAACGTTTCGAGAACTCATGGCCAATCCGTCTTTCTCACGAATGGTTGGCGCTACAATCACCTTGACCGGAATATTCAGGTTGGAGGTCATTCTACGGATGATGGCTGCTTGTTGATAATCTTTAGCCCCAAAAACAGCCATGTCTGGCAGTGTCAACATAAAGAGTTTGCAGACAACGGTTGTGACTCCCTTAAAGTGAGCAGGACGCGATTTACCTTCCATCGTAGGCGACAAGCTGGATTCGATTACATAAGTGGAGTATTCCTTTTCTGTCGTATCTGGATACATGGATGTGTCGGAAGGCATGAATACAACATCCACCCCCTCTCTTTCGCAGATATTCAAGTCCTTCGTAAGATCCCGGGGATAGGATGAAAAATCTTCATTGGCTCCAAACTGAGTCGGATTCACGTAAATACTTACGATGACTTTCCCTGCTGCACCTGCGGATTGACGTGCTCGCTTTATCAGGCTGACATGACCTTCGTGTAAACAGCCCATGGTAGGAACCAGAGCAACCTTGCCGCTGGTTCTTTTGGAATCAAGTGCCCACCGCTGCATTGTTTTCAGATGTCGTATCTGCTTCATTTCGCCCCATTAGTGCTTTGTTTAAATCGCCATTCAATCCTATTGTCATTCGTCAAACAATGCGATAAATTGGATTGAAACATGAAAAATATCAAACATTTGATCTACACCGTTGTTTTAGTGGCCGTTTTCAACCTGCCCATGGCCTGCAAAGCACAAACTGTATCAGGAAAATCAACACCAACAGTCCCTGATGAACAGGGTTGGATTTCCTTGCTGGATGGGAAAACCCTCAGCGGTTGGATGACATTTGATCCGCATGCTTGGAGTGTGGACGATGATGGATTACTGGTTGGAAAAGGCAACCGAAGTCATCTTTTCAGTCCAAATACTTACCGGAATATGGAATATCGAGCAGAGGTCAAACTGAATCACAAAGGAAATAGCGGCTTGTATTTTCGCGCTCAACTCGGTCGTGGCTGGCCTAAGGGATATGAGTCGCAGGTGGAAAATACCAGTTCTGATCCACAGCGAACTGGTTCGTTATATAATTTTGTGAAAATCGGCGAACAACTCATTGAGGACGATACCTGGTGGACGCAGCATATCATTGCCATAGGGAATCGCATCATCATCAAAGTCAACAATAAGGTAGTTGTTGATTTTATAGATGAGAAAAACACCTGGACCGAAGGGCATTTGGCTGTTCAGCAGCATGATCCAGGAAGTGTTGTGCACTATCGCAAATTAGAGGTTCGCCCTCTTCCCGATGATGCATCTGTCGCAAAGGCCATTGCAGCTGAAGATACTCCCTCATTAAAATAAACGCTTATCACTCAAGTTAAGTTATGAATGGGCTGGCTTCTGCGGGAACGGCAAACCAGTGATTTGTGACATCACCGGTTCATTTGTCGAACAATGAATGTTGTCATTATTGTTGCAGCGGGGAAAGGAGCTCGGATGGGCGTGGACAAGCTTTGGCTGGAAGTCGACGGTACACCTATTCTAGGGCACACTTGGAGAGCTCTTGACACGATTGCTGAGATAGATCGAATCATTATCGTGGCACGCGATGAACGTCATCAGGCCATTGATCAATTGGCCGCTGAAATTCGGGTCAGCAAGCCTTACGAGTTAGTTCCAGGTGGTGCAGAACGTCAAGATTCGGTCTGGAATGGATTGAAAGCATGTCCCGAGAGCTGCGAAATCGTAGCGATTCATGATGCAGCCAGACCGTGCGCTCATCCGGTCTTGGTTCGTGATTGTCTGAAAGAAGCACATCGATATGGAGCTGTCGTTGCTGGCCGCAAAATAACCGACACAATCAAACGAGCAGATGATTCACAATCAATTGAATCTACCGTCGATCGGGAGGGATTATGGGCTGTTCAGACACCGCAAGTCTTTCGATTGAATCTCATACGGGATGCCCTAGAGAGAGTTCGCCTTGCAAAGAAGGTTTTCACCGATGATACCGCAGCATGTGAGTATGCCGGAATCCCCGTTAAAATCGTACCCAGCGACTATCCAAACCCAAAAGTAACCTACCCTGACGATCTTCCTTATGTCAGTTGGTTGCTTGCTAATCAATCGCGGGGCGTTTAGTGTGGACCACGTCAAAAACAGTTCGTTAGCATAAGTCAATTCCATGGTAAAAAAACTTATCTATTCTTCCATAATGGTTTTGCTCGGCGTCAATCTGACGGTGGGTTTTCTCTTATACCGTGAGACCGCTCAGGCTTCTTCTGCCGAGGATCCCTACGAAACCTATGAGTTATTTGCATCCGTCGTGGAACGCATCCGCTCCGATTATGTTGAGGGAGACAAGCTGACTTACCGTGACCTGATTCAAAGTGCATTAAAAGGCATGTTGAGTTCACTGGATCCTCACAGCGAATTCATGGAACCCGTACATTACGACGAACTGAAAAAAGATACAGAGGGTGCCTTTGGTGGCGTCGGTATCGTCGTTACCATGGACGAGAATAAAAAATATCTTACCGTCGTTTCCCCCATGGCTGATACTCCCGCATTTCAGGCTGGAGTTATTTCAGGAGACCGTATTGTAAAAATTGAAAATCGCACTACCGAAGGCATCACACTACAGGAAGCTGTCAAACGTCTACGAGGCGAGCCTGGATCTGAAGTCACCATCACTTTGTATCGACCTTCCAGTGCCAAGATGCGCGAAGTTGTACTTGAGAGAGCGATCATCAAACTTCAAACGGTCAAGGATTTCTCGGGAAACAATACCTTTGATCTGGATAAGGATAATATTGGCTATGTATGGCTGACTCAGTTTGGAGAGCAGACCAGCCGAGATCTGCGTAAAGCTGTGGATCAGATGATGGAGAAGGGGATGCGCGGCCTCGTTCTTGATCTCAGGGGTAATCCTGGCGGTTTGCTTGATCAAGCAGTCGAGGTTTGCGAACAGTTTCTACCCGCGGGTCAATTGGTTGTTTTCACCCAAGGCAAGAGCGAGATGATGCGAAGCAAACATCATGCGGCGTCATTGGATCCGATCCTTGATCTCCCTATCGTCGTGCTCGTGAACAATGGCAGTGCCAGCGCCTCTGAAATTGTTTCAGGATGTCTGCAGGACCTGGGGCGTGCGGTTGTGCTTGGCGAACAGACTTTTGGTAAAGGTTCAGTGCAGAGCATCTTTCCTGTTTCCGGAGGATGGGCTCTCCGCTTGACAACGGCTAAGTATTACACTCCAAGTGAAAAGATCATTCATGGCAAAGGAATTACTCCGGATATCACCGTTTCAGTTTCAGACGAAGATTTGGAGTCTTTATTTTACAAACGCTCCCCAGGTGGAGTTGATGCTTTAATACAACTGTCCGAGGAACAGCGTGAGCGAATCAGGGCTGTCCGGGACAAGCAACTTGATCGAGCCACTGATCTGTTGAGAGGTGTATTCCTTTTAAAAGATCGTAATTAGCCTGAACTTGATCAGGATTTTCATGCTGGATACTCTATTCAAGCAATCGTTTCCATCATTGCAACTGATTGATTGGTCAAAATGAAGATATTGGCGATTGAATCCTCCTGTGATGAAACAGCAGCGGCTGTTATCGATGACGGCTTGATCTTGTCTGATCCGATTGCATCCCAAATCCAACTTCATGCAGAGTATGGTGGGGTGGTGCCTGAACTGGCAGCACGGGAGCATCTGAAGAACTTGCTTCCTGTCGCCCGTCAAGCCCTGGACAAGGCTGGGAAAAGGATCAGCGACATGGATTTGATCGCGGCAACTCAAGGGCCGGGCTTACCTCCTGCCTTGATGGTGGGTTTTCATGCATTTCAAACTCTGGCCTTTGCTTTGGATAAGCCTTTCATTGGGGTCAATCATCACGAGGCACACCTTTATTCGCCCTGGATTGACCCGCAAACGAAACGTCTGAACCAGAATTCTTTTCAACCAAACATCAGTTTAATTGTCAGCGGAGGTCACACCATGTTGGTCAAAGTGAATTCGCCTCTGAATCATCATGTAATTGGATCAACCATTGATGATGCGGCTGGTGAGTGTTTCGATAAGACGGCCAAACTGTTGGGTCTCCCCTATCCAGGAGGGCCTGTGTTGGATCAACTTGCATCGAAAGGAAACCCCAAAGCCTACGTGTTTCCAAGGCCAATGCTCAAAGATCCCGGGTTTGATTTCAGTTTCAGCGGTCTCAAGACATCCGTCCGATATTTCATTCAAAAGCATCCAGCATTGTTGGAAGATCATCGTCATCTGCAGGATTTGTGCGCCTCCATACAAGCTGCCATTGTGGATGTTCTGGTCAAAAAAACGATGCGTGCAGCTTTGCAGAGTGAAGTGGCAATGATCACAGCATCGGGAGGTGTGTCATGCAATCGCGGCTTGCGCGATGGATTGCAAAAAGCCTGTGATGCCAATGGGCTATCACTCAGAATTGCTCAAGGACGATATTGTACAGACAATGCGGCGATGGTCGGCATGCTTGCGGCCTGGAAAATAGGCTCTGGTGCCTCCCTGCAACATACAGAAGAAGGCATCCGTCCCGGCTGGAGGCTGGAAACGGATGCCAATGAATAAAGCCTTTATCTGTTTTTGATTATTTTTTCTTCCGAGCGCTTTTAGCTTTTTTCTTTCTGGCCTTTTTGGGAGCTGGAGGTTGATGAACCTGAGCTCCAACTTTCAATCTCAAACCATTCAAGCGGATGAAACCTGTGGCGTCATCCTGGTTATAAGCTTGTGTGGGATCAGCTTCCATCGTTGCAATCTCAGGGTTATACAAGCTGAGGGGAGATTTTCTTCCCGCAGTGATGATGTTGCCCTTGTATAGTTTCAAACGAACAGTTCCAGAAACGTTTTTTTTGGCTTTCCGTGATCAAGGCTTGCAATGCCTCTCGCTCAGGAGCAAACCAAAAACCGTAATAGACGAGCTCAGCATATTTGGGCATGAGTGAATCTCTCAGATGCATGACTTCTCGGTCCATGGTCAAACTTTCAATTTGGCGATGGGCGAACAACAAAACACTGCCACCAGGTGTTTCATAGACGCCTCTGGATTTCATGCCAACGAATCGGTTTTCAACAAGATCAACTCGACCGATGCCATGTTTCCCTCCCAGTTTGTTCAGGGTCTTCATCACTCTAAGTGGAGTCATTTTTTTGCCGTTCACCGCAATGCAATTGCCCTTTTCAAATTCAAGTTCGACGTATTCGGGGGCGTCTGGGGCATCCTCAGGGCTGACGCTGAGTTTGTACATTTCCTTGTGTTCAGGAGAGGAGGCATCCAACCAAGGATCTTCGAGTACGCCTGCTTCGTAGGAGATATGCAGTAGGTTGCGGTCCATGGAATAGGGCTTTTTCGCACTTGCCTCTACCGGGATGTTTTTAGCTGCACAATAATCAATCATCTCCTTGCGTCCCGGGAAATCTGCCCTGAACTGTTCGTCACGCCATGGGGCTATCACGTCAATTTCTGGAGCTAGAGCCGCGGCAGTGAGCTCGAATCGAATCTGATCGTTACCTTTCCCCGTAGCACCGTGAGCAATCGCCTGAGCCTTTTCCTTGCGCGCGATTTCTACCATGCGCTTTGCAATCAGTGGTCGCGCAATACTCGTTCCCAGGAAATACTGTCCTTCATATATGGCTCCCGCCTGAATCATCGGGAAAATATAATCGCGAGCGAACTCCTCCTGTAAATCATCGATGTATATCTTGGAAGAACCCGTTTTCTTGGCTTTTTTATCAAGTCCGTCCAGCTCTTCTTCCTGGCCAATGTCGGCGCAAAAAGAAATAATCTTTGCCTGATACTTGTCTTTAAGCCATGAAACCAGCACCGAAGTGTCCAAACCGCCCGAATATGCCAATACAATTTTCATGGGCACC
Source organism: uncultured Verrucomicrobiae bacterium (assembly GCA_943788245.1). Classification (GTDB taxonomy): domain Bacteria; phylum Verrucomicrobiota; class Verrucomicrobiia; order Limisphaerales; family AAA164-E04; genus AAA164-E04. Next base: position 39,350 of record CALSPN010000040.1, on the reverse strand, counting down.
AGCATGCTGGAATTTAGACTTCACTGCCAAGCTGAAAAATATCTGTTCTTGATTTGCAAGGTGCCGAGTTTACCGGGGTGCCCCCATTAAGTTTGGGGGAGAACCCGTGAGTTAAATGTGCAGCCAGCGTTCCATCTTAAAAGACGCGTAGAACCACGAAAGTATGTTGTCATGGCAGTATTGAAAGGATAGTGATAAGACCGTCTGATCCAGAACCTCGGCTGAGGAAGTAAGTTATCGTCACCACTTACCAGCGTTTGCTCCGTATGCATCGCTGAATGAATACACCAACGGTGTTGAGGTAATAAACTCGAAAAACAAATCACATATTGAATATCTCAAGCAATGATTCCTGAGTGAAATGTAATATTCAGGCAGCTCTACAGACGTTTTGTTTCCTGAAGGTATTGTTTGTTCATTTTGCTGGTTAAAATATCATTGAACCACACATGATGGTATCATGCATGAAATTACCACGGCGCTTATTGACCATGAAGCCCAGTTATTGTGAAATTGACAGCAATGCCAGATTCAGGAACACAAATTGAGAGACCATGGAAACCTCGTTACGTGAGAATTTGGATAGGCTTGGTTAGCATCGTCATTGGCAGTATTGCTTACTGGAAATTCGGGCATCTCTTGTCGATGGATTCACTCGTTTCCAGAGAAACTGCTCTTCGTAGGTACCAAATGGCATATCCAATCCCCGTTCTGGGGCTTTCATTTCTTGTTTATGTCATTGCAACGGGCTTCTCTCTGCCTGGTGCCTCATTACTGACTCTTTTTCTTGGGTGGCTCCTCGGGTTTGGACAGGGACTGCTGCTTGTGAGTTTTGCCTCCACGGCGGGAGCAACCATGGCATTTCTGATGAGTCGGTTTTTACTGAACAACATAATCCAATCCAAGTTTGGTGATCGATTGGAAAAATTCAATGAAGCGCTGAAGAAGGAAGGTGCCTTTTATTTATTCACATTGAGACTGATACCTGCAGTGCCCTTTTTCGTGATTAACATTGTCATGGCATTGACTCCTATTCCTACGCGAACCTTCTGGTGGGTCAGTCAGGTTGGCATGCTGCCTGGAACCATTGTCTTTGTGTATGCTGGAACACAGTTCCCACGCCTGTCAGATCTAGCTGAAAAAGGAGCCGCTGGAATTCTGACACCTCAGTTGCTCGTTGCATTCATATTGCTGGGTTTCTTTCCCTTCGTAGTGAAAAAAATCATCGATCGATTTAAATCGAAATAAATCTGACTTGAAGTCATCGTGTTGCTGCAATAATTACGTCCTGGAATTTCAACATGAAATCACAACAAATCGAGGCGCTTCAGCCATTGGATGCTCATAACCAAAAGCTGCAATCAAATGTTCATCCCGAAAATCACGAAAACCCAACAGCTGCGGATAAATACAATCTTGTTGTCATTGGTGCAGGAACGGCGGGCTTAGTGGCAGCCTCCATTGGTGCAGGTCTGGGAGGTAGAGTGGCACTTGTTGAACGTTCATTGATGGGTGGTGATTGTCTCAACGTAGGATGTGTACCATCCAAGGGCATCATCAGTTCTGCCCGTAAAGCTGCCGCTGTCAGGAGTGCAGGAGAATTTGGAGTGAAAGTGCACGATGGTGTTTCGGTCGATTTTCCAGCCGTTATGGAACGCATGAGGAAACTTCGCAGTGATATCAGTCCGCACGATTCGGTCAAACGGTTCAGCGATCTGGGAGTGGATGTTTTCCTTGGGCAGGCAAATTTTCTGGATGGTAGCCGGGTTGAAGTCGATGGACAAAAACTGAATTTCACAAAAGCTGTCATATGCACGGGCGCCAGAGCTTCAGCGCCCCCCATAAAAGGCTTGGATTCAGTTCCATATCTCACAAACGAAACTTTATTTTCCCTGACTGAACTACCAAGGCGTTTCGGGGTGATTGGTGGTGGTCCCATGGGAGCTGAAATGGCCCAGAGCTTTGCTCGATTTGGTTCTAAAGTTTCCTTGATTACATCCAATCGCGGGTTGATGCCCAATGAAGATCGAGAAGCAGTTGCCATGGTTCGAAAACACATGGAAAAGGACGGAGTTCACATGTTAGTAGGTGCACATGAATTAGAGGTTTCCATCAATCCGGATGGTTCCATTCGTTTGCTCCATGAGGAAGCCGGGGATGGATATGATATTGAGGTTGATCAGCTCCTTGTTGCTGTTGGAAGAGCTCCAAATGTCGAGGGTCTGGGGCTGGATAAAGCCGGGGTAGAATTCAATGAAAAAGGGGTAGTCATCAATGATACCTTTCAAACAACAAATCGCAGAATTTACGCTGCAGGCGATATTTGTTCTGCTTATCAGTTCACACATGCAGCAGATTTCATGGCACGTTCTGTGGTTAAAAATGCGTTATTCAAAGGAAGAGCCAAGCACAGTTCATTAATCATTCCCTGGTCTACCTACACTTCGCCTGAATTAGCACATGTGGGTTTGAATCCTGAATTGGCAGAAGAGCAGGGGGTTGAAATCGATACATTTACTCAACCTATGTCGGGAGTGGATCGTGCGATTCTCGAGGGTGAAACAGAAGGTTTCATTAAAGTTCATGTTAAAAAAGGAACCGATCAAATCGTAGGTGCTACCGTTGTATCCAATCATGCGGGAGATTTGATTGGAGCGGTATCCATTGCCATGACACACAAAATCGGATTGGGGGCCATCGCAAATGCCATCCACCCTTATCCAACTCAAGCCGAAGCTCTGCGTAAATTGGGGGACCTCTATAACCGTACGAAACTAACTCCTTTTATTGCAGGAATATTCAAAAAATGGCTTCAATGGACCCGGTAATCGTAACCTGATTGAATTATTTGATTGTGCATTGATGAAGGATGATTCCACAGCAATTACTTCCTGCGGTAACTGTCCTGAAGAATGATTTGGCTTTGTGATGTATGAGTTATCAAAGACGCGTTGAAGAGGTCTGCAGCCATGGCGCAGGTCCCCTGAAGGGCCATGAACAAGGTCATTGAGCTTTGACTGTTGTTCTTCACTTGCTTTCTTCCTCTTCTCTGACACCAGTAGCACAAAAAAGGAGTTAAACCGTAAATACACCATCAAATAAGCACAGCTTTTCCCTTATCAGCATTACTGAACGGGGCATCCATTGAAAAGATTGTCAACTACCAGCTCAGTGTATCTGGTAGAAGGTTGAAACTTTCACAATCCCGTTCTCTTACTGCTACCATGTCCTCACTTCGAACCCCACCCCAGGCAGGGCAGTAAAGACCGGGTTCAATGGTCAGGACATCCCCGGCAATGAGTCCAGGTCCCTTGAAATCGAGTAGTGGGGGTTCATGCACTTCGAGACCTACACCATGCCCAGTCCCATGCACCATTGCACAACGACTTGCCGCGCTTTCTTTGCCTGGTAACCCCGTCTCATAACCGTGTTCGTGAATCACTCGAATGGTCTCTTGATGCACTGCTTCGCCAGTGACACCGGCTCTCGTGACTTTCATTGCGGCAAATTTTGCTTTGACTGCCGTATTGTATGCTTTCTCAATGTGGACAGGGATTTTTCCGTGAACAGCAGTGCGCGTACAATCTCCATTATAATAAGTTGATTTGCTGCATGGAAAAATATCGATGATGATGGGAGCTTCCGTGCAGAGCGGTCCTTTTCCATATTCATGACAATCGGCCCCCTGTGGGCCGCACGCAATGATGCTGCCCGGGTTACTGAAACCTTCATCCAACAGCCAGTGATCAATCCGCGCACGCAATGATTCTGATGTGAGCGAATCTCCCTCCACTTCCAGTGAGCCATCTTTACGCGCTTTGGCATGACAAACTAACCGGCACGCCATGCTCATGACTTTCTCAGTGATGGACTGGGCTTGTCTCAAAGCAATCAATTCATCCTCTGATTTTCCTCGGCGTTCCATGACTCCCATTTCAGGTGAATAATGGACTTCAATTCCAGCATTTTTCAGGGCTTCGAGGTAGATGAGGGCAAGTGAACGATCAGAAGTAACCGCGGTGATCCCCTTGCGATTCAGACATTCGGCAGCGGCTTGAGCTGTGGCTGTTTCACGATCCCCTGAAAGGCCTGCTTCCGGAGTGAAATCAGCTGGGCAATAAACAGCATCAACCGTTGCTTTTTTCCGAGCCCGTTCCATTTCAATATCACGACAGACGAGGAATGATTGGCGCTTACCATCCACTTTTTCAAACTGGATCCACGCGGCTGGATCACCGACAGAAAATTGAATACGGTGATAGAGATTTTTCTGAACGGCAGGTATTCCAGCAAGGAACAAAGTTTTTTGCATCTTCATAGCATGATGATTTCAGGAAGGGGTGGGGAAGGCAACCTTGAATGTTAAGTCGTAAAATATCTTATTTACCACTCAGGGCGGCATCCTTTACCAATTGTTTTTTCTCAAAAGGGTTGTCCAGGAAGTTCAGAATGATCGGCAATATAAGCTCGAAGTAATTGATACGATCAGAAAACACGACCATTATTCTTAATTTTTCGTCAATTCCACTTGATCGGAATGGCATGGGTCGAGTATGGGTGATTACCTATTGAATACGATGAATTATCATATTTCACAGCGTGCGGCTTCCTTAGCTCCTTCTCTTACTCTGGCAATCAGTGCCAAGGCAAAGCAATTGAAGGCTGAAGGGCAGGATGTGATCGGTTTTGGAGCAGGCGAACCTGATTTTGATACTCCACAGCACATCAAGGATGCCGCCATCAAGGCTTTAAACGAAGGTTTTACCAAGTATACACCCGCAAGTGGTATCCCGGAATTAAAGGATGCTATTGTTGAAAAATTTCAACGGGACAATGGATTGACCTACAAGGCTTCTCAAATAGTCGTCAGTTGCGGGGGGGAAACATTCATGTTACAACATCATGATGGCTATTTGTGACCAGGGAGATGAAGTAATTATTCCTGCGCCCTTCTGGTTAAGTTACCCTGAGATGGTCAAATTGGCCGGGGGGAAAACCGGTGATCCTTGATACAACGGATGCAACACAGTTCAAAGTAACACCCGAGCAGTTTGCGCGCAGCCAATCAACGATCGTACTCGCATTTTTATTCTTAATTCTCCAAGCAATCCCACGGGGACCATTTATTCGCCTGCTGAAATAAAAGCTTTGGGTGATGTCTGTGTGGAGAATGGAGTAATGATCTTGAGTGATGAAATTTACGAGCACTTGATCTACGGAAATGCCAAGCACCAAACCGTCGCCTCATTTTCATCCGAACATCAAGCACATACCATCATTACTCATGGTCTGGCAAAAGCCTGGTCCATGACAGGTTGGCGCCTGGGATTCATAGCTGCCCCGGAACCCATTGCAAAGCGCATTAACGCAATACAAAGCCATAGCACGAGCAACCCAACTTCTTTTGCTCAAAAGGGTGGGGTCGAGGCATTGCGAGGCTCTCAACATCACTTGAAAGAATGGTTGCCTGAGTTTGATCGTAGGCGTAACTACGCCTACGAACGATTAACCGCCATGCCTGGGGTCACGTGCGTCAAGGCACAAGGAGCTTTTTACCTTTTCCCGAATATTTCAGGAACGGGTATGCAATCCACGGAGTTTTGCGATCAATTGCTCGAGCGATCTCAAGTCGCCGCCGTTCCAGGTATTGCCTTTGGTTCGGATGATTACATTCGGATCAGTTATGCAACCAGTATGGTAAATATCCAAAAAGGAATGGATCGAATGGATGCGTTTGTTCGATCTTTGCACTCTTAAGAAGGCACAGTTCCTGCTTGATTTGGTTTCATGAACTTGTCTCGACGCACTTTTGTCAGAACTTTCCTGTTCAATGCTGCCTGGATGACAGGGCTTGGACGCATGCACCGCTTGCCTCTACTTGGGGAATTGTCACCCTCTCCTGATGGTAATCAAGGCATTCTTAATGTGCGTCCTGAGGACTACAAAACGCTGCAGGAAGTGGGGGGGTCGGTTCGATTGGGATTCAACCCTATCCGCTCCAACCATCAACCAGATGGAACGCTTCACCCTATCCTGATCAACCGTCTTGAAGATGACTCGCTCATTGTCTTGAGCGCTGAGTGTCCTCATGCTTCTTGTGCGGTTCGAACCTTCAGTAAGACTTCCAATACTCATTCATGTCCGTGTCATTCTTCACGTTTCCGCCTGGATGGGAGCAGGATCAGCGGGCCTTCCCCTTTTGGATTGGATCGTTTGGATTCTGAAATTTGTCCTGATGGTTCATTGAATGTTCTGGTGCCTAGATTGAAGTTTTCCATCACTTCCAAGGTCGTTGATCTTGGAATATTCAAGCGCCTGCAAATAGATTTTGCAGCGCGTCGCAAAGTGGATTACCGAGTCGTGTTCAAAGCTGAATCAAACGGGGAATGGCAATCGGTGATGTTTGCCGATTCGGAGTCGGGACCTCTGAGCAATAGCGTATTTACAGGGGGTGGCGTATTCAAATCGGTTTACGTGGAACCCCCATCCGATCACGGAATGTTTGCTGTGCAGATTGATTCGAAGGAACTTTGAGTTTTTCTCAAACAATAAGTGATACTCAATACTGTCTTATTGGTTTTTTCCAACTCATGGCTCATCGTATACGGAAGTTTCCAGAGCCGAGTTCCATTTTTGTTGGTAAAGTATAGGAATGAAGGAGTGAGTCGATCTGGGTTTCCGTCTGCCCAGAAAGCATAAAAATCAGGGTGCGCATTGACGGGGCGCCTTGCGTATCCGTGATTGCGTGGGCTTTCTTCGGTCAGATTTCGAAAATGACTCCATTGGCGCTTTTCTGGAGAGCGGATCCAAATGGCCATTTCACCTCCCGTGCCGTATCGTTGAGGCCCAGGGCCTATGGGCGCGATCAATCTCCATGTTTGATCAGGTTCAATGTAGAGTGAGCCCATGTCGTAGTTATGCCAAGCCTGCGTAATATTGCTTAGATTCCATTCATGGCCGTCCCATTGTGCAAAAGTCCACTCTCGCTTCCGCAGATGGGGGTCCTGGCTCATGATGGTCACTGGTGATGTAAAGGATAACCGGGTTTCCCTTTCCATCCACAGTAATGTCCTTGAGGTAAACCAGTCGGGAATCAGCCTCGTAATCCTTCACAAGAGCCATGTGATCGGTTTGGGTCAGCGGAGGTGTGACTTTTCTTTGATCGACCGTCTGCCAGCTCTCTCCCTGGTTGGAGGTCTCCAGGAAATATAAATTGGTTCTTTTATCAACATTACCTTTTGGGTGGTAGTTGAAAGCTGTGATGACCCTTGAACCGATACATCGGCTTATTTGATAATGGCCTCCCATGCCTGCGAGCTTTTGTTCGCGTGTCCAACCCAGTCCGTATTGACTCCTGTTCCAATACAGTTCTCTCCCTTGGGTATATTTAGTGAACAAGTGAAGGACACCTTGCCCGGGTATCCACCAAGGCTGGGGGTAGGTGAACTCTTCTTCACTGATTTGCTCAAACGCATCGATTTTATAAGGCTCCGTGCTGCGATATTTAAAACCAGGACGATGCCTTGCACGTCCGCTGATGAATACCCACAAGTAACCCTCACTATCGATGCTCAGTGAAGGGTTATCGTGGGGGTCGTTGACCTTCTGCTTGTCGTGCACAACAGTAGGTTGACAAACCATACCGGTGGAATGATCGAAAAAACCAACCATTGCCAGCAGTCTTCGTTCTTCTTGCTGGGTGGTACCACCATACACAAAGAACGTTTTATGGGTTTGTTTGGAATAAATGGCCGTTGGGCAATGTTTGGCGGTATATGTTCCCAGACCTCCTGAATACTTTGAGCCGTAATCTGACCTCTGTCCCAGGTCAAACCAGAATGCCCCGGTAACCATTGATCTTACCTGTAACTTCTTGTGAAGAGTCAAAAGTCAAATTTTCGGGCTGAGCTGCACGTATTTCAAACGTTCCTGAAATCTGAGTTAAGATCAGAACACACCAGAGGGAATCCTTTGCCAATCGAAGCAATCTTATCCAGGTGAGCATAATGCATGCTGCAACGTGCACCCATGGAATGCAATTCAACAAACCTTCCATGTAAAAAAACCTCTTGCTCGTGATGGAACAATCAATGGGATTTACCTAAATTATCGAGGTTTTCTTGACCAGAACTGTTCAGGAACCTCATAATTGGACTCGATTCCATCATTCATCAAAACCAAGTAAACCGAATGGATTTCATCATGTTTTTTGAATGACCCTGGCCTGTTGTCAGTCGTAGGCCTCATTGAGAAAGATTGTAGGTAGAATAAGTAACAAACCTTTATGAAAGAAATGCAAAAGACTCAACAAGGAAAATGCCAACCACGGATGAGAGTCATCCAACAATGGATACTGGCCTTGTCAGCAGGTATGATCATGGGAAGCATGTGGAATGCCAAGGCCGCTGAGAAGGGATTAGCTTTTGATGAAAGTGCAGCTACTCCCGTAGAGCTTATCAAGACAGCCAAAGGGTTCAAAACAGAATTGCTTTATTCAGTGCCGAGTCAACAACACGGTTCGTGGGTGGCTCTGGCTTCTGATCCAAACGGCAGTATGTACGCCGCGGATCAATATGGCAGTCTCTATCAGTTTACCCCTCCTGCTCCAGGAGAGACACTGACCCCTTCGGATATAAAAAAGGTCCCTGTCGATATCCGGGCCATCAATGGAATGGTGTATGTCGATGGTGCTCTTTACGCGGGAGTGAATGATTATGAGCGGAAAATTCAGAGCGGTTTTTACCGGCTGAGCGATTCCAATGGAGATGGCATTCTTGATAAAGTCGAATTACTTCGCGCTTTTAATTCACGCGGTGATCACGGGGTGCATGCGGTTGTCCCAACGGCTGATGGTAAGTATTTTTATTTGATCACGGGAAACAATGCGGTGATTTCTGGTGGTAACAATGAAGGATCGTCCGGCTCGTCTCAAGTCGCCAAGTTGTGGGGGGATGATCACCTCTTGCCTCGCATGCCGGATGGTCGTGGACATAATAGACACGTGCTGGCACCCGGAGGTATTGTCTACCGTGTATCGCGAGACGGCAAAGAATTTGAAATGTATGCCTCGGGATTTCGGAACATATATGGTGGGGGATTGAATAAAGATGGTGAGCTCTTCACTTACGATGCAGACATGGAGTATGATTTCAATACGCCATGGTATCGCCCAACAAGAGTGAACCATGTCCTCAGTGGTGCGGAATACGGGTGGAGAAACGGGGCAGGGAAGTATCCTGAATTTTACCCTGACACCGTGCCAGCAACCCTCAACATAGGTCCTGGTTCCCCCACGGGAACAAGATTCGGTTATGGCGCCAAATTCCCAGCTAGATATCAAAATGCCTTTTACATTCTGGATTGGAGCTGGGGTAAGATCTACGCCGTCCATCTCGAAGAAGATGGATCCAGCTACAAAGGCACGAAAGAGGAGTTTGTCACCAGTGCTCCATTACCTGTCACCGATTTGATCGTTCATCCGCAAGATCAAGCGATGTATTTTGCGATCGGTGGACGAAGGGTTCAATCTGGTTTATATCGCGTCACATACGTCGGGGATGAACCAACAAGCCCCGTTGACATGAGTCCAACGGTGACCCCCATGCGGAAGCTTCGGCATCGTCTAGAAAAATTTCACGGACACGCTCACATGGAAGCCGTGAGCGCAGCCTGGCCTCATTTGAATCACAAGGATCGCTATATACGTAATGCTGCCCGCGTGGTCCTTGAACATCAACCAACCGTTCAATGGGAATCCAAGGCACTCAACGAACCCATGCCCGATCGCCGTATTCCTGCGCTACTGGCATTGGCCCGCCTCAAAGGTGTTGCCCCCAGTCATCGCCCTGAAACAGGTCATGTCGTCAACGCCGCTGTGCGAGATCAAATCTTAGATTCGTTGCTAGAACTCGATTTCGCAGTGCTTTCTCACGATGATCAGCTGGGGTATGTGCGCCTGCTGGAAATTGTATTTGTCCGCTTTGGAAAGCCATCACCAGCAAAGGTCAGTGCGATTGTTGGTAAATTGGATCCCTCATTTCCTGCAGATACCTTTGAATTGAACTGGCTTCTATGTGAAACCATGGCTTTCCTGCAAGCTCCGAGCACAGCATCCAAGGGGATGGCATTGATTGCATCAGCGGAAAGTCAGGAACCTCAAATGCAATACGCACGCAGCTTGCGCTTCCTTAAAGCAGGATGGACGCCGGACCTCAGGAAACAGCAGCTTGAGTGGTTCCTCAAGGCTGCCAATTATCAGGGCGGCGCCAGTTTTACCAAATTCATTGAATTTATCCGCAATGACAGTCTGGCAACTTTTACAGACACCGAAATGGCCTTGCACGCTGATCTCATTGCTCAAGAGCCCGAATCCATGTCCGTCATCGAAAACCTTGGGACCATGTTCGCCGGCCGCAGCATGACGGACTGGACTATGGATGACCTGGGCGATTCCACGCGGACTGACATGAAAAACCGTGATTTCGAGAACGGGAAAAAGATGTTCTCAGGTTCAGCTTGTTTCGCATGTCATCGTTTTGGCAATGCTGGAGGTATGACGGGCCCTGATTTGACCGGAGCACGTGGTCAATACAGCGCTCATGACTTGCTCGATCAAATCATTAATCCAAGCAAGGTCATCAGTGATCAATTTGCTCCGATTGTTGTGACTTTGAAAGATGGTGATACCATTACTGGAGTCGTGGTGAACCTCAATGGGAACAATGTGACTTTAAACACCGACCTCACCAACCCCAATCAACGGGTCAACGTCGCACGCAACAAGGTGGAGAGTATCGAGATCTCAGATGTGTCTCCCATGCCTCCCGGTCTTCTGTCCATGCTGACAAAGGAAGAAATCCTGGATCTGCTGGCCTACGTGCTCAGTGGAGGAGATGATTCCAATGCCATGTTCCAGTAAGGCATCTGTCAATCAGTAGGAATTCAAAAAACGGCCGCCATTTCTGGCGGCCGTTTTTGCTCTGTAAACCCTTTTTCTTCCACTTGAATGGTGGATGGAAAAACGTTTAAGGAAGGCGATCCTTAAACGTTTTCGTTCGATCGGAACGCACTAAAAATGGTTGCGGAAATAAACCGTAAAGATCGCTACCACTATCAATGCCAGAGTTATCAATTTAAATTTTTTGGCGGATTCTGGTTTGCGATACGCCATGCCGGCCATTCCACTCAAACCCAACCAGCAAACAAGTTTGATCCAGATCCAGGCCGGAAAACTTGTTTTCAAAACAGAAATCAAACCAAAACCTGCAATAAACATCAGCGTGCTTAAGATCCCTGTAATCATCATGGTACGCTTCCTACCTTTGGGGTCAGGATTGGCAAAAGCCATGAAAGTAAAGGCCGTTAACGCCACCATCGAAGCCACATGGATGAACTGATAAATAGGTAGTTTCATTCGTCCATCACAAACCACAAAGATCCATTGGTCAATGGCGAATGAAGGATGCTTTGCCTTTTAGTGACGCCCGCTTCGTTCAAGGCTCAAAAAAATCCCTGATTGTTCTACCGACTTCTCGTACCGGTCACGCAGGTGTGCAATGCTTTTGCATTCTCTGCCGATGAAATGCTCTGGGTTCCCCTTGAACTTTACTGAGTCCATTCCCCTTATTCACTGGAATTCAGGCGAGGTTTTACACCGTGTTTACCAAACACAACCCTGAATGTGAGACCGCATGGAAGAGCAGGGCGGCGAGAAACCACACATGGACGGGGTTACCCATTCATGGGAGAATGCAATATTTGCCTGGCCTTACTCTCCCTCAGGAACAAAAATTGTAGCAGTGAATAAATTACGGAATGAAAATGCGGCTCACTCGCAGAAAGCTGACTCCCAGGCGTCTTCTCCACCGACAATGGGAATGGACAGTGAGGTTTCATCGAGATCAATCGTAAGTTCGGTACCGGGATCGGGTCTCACTGTGAAATTACGATCACTGGCAAAAATCATGAGCGCAATTTGCTGGCCTTTTGGAATTACCTGATCGTCGGGTTGTAGATCAAACGTCAAGTCATAGAAATTCCCGGGCACGAGGGGTTCACTTTCCCAAATGGAACTGTGATTTTGTGGGTCGGCCCAGCCGCGTGTGATGATGTTATCAGTGATTCTGGCATTTTTTCCACCCTTCCATGGAAGGGATACCATCCAGACAGAAAGATTGGCCGCAGGTTTGCTGCTGGAGAGTCGAATGCTTATGGAAGGCGTTCCGGATAAGTGGACCGGTTGCTTCAATGGCTCAGTGATGTAGAGGAGACGATGGTCCGTCCATTCCGCCTGAGCAAGTGTTTCGCCGGTAAATGAAAAATTATCTACCAGTGTCTCTGTGCCCTGGTCTTCCTTTTTTCCGAGAACGAGATTACCGCTTTCGGGAGCTCCTGATGTCAGGTACAGAGCAACCGGCTTGGCACCGGGGTTGGGATAATCATAGTAGGAAGTCGGTTTTTCACGCTCATCGCCTTCTCTTACGATCCAGGCCTTGGGTTCGTTTTCAACATCGTTTTGTATGCCATGCAGGTAGCGTGTGAACCAACGATTCATTTGTTTCAGGGGTGGGGAGCCTCCATGTCCACCTTGGTGAAAGAAGGCTTGAACAGGGATACCTTTTTCTTTGAGAGCCTGATAAATTCTGACGCTGTGTTCAGGCATGACGTTCCAGTCATTGAACGCGTGTGCCATCAGGGTGGCGGCCTTCAGTGGGGCTAAATCATTCAAATAATCTCTTCCTGCCCAGAATTCATTGTAGTCGCCGGTGACTCGATCAAATCCATCCGCCATGACTTTGTCACGCACTTCACAATCACAATGCGCATCGGTATCAGGATTTCCGCTGTGGATGAAATCATACAAACAATCAATATCCTCACCAACGTATCCTCCCGGATGTCTGATTAATCCATTGGAACGGTAGTAATGATAGTAGGAGGTGTTCGGTGCGATGGGGATGATCGCTTCCAGACCTTCCACACCTGTGGTTGCAGCGGCTAGTGGCAGAGTACCGTTATAGGACGTGCCGGTCATGCCTATTTTGCCTGTAGACCAGTAGGCCTCAACTTGTTCGTTGCCACCAGCACTTGTGAAGCCTTTCGCTTTCCCCGTAAGCCACTCAACCACCGCTTTGGGAGCCAGTGATTCGTTGTCTCCTCCGACAGTGGGACAACCTTGAGAAAGGCCTGTTCCGGGTGAGGAGGAATGAACAACTACATAACCACGCGGCACCCAGGTTTTGACATGACTTTTCGAGATGATGGGGCGTTCTCCCCGACGTTTGACAGCTGGCGACTTTTTACGCTCAGGTGGCTTCATTCCGACTTCATGCCTTGGATCCCAGAAGTATTCAACGCCACTGGGGCCCGTGCCGGCAAAATAAGGACTGGTGACATAGACCACGGGTAGCTTCAACCCCTCCGTGTCTGTTTGGCGAGGACGTGTCACGTCGACGTGCATTCGGTCGAGTTTCCCATCATCATCGGAATCGAATTCGGTTTCTACCCAAAGATCATGTCGAATCCACATATCCGAATCGTTGAATCGATCCACGATTTGAGCTTCTCCGTCCTTGAATTTGGGGAGAGCGGGTTCTTTAACCCCGGAATCGGCGGACACCTGGGGAAGATTTAAAAAAGCATGCACAAGGCAAAGAAATGGAATTACTTCGGGTATTCGTTTTAGGTATGGATTCATAGAGTCGAGATAATTTTTAACATTGTCTTGTTTTAATTCCAGTCACTGGTGGATGAACCTCTGGTAAGGATCCAATCATATGACTTTCTTTTCAAGCACGGTCTTTGAATACAGGTAATGGGAGTGGCTGCCTGCAGGTGGTTCATTTGTGATTTGGTTGTAATTCGATTTTTCGGGCGGGGCTTTTCTATCCCTTGCTGTTCCAGATTCAGACTTGACCAGTTTAATTATTCATTCGATCATTAAATCCATGATACCAAGTAAATTTCATGCAACAAAACGCGGTTTTACTCTGATTGAACTTCTTGTCGTCATTGCGATCATAGCGATTCTCGCTGGCATGCTATTACCTGCATTATCGAAAGCTAAAACGAAGGCTCAAGGCATTTCCTGCCTCAGCAATAACAAACAGCTTGTGCTCGGGTGGACCATGTATGCTGTGGATTACGACGATCGATGTGCAAACAACTTTACCATCCCCGGAACGCGGGACGCCATCACTTCAGGTAAGTTCAATAACTGGGTCAACAACATCATGTCCTGGGGAACCGGTAATTCTGTTGCGACACGTAGCATCACAAATATCGCTTGGATCAAAAATGGCGTACTTGGCCAATACACTGACGGTGCCGTTGGTATCTACAAATGCCCCGCCGATCATTTTTTAAGCCAGCAGCAGCGTAAGGCAGGTTACACACAACGAGTTCGCAGCAACTCCATGAATGCTTTGTTTGGCAGATCGAATAATGACCCTGCAGACAATACGGCCCGCGGTAAAAGCTGGGCTTTCGGAGGACGCTATCGTCAATTTATCAAAACATCCGACGTGGTTCAGCCAAGCATGACTTACCTGACCCTTGATGAACATCCCGACTCCATCAACGACGCCTTTTTTGTGACGGACCCCAATGTCAATAACTGGCAGGATCGACCTGCTTCTTACCACAATGGCGCAGCTGGGTTTTCATTTGCGGATGGTCATGCCGAAGTGCACAAGTGGCTCAGCAATTCATCGATCTACCCAGTCAATTACAGTTATGGTGCAACCAAACCGTTCGATGCCGCCGGAAAGAAAGACATCGCTTGGTACGCCGAACGCATTCAGCTCATTCCTTATCGTTGAGCAAAGATTGAGAAAGCCAGGTAATTCGATGATACCTGTTGATCTGTGGTTTTCGAATATTGGTTTGACGCCCATTGGGCCATGTTACTATGGCAGACAGGATCAATGAGTCACTTCCCATGCCAAAGTGAACGGATTGAGAGTGTTGAGATCTGTATGAGTCTCCTGTTACGATCGTCTTCACCTGCCTGAGGTTCTCCGTTTCAATCTCAATCATAACACCTACGGGAGAAGCTTGATTCGGTTCGCTTGCTAACCGAAAACCGATCCAATTCGACGTCGTTTGCAGTTCGTTCTGGTAGATGCGCAACACTTGACTCTCATCGGGCCATGCTTCGTAGTGTGTGAACAGGCAGTCGACCAGCCCGTCCCCATTGAAATCATCTGTTACCACGTTGCGTGTGTCGCGTTGAAGCCCCAATCCCCACAAGTGTCCGACGTCTACAAATGATTTACCCTCTACATTCAAGAATAGGCGATTGCTCTCGTATCCCCCATAGGATTGACCTTTGCCACGTGTTTGAGCGAATTTCTCCTTGAAATAAAGGTAGGCAGCCGGATCTGGCTCCGAATCGGCGATGAATGCGTCGTGCAGCCAATATTCCGACTCGTAGTCTTGCACGAATTGCCTTGTTTCAAGTCCATTGCCGATGATGACATCAGGATAACCATTGTTGTCAAAGTCTGCCGATGAGCATCCCCATGCCCAACCAGCGCGCCCTATGGAGAGGCTCAGTTCGTTTTGTTCGAAGCCCATGCTTTGAGTTGATAAAAAGAGGCGGTTACCGCTTGCAACCCGTCGTCTCAGTGAACGATCCTCAGTCAAGCCTGATCGCCGTAGATTTAAAAATTCCAATCGATCAACCGTAGGGGAGGTCATCCCTATCATCAAAAGATCGAGTTTGCCATCGACATTGAAATCCGAAAACGTGTGAGCCATCCCGAAGCCATGGGAGTCTCCGAATCGATGGGTGGCGACTTGGAAATTTCCGGTTCCATCATTGAGATACAGATCCGCCCCGGCAAAATCACTGACGACGATGAGGTCCAGACCGTTGATTCCGTCCAGGTCGGCTAGTGAAGCACTGTAAATTCTTCGGTGTCGACGGGCATTCGGCAGTACAGACTCAGTCACATCCTCGAATTCCCAGTTACCTAGATTCCTCAACAAGAAAAACGGATACCCGTCATCAGCGTCATAGAAGGGTGTGGGTAATGCACCTCCCTGGTATGGAACACGGTATTGGCCGAGAAAGATATCGGAATCGCCATCTCTGTCCATATCTCCAGCACTCAAAACCATCGGGTAAACGGTGCGACTGTCAGCAGGGCGAAGCATGATTTCATATTGATCAAAGAGACCATTCGGCGCTCCAGGGATGACAACCAGACCTTCTTGCTTATGACATATGAAATCAGTGATACCATCCCCATTCAAATCCGCGAGCACAGCTGTTGATATCAGGCCGGGATGAAAGGTGCACAGAGGAGATGAAGTGAAATAGCCTTCAGGATGATAGCGAAGCAATTTGTTTTTGTTGGCTAAAATAATCTCTGATATTCCATCTCCGTCTGTATCATATACGAGTAAAGGATCGATTGACTCCGCATTTTCTGGAGGCTTGATCGTTTCTTCATGAATGAGTTTAAAGGGTTGACCTGTCCGCGCCGAAACTAGTTTCAGTAAACTCACATCAATTTGTTCAATCTGGTTGATATCACCTTGCGGCAGGTCCGTGTTTTTCCATTGGACTTTCAAAGGACCTGTCAGGAGACATCTGTGTTGAGTGTTCGTATTTGAAATGCCCGCCCTGAAGAAAAATTCACTGGTTCGGGGAATACCTTGGCTGGAAGGAATGAATTCAATGTGCCTGAACTCGATATGATCCAGTATCCATCCATCTTTCATTGAACTTGTGATGAAAGACTTCCAAGCCTCCGAATCATAGGACAGGTTGTTTCCCTTACTTATGAATTGTTCAATATTCAAATGAGGTATTGTTTTATGAAGCTTCCAATGGTTCATCAAAACCGTGGTAGTTTTTCCAATATCAGCCAGAGCCTGTAGTCTGGGGGAAGAGGCATTGATGCGATCCCACCAACGCTCCAATGATCGCCCAAGATGCTGAGCCATGTATTCATCGGCCCATAGAGTCTCGGTTTGACGACGTTCCTCGATCTGAATTTTTTTTACCCGGTCCCGTGTCGATGGATTAATGATATTCCGGCCATTCGAATCGAGGACTGGAGAGCGGGAGTTCGGTTGGAGGAACCCATATACAATCAAGGAAAGGACAAACACCGCCAAAATGGCTTGTGCTGATCTGGCTTTGGGGGCTCCTACTTGATCACGATCCATGTGATTACCAACCTTCTCGAATTGCTTTTTTTGGCGACGTAGCGACCAAGTTAAGGATTTGGTTGAGTGCATTCAATATTTGAATCAACACAATCCACCCAAGGCAACTACTCTGCAATAGGTCGTGCCAGACTGAGTATCCGTGGTGTATTGCTTGAATTCAGCACTTGCCTGTTGCAGACCAAATGGCAATGATTTGAGAATGATCCGGTCCACCATTCGACGCACACATATCTGGCTTGTTGTGACAACTCTGATCGCACAATGCATAGGCAATATCACTTTATTCTCAGCAACTTCTCTTCCAAACATATTGATCTTCCTCGTCGATGACATGGGGGTCATGGATACTTCCCTGCCTTTCCTTACGGATACAAACGGAAACGCCAAAAGGTATCCACTCAATGATTTTTACAGGACACCTTCGATGGAGCGTTTGGCTGAGCGTGGGATTCGATTCAATCAATTCTATGCAATGAGCGTTTGCTCACCTACAAGAATTTCCATCATGACCGGACAAAATGCGGCCAGACATCGTTCCACCAATTGGATCAATCCAAGTAATAATAATCGAGGCGCCCAAGGTCCTCCTCAATGGCAGTGGAAAGGATTAGGCAAAGACAGCGTTTCCTTGCCTCGATTGTTAAGGCAAAGGGGCTATCGCACTATCCATGTAGGGAAAGCTCATTTTGGTCCAACAGGAACTGAAGGTTCTGAACCGCTCAACCTTGGATTTGATGTAAACATCGCGGGCGCAGCATTCGGTGCTCCAGGAAGTTATTATGGAGAAAAAAACTATGGCCATGGCACAAAGCGAGAACACAATGCTGTTCCCCATCTTGAAAAATACCACGGGACCGACACCTTTCTAAGTGAAGCGCTGACGCTTGAAGCAAAAACAGCTCTCAAGGAATGCGTTGAATCAGAAAAACCCTTCTTCCTCTACTTGTCGCACTACGCGGTACATTCACCATTTGAATCAGATCCGCGATTTGCAAGTCATTATGTGCATTCAGAAAAATCCAGACAGGCTCAGGCCTTTGCGACACTCATTGAAGGGATGGATAAAAGCCTTGGAGACACGATGGATCATTTGGAGAATCTGGGGGTAGCTGACAATACGATCGTTTTATTTTTAGGCGACAATGGTTCAGATGCTCCACTTGGTCATCAACATGAAGTTGCCTGTGCAGCTCCATTAAGGGGGAAAAAAGGGGCACATTATGAAGGGGGGATGCGTGTCCCATTCATAGCAGCCTGGCTGCATGAAAACCGAAAAAACATCTGGCAAAAAAAGTTACCAATCAAAGCCGGAGCGATTCAAAGGCAAGTTGCCAATGTAACTGATATTTTCCCCACATTGTTTGAACTGATCGAAGCAAAGCAAAGCGTACCATCCAATCACGCATTAGACGGATTATCCTTGCGGAGGCTACTGACGGGCATCTCAGACCCAAATCGCTCCGAACACTTCCTGATGCATTATCCGCATGCAGTGCACCGAAGTAATTATTTCACCACTTGGAGAGATGGTGATTGGAAGGTGGTTTTTCACGCCTTACCCGATATTTTAAGCTCTGGAAAGCGGCGTCAGTTTGATGGCGGCCATTACGAATTATTTCATTTGAAAAAAGATCCATTTGAATCCATGAATTTGGCAGAAAAAGAACCAGTCAAACTTCAGGCAATGATGAAAGGTTTGATCAACCAGTTAGCTTCAATGCATGCGCTGTATCCGGTAGATACAGAACAAAACAGTTTAGTACCCAAACTACCCAGGTAAACGGGACGGACAGTCCATGAATGGCGAATGCGAACATCAATCTCAATTCATTATTAGGTTAAATTATCCCTAATTGATTTTCCTGATACTTCAAAAGTGGTCATGTGATAAAAAACAGAACAATGCAAATGTCGGTATCCAATACCTGAATTCAAGCGTTTGCATTGTTTTTCATTGCAAAAAACAACGTTTTGTGTGCTTCTTGGGCTTTATAAGCGAATGATCATTCAATTACTAATTCACTTGGACTCCAGAAAAGCCGAGACGTGGGTCACTTCGCTGGGATATCGGTGCCAGTTTTTTGAAACTGATAATATCAAGGAACTGAGCCATAATACCCATGACAGTGTTTACATGGTTCCGCATCAAGCGACCAAAGAATCTTCCTGGCCAAAAATCCGCGTTCGACTCAGTCAAACGAGCCGGAATTACATCGTCTTTGGTTATAAAATGGGGACTCTGGAAGCCGTAAACGCCATGCGCGACGGTGCCTACGACGTATTGGACCTCGAGGATGACGTGAATCGATGGAAATCAGCCGTTCGTAAAGCAGGGGAGTCTCAACAATTGTGGATCCAGATTTACGGCGGTAAACCCTTGGAATCGAAGGATATTCTGGTAGGTGAATCCCATGCAATGCAAAACCTTCGTCAGGGGATTGAGCGTCTGGGGCCTACCGATGCAACGGTTCTGATATTAGGTGAATCCGGAGTTGGAAAAGAACGCGTGGCCCAAGCGCTTCATTCCAGTAGCGGCAGAGAACCTTTTGTAGCGGTGAATTGTGCCGCAATACCGAAAGACCTCATCGAAGCTGAGCTGTTTGGTGCAGAAAAAGGTTCTTACACCGGAGCATTGAAAACTCGAAAAGGGCTCGTTCAGCAAGCCAATGGAGGTACACTTTTCCTTGACGAAGTAGGCGAGCTCGACATGGGGCTTCAGCCCAAACTTCTACGATTCCTGGAAACTAGAAAGGCACGCAAAATTGGTGGGTCCGAGGACTTTTCAGTAGATTTGCGTGTGATCTCTGCAACCAACAGGAATTTGGATAACGAAACGGAACGCCAGAATTTCAGGACGGATTTATACTTCAGGCTCTCTGAAATTACATTGCGCGTTCCACCATTGAGAATGCACAACGACGATGTGCCACAATTCGTGAGGCTGTTTCTTGACATGGCAAGCGAGCGATTCGGTAAGCACTTCGATAGTATCGAGCCTGAGTTAGTTCAAGAATTCCAGGATTATCACTGGCCCGGAAATGTGCGTGAATTAAAAAGTCACATTGACCGCATGGTGGTCTTGCATGATGGACCTATCCTTAGAACTGCCTGGTGGGAGAAACCAGTTTCATATTCTTCCATGACAACCCCAACACAACAGAACCCAGGAGGATCTCATCCCGGGATGGAATCGGTCTTGCCCACCGGCCTCAATGAGATGACACCTCAGTCGAATCCATTTACCCGACAACCTGCCCCGAATGCTTATGGGATGCCAAATGGAAGTGGAGCAGGGGAGTCCTCATACGGAGCAGGACAATTTCAGCTTCCCGGGCAAAATCAACAACAACCCTATTGGTCAACGCCACCAGCACTGTCTCCAAAGCAAAAAATGGCTTTAGCCAGAGACCTTCTTGCTCAATCGGACCAAAACCTTGGTTGGGTCGCTGCGCAACTGGGGATTCATCCTACCACATTATATCGCTGGAGAAAGCAAGGTAAGGTTTAGATTCATAGTAACAAAACACGTTTTTTTGTCAGTTAGAGTAATTGCGTTAAAATGACTGACGTGTTTTTATCGCACTCTTTATTTCTTCTCTGAATGCATTCCAAAATCATTTTAGTCACGCTTAATGCGAAGTATATTCACGCATCTTTTGGGCTACGGTATCTGCAGGCAAATATGCAGGAGCTTGCCGAACGAACCAGCATACTTGAGTTTGACATCAATCAGAAAATTAATGACATCGCGGAAAGTATATTAGACAAATCACCAACAATTCTTGGCTTCGGTATTTATATCTGGAATGTTGAGCCAACCTCCAAATTGGTGTCAATCCTCAGGAAACTGAAACCAGATTTAAAAATCATCGTAGGTGGACCTGAAGTTAGCTATGAACACTCGGAACAGGAATGGCTCAAGCAGGTTGATTACCTTATAACGGGTGAAGCTGACTTGGCCTTTTATGATTTGTGCAAAGACCTGCTCATTGAACCGGAAGCTGGTCGTTTGTCTCAAAAAAAGGTGATACACGCGACCATCCCTGATGTTAAAAGCATTCATCATCCTTATGATTTATACGCTTCAGCAGATCTTCAAAACCGAATTGTCTATGTAGAAGCATCTCGGGGTTGTCCATTCACTTGCGAATTTTGTCTTTCCTCGCTGGATGTGCCTGTCAGAGCGTTCCCCATTGATCCCTTCCTGCAATCCATGGATCAACTATTCCAGCGAGGATTGCGTCATTTTAAATTTGTTGATCGAACTTTCAATCTGAACATCAAGACAGGCAAAGCGATACTCCATTTTTTCCTCGAGCGAATGGAACCTGGATTATTTCTTCATTTCGAAATGATTCCAGATCGATTGCCTGAGCCCTTGAGGGAAATCATTGCCAAATTCCCGGAGGGTAGTATCCAGTTTGAAATTGGTATCCAATCCTTTAACACAGAAGTTTCGAATAACATCAGTCGGCGACAAAATCTGGAAAAACTTGAAGATAATTTGAGATTTCTGCGCAACCAGACGGGTGTGCACTTGCACGTAGATTTAATCGCAGGATTACCGGGTGAAAATCTGCAATCCTTTGGCGAGGGATTTAATCGATTGATTCATTTAAACCCGCAGGAAATTCAAATCGGAATCTTGAAGCGATTACGTGGAACGCCCATTGTGCGGCACGAAGCCGCATTTGAAATGTCATATGATGATTGCCCGCCCTATGAAGTTTTGAACACAAAAGACATATCCTTTGCAGATTTGCAACGAGTGAAACGATTTGCAAGGTACTGGGATCTGGTCGGCAACAGTGGAAATTTTATGCAGTCGGTTCAATTGATCTGGGAAAAATCGCAAGACCCTTTTGATAGTTTTTTGAAATTCAGCGATTGGCTCTATCGCACAACCGGTCGCAGGCACGGAATTGCCTTAACAAAACTTCTGGAATGCGTCTTCGGTTACTTGGTTGAATTTGCTTCGATCAAACCTGAACGTGCAGCGAAGTCTTTATGGGAGGATTATCAACACGGTGGGAGGAATGACCGCCCGATTGTTTTGCGCCCTTATCTGGAAACACTGGAGTCGGAAGACACTGGAATTTCTGATCAGAAAACGCATGCTCACCAAAAAAGACAGAAAATGCACCAGAAGACCGGCTGAATTTTCTTAAATGCAAATTCCAATTGAGCGGTGCCAAAACCCCCACTAATACTGTTTCTTCGCACAATATTTGTTATGTTTAATAAAAGAGGGTTTTAAGATGTCCTGCCTTGCCGGTGGTCGCGTTTTTATTCAACAGGCAATCAAAAAGGTTTCTTGTCTCGGTGGCAGTCTTATCTATGCTTTGAGTTGTGTTACCACTCTTACGTATCATAGGAATCGCCAATGCGGCCCTTTGGTTTGGTGCGACGCTTCTGTTTTTGATTTGTATTCGATCAGGGTTTCAGTCTCCGGAAATGGTTGAATTGATTCCGGAGCCATTTGCAGCAGCAGCGATGCACGTATTGCTTAAACATTACATCGATTTGATATTGATTTGTGCATTGGTAGCTTTACTTCAACTCTGTGCGATCCAATGGTATCAAGGCCGTCCTATTTTCCGTCTCCGGATCGGTGTTTTAATTTTTCTGATCATTATATCTGCACTAATCAAGTGGAATATTTATCCGATGATGCAAAAACATCACCTCAAAGCACATCAAGCCGGAGCAAGTAACGAGGAGCAAAG
Organism: uncultured Verrucomicrobiae bacterium; assembly: GCA_943788245.1. GTDB lineage: Bacteria > Verrucomicrobiota > Verrucomicrobiia > Limisphaerales > AAA164-E04 > AAA164-E04. The sequence continues at coordinate 16,443 of CALSPN010000040.1, read as the reverse complement.
GCAAGGATCAAAGGCATATCGCACTTGGAAAACAGGCTTTTATTTCCTGCATCTCATCATTCTTGGTGGATCCTTTTCTCATCTTCTGAATGTTTCAAATGGAGCTAATGGTTACAGGGAATTACGGACCCAACAATTTCGCGGTTGACAAAACCGACGCACTCCATGAAATTTAGTTTATCCCAGCTACGGTTTTCAGTGTAATTTTGTAGGATTATTATGAACTCTAACGATAAACCATCTTACGGTGGTAAGCCAAATAACAACGAAGACACCCTTCGGACTGAAAAAATTCAGGTAGAACGAAAAACATTCATTTTCACTTTAAAGGAAAATCCCAGAGGCCGATTTCTCAGGATTACTGAAGATGTTGGGGGCCGCAGAGATACGATTATATTACCTGCAACTGGGCTGGATGATTTCAGTCAGGTCCTGCAGCAAATGTGCGAAACATACTCTGAATTGCCTCCCGAAGATTCTGAAACTGAGTAAATGCTGGTAAAGGAATCCGGCATTGAAAAAAGCTTTCTAAGTAAATTCAACAGCAAGCTGAATCAACGACGACAGTCAGTAAAACATTGCCCCCCCTACTCTTTCATTGCGTCAAATAACTCCTTGGCCCTTGCCAGCGCAGGCAATATGCATTGAGAATGATCCCCTGTCGTTGATGGGTTGATGAGTTCAACCTGATCATTTCCCATCTGTTTGATGTGATCGAATACCAGTTGCGAATTTTCGAAAGGAATCGTCAAATCTCCCGAACAGTGAATCAGGCGAATGGGTGCTTGTGGCGCCCACTGGAAAATATCATTCTGCTGGAGAAGCAAACGGAAAGGATGACCGGGATTACCTGAAAACTCTTCGACGAAATCCGGATTCAACATCTGCAACGGGACCTTAGGTAATCCCGAACTAAGTGATTCCAAACTGGAAACACCATTTAAGTAATCCTCGACTCTCGGAGAAAAATTCTTAGAGAAAATTTCTGAAGCATTTTCAAACAAACCATAGGCGTCATGATATGACAGGATGAGATAAGCCAGATGGAAAGGATTTGAGTAGGATCGATCACCGAGCATGGTATCAATCAAGATACCTGAGACATTGTAAGGACCAGCCATGGGGGCTGATGCCGTCACAGAAAACTCTTCCGCGTGGTAACGCTCCATCTCCTGATGAGTAACCATCGTGGCATATCCGCCTTCGGAATAACCAAAGAGAAAGAGTTTATCCGAAATCATGTAGTCTTTCTTCTGCGCAAGCGATTTTGCTGCTCTTGTCATATCCACCACACTTGTGGCTGTTGGTTTGGCCAGGATGAAAGGATGCAGGCCGCTTGAATCTCCCAAGCCAAGGTAATCTGGCGCAATCCCGATATACCCATTGGACGCCATGATTGGGGCTACAATCGATTCCTGATTACTGAATGAGAACCTAGACGGTACTTCGTCAGTGTTGATGACCGTTCCATGCTGGTAGGATGCAAGGGGCAAGGCCTCGTTTTTGTTTTCGGGAAATGCCACTTGTCCTGAAGCCATTGTCACTCTTCCATGAACGTCGATAGTCTCATATGTCAATTTGTAGATTTTTACCCCTTGCTCAGCAATAAAGGAATCAATACCGGATAATGCTAACCCAAAATTGAGCTGAAATGCGCTCAGCTCGTCGACAAGTTCCCAGGAAATCAATTTACCTCTATCAGCATCCTGGGTCATTGAAGAAGCAATGACACGGTAAAATCTACTCCCTGTTCCTTCTTTCAGGGTATCTTCAAAGGTGAAGATACGGGCGGGCCAGCCTCCCGCTCGTGGCAATAATTTCCAGTCATCTTCCTCAAGGGAATCTCGATACTCTACCGCGTATGTGAAAGAGCTGTCTGAATCGAGCCAGTTCAACTTTATTGCCTGATGGCCTTGCGTTTGAATTTTCACTGACAACATTTGTGCTTGCAGCGGTGAAGAGAAAAACTTGCCAATAAAACCAATAATGAGCGCTAATATGTAATATTTAAATGTCATATGTGATAGGTGGAAAAACTATTATGAAAGAGGATTGAGCTAAATTGCCGGGTTTTTAATCACGCTTTTTAGTTTGCCAAACATCCTCAGTGAGATGTCCTTTGCAGCAAGAATCCTACCAGATCGGTGAATTGCTGGTCATCGAATAATTCATCAAAATTATCTGGCATGAGTGATTGAGACACCTGTTTTCGAGTTCGAACATCGGAGAGATTGACTGTTAATTCCTGACCGGAAGCATCGGCCAAAACAAACGCGTTCCCCTGCTCTCTTCTTGGCATTCCCGACATGACTTCACCATCAGCCAATGTGATTAGGTATACCTGAAAAGCAGGGTCCATGTTTCTGCTCGGAGCGAGGATATCTTCGATTAATCTTGCCACTCCCCTGCTGGCGACGCCATCCAATTGAGGGCCAATCAAAGCTCCTTCACCTGCAATCTGGTGACATTGTGAGCAGGCTAACTCAAATAACGCACGTCCATTAGTCAAATTGGCGTTCTGGAAATCAAACCCCTCTGAGCGTCGGTCGATCAGGTCCTGCAACAAATGATCCGGAGCCGGAAGGCTATCTTTCAATTCTTTCAGTAAAGTTTTCACATCCCCGCTTACGACGGATTCCATTTTATTGTATGCGACCTGATTGCGAAGGGTGAGTGGAGAAAGGCGACCTTCTTTGATTTGCGTCACTAGCCAGCCCGTGGAGGTGGCCTGGTTGCTCAATAAGTTCATGACTTCCTGCTGATATCTCAGAGGAAGGGTCCCAACCATTTCACCGAGCAGTGCTCTCTGAGCAGTGTGCGTCTCTGCGATCATGGCTTTCCGTAAAGCGGTAATCGCTGTGCCCAATTTTTCAGAGTGCTGAAGGAACTCGGCTAGACGGGTAGGCAGATTTGCTTGGTCCAATCTTGATAATGCCTTGGCTGCGGCAATTGAAACGGACGCATCGGGAACTGGCCCGATGATCCATTGCTTGAGCTTGGGTATGTATTGATTCAACTCAAGTTCCCCAGCGAGTTGTGCAGCGGATATCAGTCGCAGGCCTGCTTCATTTGGCGACAGTTCAGGAAAGGAAATTACTTCTGGCTCTAACCGACCTAATGCAAGCCATGCATAAGCGGCCCCTTCATCAGCATCAACGATTTCCAGAAAAACATTCCTGCCAGTGAATTCGAGCAAGTTCCAGGTGCAGGGTTGAGCGGTGTCATTTCTGGGAGCATATACTTCCTGCAATACCTCTCCAGATATTGAATCAACAAGCCTGAGTCCATTCTTCTTTTGACGCGGTTTGTCAGGATAACCATCGTGTCCAGCAAGGTAAAAACTCATTTGCTCTGGACACTTGAAGGTGGGAGATCTGAGTATGCCGGTATAGGATTCACCTCCAGCTGGAAGACTACAGATAAATGTTGCATCACGATCCCCGTCAGCTGATGACCTTACTTGCAAAAACCAGGGGTTGGGAGTGTTTTTCAATCCATCAATGGGATGATGGGACCAAGTTTCTCCGCTTGTAATATTTTCCTGCATGATCCGCCTCACCATTTGGCTTCCCCAATTTCGAATAGAAGGTGACATCTCTTCACCTCGCTCGAGCAACCCCTGTCTAACTGATTGAAAAAGTTCCAGTTGTAATTCTGATTTATTCGGGAATTTACGAGGTACCAAATGCGCCAGATTATTCAATTGCTCTCTGGAAGCATACCGAGCCGCATGCCTGAAAGATTTTAAGAGGGAAGCTTCTTTCACTGGATATCTCGAAGCCAGCCAAACCAGAAAGTCACCTGCACTTTCTGAGTGAACAGCAATAGCAACATCTGCTATACGCTCTGCGTCTATTTCACTGAAATCGTATCCCATGAGGCTGTGCCAGGAATCCTCATCGCGCAGTTGATTACGTAAGGCCAATCGCATCCCATGCAGCCATTGAGGGTCATTATCTGGTGTCGTTTCTCTGGCTTTGATCAATGGGCGTATGTGGTTTTCATTCGGGTGAAGGCTCAGGGCGTTTGCCGCCGCTCGCTGCACATTAGGATGATCATCATGCAGTGCAAGGAGAACCCAGTTTTGCTGAGTCTTGTTCCAATCTTTGCGCTCCGCAAGCAGATGCATGGCATGGGTTCGAACCTCCATGGCCTCATCATGCACCACGTCCCCAAGAATAGCATCGCTCAGTAACCCTGAGCGCTCCGTAACCCATAATGCATGCACCCGCTGTTTCCAGTTTTCAAGGTCACCTCGGTTCAGTAGTCGGCGTATGCGCCTGATCAACTGTTCGTCTTCCGAATCCACCGCATAGTGTGTAGCCAGCATTCTTCGGGTGATGTTGGCGTGTCCTAACTCGGCAATAATATGAGCATGATCCATTTGACTGAAGTCCGGTAACCCATGCCCTCTGCTTGACCTACCAGGCCCTCCTTTGTATGTGAGTTTCCAAATGCGACCGCGCTCGCGATCTCTTCCCGGGTGTTTCAACGGAACTTCATAATGCCCAATGATGCGATTGTAAAAGTCAGCGATATACAGGGCTCCATCCGGCCCTAACTGCAAGTCCACAGGACGAAACCATGGGTCTCTGGTTTTCAGGAGATCTGGCATCTCAATGGCCTTTCGGGATGAGCCTGCAGCGAGAAGCGCGTCTCGATTCAACTTGCTGGTCATGACATTACCAATGAAAACATTCTCACGATATTCAAGAGGCCATTGATCATCATCATAAAAAACGATGCCACAAATAGCAGTGGACTCATGGGCATGAGACATCAGGGCAGGAGCAAAGCCCAATCCATCATGAGGTTTGCCAAAGCTGGGGTAATAGGCGCCTCTTACAAGCTGATACACAGGAGCGCTGTGGCAGTCTGCTGTATAAAAATTCCCCAATGGATCCAGACACATGCCGAATGGATTGACCTGACCGAAAGTATGCTGTTCCACTCGGCTTCCATCCAGACGAATACGATACGTGTTACCAGAATTCATGACCACTCTGGAACCGTCGGTTCCCATGATCGTTGTGTCATTGTTGAATCCATGCGTAGCATACAACCAACCGTCGAACCCTCTGGTGAAAGAGGCATTCATACCGTGCGTGTCTCGTTCCCATCCTAGTGGACCATAACGTTTTTCTCGTCTGTCAGCCATTCCGTCGCCGTCCGTGTCTTCATACCACCAAAGGTTCGGGATGCTCCAGACCAGCACTCCATTTTTGTATGGATACAAACCAATCGGAATGTTTAATCCATCAGCAAAGGTGGTGATCTTGTCATATGCCCCATCTTGATCCGTATCAGAAAACACCTTGATACTGTCCCTGCCCTTCTGATTCAAGGGAGCGGGAAAAGGGTATTCCAAAGTATCTGTTACCCACAGTTGCCCTTTTGCGTCAAAGGCCATGTTCATGGGTTTGGAAATATCCGGCTCGGATGCAATTAGCTCGATTTCAAAGCCTGGTGGCAGCTCGAAAGCATCTCTCTCCTGAGCTGGGCTGGATGGTTCGGCTGTCCTCACCCCTGCGGCAAATGGATCAAGTTGTGAATTCCCCTGTCCAAGCAAACTGAAAACCCAGGTGATGTGCATACATAGGAACAAAAAACAAAAGTTGATTCTTAAAGAACGATCATGCCAGTTTTTCATAGGTATCGAGATTTTTGAACGCGGAGAATTAATTTTCTCCACGGGTTAGTTTGTTTGTTCCTGACGTTGTCATCGCCTTTGAACGCTTTAGTTTTTCCTGTCGCATTTCCTCTCGAATACCGGGCAAGTCATTGCGTTTTTTGTCAATGATCACTCCCATGATGATCGCAGCCAATATAATCAGCCCAAACAATGGCCAGTTAGTCTTGATAAATTGGGTCATAAATTTGCATGGAATATTAGCTGGTCGGGATCTGTTCTGACAAGAGCTTGTCCTGCATAATGGCGTTTTGGAAAACGAAGAACCTCTTCGCATGCATGATCAAAGTGGCTTCAGTTCCCTACTCAGGCATTCCCTGCATCCATTGTGGCCAAGCCGGTCTTTTATTGCGCACATCGAATTCACGATGCCATTTCAAACCCCATAAGGCCTTTAATCGAACAGGTCTCGCTGATCCATCGATGAATACGCTGTTCACAAAGCCGCTGTGCCGGTTCATGGCAAATCGTCCCATTCCATGTCCGTGAGCGTCTTCTGACGTGGGCGGTCGGTGATTGCTGCCGTGATCATCAGGGTGCCCTCCCCATCTCCATCCCCCCAGAAAGAGGGGTATATTGGGCGTTTCGTAACCTGAGATGGAATGCTTTTTCCAGTTAGGTTCCACTGCATGCCCCCAAAGACGATCCATTCCCGAAGGAATGTTGTAGACCCAGTTATTGATGGCATAACTACTGCGAAACACCTCTGGAATGTCTGTATGCTCATTAAGGACATCCCAGGCAGCCAGAGCGCCTCGAGCGCCTTCTTCCTCACTTTTCACTGCGCGGGGACATACTCGAATTTTCTCCCCGCCCCCAAGGTAATACGGACGCAGGGGTTCGACCCATACTCCGGCGTCTGGAAACATGAAGTAATCATCATGATCCATCGTATACAAGGTGAAGTAGATGCCCCATTGTTTTAGGTTGGATAAACAATGTACGGATTTTGCTTTCATTTTCGCTTTTGACAGCGCTGGCAAAAGCATGCCTGCGAGAATGGCTATGATCGCGATGACTACCAGAAGCTCTATCAGGGTAAAACCGCGCTTTTCCATGGATTTATCTGCTCTTGTAAGATTCATCTCGTGGGAAGGCATGGTGTGACAATATTACTATGGGCAGTGAAAAACAATCTCTGATCAAAATAAATGGTATGTGAAAGTGGCAGCTCCCATGGGAAATAAATTTGGAATTGATCCCGCCGGTCTAACTGGTATTTTATCTGCATATTCACCCAGCAACCAAACCGGCATCAAGGCAGGTTGTTGGAGACCTTGGAGCACTGATCAGCCCGAGGAGAACCATTTTGACAGCAAAAGTATAATCCTAAAAACTAGAAAGAAATTGCATGAGTAATACGAGTCCAAAATTGCACAACGCCATGTGGCCCGGCCTGGTCGGCAAAGGAACCGATGAGGGACAGGAACCACCTATCAGTCTCGAGAAAATGCTGGATCTGACCGCTGCTGCGGAGGTCAACGGTCAAAAGTTCGAAGGGATTGATTACTTTCTTTTCCTTCCGCATACAAATCCCGAGGCGACGGATGACGAATTGAAAAAAATTGCTGACCTGATTGCAGGCAAGGGCTTTGACGTAGGCTCACTCGTCGCACCTGTTTGGCCTGGAACCATTGGAGACTCTGCCATGGGGAGTGATGAGCAGCAGGGTAAATTCCTGAGTGCTGTCAAAATGGCCTGCCGTGTTGCTCGGATTTTCAATGAACATGGCGTGCGCAAGTACGGTTGTATTCGAATTGATTCTGCGGAATTCGGTGTTGCCAAATGGAAAGAAGATCCAACAACCAACACGGCTAGAATTGTCGAAACATTCAAAGAAGCGGCCAGGATTGCTGCCGACAATGGCGAGCGACTTGCCGCTGAGGGTGAAATCTGCTGGGCAGGCATGCACAGCTGGAAAGACATGCTGGACCTGCTCGAAGGTGTAGGCATGCCTGATTCGCTTGGTTTCCAGGCAGATCTGGCACACACCTATCTTTACACACTGGGGTACAATGCACCCGAGCATGCATTGTTGAAGGAAGGACACGGTGAGGAAGAATTCTGGGCTGCATATGAGCAAATGACCGATAAACTGCGTCCCTGGACCATTGATTTTCACGTGGCGCAGAATGACGGAGAAGTGCACGGTGCAGGATCCCATGATAAGACCGGTAAACATTGTCCCGCAGATGATCCAAACGGAAAACTCGACATCACTCGCTGCTCGAGCTACTGGCTGAAAGACTTCCAGGATCGGGGCATCAAGCATATCTGTTGGGACGGTTGTATGTTCCCGAATGCAACGTTGGAAAACCCTGCCACCTGGAACACCATCCTTGACGCGATGGTCAAAGTCCGTGACGCACACGGCTGCTGACCGGAAACCAGAAACACAAAACAATAAACCTTTAAAATCAAGAGACAATGAGTGACAAAAAACCATTAAACATTGGGCTTGTGGGCTACGGCTTCATGGGGCGAACCCACTCCAACGGCTACAAACGGGTGAACGATTTTTTCGGGGATGTACAGCATCGCCCCGTTCTCAAAGCGATTTGTGGTCGCACCGAAGCCAAGGCGCAGGAGTTTGCCGATCAATGGGGATATGAATCTGTGGAAACGGATTGGAAAGCCTTGATAGCCAGAGATGACATTGATGCCATCGATATCTGCACCCCGAACGACACGCACGCCGAAATAGCAATTGCTGCGGCAGAGGCTGGTAAGATGATTCTCTGCGAAAAGCCTCTGGCGCGCACAGCGGCAGAATCCCTGCCCATGGTTGATGCCGTTGAAAAAGCCGGTGTTGCCAATACGGTCTGGTACAATTATCGCCGAGTCCCAGCCGTCACACTTGCCAAGCAAATCATCGATTCTGGCAAGCTTGGCAAGATATTCCACTACCGTGCCAACTTCCTTCAGGACTGGACCATCAATGCAGACTTACCGCAAGGAGGTGCCGCATTATGGCGACTGGATGCCCAGGCTGCTGGTTCAGGCGTAACGGGGGACCTTCTTGCACATTGTATTGACACTGCTGTCTGGTTGAATGGCGGAATCAAAGATGTATCCGCCATGACAGAGACCTTCATCAAAGAGCGGGTTCATCAGGATACAGGTGAAAAAATGCCAGTCACCATCGATGACGCCTGTGTCTTCCATTGCCATTTCAACAACGGCTCACTTGGGCTCTTTGAATCCACACGCTATGCGCGCGGTCACAAGGCACTTTATACCCTCGAAATCAATGGTGAAAATGCATCCATACGTTGGGATCTGCATGATTTGAATCGCTTGGAGTTTTTTGATTATTCGGACGAAGGCATAGTTCGTGGTTGGCGCAGTATCCATATTTCCGATGGAGATCAGCCCTACATGGGCAATTGGTGGGTTCCCGGGCTTTGTATCGGCTATGAGCATACCTTTGTGCATCAAGTGGCAGACTTTCTGCGCAGCCTGGACAAAGGCGAAGTTTGTTCTCCGACCTTCCGTGAAGCATTGGAAACTGCGAAAATTTGTGACGCAGTCCTGGATTCAGCCAAAAATCGTCGATGGGAGGATGTCTCCTGACCTGCAGTGAAGAAGTTTTGAATAAGTCAATTATTGAATCGTCAAATCAAATCAGATGGAAATAGTAAAAAAAATGCTAAGCACATTGGTAGTCGCTATGATGGTATGCGGCTTGAACTTGAAAGGTGCAGAAGAGGTTGATACCAGCAAACTTCCTGCTGCTTCCGACAAGAAAGTGGATTTTGTCAAAGATATCAAACCGCTCTTTGAAAAATCGTGTTTCAACTGCCACGGCGTCAAGCCGAGGGCCAAAGGCAAGTATTTCATGAATAATCGTGAAAAAGCCATTGCGGGAGGCAGTAGTGATGAAAAAGCAATCATTGCTGGAAAAAGCGCCAAAAGCCCTTTGGTGCACATGATCACAGGTCTTGTGGAAGAAATGGAAATGCCACCCATCGACAAACGTGAAAAATATAAAGCCCTCACTAAAAAACAGATTGGTCTGGTGAGAGCATGGATTGATCAAGGCGCCAAATGGCCTGCTGGAGTTGAGTTGCAAAAAGCAGCTGAATAGATCGTATATTCATTTACAATTCATCACCAAGCCACCTCCTTCTGGAGGTGGCTTTTTTAATACTCCGGGCCTAACGAACCTCATTGACCAAATGACTGTTTAAATTGGAAGAATAGTAAAAATGAAAACAACAGAAAAAGAAGCAAAGGAGACGCTTGCAAAGGTGAATCCTCTAATGCTAGTTTTAATCCGGTCGCGCGAGTGGCGGAATTGGCAGACGCGCCAGATTTAGGATCTGGTGCCCTAGGGCGTGGAGGTTCAAGTCCTCTCTCGCGTACCACCTTCTTTATAAGTGTTTTACACACTTACCAAATATACTAGACAGGATCATCGTTTGTTTTCGTTGTCAATGCAGGGCTACTTGATTCATGGGGATACAAAAAAATGCTTGCCAGTCAGGTGTGGTTACTTCATCAGCGAAACCTCAATTTTATACCCTAATTGCCCAAGAGGACTGGCCGACGCGGAAAAATCCAAATGAGATTGAACTTAATTCAAGCAATCAGCTAGGATTCCCAAAGGAAGGCGCTTCAGGTAATGAGTAAAATCTGTGTCATTTGCAATGAAGATTGTTCCAATGAACCTCGCTTCAAAAATGAGGACGGGCGTTACGTGCATCAAAAGTGTTTCTCAACGGAGGGACGCGCTACGCAAGAAACTGCATCAGCGAATACGCAAGAAAGCTCTGGTTGGCTAACCAAGTGGCTCTTTAGGCCCAATCAGCCCCGGAGTTTCCTAAACCGCATCGTCGGTTTCATACTCATCATTATTAGCATTTGGTTGGTTATAGGTGTTGGTCCAAGCATATCTGTTTTTTTCAAAGACTCGCTAAACACCAATAAAGAGGCAAATCAAAAATACAACAATCAAGAGGCATATCAAAAATACAGAAATATCTCGTGGTGGTTATTTAATAGTGATAACGACAGAAGAAGAAGAAGAAGTCCTGTTGAAAGTTCTATTTTTGAGACGGTTTTTTACATCACTGCTCAGCTATTACCGGGTGCTATTGGTTTATGCATTGTGAGCAGGCGATTTGGTAATTTGGCCTACTCTGTCACTCAATTGCATAAAAAATCGCCATCTAAAGTGATGTCAAAAAACGCTCTTTGCTCGGCTTGTGGTAACCCCTGCAGCGAGGGCAATGCATGCATATTCAGTGAAGGTAAGCCAATTCACAAAACATGTCTTTATTCTCCCCATGAACTGTAATATAGTTAATTATTCACTATCACGGGCTGACTTAATCCTGCGCTTTCTCTGCCGAGCTAAACACAGGTGCCAATGCATTTAACTCTACCACCTACTATTTACTGCAACTTAATAATTACCCTCTGGGTCTTCCAACAACTCACGGTCGCTTTTTCATAGGTAACTTTTTTGCATGTCATGCACCAAAGCCCTCAGGATCCATTGCTGGGATTTCTTCAGCCCAGTTGTAGCGAAGCCTAGCTCCGGCTAAAAGCAATGCGGAAACGAATAAAAGAAGACCCAGCAGGCTTCTTATCTCGCGAAAAGTAGAAATTTGCTTGGTTTTGGCTTGGCTTTGCAATTGTTTGATCACCTGTCTCCTTTGTGGTTCTAGATTTAACTCAATCAATGACCCTAATGCCTCGCCACACCCGTCCAATATCAGGACAGCGGAGTAATGGGAACAGTGTTTGAGATTTCACAACACCATCTCTATGGTTAGTGTCTTTTGGAGGGGCGGTTTACTGGATGGCTTGAAAGTCCCTCGATGAATTAAGTAGTGGATAGATGCAGCGTATGTCAAAAAATAACCCATCAAGGCACCAATTGCTGGAAGAAAATTTCAAAGAGGTAATTCGACAAAATTCAAACCAATAAAACCCAATAAGCTTGCGCTTCGGTCTGTGATTTCACGAGGCCAATGGGTAATCCCTCAGACAGCAGTCTCAGTCTCCTTGATCGAGCTCTCCTTGTTTCCAGAATTGTTGATCCATCATTGCTCCGTTTTTGAAATGTGCACGTGAACGCACCGTTTCCATCATCGAACCAGGCAGATGCATCACCGTGAGGTATGCCATGATTGTATTCAATGGATTCAGCCAATTGTCCATTGGGGTGCCATTTCAAGACCACACCATGAAATTGACCTTCAACAATGGGTTCCTCTGCTGATTTACTTCCATCCTCGTTAAATCGCAGACGTTTACCATGGGACACTCCCTTTTGAAAATGTTCCATTACCTGCAGGTTTCCGTTACTGAAATACCCTGAAGACTCACCATGTAACTTTCCATCCTTCATGCAAGATCTGGATTTAGTCTGGACTCCATCAGGGTAAGTTTCCCTCACCCAACCGGAGTAAGGCGCTTGATGTTGTGGATCCAAAATTAGATCCCCGCTTTTCAGCAATTGACTGAGCGAATACTCGGCTTCACTGACGACTTCATTTCGATGGCATCCAATGCAGCAGGATATGCAGAAAAGCGGCAAGGTCCACTTGAACAAATGAATCAAATTTCGTCTTACCAATGAATCCTTTAATTGGAGAAGTGAGGCAAGCATGATCATGGATAGGTTTAATGAGAAAGATCAGGGTATTTGTTCTGATCGCAGCAGGAAAAAGCCCGTTCCATTCAATGGCGCACGATAAGGACTTGTGGCTCCCTCTATGAGTTCAAAGGTGCTCTTTAGGTCGATGGCATTCCATAATTGATAATCCCCTTCCCAGCTCATCTCCATGAAGGCGCTGTCCACAAGTTGAAACTTTAGAACGGGAGATCCTACAGGTTCAGGATCAATCCCAAAATCAATCGTGATTTCCTGTCCGTATCCCAGCCCATCTTCGTCCAACACGAAGATTCTGATTGGATGTTTTCCGAATAGGCCATCAGGTCGGGACACTTTCAAAACATTGTCTTTTCCAAAAAAATCTATCTTGAAAATATCCGTGAGTAAAAAATTAGGGATTTGGCCAGTGAAATAGACAAAAAGGTTTTCCGAGGGCGTCTCAAGGTCCTCCACTTGAAAAACAACATTCACCGTGTCATCCGAGACCTCGACCAGAGGTGGAAGACCGGTGATCAGGGGGCAGATCGTTTTGAGGTTTCACTTCGATGACAATCACATGAGCGGTAGTGCTGGTTCCATCATTAACCTCAATGGTCAATCGGGTCTGGCCATTCGCGTCAGGTTCAAGGTTCGAAACGATAAAACGATACCCGTCTTGATCATCATGTTCCCAGGTAATGGATTCGTCTTTGATGAGTTTTTGATTATCTGAAAGAATCCGGATACCGAGTTGATCGATTGCTGTGCGATCATCGTTCACCGTAAACACTACAGGGGTGACCATGCCGTCTTCTTCGAGTTCAATCAACTCAGGCCCCTGAATGGAAGGCGGCATGTCGATATCATCATTGACGATAATGATAGAAAAAATGTTGGAAAATAATAAACCTTCCTCTAGGTCCGAGGATTGGGCCGACTGCACTTTGAGCCCCAAACGAATAAACTCATCTGCCTCCACTTCATTGTCCTCGAGTATACGCACAGGTATTGGTTTCTCAAATTCCCCATCAGCAAAGATTACCTGACTGGATGTAAGCTCAAAATCCACACCCGACTGACACCCCTCACTGGCCTCGAGTAATTCAATGGAAAGCACAACCTCCCCTTTCACTCCGCCTTGTCGCTCAATCATCCAGACCCGGGTGGAAGCTTTTGACTCTTCTACCTTGTCCTCCACCATGGCAAACCCGAAAACACCCGTGGCATCATTATCAATCAATTCAACCACCGTCGTCCCGGTCTGGGAGATGCGGGCCTGCGATATCTGAGGATCGATAATTTCCAGAGAAAGTTCAAATACTTCGATTGTTTCCTCCAGATCATCATCGACAAGCAGACCGGAAATATCCAACTCCGCCGAGATCTGGTGGTTTTCAAAGTGTACGCGCACCGGATGCGCAAGCAGATCATTGGGTATCAAAGCGGTAAGTGATTTCGGAAAGACCCATAAATCCACTTCTCCCAATGACCCTTCACTTCGGATGATCCTTACAGGTTCGATTGCGACACCGGATTCAGTCACCCGGTATTCTGGCTTACTGAAAGCAAAGGTTCCTGAACGTGTGTCAGCCTCGGAAAGGGACCCGATCCACTGTTCAGCTATCTGCGCTTCATACAACTCGAAGCCGTAGGTTCGATCCATGGTTTCTGTCGTTATTTCTCCCTGAACCAGTTTGTGCAGATCTGGAATCAGAGCGGATTGCACCAGGGCCTGACTCCTGGCCAGATCTCCTACAACATCCTGTAGATTCAGATCCTGTTCGACGATCTGGTTTTTGATTTTATTACCGAGGGAAATCGTTTCGACCACTGTCAGAAAGTGGGTTTGCTGATTGATCAGCCCCTTCCCTGCCGTCGCTTCACTGATCAGACTGGCGACCTGGGAGGCATCCTCCAAATTCAAAGCTTCTCCCCTGTTTATTTTTTCTGCCAGCACTGAAGAGAGCCCATTGAAAGCTCCCGCAGCAGTCTCACCAAGCGCTGCCTGAATATAGGCGCCGGATTGTGAAAGTGTATCTTGTATTTTGATGGCTGGTTCGATGAGCTCCAGAGATCTCGGATTACCTTTGGCAAGTTCTCCATACATATCAAATGTAAGGATGTCCAGATCCGGTGCAATACCCAACGCTTCTTGTACTTTTTCCGAGGCATTCCTTTCGGAAATCTCAGGATCCTGATCCATCAAGCGACTGACCAGAGTCGTCAGAGGCGTCAATACTTCTGCAGAAGGTGGAGCCAGAAGCGTTCCTTGAAATGGCAGACCCGAGGCTATGTCAACACCACCTTGGGAGACAAACTGGCCATCCCGCTCATTGACCACGCCGTCGCCATCCCTGTCAAAATCACCCACAGGAAGGTTCATCAGAAAGCGACCATTTTGATCTGTTTGACTGAGGGGCTCCTGTTCCTCCCTCAACCGGTTCCCATTGATATCAAAAAACACCATTGCCCCTGCAATGGGACCATCCTCAACGCGCATATCATGGGAGACATCCTTGTCCTTGACGGTCATCGAGAGACTGGCAGAGAGACCTTGAGCCTCTGCGAATAGTTGAAATGGAGCATCTCCCCCTGAGATCGTATTATCTGGGACGGACACTTCAATGGTTGCCTGCATCGAATCGCCCGACAAGATCAGTGTCTTGGGGAAATCGATATCAAATGGAGCGTCAGTCGAAAAGTAAACCAATACTCTTTCAGGTGGAATGGGGGTATTGAGGGAAAATTGCAGGGGAATGGCTTGCCCGCCCTCGATAGCCCATTCAACGGGAGAGTCGAGTCTTAATTCAGGAACATCGTCATCCTCTACCATCAGCGTGAGCACGGCAGGCTCAAAACCATGACTCAGGATGCGCATTTCAATTGGCAGGCTTTCAAATGCAATGCCGTCCTCAATGGCCGAAACAGGCAGACTGATCTGCTCCTGACCAGCGGGAAGAATGAACGAAGAAGCAAACTGGATCCGATCCCGTCCGCTGCTTTCGAATTCCAACAGGAGGTCTTTTGTCAAATGAGAGCTGCGGGTCACAATCAAATTCGCATCATCACCGGATTCACGTATCGTTGCCGGTTCAATTGCGACATCAAGCGCAGAAGGCAGGATATCGATGGTGATCGTTGCGGGTTCCGAATAAAGTTCACCGTCATAAAGGCGGAACGAAGCTTCCACCACTTCTTCATCCCCACCTGCATGATCAAAAAAGATGGTTCTATCCTCGATGGTCCACTCCCCGAGAGAGGGTGGCTGGATCATCCACTCAAATTCCAAAGCCTGGCCTTCAGGGTCCGTTCCATCAAAGATCATGGAAGCCTGATCGAAGCGATTTAATTCCAGGCTCAAGTTTTCAGCCACCGGAGGGTCATTTACTTCCTTAACCCGAATAAAGACCGTTGCCTCAGAGGACATACCGTTGGGGGCCGTAACTCGGAAACGAAACATGTCATCTCCAAATTGCTGTGAAAAGGGACGGTAGATGAACTCGGGGAACTGACCATTGAGCGTTCCCCGAGTAGGGAGTTCGACCAGAGCGTAAACAAGTTCATCAGGGTTGGAGAATTCGGCAGAAAGGACCATGGAAAGAGCTTGATTCTCCAGAGTATCAAGCGACATCCCAATGGCAACAGGCACACTGCCTTCCGGGTGCAGGGTAATGGCCACTTCTGCAGGGTCACTGAAAATCTGTCCATCCCCTACCCGGTAGGTAAAGAGATCCTCACCCATGTAATCTGAATCAGGCTTATAAATGAGGGAGGGAAGTTCACCTTCCAGCATTCCATGCAGTGGGGCTTTAATTATCTGGAAATCCACTGAGTCACCATCGACATCACTGCCAAGAAGACGCAACTCCAGTTCCCTACCCTGCAGATGGTCCATTTGCATTGATTGCGCCACTGGCTTGTCATTGACAGGGATGATCGTGATCAGGACTTCTCCTGCAAACGAGGTTTCCCCCTCATACTGCGCCTCAAAAGTAAGACGATCCACCCCGTGAAAGTTGGCGGATGGGACATACTCCCAATTGGGACCCTCTCCATGCAATGTTCCGTGGAGTGGAACATCAAGAACCACGTAAGTCACCTCGGGACCATATCGGTTGGATTGCAGAACAAGATTCACACTCTCATCCTC
>CALSPN010000039.1 GCA_943788245.1 uncultured Verrucomicrobiae bacterium | reverse complement strand
TCCTTGATTCCCGTGCGGGTGGTGATCCATTCGTCGCTGGTTTCAACTATCTCCTCCAAGTCAGCATTGGTCAAACGCCGCTCGGGCACATATGAACCAACACCAACGATGGAACAAGTCCTTCCCTTGAAATCATGTTCAGCTCTCGGGTTGACGAATGCCACGTCTTTCGGAAGTGAGTCTGTCATTGTGATGATTTTAAAGTTACAGAGTTAGAGACTTTTAATTGTTCGTTTGCAACCGCAATTGCATCTGTCATTTGATCATTGATATGGTGTTCGAATGCCTGCGCTGTCATGCGGATCGCATTCTTGAACGCCAGTGAACCAGCGGAACCATGAGCGATAAAGACGTTACCATTCAAGCCGAGGAGAGGTGCACCACCATAAGCGTCAGGATCCATGCGACCCTTGATGGTCTTGAATGCCCCCTTAGCCATCATCGCACCAAGTTTTCGAACGGTGGTGGAGGTTAACTCACGCTTCAACCAGGAGAACATACCGTGAGCAAGGCTTTCACAAGTCTTCAAAAACTATATTCCCAATAAAACCGTCGCAAACAACCACATCCACCCTGTTCGAAAACAGGTCATGCCCTTCGACATTGCCAATAAAATTCAGGTCTAATTTCCTGCACAACTTGAACGCCTCAAGGGTCAGCTCATTGCCCTTGACATCCTCCGTCCCCACACTCAGAACACCTACACGAGGCTCTTTGAGCTTGAGGACTTCTCTGGCATAAACCGAGCCCATGACAGCATAATGTGCGAGGTGAAGAGGCTTGGAGTCAACGTTTGCCCCTGCATCGAGCATGACAAATTCATTTTCAGGGGCAGGGATAACCGTTGCGATGCCTGCTCTTTCCAAGCCTTGAAGTCGACGCAGTTTAACAGTGGACACAGCAACCACCACCCCCCCGTGTTACCCGGGGAAAGAAAGGCATCGACCTTCAGCACGCTTCAATAGATCGACGCCTTTGGCGATGGAGCAATTCTTTTTGCGCCTGACAGCGTCAACTGGCTTGTCAGCCATGGTCAACACTTCTTCAGCATGCAGGAACGATATACGTCTATCGCGATCACCCATGGCCTCAAGCTCGCGCTTGATCTCGTCTTCCTTTCCCACCAGAACGGCGGATTCTACGGAAGGCAGGGAGTCGAGCGCCTGGATGACACCATCAAGTATCACGCCGCAGCCATGGTCTCCCCCCCATGACATCGACCGCGATTCGCATCGATAGACAGAAATTAAGTTAAAAGGAGCCTTAGTTAAGGCCGCAAAGGCTGGTCATTCGAAAGACCTCTATAGTCACCACCTGCTTGCCTTTGTAAGTCCCACAACTGGGACAAACGCGATGTGGCACGTATGGAGCAGCACACTGAGGGCAAACGCTCATTTGTGGCAGTTTCAACACACTGTTTGGAAGCACGTCGTTTACGTTGCGCGCTTCGTGAAGGTTTTCTTTTTGGGACACCCATATTTTAGTCTTTATCTTTTTCCAAGTTCAAATGATCCAACGCAATCCAAGGCGAAGAACCCTTAAGATCCTCAGCATCATGAGGTTCACGGATTTCAGCAACCTTGGACCCAAGGCCTCTGCAGGCTTGCCCGCAAACCGGATGCTGCGGCAGAGCAAGCAGAATATCTTCTCGCAATACCGTGGTCAAGTCAACCATATCATTATTTACAGTCAAACTCTCCTCTCCCTCAAGGGCAACGAACCCACTCCCAGCCGGGTATAACAACCGGAAGCTCGAATTTTTTAAGGCATCGGGAGCATTCGCAAGCGAAGATCTGCCTTATCTCGCCTTGAACCAGAAGATTGGTTTCGTGCTTCTCAACAGTCAACCGATAATCAAGAGAACTGAGGGGGCAGATAAGATCATCAATCGAATCCAAATCAAGATCATCGACAGGAATACTTCCTTGGTATTCTTGTCCTTCCAGCTCCAGGTGCTGAACATTAACGGTAAAAGGCATAAATAGTTTATTCTATTGGGTAGAGGATTTGTTGCTCAAACCATGACGTTCCGCCATTGTGCGGTAGATGGGCTCAGGCACAAACCCCCTGATGTCTCCGCCCAACTTTGAGACTTCTTTGACCATTCTTGAGCTTAAGAACGTGTATTTGTCTTTTGGCATCATGAAAATGGTCTCAATCGAAGAATTTAAATGGCGGTTCATCAAAGCCAGTTGAAACTCAAATTCGAAATCCGATATCGCGCGAAGCCCGCGTATGATGGCCTGAGCCCCCTGCTCTATCGCATAGTCCACCAACAACCCTTCAAATCGATCAACCGAAACGCGTTCCATCTCAGCCAGAGATTCGGACGCGAGCTGACACCGCTCTTCCGTGGTAAACATGGGGTTTTTGCTGTCGTTTTTAGCCACCGCAACAATCACTCTGTCAAAAAGTTTTTCTGCTCGCTGGATGACATCAAGGTGGCCATTGGTCAACGGATCAAAACTGCCTGGATAAATTGCCAATTTCATAGCCATAAACTACTACAACAAAGCAAAAATGCCCAAAAAAATCATTATGATCGCAAAAAATGCCTTAAATGACGATTTTGACTTGTCAAAGGCCATGGCAATTCGTTGAATACGCCCCTTGTCGCGAGACAACAGGTGGCTGAATAGCTCAGTTGGTAGAGCAGCGGACTGAAAATCCGCGTGTCCCCAGTTCGAATCTGGGTTCAGCCACCATTTTCCTTTTCTTTGAATAACCCCAGCGCTTGCAAGCCCCGGCGAAATCTATACGGCAGGTAATGCATGATAACTTTATCGCCTCGATGAGGAGCTGGTTATTCTAAAATCGGTCTCTAAGCAGAGACACCGTTCATCATGTATCTTCTAATGGCTACTTTTTACGAAACCCAAAACGCCCAATAGATCCACAATTTCTTGATCGCTCCTGCCATGTAATAATCCCTCCGGCATGGCCGATAATTTTGAGGCCTGACGGTCTACAATCGCTGATTTCAGGATTCGGTGCTCATTGCCCTCGATATCCTTCATCTGAAGCTGTTCCTCTCCATCCTCGATAATTAAACCCGATAACACCGCTCCCAATTCTGTTTCGATGGTGACCATTTCAAATGCAGGATCCATTGTTCTGGATGGATAAAGAATATGTTCCAGGGCTTGCTCTGTTGAATATTTCCTGGATATGTGCGTGAGGTCAGGGCCAAATGCCCTGCCCTTCCCGTTTAATTGATGACAAGTCGCGCATTGGAGCGATGGATCTTCAAAAAAAAGTTGCTCTCCAAGGGCAACCTGAGGGCGGAGTTTGAGAATGTCCTCTATATTGATCTGCTCAGGGTTGATGATTTTTTTTTCAAAATACCTGCTTAAAATTTCTCGAGACAACAATGGCTCAATATCATTGAATACGTTTCGGGCTGAATTTTGCTGGGCTGTAGATAACCAGTCATGGTCCAACGCATACGCAAGCCCGAGTGCTCCTTGAGAATTTCCCAGTAATTTTTCCAGATCGCGTTCCATTTCTGGCAATGCCTCCTGAGCCAGGATAGTTTTAATCTGCCTCAAGACCCAATCTTTCGAGTTAGTCGCCTTGTCCTTGTTTACTGGCATGGAGCTGATCCAGTCAAAAATATGATTCAGACCATCGATATCCACCCTGGTTCGTCCAAGGTGCGGCATTTGACCTGATCCGGATTTAGCCATGCGATAATATAAAACGGAGCTAAACGGATCGCCCGGAGCGATTACTTTGGCATCCGCTAAATCAAAATTACCGCGCAAGGGCGCTGCTTCAATCAGTGATGCGTCCTGTGTGTGTTTTTCGAAATACATTAACGCGTTGACCATTCCCCCGGCATTCTCACGATGGCAATGTGCACAATTTGCGTGGAGATACGATTTGGCTTTGTATTCCAATTCAGTCATGGCTTTTCTTTGCTTGAAAGTTCCGGGTTTTCTCCCAGCGACCAGCTCCCGCTGGTTTAATGCTTTCCACGAACTCTTGACTGCGGCGGGTGCACGCGGTGTCCCCTGCAGCTGCAGTGAGTTCCACCCCAATGCAAATCCACTCCATGAATTATGGCAACGGAGACAATCAGAGCGTGATGAGAATTTCCAATAGTCGATATCGCCTGAGTTGACCAGTGAACCAGCCATCATCTCTTTCTCCGCCCCGGTGACAATCTGCCCTTCTTTTTCAATCAAATGTCCGTCCTTACCTTCGGCGTCCCATGCGTATGCATAGGCATTCCATGATTGACCGTCGTAATGGAGCATTTGCGTCTCTATGGGGAGAACACTCTTTTCCCCTGCCTCATCACCCGGCCAAAAAAGAGTTTTCAGAATAACCGCATTAGCTGGGAATACCGAATGCCTAGCTTTCACTTCAATCCCACTGAAGTTGGGCAGCGCAATCCACCGTCTGGCAATGGCCCCGTTTTCCCAGGCTTGCATTTCGATCTCGTAAGAATGGACACCCGCAGCCATTTGCTGCTTGGCGGTATTTTCAAAAAGCCCGGTAAGGCTCAGTTTTGTCGGAAACGGCAAATGCGCTTCATCCTCGGCGCGAGGCAGTAATTCAAATAGCCCCCCCGCATAGTCTACAACGTAGAGTTCACCTTCATGATCTTCACCAAAGGTGACGATCTTCAGTGAAGTATCCACCAGTTCCTGTTGCCAGGTCACGCGGTCTCCTTCGGTTTTTAATCCCCAGATTTTCCCCGTTTCCCAATCCCCGTAGACGTAGGCGCCCCAGAGTTCAGGTATTCGTTTTCCTCTGTAAACATAACCTCCGGTAATCGATGCGGCTTCAGAATGTGGATGATCAATAATGGGTGGTTTGAAATCTTCCCCCCCCTTTTTCAGACCCGGCTGAATTTCATGATTCCCCTCCATGATGGACCATCCATAGTTCCCTCCTTTTTCAACTCGAAAAATCAACTCCCAAAGCTCCCACCCCACATCGCCCACCCACAACTGCCCCAGTAATGCATCGAAACTCATCTTGAAAGGGTTTCGAAATCCAAAGGCCCAGATTTCAGGACGAGTATTCTTCGCGTTGACGAAAGGATTATCATCAGGGATGCCGTATGAAAGTCCCTCATCCTTGCGATCGACATCAATCCTGAGAATGGAGGCAAGCAAATCAGAATTATCCTGCCCAGTTTTCAATATGTCCGGTGGACTTGGCCCCGAGCCATCACCCGTTGAGATGTACAGATAACCGTCAGGGCCAAATTTAAGGCAACCCCCATTATGCCCCCCACCCTTCCAGGTCATGAGTCTCTTTTCCGATTCAGCGACAATTCGGGGAGGATATGTATCGGTGACTTCAAAGCTCGAAACTCGAGTGCCATCAGGTTCGGCACCTCCTACCACGTAACAGAGGAATACTTGCCGATTTGTCGCAAAGTTTGGATGGAAGGCAAGACCATACACGCTTGAAAATTTGGAGTTAATGGATTTGAGATGAATCACCTCGTGTTTTTCTGCATCTGATTTCCGTTTGGAGAACGCGTAAATGGCACCGCGCAATTCCACCATCCACATCAAATCACTTCCGGGCATGGCGACTAGCTCGACAGGGCTCTTAAATTTCAGTTTCGGATGCAATCCCTCGATTTGATAAGCGTCTTCAGGACCGGGCCGTCCCTTAACTTTGGAGGTTACCCATGGGGCGCGGATTGAATCGGCAGCTGAGGAATTCCAAACAAACAAGCCGACCAATAAAAAAATCATGACTCCCCTCGGTAGCAAGGTGAATTGCATTTTGCTTGCTGGCAAATGGGTCCCGGGAAAATTCATCTGTGACTGGATACCAGCGGTGGTTTAATTTGGCAATGAGATTGGGAACACGTCCATCCTACTTCCACCATGATGTGGCAAGACCGTTGACCAATAAACCACCATACCGCACATCAGGAATGAAGTCTTGGCACGCATCACAGTCATTACCGGCATGTGGTTTGCTTACTGGCCCTGCTGAGTTGGTTCACTTGCTACAGACTTTTTTCATGTTCCATTGTTTCACCGTAAAATTGTTCAAAAGCATCCCACATGGCTCGATATGCGGAGGGAAATCAACTACTCCATTCTTTTCATTATCATTTTCGGGCGCATAGGTATTCTGACCATTGTTGCTAGCAGGTATGGAATGACTCAACTACATTGGAGGATTAAAGACCGTGGCTGACCAGGGTTTGGAGCAAGCATTCTACTGACAGTTTTTTACATGGCACTTACTTTTTTACTGGACACACCGTGTCATGCATCGTAATTGCTTTTTCCGGTGGATGCACCACGTGCACCGTCAGTCGGGGAACCCAACATTCTGGGCTTCCTTTTCCTTTGTCCCTTGGGAAACTGCTGTTCAATCTGGGATATTTCCTTTGACTACCATTTTGTATCCAATCCAACCTCTTGCATTCGGAGTATTCATGAGATGGCAAATATTGAATAAGGTCCTTGGTCATACCGGGTTTGAGTTTTATCCAAAGCAATGAATGTCCGGCTTGATTGGATCCATCTTCAATACCCCCAACCAATCAGATCATGCATCTTGAAAACACAAAGGGAAATTAACGCATTTATTTCAATATTTAAGATCACCTCATGGGTACAAACTTGCCTGATTAGGAAAAACGTTTTATCGAATACACCTCAAACCCCAAATCAAAAAGCGAAGCAACCTCGGCCGCTCAGCCTGATAAGAAACAATGATTGACCTTTCAAATCCTTGAACTGCCTGATAATTTGAACTCACCAACAACGTTGTAACCGCCTAGATCAACCATGCGCCTCCTTGACAGGTATTTAACGAAAGAATTGCTAATCCCGCTGAGCTACTGCCTGACGGGGTTCCTCATCTTTTGGATTGCGTTCGATTGGCTTGCTACAGCAGAGGACTTTCAAGATGCCAACATGGGTTTTGGAGATATCCTGACTTACTATTGGATTAAAATACCTGAATTCCTTTCTACGATCCTCCCCATTACTTTACTACTGGCATTACTTTACACTTTGACGCACTTGGCAAAGCATAACGAATTAATCGCCATGCGGGCGGCTGGTGTCAGCTGGTGGCGGCTCTGCACCCCTTATTTCACAACTGGTATCATTCTCAGCTTGGTCCTATTTGTAATCAACGAGAAGTGGGGTGCAAGAAGTGCTGAAGCATCGTCCAGACTTATGGACCAGTATCGTGAGGGTACCTCAAACCCCATTGATCACGCTTGGCATGATCAAGCATTTTTTCAGAATTTGCGTGATAAGAGAGAATGGATTATTGGAAGGTATAATACCGAAACTCATGAAATGCTGCATCCATATGTCAGTTATGAGGACGGTGACTCCAATGAATTCCGCATCGAGGCAAAATCGGCAAAGTGGGAAGATTCAGTCTGGACTTTCTACGATGTGGATGAGATTTATTTTGAATTTGAGGGCGGTGTCAAAGCAGCCAAAAACCGTCATTTCAAAGTCCTTCCGAAACCCGAATTCAAAGAAACTCCGCAACAATTTCAAAGCGAACTCAAAATCGCACGATTAAGCAGTGCCAGAATGGCCAAACAAGCCCAGTTATCCTTGGCTGATATTCGTCATTATTATCAATTGCACCCTGATGTACCTCCCGAAATGAGACCAAAAATCAACACCCAATTTCACGGGCGAATCGCATGGCCGTGGACCTGCTTGATTGTTGTGCTTATCGCCATTCCGTTTGGGGCACCTTCCGGTCGCCGCAACGTATTTGCGGGTGTTGCGATGAGTATTTTCTTCTGTTTCGCTTACTTTATACTGATGCGTCTTGGTTTGGCATTGGGAACACGAGGCACATTCCCTCCGTGGCTGGCTGCATGGTTGCCCAATATCATTTTTGGTGGTGGCGCGATTTGGTTTATTCGTGGTATTCGCTGATAGCTGAATGGAACCTGCAGAAAAAACAATCAACAGCAAGGGGCCAGTCGCTTCCTTTCGAAGCATGCTTGCGGGAAAGGATCCATTGACAGCCCTGGCTCCGATGCAAGCTGTGTCATCATTGGAATTTTGGCAGGTCATGCAAGAATATGGCGGTCCAGACCTTTATTTCACCGAGTATTTCCGGGTCCATTCCACATCAAGACTCAATAAATTCATACTAAGATCGATCGACCAGAATCCTACGGGGAAACCTGTCATCGCTCAAATGATAGGCAACGACATTCCAGCCCTTATTCGAACTGCGAAAGAATTGGAGCAACATCCTGTCGCTGGCATTGACCTGAATCTCGGTTGTCCTGCTCCAATTGTTTACAAAAAATGTGCGGGTGGAGGATTACTGAGAGATCCGTTGAGAACCCATCGGATTCTGGGGGCGTTGCGTGATGCTATTGAAATTCCTTTTTCAGTCAAAACGCGCCTGGGTTTTGAAAACACAGACAACTATGAGGATCTGCTGGATATTTTTTCCCAGCATGATCTGGATCTCTTGACGGTTCACGGCAGAACCGTCAAACAAATGTATCGTTCTACTGTGGATTACAAGGCGATTCAAAAAGCGGCTAAAACAGTTTCCTTTCCGTTATTGGCAAATGGCAATGTATACTCGGCTGAACACGCTGCAGAGGTTTTGAACACAACTCAAAGCGCTGGTTGGATGATAGGCCGAGGGGCCATCAGAAACCCCTGGATTTTCTGTCAAATACGATCAATGCTGAAGGGAGAAGCAGTTGAATTACCAACCGGAAGGGATGTACTAAGGCTACATTGAAAATCTTTTTGAAACATTGATCATTGACCCGTATGAAGAAAAGTCGCACGTCATGCGTTTAAAAAAATATATGAATTTTATTGCGCTTGGCATTGAGGCTGATGGGATATTCCTGAATGCGATTCGTCGAACCAGCAGTAAAAAAGAATTCCTTTCTGTTTGCCGCGACCACTTAGATCACACCAGATTAATGCCCCTTGAACCTTACTCCATTCCAGTAAAACCTTGCGATATACTTGCAGGCGCCCATCGCTAGCCCCTTGCCTAGAAGACCTAGAAAGATTCATGGAAGACACGGAAAAGACATCTATGAGGGAGAGTTCATTGCATTTCACCTTGCTCATACCAGCTTACAATGAGGAGGAACGCATCGCAGGCACCTTGAAAGAATATGCGGAATACTTTCGCAGTCAATTCTCAGGCGGCATCAAAATCCTGGTGATTCTCAACGGATGTCAGGATGCCACTTTGGAGGTAGTACGTAGCTGCGCGAAGCAATATTCGGAAATCGAGGCCATGGAGTTCAAGGCACCTATCGGAAAAGGAGGGGCTCTTATCGAAGGCCTCAAACTAGCCCCTCAAACCGACATCATCGGCTACACCGATGCGGATGGTGCTACTCCCCCCGGAAGCAATGCTCACATTGCTTCGAATATGTTACGAAAACGATGGAGTGATTGGCTCACGCTGGTTACCTGATTCAAAACTACATCAGGCACAAACATTCACTCGCCGTTTCGTCAGCAGAGTCTTCCATCGTATCGTTCACTGCCTGTTCAGATTGGGATTCAAAGATACTCAATGCCCGGCAAAGGTTTTCAAGAAGGAACCCATCATCAAAATCCACGATGGCTTGATGATTGCAGACCTGGCATTCGACGTGAACTTACTTTACCTCCTGAAACGCGAAGGATTCGAAGTCATTGAGGTAGGTACTGAATGGACCGACAAGCTCGGCTCCAAGGTCACTCAAACCCTGTTTCGATCTTCGTTGACCATGTTATTTTCGGTCGTGCGGCTGAGACTTATTTACTCTCCGTTGCGTCGATTGATGCCTTGGTTCAGGCCGCTGGAAGCATGGATTTACAAAAAGCTCCGTGCGCCTCTCTTGACCACGCTAAAAACCAGATAAATCATGTAACCAGTTTCTGACAGATCCTGTAAAACAATGCAATACAGGCCGTTGAAACGAATCTCCGATCAAAAAATTCTCTGAACCATCCTTTTTAATGAAAGGTCGTCCTTTGATACTGACTGTGCATATGGAGCGAAGGGTCCTCAGGCTCGATAAAAGGTCCAAATCAAACGTGCATTTTTGCTTACGTTTTTCGTTCAAATGTGTATAAATCGGCCGTCGATGAAGTATTATCTTGAATTTGAAAAACCGGTTGCGGAATTGCAGCGAAAGCTGGATGAACTCAAACGCCACGAGGAGTCCAGTGGGCTTGCGATCAGTTTTCAGGATGAAATCTCCCAGATTGAAAGGAAGATACAAGAAACGAGACAGCAGATTTTTTCCAATTTGAACGCGCATCAACGTGTTCAATTGGCTCGGCATCCAAAAAGACCCTACACGCTGGATTACATACAACAGATTTTTACCGATTTTTCTGAATTGCACGGCGATAGGCTCTATGCTGACGATCGAGCTATGGTAGGTGGATTTGCCACCCTGGAGGACCAGAAGATCATGGTCGTTGGAACCCAGAAAGGCCGTGACACAAAGGAAAACATCCTGCGGAATTTTGGTTCTGCTCACCCTGAAGGTTATCGCAAAGCACTGCGCTTGATGAAAATGGCGGACAAGTTCAAACTTCCCATCGTCACCTTCATAGATACAGCCGGAGCATATCCGGGCATCGGAGCAGAAGAACGCCACATTGCCGAAGCCATTGCGGTCAATCTGCGCGAGATGATGCTACTGGAAGTCCCTGTCGTCGCAGTGGTCATTGGTGAGGGAGGATCGGGTGGAGCCTTGGGTATTGGAGTCGCCGATAAAGTGATGATTCTGGAAAACGCCTATTATTCTGTCATCAGTCCAGAAGGATGCGCTGCCATTCTCTGGAAAAACAGCTCAGCTATCCCAAAAGCTGCTGAATCCTTGCGGATCACCGCTGATCAGTTGCTATCCTTGAAATTGGTGGATGATATTATTCCTGAACCTCTTGGAGGAGCACAAAATGACATCAATATAGTTTCGGACTCCATGCGATCTTCCATTCAAGGCTCACTCAAGGAGCTTCTTGGAATGAGCAAGCAAAAGCGCCTGAAACATCGCTACTCCAGATTCCGGTCTTTCGGAAGATTTGTTGAAGGTTGAGGGGTTCACCAACCCGACAGCAGGGATAATCCAAACACTCCATATTCATCATTTCCCCATGAAAAAAAGCATTTTGAACCGACGATCATTCCTGAGTAGAGCTGCCAGTGGAAGCTTGGCAGTCATGGCCAGCAAACTCATTTCACCGACTGATCTGAATGCTGTTGCTCCCTTCAACCGACCAGGCAAAGCCAATCTTAAATTAGGCCTCGCCGCATACTCGTTACGAGATTATTTCAGGGATGCAAGCCACTCTCGCGAAACCCCTGCCCCCGAATCACAGCAAATTGATATGTTTCAATTCATCGACTACTGTGCCGATCTTGGTTGTGAGGGGGCAGAGTTAACAAGTTATTACTTTCCGGAACAATTGGATGATGGCTATCTCCTGAAAATTAAAAGGCACGCTTTCATGCGGGGAGTGGCAATCAGTGGCACGGCAGTTGGCAATCAATTCACCGATTTACCTGGTTCGGCCAGAACTGAGCAGATTGCTCATGTCAATAAGTGGATCGACCGGGCCGCCATCATGGGTGCGCCGCACGTCCGCGTGTTTGCCGGCAATGCACCTGCTCAGGGTTCATGGAAAGAAGCCGTTGCCCGCTGTATTGAAGGATTGAAGCGCTGCTGTGATCACGCGGCGACGAGAGGTGTCTTTTTAGGCATTGAAAACCATGGTGGTATCGTGGCAGAAGCAGACCCTCTGATCGAGATCGTGGAAAGCATC
Organism: uncultured Verrucomicrobiae bacterium; assembly: GCA_943788245.1. Classification (GTDB taxonomy): domain Bacteria; phylum Verrucomicrobiota; class Verrucomicrobiia; order Limisphaerales; family AAA164-E04; genus AAA164-E04. The sequence goes on along the minus strand of CALSPN010000039.1, from coordinate 40,856 downwards.
GACAGCCCATGGCTAGGTATCAATCTCGATACAGGAAATTTTCACACGAAGGATCCCTACGGCGATATTGCGAAGTGTGCCCCTTATGCCGTCAACGTCCAGTTGAAGGTCGAGATCGCACCTCGCGGCAAATCCAAGAGCCCATCAGATCTGTCTCGATTGGCTCACATCTTGCACGGAGCCAATTACCAGGGTTTTGTTGTTCTGGAATATGAAGCTGCTGAGGATCCCTGGAAAGCCATTCCGATGCATGTGGGCGCGCTCAAACCTTTGCTCAGCTGAGGAACTGCTCTTGCTGCCATCATCTCTTGTTTAACACCATAATATTTCGACGGTTCGCAACTTTTCAACCAGGTCCATGGCAGGACTCGGGTTAAAAAATAAGTGCGTTCGTCTCTTGATTACTAACACATCTCATTCATGAATTCCCCCTCCATGACTCCTGCTGCGGGCGATTGCCAGGTGGCATATGTTGGAGATTGGGCCCGTTTTGAAATCAGGCCCAATGATTCTCAGCACAGACCCAAGACGCACACCGCATTCCTCAGGACTAATCTAGGTAGAGCCGATGTCTTGCAGAAAGAAATCATGCAGCGCACCTCTGGTAAGAACGCATTGGCTCTTTTTTCCTGGCAGGATATTCCAATGGAGTGGCAAGAGGATTGCTGGAGCATTCAGCTTCCATTGACACAGGTGGGATATTTCCGGGCAAAACCTTATCTTCTGAATTCGGATCACCATCAAATTTGGCCAGGGGGTTCAGATTCTGGTGTCTCCGTGCATCCGAATTTCACCCGCAGTGCCAATACAATCTATTGTGCCTGGATCAGACTGTTTGGTGATTCAAAATCCTTGTCCAATACCATTTCCCAGCGCTCCAACCCACATCATCAACCGCTGGATGAGAAGGGCTATTCTGTCATTCCTCCATCAGGTAAAATCCGCGACCTCATCAAGGAACTGCCGCATATTGTCGATACTCTGGGTTGTCAAATCATCCACTTACTCCCTATCAATCCCACACCTACCACCTACGCCAGATTTGGTCGATTTGGCAGCCCATATGCCGCTCAAAACCTGATAGCTGTGGATCCAGCATTAGTGGAGTTCGATCAATCATCAACAGGAATTGATCAGTTTCAAGAATTAACCGAAGCCGTGCATGCAAAGGGTGCGCGCGTGTTCATTGATCTGGTGGCAAACCACACCGGCTGGGGTGCCGATATTCATGAGAATCACCCAGATTGGTATGAACGCGAGCCATCCGGTCAATTTATCAGCCCGGGTGCATGGGGAAATATCTGGGGTGATTTGGTAGAACTCAATCAATCCAATCCTGATATTTGGAAATACCTTGCGGATGTCTTTCTCATCTGGTGCCGAAGGGGCGTTGACGGGTTTCGCTGTGATGCGGGATACATGGTACCAGTTGAGGCCTGGCAATTCATCATTTCACGCGTCCGCGAAGAATATCCCAATACGATCTTTCTCCTCGAAGGGCTCGGAGGAGCCTGGGAGGCAACCGAAAACCTTCTAACAGATGGCGGCATGCAATGGGCTTACTCGGAATTGTTCCAGGAATTCAGTGGACCTTCTCTGCATCGTTATCTGGATCATTGCATAAAGCAAAGTCCACGTGTGGGCACCTTGGTTCATTACAGTGAAACGCATGACAATAATCGTCTTGCACACAGAGGACGCATCTGGTCGCTGCTGCGCAACCGCCTGTCGGCTCTGACAAGCGTCAATGGTGGATTCGCTTTCACTTGCGGTGTCGAATGGTTGGCATCAGAAAAAATAATTGTGCATGAATGCACTGGAATGAATTGGGGAGCCAAAGACAATATTGTACATGAGCTTGCCAGGCTAAACCGGTTACTGACTACCCACCCGTGCTTCTTCGACGGAGCAATCATGAAGGGGCTTGATGCAGGAAGTGACTCCATCTACCTGATGGAAAGAACCTCTTCAGATGCTTCCAGAAGATTGTGGATTCTGGTCAATACCCATGAATCCCAGAAAATCACAGCCAAACTGGATCCTGCGCTCTTTCATAGCGCAAAGCATCCACCATCGATTGACCTGCTGGGACAGGAAGATCTTGTGGAATGGGATATCACCCCTGAAACCTGGGCCCTGACTTTACCTGCCTGTACCGTATTATGCCTTTCATACGAAGAGGGCGTTCAACCGGAATCCGGCCATGAATATCGCACAAAGCGGAGTCAATCTGCCATGGCGCTGCAATGCCTTGGTCAGATCCTGCCTATCGAAAAAATCCCATTCACTCCATGGCAGGATTTAGCCAGAAGCGTTGAGGAATCACTCACTCAATGGCTGGCATCTATATCGAGGTTGAGATCAGGCTTGGATGAATCTGCCACTGATTCCAATTCAAGGGCAAAGGATCCATCTGCGTATTTGAATGTGATTGAATGGTCCACTGAAGATCGTGCTCGCTTGACCCCCGTGCCGAAACACCACTGGATCCTCATCCGAGAGCCCCACCCTTTCAGTGTCCGATTGACCCATGACTGCAGCAATCAATCAGTGAACCTCAAATCGGTTCCGCGAAAACATGATCACGTGGCAGTTTACTGGGCGGAGCAGGCAGGTAAGCTTCAATTGGAAATACAATCCTACGGGACCTCTATCCACACCCATAAAGAGCGTCTGATTGTTTTTGATCATCGCACAGTCCACGCACTGGCCAAAGGTCAGGATCAGATGACCCTTTTAACCAACGGACGTGGTGCCATGGCACGGGTGCATGCTGGGATAGATGAAATTCATTCAAAATATGACTGCCTTCTTGGAGCGAATCTTCATGCGACATTGCCAGTAGACCGCCATGTATTGATCAAACGCATTCGAATTTGGGTAAATGCCAATGGATTTATCACACCATTGAATCGCATGGCGCTCCTGAGTTTCGATGCCGGCGCACCGGCGAGATGGCGATTCTTCGCCCCAGCAGGCAATGGGCGGTCAGTCGAAATCGAACTGGTCATGGACATGCTCAAGGATGCCAATACGACCCTCATTCGTTTAATCCGGCCCAAGGATCGCTTCTCCAGCGGCGAAGAACTCCCGGAGGAGTATCCCGTCCGCTTGACAGTGCGCTTTGATATTGAAGATCGGAATTTTCACTGGGAAACACAGAGAAACGAGAGCGCAGAACACCATTTCAATCAACATGTCCACCACACCGACTCACCAGCAGGATTTCATTTTTCTCCCGCACCAGAAAGACAACTCAGCGTCTGGACCACAAACGGACAATATCACTCGGCTCCAGAATGGGCTCAGGGAATCCCGCATCCCATTGAACAAAGCCGGGGACAAACAGGACATGGAGACGCATTCAGCCCCGGATGGTTTGAGATCCCCATGGGAACCGGTGAGACGGTCCATCTCGTTGCCACAGCCGAGCTGAAAAATCCGGACCAGCATTCCATTGCACATTTTGAAGACGCACGCCTTCAGCATCATGAAACACTCTTGGCCAAGGCCAATTTGGACGACAATGATCGATGGGGACGTCAACTACTGAAGGCACTTGATGCCTTTGTGGTGAAACGGGATGACGGCAGGACCGTGATCGCCGGGTATCCATGGTTTCTGGACTGGGGACGCGATTCGTTGATCGTGGCACGCGGCATGTTGAGTGGCGGAATGATCGATGAGGTCGTCAAATTGTTGAAAGTATTCGGCCGATTTGAATCACACGGTACACTTCCGAATACTATTCACGGAGCCAATGCCAGCAATCGCGACACTTCCGATGCCCCGCTTTGGTACGGCGTTTTAAGCGAAGAAACGGCAGTAATCAAGGGTGATTCTTTTTATCAAATGGAGGTAGATGACGCAGGCAAGACGATTCAAGAGGTACTCTTCCGTATTGCCAATGGCATACTGAGTGGCACACCCAACGGCATACATATGGACCTGGAAAGTGGGCTGGTGTGGAGCCCGAGTCATTTTACCTGGATGGATACCAACTATCCTGCAGGCACCCCGAGAGAGGGATACCCCATTGAAATCCAGGCTTTGTGGATACGATTGCTCCGGCTGTTGAACACACTTTATTCAGCAAAAGAGAAAGCATCCATACCGCACTATATGAAACCTTTGAAAGGCACATGGCAGGATTGGCTTAAGCTGGCGAAACGCTCCTTTGATCACTTGTTCTGGATTGAAGAGAAAGGTTGGCCTGCAGATGTACTCTTGGGATCAAAAGGCACCCCCGCAAAGGAAGCGCTGCGCGATCAGGCATTGAGGAGCAATTGCCTGTGGGCTGTAAGTCTGGGATGCATGGATGGCGAAAAAGCCCGTTCAACGGTAAATGCAGCGCGGAAATGCCTCGTCATTCCGGGGGCCTTGAGATCATTGGCGCCACTTCCGGTGATTCCACATTTACCCATCCATGGTAAAAATGGAGACCTTCTGAACGACCCCACTTTCCCATACTGGGGGCGTTATGAAGGAGAGGAGGACACCCGCCGCAAACCAGCCTATCATAATGGGACTGCATGGCTATGGACCTTCCCTACCTTCTGTGAAGCTTTGGCAGAGGCTTGGAAAACTGATCCCAAGGCAAAAGATGCAGCTCTCGATTATCTGGCTTCCATGTCTCATTTTTGGATTGAGGGATGCTCCGGTCATTTACCGGAGGTCGTGGATGGTGACGCTCCCCACCAACAGCGTGGTTGCGATGCACAGGCATGGAGTGTTTCGGAGGCCCTGCGTGTCTGGACCAAAATTAATCATGCACAAAAAAGCACCTCAAAAACAAAATGAAGTCATGGGCCGGACTGATTCCAGCTTGTCCCTGTGCTAATTCCTGATACGCTACGCCGCCTTGTGAGCTTTCAAAAAGAAATCCAACGTAGACGCACTTTTGCTATTATTTCGCATCCGGATGCCGGTAAGACCACGCTGACAGAGAAACTCTTACTATATGGCGGAGCGGTTCATCTGGCAGGGTCCGTTACTGCTCGTAAGCACCAGCGGGCCTCCACGTCAGATTGGATGGAGCTTGAACGAAAACGTGGCATTTCGATCAGTTCCACCGTGCTGCAGTTTGAATACGATGATTTTGCCATCAATCTCCTCGATACCCCCGGACACAAGGACTTTTCCGAAGATACCTACCGCGTACTGACCGCGGTGGATGGAGTCGTCATGGTCATTGATGCCGCTAAAGGAATCGAGGCTCAAACGCGCAAACTATTTGAGATATGTCGGCGCAGGGGCATTCCAATTTTCACCTACATGAACAAATGCGATCGCCCCACCAAAGACCCATTGGAATTGCTGGATGAACTTGAGCGCGTGCTGGGCATTGGTTCCTTTCCCATCAATTGGCCAATCGGCACCGGGGTGGATTTCAAGGGGGTATTTGATCGTCTGGCAAAAGAGGTACATTTATTTGAGCGCACGGCAGGCGGTTTGTACCGGGCACCTGAATCGGTCGGTGATCTGGATGCCCCCATCATCAAGGATCAATTGAACACCGAAATGCATGAAAAATTGAAGGAGGAGGTTGAAATGCTCAATCTGGCGGGCGAATCCTTCGACATGGAATCGGTTTACAACGGAACAATGACTCCGGTTTTCTTCGGAAGCGCCATGAACAATTTCGGGGTTGAATTGCTTCTCAAAGGCTTTTTGAAATACTCTCCCCCTCCTGCCCCAAGACACTCAGGTGAGAAAGTCATCCCTACCGATCATGAAACCTTCTCTGCATTCGTATTCAAGATTCAGGCCAACATGGACCCTCGGCATCGGGATCGCATTGCATTCGTTCGGATTTGCTCCGGTAAATTTGAGCGTGACATGACTGTAGTGCACCCCCGCTCTGGGAAAAAGATCCGTCTCGCGAGTTCTCACAAACTCTTTGGCAATGAACGGGAAACTGTCGATAGCGCTTACGCAGGCGACATCGTCGGTCTCGTCGGGCTTTCTGATTTTGGCATTGGTGATACACTGACAAACGACACTACTATCCGATTCAAGGAGATCCCCATATTTACGCCTGAAACCTTTGCTTACCTGCACAACCCAAATACAGCAAAATACAAGCAGTTCAGACAGGGCCTGGATCAATTGCTGCAGGAAGGGGTTATTCAGGTCATGCGCGTTCGAGACTCGATCACTCGAATCCCGCTTCTGGCTGCCGTCGGACAACTCCAGTTTGAGGTCGTCCAATATCGACTTGAAACTGAGTATGGCGCTGAGTCCCGATTAGAAAAGGCTCCATGGTCGGTCATAAAGTGGCTACCTGCAGGTATGGAGGAATCTGAATTAGATGCACTTCAACTACCAACCGGAACAAAAATCGCCTACGACTCTAACGACAATCCGGTTGCATTATTTGACTCTGACTGGGCCGCAAGTTACTTCAGTGAGACCAATGGAGGTCTGGAATTGTCAACCCTCCCTCCTGCAAGCAAGGCAATCCTGACACGTCATATTGATTGAAAAGCGTTGCCTACGGTTTCATGAACGCATTCATTGCCGGTTGACAAAGAAGCGATAAAAACGCCAGGGGCGACAAGGAAGTTTCAACGTTAAAACCCTTCATTAGAAACCAGAGGCTACACCCCAGCGTGGTACCGACAGTTCAAGGACCAAGCGGGAATCAGAATGTGCTTGAAAGTCTGTTTCCTGTAACTGGCATTTGGAGACGCATGCGGTCAATGGAATGCTGGTAAGCTAGCACCAAGTTAATCTGATGTTGTCAACAGTCCATCCAGCCAAAAACCCTGAATCATGGGGTTTCAGAGGTTTAGCAGGAAAAAGGTAAGAGAGTGCCTCTGTTGAGTCGTCTTCTCAATTGATGATCTCTCCGCAACTCTCCTTTTGCAAAGTCAAATATTCCCATGCCTGGGCCTTTTGATTACCCTCTCTGTTACAGCAACCTTAAGGGCTGTGAATTATGAAATTCCCTCTGTTTTGGATCGCGCAGCATCGAGAAGTTTCATCCACTCTCCCATGTAGTAACCGTGATCATGATACGTGCGACCGCTGACCATGTTACCGTCCACCACGCAGGCTTCATCAACAAACGTCCCACCACACACTTCAAGGTCAAACTTGCATTTAGGAACAGTCGCCATTTTGCGACCTTTGACACAATCGGCATAAGCCGGGATTTCTACCCCGTGACAGACACTGGCTATGGGCTTGTTTTTTTCAAAAAAGTGTTTGGTCACGCGCACCAGATCTTTGTCATAACGAATATATTCAGGTGCTCGTCCACCACTGAAAAAGATACCCAGGTAATCATCTGGATCGATATCCTTGAATGCGATGTCTGACTGAATGGTATAACCTTCCCATTCACGAGTGATGGTCCAGCCGGGTTTGACTTCATGCATGACCATGTTGTAACGATGGACCTCCGGGCCAGCCACTACAGGTTTGTATCCCGCCTCGATCAAACGATGATAAGGATATAGAGTGTCCACGGTTTCACTTGCGTCACCAATAACAATCAGAACTTTATGTTGCATGCATCTATTGAAGCGAATTCACGCATGATTCCAAGTATCTTCTTGCTCGATTGATTTCCCGCGTCGTTTCAAAGGCCTCAGGCAGGATCGGAATCCCGCGGGGGTACCGGGTGCATGAATATTTCGGTCCACCCCCGGTATTGAATGGATTTTAAAGCCTTCAGAATGGGGGTGAAATCCAATGAACCGCGCCCGGGCATCTGAAGCAGTTCTCGTGGCTTGGACAGTTTGGTCATGCACCCCATCCCATATTGCCAGGCATAGAACATCGAGATACTCGGTCCCAGATCTCGAATCAGATCACCCAGAGCATCGGCTCCCAGCCCCAAAGTCTCCAGATGATAAGGTGCCAGAGCCACTCCCAGAGGTTGACCCACGGCAAATTCAGCCAGCCAGCGCAGGGAGTCAGGTGTATGAATCAAATTATTGGCATGATTCTCAATAGCCAGAGTGACGCCATGGTTTGCTGCGATCTCAAGATGGGGCTTGAGTTTTTCTACAAAGCTAAGGACGGCTTGTTTGAGTGGTTGCCCCTCGAGCCCCGCAGGGCCTTTCCCCCCGGTAACGATCAATGGGCATTTCAACTTACCCGCCAGCTGCATCTCTTTATCAACACCAAAGGGACCCAGGTCGTAGCGCGTGAGGCATCCAGTGGTCACTTGATGCTGATTCAATCGGGATAGAAACGCATCCCAACCCATCGCTTCCGCCTGCTCACGCTGGTTGCCATGACTCATGGGCCATAGATCAATGGCAGTGGCACCGCCACGCCGAACCTCAGGAAGAATAACATCCAGCGACAATTGACCATACATGCTTGAAGCCAGGCAATAACGAAGCTGGAATTGACCGGACTGGCTCGATGCTTGCGCATGCAAGACTCCTAGCGTCGAGGCCATCCCTGCACTCATGCAGGATAAAAAAGATCTTCGGTCCTGAAGCCGATCAAAGGCCAACACACTATTTTTGGATCTCGAACTGGGCATGGGCACATATTAGCGGATTCCCCCGTTAACTAAAGTCAAAATCCAGGCCATGAAACGCAGTTCTATTGCGAAATTCCTTGTTATCCAGCTCATTCATTCCTTTGATAGCCCGCCTATGGTTTCGCTTCCATCAAACACAATGCTGCTCTCCGCCACAGATCTGGTTTTGGCCTATGATTATTTACGTCTTCTGGATGGCGTTACAGTGGCGATCAGTGCGGGCGAAAAGGTCGGATTGGTCGGCCGGAATGGTTGCGGTAAAACCAGTCTTTTAAAAATCCTCGCAAATCAATCACAAGCCGACGGAGGAGATGTTTCCCGCCGAAAGGGATTACGCATCGGTTATCTTCCCCAGGAGTTCGAACTGGATGAGGCCTCATCAGTCCGCCACAATATTCTTTCGGGCGCAGCCGATGTCACAAAATGGATCTCTTGCTATGAATCGGGTAAGGGCTCCAGCGCTGAGCAGGCGGAATGGCTTGCAAAAATCGAACTTGCCGATGGCTGGAACCTGGAATCGCGTGCGAAAACCATCGCCACATCACTTTCCGCTCCCCCAATGGAATCCCGTGTTGACTCCTTGTCGGGAGGTGAAAAACGTCGCGTCGCACTTTGCCGTGCCCTGGTTGCACAACCCGACCTTCTTTTACTGGATGAACCGACGAACCATCTGGACGCCGCTACCATTAATTGGTTGGAGGATTACCTGAAGTCTTTCTCAGGCGCAGTCATGTTTGTCACCCATGACCGTTATTTTCTGGATACGATCGCCACTCGCGTCGTGGAAATCGATCAGGGCCGTGCATTTTCTCATCCGGGTAACTACACCGCTTTTCTGGAATCCAAAGCCATTCGTCAACAAATTGCAGACCAGGGGGAGCGTCGGCGTCAACGCTTCCTGCGCGAGGAACTCGAATGGGTGAAGGCCGGAGTCCGCGCTCGGAGGACCAAGGCTAAGCATCGACTCGATACCTATTACGAAATCAAAGGTCTTGAAGCTCCACCCGAAGAAAGGGAAATGGACGTCCTGATCCCCCCACCTCCCGGCATGGGAAATGTCGGAGTGGAACTGGAAGGGGCAAGTGTGAAGGTGGGTGAAGGAAATCAGGAACGCTGGTTATTCCGGAATCTGGATCTATCCCTGACGCCGGGACGCTGTATCGGCGTGGTGGGCAAGAATGGTGTCGGCAAAACGACGCTTCTCAAGGTTTGCATGGGACTCATGGAACCTGACGAGGGCAGCGCAACCATCGGCAAGAAGATTCAAATCAACTACATTGATCAATCTCGCATGCAACTCAAAGGTACAGGAACGGTGCTTGAGGAAATCTCGGATGGGGATGAGTCCGTCATGTTCGGAACGCGGCAGCTCAGTGCCAGAGGTTACCTGCGACGATTTCAATTTCAGGATCATCGAGCCAATGAACCGGTAGCACAACTTTCAGGAGGAGAACGCGCCAGATTGATGCTGGCAAAAGTATTAAAACGAGGCGGTAATTTTCTCATTCTGGACGAACCCACCAATGACCTGGATTTACAAAGTCTCCGCATGCTCGAGGAAGCGCTGGCAGATTTCGATGGAAGTGTGATTGTTGTGAGCCATGATCGATATTTTTTGGACCGTATCTGTGATCAGATCATTTCATTCGAACCAGACGGCGTATTTGTCCAGCCCGGGAACTACTCCTACTACCTTGAAAAACGCAAAGAACGTGAAGCCCGCAAACAATCAGCATTTCAAACAACTGAAAAGCCAACGGTTGCAGAAAAAGTAAAGCGCTCAAAAAAAGATCGTCCTCGGCGTTTGAGTTACATGGAGAAACGTGAACTCGAAGGCATGGAGGAGAACATCCTGGCAACCGAATCCAAGGTAGAGGCATTGGAAGCAAAACTGAACGATCCAAGCTTCTATGTCGATCGCGCGCATGAAGCTGCCGAGGTAACCAAGGAGTTGGAAAAGCAGAAAAAGGAGGTCACTGCTTTATACGCTCGTTGGGAGGAACTTACTCAAATTGAAACCGGTGAAGAGTAAGTTCAGTATGGAGTGAGATAAATAAGAAGAGTCTTCTGACCCTTAGCTTTTACCTGCACACACTCAAGTTCTAGAGAGTGGTCAGGTATTTGATCAACTCGATCCTTTGCCGTTCATTCAAACCATCCATCAAGCCTTCGGGCATCATGGAATGCTCCGAGAGCTGACGATCAGAAATGGCCAATTTGGAAACCGTCACGGTGTCGGTGAGTGTTTTTATCACGACTGAAGATTCGTTTTCACTGACTAATAAACCCGCAATCATTTCACCGTCCTTTTGTTCTATTTCTGTAACCTGATAATTTTGCCCAATGACAGCGTTGGGATCGATCATGCTTTCAATGAAATACCTGCTTCCGCTGGAACCGGCAGCTGTTAAATCCGGTCCAATCGCCACACCTGTTCCTGCGACTTGATGGCAACTGCTGCAGAGTAACTCAAAATGCTTTTTCCCTTCATCCGCACTGTAGGCCCACAATGGAGCTTCTCGATAGGCCGCATCCAATGATTCAATGAACTGCGCTTTTTCTTCCGATACCACGCCGGCTTGCCCCCAAATCCTGGTGATCCTTTCACTGACTGCATTCGAGTTCAGTTGCTGCAATTGACGCAGGTAATAGGCTGTCAGAAGGTCACGTTCAAGCTTCCCTGCGATCACTGCATTCAGGAGAGGCACGGCCAGCGAAGATCGGGTGGTCATCGTATTCAATGCGGCGACCTTATCCTTTCCTTCAAACCGATCCAATCGAGCAAGGAGCGCATCAGCACTCTCTGGATGATCGAAGCGTGCCAGCAAATTAATCGCGCTGGATTGGAACGCAGGTTCATCCAGCAGTCCAATGCCAATCGAAATCAGGGCTTCATCCCCTGCCAGATTGAGAATCTCCAGAGCATGGCGACGCTCGTCTTCGGATTGCGTGGTATCGGCAAGTAATGAACGCATTTTTGGCAACACTTTCCGATCGCCAAAAATAGCCGCCAGTTTTTCAGCCGGCAATCGAATGGCCTCATCGGTATTTTCATACAATCGGTTCGAAATAAAATCCCACTGGCGCGGCATGGGAACACGTCGCTCATGTTGCAAGGCAAGATAGATAGCATTCAACAAACCCCCTCGATCCGCGGCGGCTGTTTTTTGAAGATAAGTGATGGATTTCTCCAATCCCTCACCCTTTAATTTGGCGGCATACCATACGATCAAAGGTTCGAGAACCGGCATGATGGGTTGTTCTGACTCCATGAGCTGGAACGCACGTTCCAGATTGGCGGGCATCTTTTGAGCGAGAGCAAACCAAATCATGGACGGTAAATTACGATCCCCTGCGTCTTCCGTATGCCTTGCCAAAGCTTCGATGATTTTCCAGCCGTTATCTTCTGAAAGTTTGATTGATGCGGCAGCAAGCCTTAATCGTACAAACGCCGACGGATCATCAAGAGCCATCAAGACGAGCTGACTCGCCGCGATGGGAACGACTTGTTCCTGGCTACTCATGAACTCGATTGCGTTGGCACGCACGTATTCCGATTCATCCCTGAGATAGGTAAGCCAATCGTTACCTTGAACCGCCCCAATGACGTAGAGCGCCCAGAAGGCACGCAATCGCCGGTTCTCATTGGCATGCTCCACAGACATGTTATGGAGCACTTCTAATGCATCCGGTGAAATTTCGCCTTTAACAGAGCGTTCCTGCAGGAGCCGTCGAGCAGTACGAGCGAACCAGGCATTTTGATGTAATTGCAACCAGGCTAATTCACGATCCGACTTGCGCGACAAATTCACAAGTGTCGGTTCATAGGTCGCTTCGTATTGAATGCGATACATGCGCCCGGTTCCTCGCTCCCATTGTTCGGCATTTGGATTGTGACAATGCTGAGTGTCATACCAGTCATTGATATAGACAGCACCATCCGGCCCGTATTTCAGATCGATGCCGATATAACGAGGATCTGCAACCATCAACATATCCTTTCCAGCATGTATTGTATTGTAACCGGATCCATCGCGCTCATTCACCTGAACGTTCAACTGATGCCCATGCAGATTATGAGTGTAGAGTTGATTTCGATAAGCAGCAGGCCAATTATTGCCCTGGTAAAGCATGGTTCCGATATGCGAGTGTCCGCCATAAATCCGGCGACTTCCCTGAGCCCCTGCCCCACCTTCCCCATGACCATACCTGGCAGAAGCCAGCAGGTAGGTTCGCAAATAGTCATGACCTGACGGCGGATTCGGCTCAATATAATCCGGATAATTGGCATTGGACTGGTTCCAATAATATCCTCCGCGAATGACATGAGTCGTCGATCCCTTGCCCCAATAGCTGCGACAGTGGGTCATGAACCATTGACCATGCCGATCGTAATCAAGTCCCCACTGGTTACTCCCCCCATGCGCATAAACTTCAAATGTATGTCTAATGGGGTGATAACGCCAAACACCTGCACGCATTTCAGTGCGCTGCGCATCATTGGAGTCAGGTTTACCGATTCTGGAATAGTTGAACACTCCCTGGTTGCCGTAAAGCCAGCCATCAGGTCCCCACAAAAAGCTATTCAGGGTCTCGTGCGTGTCCTGGTAGCCAAAGCCATCCAGCAGCACCTGAGGAGGCCCATCAGGCTGATCGTCCTGATTTTCATCCGGAATGAACAACAACTGAGGCGCTGCGCCCAGCCAGACGCCACCAAAACCCACTTCGATCCCACTGACAAGGTTCAAACCCTCTGCAAAAATTTTACGATCCTCGAAAGAGCCATCCCCATCAAAATCTTCAAAAATTAAAATGCGATCCTTGCCCTGTCCCTCTGGTTGCTTTTCAGGATAACTGAAGGCTTCGACTACCCATATTCGACCCAATTCATCGAAAGTGAAGGCGATCGGCTGCAGGACGTCCGGCTCGCTCGCGATCTGATCTGCCCTAAACCCCTCAGGAAGGAACATCTGTTGAAGCGTGGGGTGATCCGATTGAATTGGATTAGGCTGCAAGTGCTTCAGTATCTCGACATCATCCAAACGCGCTGGACGCGTTACGGCAGCCGAAACAAACCAGTGTCCGTGATAGAAAGGGATGAAAAGCAAACCCAATAGGCACTTCCAAATTCGCATGGACCATTACTAGAACAACCCGCACCACTTGTCAAAAGATCGGCGTCTGACCTGATCATGTAAAAACAGCTGCTCAAGCTCTAGCAGGAATTGCTATGTAATCGTTGAACATAGAAGAATCACAGATACAATGCACTGTGTCGCAACGCTTATAAAATTTGTTCGCGTCATGAAAAAAGCGGACTACGGAAACACAAGACCAAGATACGAGGCAGAACAACAAGTCAAAAATGAAAAACAAATTGTCACTGATGTGGGTTTCCAATCTTTTCATCGGAATCATCATCGGTCTTTCTGCCGGGATTCTGGGCTTTATTGCCCTGGGTAGCATCCTTTCTTTTCTTTCAGTCCCCAAACCTACAATCGTGTATCGAGATGCGAAGGAATGGAGTCTGATTACATATTTACTGGCGTTTTATCCGATTGCTTGCATGGCAATGGGAGCCATCGCAGGAGGGTATTTCTTTGGGAAACCAAAAGGAAAGAAGCCGGACTAATCATGGATTGATTGAACCAACTAAGATGACTGGAAATCACCTGTTGTTAGGTTTTGCCTGTCGAGCGAGGAGTCAATCAGGCTTGCCCCGTACAGCGACAGCATGTGCAAGACCATTGAAGACATGCTCACCTGCAGCATTTCCTGTAGGAAGCTATCGAAGCGATGAATATTACTTGTGAAAACTCAGCAATAATTATGATTGGACAAGACCCGGATATTAATATTGTTACACGCAGTCCTTTTGTGCCCTTATTCCAAGTTGATCATAGCATCACTCGCATCTTCTAAAGCAATCACCATGATAAAGAACGAAAATGCAAGCTGTGGATCAAACATACGACTTGTTGTTGCTAAAAACTACATGAACGGAAGCCGGGAAGCCGGGGATTACATGGCTAAGAAAGTAAGGATGAAATCCGAACCTATCTTGTGTGCTGCCACCGGAAACAGTCCAACTGGAGCTTACAAGGTGTTTGTCAGCGAGATCCTTTCGAGGAACAATCCACCTGAAAAGATCCACCTTTTGAAACTCGATGAGTGGGGTGGTCTTGATATGGATGATCCAGCAACGTGCGAAGATTATCTCCAGCAAAAACTAGTTCGACCGCTTCAGATACCCGCAACGCGATACGTATCTTTTCAAAGCAATTCGAGAGCTCCAGTAGCGGAATGCCAACGTGTTCAAGACTGGCTGGCGATCCATGGCCCGATTGATCTCTGTGTTCTTGGTCTGGGATTGAACGGTCATTTGGGGTTCAATGAACCGGCTGATGCATTGATCGCTGCGCCACATGTCGCCAAACTGACAGATCAATCACTGGCTCATTCAATGTTGTCAACAACAAGAAAATGCCCCACTCATGGTCTGACGCTCGGGATGCGTGATATTTTAGCTTCCAAATCAATCCTGTTGCTTGTGTTCGGTGCGGGCAAGGCCAAACAACTCAAACGGCTCGTTACATGTGGGATATCCTCCCTGTTTCCTGCTTCTTTTCTTTCCCTTCACGACGATGTACTCTGCATTTGTGACAAAGCCGCTGCCGCTTTATTGCCTCAAGGTGTTTTCCAGAGGAACAAGGACTGAGGATAAGGAGATCCTGGAGCCTCAGGAGACATGTTGCACCATTTGAATCGTGTAAGGTTAAGGGGTTTCTAATATGCAGATCATGGGAATGCGCATCGGTTCGCAGCGTTTCCCATTCAAGCACGCGCTGGATTCCAGGAGTTAACAACGAGCAGACAGGCTTTCAATAATCTGATATCGAATCCACGCTCAAGCACCTTGAAGACGGAAATCAATTGCCAAAGGCAAGCTCTTTTGATTAATTGAAACGATTCCCTACCATGAACTCTATCAATAAGAAAACACGCCGTAAATTCCTTCATGATACAGCCTTGCTCACTGCCGGGATCACCAGTAGTGGAATAGCCACCGGATGCACCAGCATCGTGCGCTCGGATCCAAATCGAAAGTTAAACCTCGGCATTATTGGGCCCGGAGGACGTGGCACTTCGAACATGGGAGGACTTGGTTCTGAAAATTTTATTGCTTTTGCTGATGTGGATGATCGTCGGGCACAACCCGTTTACGCAAAGTATCCTGACGTTCCACGTTACCGTGATTTCCGTGAAATGCTGGATAAGGAAAAATCGCTGGACGCCGTCGTCGTGAGCACACCCGACCACACTCATGCGATTGCCTCAATCGAAGCCATGCAGCGCGGGCTCCATGTATACTGCGAAAAACCTCTTGCGCATTCGATCTATGAATTGCGACGCATGAAGGAAGAAGCGCGCAAAGCCGGCGTAGTCACACAAATGGGCGTACAAGGTCACGCCATGGAGGGAACGCGGCGCGCAATCGACACCATTCATTCTGGTGCGATCGGGGAAGTAAGAGAATTGCATGTGTGGACAGATCGTCCCAACGGCTGGTGGCCGCAAGGAGAAAAGCGTCCTTCTAGCACACACGCGATTCCCGATACGTTGGATTGGGATCTGTGGCTGGGACCGGCCCCGTTTCGACCTTACCACCCGACTTATGTTCCGTTCAAGTGGCGAGGTAGGTGGGACTTCGGCACGGGAGCCATCGGAGACATGGGTGTGCATAATCTAGACACCGCATTCTGGGCGTTGGAGTTAGGCATACCAAATCACGCCAAGGTAATCGACGCCGATCAAGGGACCGCCGATTGCCCCCCGCTATGGAGTATCATCCAAATGAACTACCCTGCACGAGTAAATCGTCCAGCAGTCAAACTCACATTTTATGATGGTAAGAAACTGCCTCCGGCGGATTTATTCTACGGCGAGGAAATCCCATCGAATGGTTCTTTGATCATTGGTAGCAAGGGCACGCTGTTAACGCGCACATGGCATGGAGGGGAGAACGAAGACGACATGTTCCTGTTGTTGCCTAAAAAGACATTCATTGACTACCAAACAATTTCACCGTCCGTTCCCCGCGTCAGAGATCATCATTTCGAATGGATTCAAGCATGCAAGGGACTCACGAAGACCGAAGCTAATTTCGACTACGCTGCCACCCTCACCGAGGGTTTACTCGTGGGACAACTGGCGCTGCGTACGGGCAAATCCATTGCATGGGATCCGCAACAAATGAAAGCAATCAATTGTCCGGAGGCGGAATCGCTCATCAAGCCAAGGTTCCGAAAAGGTTGGGAGATTTGAATCATGAAAGAAACAGTTAAAGTTGGAATCATTGGGTCACAATTCATATCGACTATTCATGCGGAGTCCCTGACGCGCTGTCAGTCGGCTGAAATGCTGGCCGTCGCGTCGCCTTCAAATGGGAATGCGAAATCATTTGCAGCGAAACATGATATTCCTCATCACTTTACTGACTACCGTGAATTGCTTGCGATGTCAGAGATTGATATGGTTGTGATCGGGATTCCTAACCATGTACACTGCGAGGCCGTTGTTGCTGCAGCAGAAGCGGGCAAACACATTGTCATCGAAAAACCGCTTTGTTTGAACATGGAAGAGGCAGATCTGATGGTCGAGGCAGCGAAGAAAGCAAATGTGAAGTTAATGTATGCAGAAGAGCTGTGCTTCGCACCGAAGTATGTTCGACTAAAACAACTGCTCGACTCCGGTGCCCTTGGTAAGCCGACTTTAATCAAGCAGTCAGAGAAACATGATGGTCCGCATGCCCCACATTTCTGGGACGTAGAGCAAAGTGGGGGTGGCGTGGTGATGGATATGGGTTGTCACGCCATTGAGTTCTTTCGCTGGATGCTTGGGCGCCCGCCCGTAAAATCAGTTTTTGCACAAATGAGCACTCAAGTTCACACGGACAAGACCGTCGGTGAAGACAACGCATTGCTCATCTTAGAATTCGAGGACGGAACAATTGGACTTGCTGAGGAGAGTTGGACGAAACTTGGGGGTATGGACGATCGCGCCGAGGTTCATGGTTCCAAGGGCGTCGCCTATGCGGATTTGTTGCACGGCAACTCAATCGAAACCTACAGTCAGGGTGGATACGACTATGCAGTTGAGAAAGCCGGCACAACGAAGGGGTGGTCGTTCACGATCTATGAAGAAGCATATAACTACGGATTCCATCAGGAAATGGCACATTTTGTTGATTGCGTGCAGAATGACAAGCAACCGATCGTGACTGGCGAAGATGCTCGAGAGGTCATGAAGATTATTTTTGCGGCTTACGAATCAGCTCGAACGGGCAGGAAGGTGTCTTTGCCTTTTGAAACGGACGCGAAAAAACCGATCGATCTTTGGAAACCTAATCGTTGAATGAGGAAGTGCAGTAAGCTTTTGATCACGACATTTCCAAGTAGTATCCAGGACAAGGAAAACCTCCGAATTGCTTTTGATATGCTCTCTATTTACCTCGCCTGATAAAATTGATCACACTGGTTATCATCTGAGCCGATGAGTGTTCAAGGTGTGCGGCATGTCCGCTGTCCGGAATGATAACCCAGGATCTATCTGGATTGTCAATTTCCCCAAAAAAGAGTGCAAGACTTTCAATTGGCGCTACGGGATCGTGAACACCATTTATGAGAAGCGTTGGAACCGTAATTTTTTGAGGTTCAAGCTGGGTCCATTCGTTTAGCTTATTCCAATCCACCAGTATTGGATCAAGATTCAAAGTAGATGATACATATGCATCTATGACCTTTTGTTCGGTAGAATTTTCCATGAAATCAGATGACGCCCATTCAACTGAGTTAGGTTCTTGGATGGGTTCCTCTGCAGTGCTTTTCACACCGCCCTCAATTTTGTTATATCGGTTGGCATAGGTGTGTTCAATAGGGTGTCCATAAAGGATAAGTTCCCTCACAAGCTCTGGCCTCTTTTGGACAACAAAATGCGAAACTAATGACCCGTAAGAATAACCGAATAGAGTTGGTTTAATCGTGTGTGAATGCCGTTGAATCACCCATTCAAGTAGCCCAACAACATCCCTGAATGCTTTTTCAGGATGGATCCATCCAGAGGCATCTCTTGGAGTATTCCCAAAACCTCTCATGTCCATGGCGTATACTTGAAAACCTTTTTGGACGAATGCATCCATCACTGAAACATTTCCCGACTCAACTTGCAGATCAAAGTTAGGCAAAGCACTAATGGTTTTGCCATGAATAAGAACAATGATTTCCTTGGCTGAATCATGTTTTTTTTCGTAAACAGCAAATGTGTGATTATTAATTTTTATCCTGTGTTCAATCATTGGGTTATGAGTCAAGGGTGTTTCTCCACTAATTAGGCTAGTGCGCAGAAAAATAAAAATACTTGTTATGATGAGTCTCATTTTAATTTTACTTAATAAACCCTGAAAAGGGTGAATCTAAAAACTGACCACCCTTCGATACTATGTTTTGGTCATTGTTCGGGCAAGTGGTTAGAATTGCCTTGTCCCCACCAACAATGAAGTTGCTATGTGTTTTTTTTTAACCAATGGCACTTCACTACCAATGCGAAGCGAGTTTTGAAATTCAATTCTGTGAAAAGTGGGTGTAAAAATTGATATTAGCCTGAGAGTTGCCTCAGCTTGCGGGGGATTGCCAGAACAACACCTTGGACAAATGATCAAATAATGCACATTTAAGAGTTTGTTTGAGATTTAGAAAAACCATTCAACAGTGAGATCATATTCTTCCTGACACGATCGAGAGAGAAATATCTCTCGAGAAAAGAAGTTGAACTTGGATAAAATATTAGCTCAATCACCCGGGGAAAAGCGTGTTCGGCGCCTAGCCTTTGTCTCAGATCGCCTGCGCTTTGATTCCAGAATGCGGCGTTTAGCCTTGGGTGGGCGAATCCCCTTTTGTCGCCGCTTTTTCTCCCTTTCCTGTTTTTCGGAATCACGCCGTTCTTTTTTTCGTTGAAGAATCATTTCAGCAAGCAATGCTCGTGCTCGCTGACGATTCCCAGATTGACTGCGTCCTTGCTGAACCGAGACCTGTAAGCCTGTGGGAAGATGCTTCAAGGTGACACGGGTGGAAACTTTGTTCACGTGCTGCCCTCCAGGTCCGGCAGATCGACTGAAGATCTCCTCCAGTTCGGACTCATCAAGGACGTTTTTGAATGGACGACTCGTGCTCATTTCCGTTCGAAATTGGCAACTACTTACCAAGAAATCAACTTCATTTGCATAACGACATGAACATGGTGAGGACAAAAAATAAACCCGCCGGATACATTCCGACGGGCTTGAGATTTAAAAGAAAGAGTCGGATTTACTCTGCGACTGTTTCTAAAGGAACAGATTGACCTGACTCATCATGCAGACCATGGTGCTTGAATTCATACTCGTGAGAAGCAATTGAATTCAAACGATACTTCTTAACCAATTGATCTTGTTCAAGATCGACTTCATCACCAGGTTTTTTCCCGATAAGGATATTCGCCAACGGCGAAAGGTAACTGATGATACCATCTTCAGGTTCAGAATCCCAAGCTCCCAGAATGGTGTAAGTCTCTTCTTTCTTATTTGTAAGATCTGTTACTTTGACTAGTGTGCCAGGGTTGACCACATCCGTTTGAACCGCAGAAAAATCAGTACCGCGAGCACGTGTGAGATCCGCTTCGAGTTCTGATTTCCGCTTCATGAGAAGTTTCTGCATTTCTTTAGCGGCTTTGTACTCGTGATTCTCTCGCAAGTCACCATAACTACGCGCAATGGCAATCTCCTTCGAGTTTTCTGGGATCTTCTTCTGAACCAGCTCGCCGTATTCACCTCGTCGGCGAAGTAGACTGTCCCAGGAAACAAGCAATCCTCGATCTTCGGAAGCAGATTGCTCGCCAGAGATGAGGGCTTGAATAGCTGGATAACATTTGACGATGCGTCCAAGAAGCGACCGCTTGTCCATGTCGTCAAAACATGAACTGAATTGCAAGGCACGGGTTAAATCTTTGACCACTTCCAAATCAGCCGTTTCGATCAATTCAGGGATCAATTCTTGATCTCCCATGATAAAATCATTCAAACGACTGGTTTTCTTTTCGTTGAACTGATCACGCTCCATGGCTGTGATCATGGCACGGAAAACTTCCGGGCCGAGAATGTCAGCAAAGGCATCCGATCTGGTTTTACCCAACCAGAGCAACATCTCGCTGCTTGCTTGATGCTGATTGACAAGCCGTAAAAGGGTTTCCTTGGCACCTTCATGGCGGTCTTCATCGATGAGGAGATTTACGATTTCTCCAACCAATTTCATCTGAGCATTATTCAACAAATCGTGAAAATCCTCTTCCCACTTTTCTTCGTGGTGCTGTTTGTAGGATCTCAGGGTCCGCTTGTTGCGCGTTGCAGCCAAGGCATCCATGAATGCCGGTAAATCTTCAACCAGATCCCAGACAGCGATGTCTTCAATCTGACCTTCAACAGCCTCGATTCGCAGCCCTTCCCGCAAGTCATTGCGGGTAAAGATGGCGTCGAGTACCAATTCGGGCTGATTCTTAATGTAATTTGGAATTTCGCCGTCCAGAAGTTGCATGGACTCCTCAAATGCCTCGGTGACATTTTCCAGATCATCCTGACTTTTCAATACTTCATTGGCGACAGCAAGTTTTGCTTTGAGCCCGCGAGCTGCTCGAATATCTCCCAGAAGCCGCTCCTGAAGGGAGGTAACCTCTTCGTTGAATTCGATGGGATCTGACTTTTTGACCGGCACGCGAAAATGGCCATCTTTTTTAAGTTCCTTGCGAACGGCTTCCCACCACTTGCGCCAGTCTTCTTCAATGACTTCTGGCACCAGGGCAGCTTGAATCTGAGCGACAGTGGCTTTGCCACCATGACTTTTCAAGACCAGCTTGATTAAATCCATATGACTGACAGCAGCCATTTGCTTCAGTCCATCCAAATCAGTAGCCACCTTGACCAGAACATGGTCCTTGGCCAATGGTGTTAGTGATTTGGCTGAAAAGCCAAGGTCCATTGAATGTCCGGTTTTATCCGGAAAATCAATTAAGAACCGTGAAAACACGGTGTCCACGGTAGTTATCTTGCCCAACCCCCAAGTGCGATGGGTGCAATACCCACTTTCTGTCAGTTGCTCCAAGGCATCCAGGTCCTTAGATCTGATCTTCCCTTCGGAGGCCAACTTTTCAAATTCCTCTCTCATAGTCCTCGTAAATAGCTCGCTTCAAACGTCGAAATGACATTATTACTCAGCCGTGCAACAAAAACCAAGACAAATTGCGGCTCGAATACTTTTCGAATGGGAAGCAGGCAATCAATTCGCGGAGTCCGTCCTGCGCGAACAGCTCTCTCAATCAAGTCTGAAGCCCATTGACCGCCATATGGTGCAGGAAATGGTCTTTGGAGTGATCCGCAACATGATCCTGCTGGATACGTGGATTGATGAAAAAGCAACCCGCCCGCCAGGAAAAACACGTACACGCACCATACTGAGGCTTGGGCTTTATCAAATTGCATTCATGGATCGCATCCCTGAGCATGCCGCGGTTCATGAGACGGTAGCAACTGCCCGAGATCTCCGCTTGCACTCACAATCAGGATTTATCAATGCGATCTTGCGTGGATTCCTGAGAGAAAAAGAAAATTTCCTGAAGCAACTTGAGGACTGGAAAACAACGCAGGCGAATATTGCATACTCGCATCCAAATTGGCTTTTCAAGAAATGGAAAAAGCAATTTGGTGACATCGAGGCAAATAAGCTACTTCAGTGGAACAATCAAATCCCCTCATCCTATGCGCGCTGGAATCCATTGTGTGGAAACCTCGAAGAGCTCGAGCTCGCGTGGAATGAAGAAGGAGTCGTTCGTAAAGAAGTTCATTTCCCTTGGAGCGAAGACGCCAAGATATATCGGATCGTTTCATTCCCAAGGCAGCCTGATCAATTGGAGAGCTTTAAAAAGGGACTCTTTTACTTGCAGGATCCGAGCACCTTACTGGCGGTACATCTCATCAATGCCAAACCAGATGAATCCATCCTGGATTCCTGTGCAGCACCGGGTGGGAAAACCTGTGCCATGGCGGTAACGATGAAAAACACCGGAACCATCGTGGCGGCAGATCCTGATCAAGGTCGATTGAGGCGCCTTTGTGAAAACACGGAACGTCTCGCCGTCTCAAACACCATCGTGACACTCAATGTAAGCAAGGCTACGAATGATCTACCCACGTCCTTTGATGCCATCTTGATTGATGCACCCTGCTCTAACAGTGGCGTCATGCGACGCCGATTGGATGTTCGATGGCGCTTGTCCGTACAAGAGATCAAGAGCATCACTGAGCAACAGGTGGCTATTCTCAAGGAAAACGCAAACCTGTTAAAACCCGGGGGGCGGCTCGTTTACAGCACATGTAGTCTGGAACCGGAAGAGAACCATCAAATCGTGGCGCAGTTCCTTGAAGAAAACACCTCTTTCCAAATGGTCGAAGAAAAGCAATTAACGCCCTTTGAACACGGTGTGGACGGTGCCTATGCAGCCAAGCTAGTACTCAATCAACCTCAATGAGTTTTCCAGAAGCCCAAAGACAAAGTCGTTTCATGATCTCAAGATTGTCATCGTTTTCGACTAGATTTCCACCAAGGCCTCTGCCAGCCAGAACAGAATTAATAATCCATCCAGAGTCGGTAACCACAACCAATCTACCTTTACCAAAGCCAGCGCCGGCCAACAGGGCGCCTTCCGCATCTCGCATGCCGTTCAGAGGAGGCTGATTGAGATCATTTTGAACAATCCAGTGCTCCACGTTTTTGGACTCGGTGAGTTGAATCTGGTTTCCGGTGTAATACGCCCACTTCAGTCCACCTAGAACAGGGGTGTCTCTCGGGATATTCAAACCTTTGGCATCCGTGTAATTCTCCGCCCATTGCATTCCAAAGTGATTGAGGAATTGATTGACCTTTTCGGTTTCCAAGTTGTGATTTTCCTGATTTCCCATGATGATGACTCCCCCTCCATTCCGAATGAATTGAAGCAATTCTTTACGGTCTGGTGCATCAAGCTTGGCTGGAGGTGGGTTGCCGTTGACTGGATGAGCACTTGGATTGGAGATCAGGACTAAGTCCACATCCTTTAGTTTTTCTCTGGAAAGACGTGCCGCATGCACCCGAACATCAAAGTCAGCACTCAATTGTTTGATCACTGCGCTATAAGTGCCATCAGGAAGGTAGCGTTCTTCTCCTTCAGCGTTGTAATAACGACTGTAAAGCAATACCGGTTTACTATCCCCTCCCCTGAGTTCAAAACAGGCGAGGAACAGGATAGCGCTACACAAGGAAGTTGAGATTTGAATCCTCAGGACGCGTGAAATCATGGGATCAGACTGCCCAAGACATCTGCATGAATCCAGTAAATTCAAATTTCATGGAAACATCTGGTTACACAGAGATTACTCCCTGGTATCCTTACAAATTCCATTCCAACAGACAACTTCGCACATCCTTTACAAACACACCAGGATACATCCATGTTCCCATGATTCTGAATAAAGAAGTCTTTGATCAAATCAAGAGCGTGTGCCCACAGCCTCTTCAGGTCAGCATGCTTTTGAGGTACTTACCTGTATGACTGAGCTCCACCTGAGAAACATCTTCGGGAGTTCCCTCTGCGACGATTTCTCCTCCGCCAGATCCACCTTCAGGACCAAGATCAATCACCCAGTCAGCTGTTTTAATGACATCTAAATTGTGTTCAATAACAACCAGGGTATTGCCAGCCTGTCGCAATCGATTCATGACACTCAGCAAGGTGGCTACATCATGAAAGTGCAGGCCGGTGGTGGGTTCATCGAATATGTAAAGCGTCCTTCCCGAGGTTCGCTTGCCCAACTCGGCAGCCAGTTTCACACGCTGGGCTTCACCGCCACTCAGAGTGGTAGCAGATTGACCTAGACGCAAATACCCAAGACCGACTTCTGCCAGCGTCAAACAGGGTTCGCATATCTTCGGAACGGCTCGGAAAAAGGTAGCTGCTTCATCGATAGTCATGTCCAGCACATCAGCAATGGTTCTGCCCTTGTAATTGATTTCAAGCGTTTCACGATTATAGCGCTTTCCGTAGCAGGCCTCGCAGGTCACGTAAACCGCAGGAAGAAAATGCATCTCAATCTTGATCAAGCCATCACCCTGACATTTCTCGCAACGCCCCCCTTTGACATTGAAGCTGAATCGACTCGATTCGTAACCCCTGATACGCGAAGAGGGCAAGCGAGCAAATAAGTCTCGAATCTGATTAAAAATACCAGTGTAGGTTGCAGGGTTACTTCGAGGAGTACGACCAATCGGGCTTTGATTCATCACAATGATTTTAGAAAATTTCTCATCACCGTAAATCGCTTGGTGTTTCCCCGGGCGATCTTTGGCTCCATACCATTTTCGCATCAGGGTTTTCCTGAGAATGCCATCGATCAGCGTACTTTTACCGGAACCACTTACACCGGTCACACAGGTCAGCAACCCCAGAGGAATCCTGACATCAATGTTCTTCAAATTGTTCTCAGTCGCCCCCTTGATCGTCAGATAACCCTTGTCAGGAGTTGGAATGATTCGATTCGAAGGAACGTCAATCGAAAACACGCCTGAAAGATATTTCCCTGTGAAGGATCTCTCGGAGCCCAGTATATCATCCACCGTGCCGTACGCCACAACCTCGCCTCCATTAACCCCTGCTCCGGGGCCCATGTCCA
The DNA here is from genome assembly GCA_943788245.1 of uncultured Verrucomicrobiae bacterium. Classification (GTDB taxonomy): domain Bacteria; phylum Verrucomicrobiota; class Verrucomicrobiia; order Limisphaerales; family AAA164-E04; genus AAA164-E04. The sequence goes on along the minus strand of CALSPN010000039.1, from coordinate 15,567 downwards.
CCACGTAATCTGCCCTCCGGATGGTGTCCTCATCATGCTCGACTACCAACACTGAATTCCCAAGATCCCTCAGACGAATCAGTGTTTCCAATAATCGATCATTGTCACGCTGATGCAATCCAATGCTCGGCTCATCCAGAATATACAACACACCAACCAATCCACCCCCAATTTGGGTTGCCAAGCGAATTCGCTGCGCCTCCCCTCCGCTCAAAGTTCCGCTTTCACGGTCCAGACTCAGGTAGCCAAGCCCTACTTCATTGAGGAATTTCAATCGTGTCAAAATCTCCTGTACAAGGTCTCCTGCAATCTTGTATTGAAATTCGTCCAACTTGAGATGCTCGAAAAACTCTTGCAACTGTTCAATGGTCAGATGACAGATATCCATGATCGATAGACCCGGAATATCTGGAAATGCCAGTTTTTTGAATTTGGATTTCTCGAAAAGAGAGAGATCACCCAGAGTAGCAGAAAGGATCTCAGGACGTAATCTCAGGCCATGACAGGACTCACAGGCAATAGGGCTCATGTAAGCCTTCAAACGATTTCGGGAGGACTCGCTTTCGCTTTCTTCAAATTGCCTCTCCAGCATGGGGATCAAGCCTTCGAAGGCACGCTTATGCACGCGCCTTGTGGCCCCTGTCCCGGTCTGAAAAGAAATCAACTCCTCGCCTGAACCATAAAGTATTGTTTCCTTAAAAGCGGCCTTCAAATTCTTAAAGGGCGCATCCATGCTCTGTTTATAATGAGAGGAAAGCCCCTTGATCATGGCGTCATAGAGAGCTATTTGAGCCTTAGGCACTTTGTAGAATGGCAGAACGGCTCCCTGCTCGAGTGTTTTCTTCGTATCGGGAATGATCAACTCAGGATCAAACTCCATCTGTTGTCCCAGCCCATGACACGCCTCGCACGCACCCGATAGAGAATTAAATGAAAAATGCTTGGCTTCAAGCCGCTCGTAAGTACGCCCTGTTTCCGGGCTGTAGAGGCGATTGGAGCGAGTCGACTCTTCCCAAAGCGCTCGGGCACGATCCTCCGGTTTTTGATAAAGCAATTGCACGATCCCATCTCCCCAGCGCAATGCCGTTTCAACGGAATCCGCTAATCGAACTCTTACCTTGTCCTGCACTACCAATCGATCCACTACAACTTCAAGCGATTCGGAAACACCCGCTTCCAATACATCGGGAGACAATGCGCCCAATTCATGAAAGGCTCCATCAATGCGAACTCTCACGAACCCCTCACGTGCCAGACGTTCCAAACTCGGCTTGAGAGTCTCAGTCTTTTGAATATTAATCGGTGCAAGCACCATCACCCGGGTGCGCTCCGATAGCTTCATGACTTCATCCACAATGTCGGTGGTTGTTTGATGGTAAATCGGATTCCCCGTGTCCGGACAATAAGGCTGTGCGACGTTGGCGAAAAGCAAGCGCAGGTAGTCGTAAATCTCAGTGGTCGTGGCAATAGTCGATCGAGGGTTGGCTGCAGAACCTCTTTGCTCAATGGCGATGGCCGGAGAAAGGCCTTCAATGAAATCAACATCAGGCTTCTGCATTTGGTCCAGAAACTGACGGGCATACGAGGAAAGGGATTCAACATACTTACGCCTCCCTTCGGCAAAGATGGTATCGAATGCCAGAGACGATTTCCCCGACCCGCTCAAACCGGTAAAAACGACCAAGCGATTGCGGGGAACGTTCAGTGAAACATTCTTGAGATTATGCTCCCTGGCCCCTCCGATACGTATCCATTCCTGCCCCATATTTTTGAATTTGTAATTCTAACTAAAGGTCAAGATTAGCGCTTCCATTTGAGCCGGACAAACAAAATAGGAGTATCAATGAGCCATGGAATGGTCCCCCGATCATTGAAACGCCACATTAGCTGCAGGGGAAGATGATACCAGCTTATCCCCGCTCCCCCCAAACAAAGCCAGCGCCGATACCCAGGGGTATCATTCAGGTTCCCATCCGATGCTTTTCCGACAAAAACAATACGGCCCGACTACAAAATAAATATCGATCAATGGTTTGAGGTTTTCAATTCAGGCTCAGGATCAATCTCGAGCTTGAACTTCCGAAACCTGACTTCCATCGGACCTCCAGAGTGCGCTTGCAGCGCCACAATACCCTGTAGCGCGCCGTCGGAATCCTTTAAATCCACACATTTATTTCCGTTGATGGCTGTTTGTATGTAGTGATCTACGGCCAGGATTTCATAGGTGTTCCACGCTTCCTCTCGGATGTGCCTATCTCCAGGTTGATCCCACAGCAAAGCTCGTCCCAATTCTTCGTATAGTTTCCCCCACCATCCTTGGCCTGCATCAGCCTGATACCCCTGAACCTCACCATGCTCCGCAGGCTGGCTTCTGAACTGGATGCCACTGTTCTCACTGTTGGGTATTAACTTGACCTGAAAAGTCAGTCGGAAATCTTTCAGGACCATATCGCTCTTGAGAAATTCATTACGCTTAAGCCCTGTTTTGGTCTCTCCCACGATCTCACCATTTTCAACGCGCCAGACAGATTCTTCCCCATTCCACCCGATCAGGTCTTTGCCATTGAAAAACAAGTCAACATTCTCTTTGGAGCCCAACAGAGGTGCTTGTGCAGACTGACGCAGGTAATACAGGAGGTCACGAATTTCCTGATCCTTGAACGGCGCCAATAATCCTTCGGGCATCATGGACAATTCACTCTGCAGATTGGATTCAATTTGATCATGCGCAACCAGCACTGTTTCAGTTGCGGTGATGATTTTGAGCGAATTGCCGGTCCGCTCCTGAATCACACCAGTAATCACTCGGCCATCTGCGGTTTCAATCTCAGAGGTGCGATAATCATTGGGAATCACCGCATTGGGGTCCACAATATTTTGGAGAAGGTAATCGAGGTTTTGACGATCCGATCCAGTGATATCGGGTCCCACCTTGCCGCCGACACCAAACAAGGTATGACACTGCTGACACGCTCGAGCAAAGACAGCGCGACCTTTCGCAGCATCCCCGGGTGATGACCCGCCTGCGTAGTAAATACGTTTAAACTTTTCGATTTCAGATTTTTTATCCGCGCTACTTTCCCTGAAGGTGCCCCACAGTGATTCCAACTGAGTATTGATGTCATCCTTTTTAAGGTTCCGAAGTTCGCGTACGAGACTCGCTGAGAGATCCTTTTTGGGAATAAGCCCACTTTCAACACCACTGATCAGATGCGCCGCATAGGGCGCTCTAGATGCCAGAACACTCAAGGCCTTCTGTTTTTCAGTTCCTGTCAATTCACGGTAAACTTTCAGTAATGCGGGGGGTGTTTCAGTTTGATTAAACCGAGCCAGATGTCGGATCGTTTCGGAACGCACCGCAGGGTCCGCTATCAATTTCAATAATGCACCGGGCAATTGAGGATCATTGGTCTGAACCAGAGCATTCAACGCGTTGACACGCTCGGAAGCAGGCGCACCTTGATCCTTGAGCACAGTTCGTAATGCATCGAGTGCCGCTTCACTTCCAAACGTTAATGAGAGCGAACGCACCAAGACCCGCACTTCGCCATTTGAACTTTTACCCAGTTTTGATTCCAGGCTGCCCCAACCTTCCGGCATGTCCGCCTCACTCCGCCCTTTCAAGGCCTGACTGATACCTCGCAGCACATCCAACTGAAAAGATGTATCCTGACTTTGACTCAGGAGTGTGACCAGGGGTTCCAGTGCATTGGAACGAACAATCTGAGTCTGCATGATGGAGAGGCTCAAGACCGCCGCAATCATCGGGCGAATTCAGACTGGAATTTAAAAATACTCATTTTTCTTTCGGGGAATAAAGGTTCAAGAACGGGTCTCAGTTTGTTGAGGCCAGGGCACCTGTCGTCATTCGACGCGCAATGTATTGCCTGAGGATGGGAATCCCTGTTGATTTCAAGAGGGCCAAGCCCTGACCTTGATCAGCGCCGACAACCGGTTCCATTGCATACCAATACATTAACGGAAGATTATGATCATCTTTATCTTCGTCGCGAGCCGTCAACGCTTTGAGGACAGGAAATCGATCTTCAACTTGCGTTCGTTGGAGTGCCGAAGCGATATAAAGACGCACAAAGGAAGAAGAGTCCTCCGCTGCTAGAATTGCCAGCTTTTCCAACGCCGGTTTCGGAGGGCTGCGATCTTCCCACAGCAACTGGATTGCCCATGCTCGCACATACTCATTTTCATGCTCCATCAGTCGCAACCCGTATCGATGAGTGAACCCTCCAATGCCATTCAGGGTCCAAAGAAGTCGGAGCTTGTGGGCAATGGAATCAGTCGAGTCGAACAAAATTCTAATTTGCCGATAAAGCCGGGCATCGCCACCCCGTGCCATCAAAAGCTTGCGAGCCTGAAGTGCATACCATTCGTTTTTGTGCAATTGAAGTCTTACCAAACCTGCAGAAGAATGAGCGCGAAGGTCGACCGGAGTCCATGGTTCATCCTTGTAAACCACTTTGTAAATCCTGCCATTGGATCGATCATGCCCATCTTCGCGTCGGTGATGACATTGGTTGGCGTCATACCAGTCAATCATGTAAGCCGAGCCATTGTGATCATAAAGCATATTCAGCACCTGCGACCAGCGATCGTTGAAATTCATGAAATCAGGACCATGTTTCCCTACAAATCCAGAACCCGATCGCACCGGGATATCCATATTGATACGCTGACCATGAATGTTATTCATGAACGCTTGATTGTAATAGAATTTTGGCCAGCTCCCCACCCTGGTACATCATCAGTCCGGAATGTGCATGACCGCCCCCAACCTCATCCGAACGATTGTTGGCTGCGTGCGGCCCCTTGCTACCTGCCCAATGCACGTGATCACCGTGGGTCTTGATGTCATCATAAATGAATGGATTTAAATACTGTGGTGCATTCTCGGGTAAAAAGTCTTGCACACGTTTTTTTTCTTCAAGCGAGGTGCTGTAATGCTGACCTCCCTGCCTTTGGTATCGCGCCCCCTGAATCATGTGCCAGAAATGGGGAATCACGCATGCTTCCATGAAAGCCTGGCCGTGTGCATCAAAATCAACCCCCCAGGGGTTACTGGTCCCCTCGGCAAAAACCTCAAATCGGTGTTTTAAGGGATGATAACGCCAAAGGGCCGCATCCACGCGCTGGCGTTCTTCGTCGGGTGTTCCAGGTTTACCAACGAATGAAGGACAAAACACTCCGTGGCATCCATACAACCAACCATCAGGTCCCCAGGTAAACGTGTTTAATGTTTCGTGTGTATCTCGATAGGGATCCCACCCGTCCAACAAAATCTCGGGAGCACGATCAGGCTGATCGTTTTGATCATAATCCGGAATAAACATGAGATAAGGAGCAGCCCCGACCCATACACCACCAAAACCCACTTCCAAGCCACTGATGAGATTGAGCCCCTCGATGAAAACGGTTTTCGTGTCGAATTGATGATCTCCATTCGTATCCTCAAGTATCAAAATTCGATCATTCCCTTGATCCCCATCAGCACGCACTGGGTATTGCTGTCCCTCGGCGAGCCAGATCCTACCTCTCTCATCAAGGCAAAAGGCAATGGGTTGCGAAATATCAGGCTCAGAAGCGTATAGATACGCTTGAAAACCTTTCGGCAGGGTCATGGCATCAACGGCTGCCTGAGGATTCAACCCCGAATGAAGGACCTGATCAATACTGGGAAGCAAATCGGAATTTGGTTTTCCTGACGCAGCCTGCGTATTCAACATCAGGACTATGGAAAAACAAAAGCCAAGCGCGTTTTTAGCCGATCGAAATGGTTTCATGTCATTAGCAACATACTTCAATGGATCGAGAGTATGCAAAGCGAAATTGTGCCGAAGTTATCAGCGCAACGGAAATCTGCAGCTACACTGCCTCAGCAAGTGGGTGAAGAATACAATATTGGACTATTGAGGGGGGTGAATTAACGCTCAAGAAAGGAGGCGATTCACCTTCTAAATTTAATGTAAAAAAACTCCAGGTCTTTGAATCAGTATGAATCAATCGCACTCTCAATGAACCACTGCTCCCTCAGCAGGCAGAATCGCTTCAAACTTGTTGGCAATCGCAGGACTTCATTGAGTCAGTCCGTCTATTGACCGCACACGGAAATAAACTTGAGGATCTACAGTCATGGGTAGTTTGAATAAACGACCAAAGCCGTTTCCTTTCAATGTTTCCAATTGCTGCCAGACTCCATTTGAAAGATCGTTGCAGTATTCGATGGAATAGAGAGATCCTTCAACCGTTTCAAACTCCATGAAAAGTTGCCCTCCCATAAAGCGCATTGAGCGTATTGGGCCAGTGTCATGAGTAAGAATGGATCCTTGAGGGTGATAATAAGCGGCAAGACTGGATAATTTCTTCTTTGACTCATCTAATCCCACCAGTAATTGATTTGTCATACGTAAGGGTGTACCTACGAACAGCCCCCGGCTGTTGAGCGAAACGAAGAGATATGACAGGATCTTCCGGTGAAGCCTTAAACCCTTTTAGACTGCTATCATCCCAGGCGATCACGGCGTTACCTGCAGATACACTAGCATGGGTTTGATCGTTGAATCCGTCCAGGCATTGAGTCTCGATACCAGCCAATCTGAGGACGCTATCGTCCCAGCTCAATTCAAATTGCAACCCCATTACTGCGAATTCTGAATTTGCATGTATTTCGACCATCCATTCGTCTTGCTCAGGCAGTCGGTAATTTACGATATCAAACGGCCTGACAGTTTCTGGAATCACATAATGCACATTTGCAGGAGAATGAGGGTTAGGATCACTCCAGTCAAAATTCACGTCTCCAAGCTTGAGACCCAGAAAATGAGCATTGCTTACATCAGACTGCAGGTCAGAAAAAGTGAGACTTGTATAGTTCTCCAATGACTCAAAAGCTTTTGCAGGTTGAACATTGAGATAGTCATTTTTAAGGAATCGCCAAACGGGTTTTCGATTTCCCTCGCCATCCTTCGAAAAATGATCATTTCTGCCGAGGATCACATTTCTCATGGCGACAATGTCGATCACGTCGATTGAGCTATCCATATTCACGTCTCCCGCGACCATCTGTGTGGACTTATCAAAAGGTTTGCGTCCCAGTATGTGGTTCCTCATCTCAACGATGTCTCTGACATCCACTCCTCGACTGACATTGTCAAAACCATCCTTTTCAACCGCCAAAGTGAGCGCAGATTTGGAATCAAGATCATAAGCATGCTCCCCCTTTGAATCGCCTTTGAAGGTTTTCTTACCCCCATTCTGTGTAATCGTGAAAGTGGCATCAGGCACGGGAATCGCATCATCACCTCCCAGCAACACCTTGCCTGCGATACGGATTTTTTCCGCTTTGCTGAACGCTGCTTCTATGTCTGAATGTTCCGGTGTTGATGGACTAAGACGGCTACCGGTTTTTATGAACTGCCACTTTGCGTTGAATGACATCGTCTGCAAGGAGCTCTGCAGGGGACCACTCACAATGTTTTCCCATAATATCTGATTTACTCCTGAAATATTCTCGGCGGCCTTTGCTTCCCTTCCATTAGTGCTTAACTTGATCACACTACCATTCAAAGTCACAGGAAGGGCTTTTAACTCATTGATACCAGCATACAGATTGGATTGAGCATCCTTGAACAAGCTTCTGTTGCCATTGGACTCCACAAGGATCAACCCGGTATCTCCTTCCCCTGAATCTCCGTATGCTGAACTGTCTGAAACCGCAAAACGGCTTTGAAGAGGATCGATACGTTGCATTTGCTCACGTGTCCCGTCGAGATATGCAAGGTTACTGCCCATTTCTTGAAGATCTTCAAAGGTCACGTTGGCGTGGCTGTTGCCCCATGGGTTACGCAGAAAAAAAGTTCCTGAGGCGACATCGTAGCTCTCGTAAGTATATGTATGTTTGCGTTTAACTCCATGGCGAGAGGCCAAGGCACATGGGGCAGATGTACTGAAGACCATAGGCAGTTTTCTATCTACCATATCAATCAACTCTTCCTTGTTGACTGGCGAATCACCTGACTCACTGATGAACTTGTGCGTGGCTTCCTGTCCGCTGATATGGGAAAGGGCTAAGGAGGCCGACCCTCCTGCAATTCCAAAATGATTCCCGATCCCGTAGCGATTGGTTCCATCCTGACTGATATTGTCTGATTCGTTTAATTGCACGTATGCTTTTTCCGCAAGCATGGTCCATGTTTCCTGCGAAACCGTGTTGGCATTCACCAGTGCATCGGTCCGGTAACCCGGCACATAGGCGTCCACGGTGACCCACCTTTCAGCACCGTGATTGTCGTAGAACCGCACCCCATAAGTGCGGTCCTCATTGTCGACGAACATATCACCGGGATAAACGGAAGGATGCCTTCCATCTATCGAAGCAATCGAAGATTCGGCAATGGCGCTTAGCGAAGATAGCAGATAACAGTCACCCAACTGCCCCTGCGTGACATCAGCAGCTCTGGCTCCATCAAAAAAGAGAGGCAGGTCAAGGTAGATATACCTTTGAGACGTAGCTGGGCTGTCGGTTCCATGGAACCATTTTGAGATGAGATCCTCCATCCTGCTCTCAGAACTACCAGGGTAAAGGTTACCGAGTTCTTGACGGGCAGTATTGCCCATGTTGGTAGCAGAATTTCTACCTGTAAAATATTGATTCGCAGGATCACCATTGACCATGTTGTCCAGAAGGGTGACCAGATATCGACTCAAGTTGATCTCTTCATAGTTGGCTGCGAGGATCCTTAGATCCGCTAACTCATCCTCGCTGACGCCCTCATCCTTGACTGCATTCAGGATAGTCAGTAACTCCGATCGGTCCAGCATACCATCGGCATCTTCGGAGCGAACCATTGTTTGTATTTCATCTGAAAGCAGCTTGAGCCTGCCAAACCAGTCGACCGACGGTAGTGTTTTAGCAGCTCTTTCCTGAATGATTTTCAGATTAAAGCCGTAGTAAACTCCACTTTCCTTGAACGCGGACCCTGTCGCTTGACCGGTCGTCGCGCCCACGGCAATGTAGTAATGAGCTGACCGTTCAGCCTGGATTCGGAGATTCGCAGCTGTTGAATCGGTGATAAAATTACCGTCCTCATTAAAAAGGAAGAGTCTGGATTTAACCCCTAGATCCTCTTCGCCGTTGATCAATCCCCCATTGACCCTGAATGTGTAAGTCGCTCCTTTGAGAAGAGTTGTCTTAATCAAGACGCGGCTTGCAGCGTCCATTACCTTACCCTCGGAAATCGTGGCTCCAACGGAAAGTTCCTGCAGATCTCCAAGTGCCTCCTGAAAGCTTTTATTCCATGATAGAGCTCTCGCGTCTTCAAGACCTAAATCCTTGGTTTGGATTGAAAACGAACCTGTTGGAGATCCTGCTATTGTTCCATCTTGATTGTAGATACTCGACCAATACCCACCGGCGTCCAGATAATAATCCCCAGTGGATGGCGCCAAGTAGGTCAATACGAGTTTCTCTTTTGTCGATCTTGCTTTATCTCGTTTGGCGCAAGGGAAGACAGGGTTACCATTCTCATCCCTCAGAAACATGGAAGGACTTTGAAGGTTGTCACCAAATTGATGAAATTCATAAGAACGAGTTTGCTCGAGCCTTACCTTATACCATTTCCGATCGCCGTCTAATTCAATTTCCGCATCGATAATCAGGTTTCCTATGGTATGGCTTTCTGCGTTATTAATATAATCGGTGGCTACCGAATTGGATATCTCAATTTCCTTGCCAAAAAAACTGGCTGCACCTGCCGGGGGAATGTAGAGACCCTTACTGGCCACTACATAGCTGCCAATATCAAGACCAGATACATCCAGAAAAAAGATACCCGTTTCATTGGCTGTATATGTGATGCTGGGGTTCCACCATCCGTCGATTTGATCGTTGTAAAGTAATTGCCTGCCGAGGCTGTCACGAATTCGAAGAGATGGATCTTTAAGTGATTGTCCAGTAACGTCAAAGCGATAAACGCCTCCTCTTACTAATTTGATTTTGAACCAATCCCGGTCATTCTTGCGTTCAAGTTGACCTCCATAGGAAGGTGCATTCACACTGCTGTCAACATCGAGCGAGGTTACGGTATCAATGTTACTTTTGATATCATCAGCAATTGCATGAAGACTTAATGTGTAAATGTGATTACCACTGCCTCCATCTTGAATACCCCAGGTTTTTGTATTCCACGCATTGATGAAAAAAGATCCTGAACGATTGGCGGTGAATGTCATCTGTGAATGCCCATCCTTGATGGTTTCGATCAACAGTGATTCGTCATAACTATTGGGGTCACGATGATTATCGAAAAAATAGACGCCGTGTTCCGTATAGATCCTGATGCTTGGTCGGTTAAGTACATGAGTGGAAAGATCAATCTTGTAGGTCACACCATTTTCAAGTTCAGCACGATACCAATCACCATCACCACCATGCGTGCCATGATTGAGCGCTTCATTCCCCCCATTTTCCACACCTTTTTCCCAGGTTCCTGAAACGACACCTCCTACCTTGAGCAGTCCCTGAGTTGTCATGTTTTCAGGTTGATCATCCTGAAGATGCTTGATCGCAAAATCAATGTTTCCGGGAGTATTCGCACTGACTTCAAGATAAAACGTTTCGGCCGTCATCTCGGAGCCCTCGGTATGCTCGTAGCGGTCTTGCGGTGGAGACCAGGAATATTGACTGGTAGAAGCTTCTTCGTAGGCACCACCCGGCTTACCCCAGTTACGGTCGTAGCTCCATTTATCCAACCACCCCCCCTTGGGCTTGCCTCTTGCATCATACACTTTAATCAGCGGGGATTGGCGATTGAAGGCCTGATTACTGTCTCCAGCTAAATCAAACTGATAGCTTTCACCTGGAATCATGCGGACACGATACCAGTCCCGATCCCCCCCGTAATCAATGACAGCTCTGGTTTGCACACCGAATGCGAGATCAGGAGCATCGTCTTTGCTTGACCCAACCTGATCCTGGCCGGACAAGTCCGGCATTTCTGTCGATGACACAGTGTAAGCTCCTGTGGAACCGATATTGCAACCAACCTCGATAAAATAGGGAGCAGTGTATCTAGGCGGCCAATCAATGGATACATTTCCATTTTCTACGCCGTTGTAATGCTGCGCCACGGTGTCGACAGGTAACTCAGCTATCGCGAGGGAGTATCTCCCTGTCTCTGCAATGTAGGCAGAGTCTCCTTGCTGAACCGCCCCAGAGAGCAGCCCTTTTAGCTCGGTGACCTGAGCGTTGGCTTTCTCGGTAACCAGAAATGTGGAACCGTTAGATAATATCAAGGTAGTGTCTTTGGGAATCGGATGTGAAAGGGGCTTGACCTCCAGTTTGGTTGCCTCATCAAGTGCACTCTGCTCCAACACGATCCAGCTTGCATATGCCGATTCGCTGCCGTCGAGGCTCCCTGTCGAAGATTCCCGGTCAGGCTGACTTCGGTGACAAGGGACATCTGCCGTGAGAGCAAATGTGGCTCCCATTGGAAAAAAACAAGGTGGTGCCAGCCTGGAGAAGATTCCTGCTAATTTTTTGACCTCTGATGCTGGTGGCACCATGCTCTGGCCGAGTGCGCTCAGCCGGATATCTCTCTCAACGGTGTTTGGGTCTCGGACTTGACCTCCATGTAGTAGAGCCCGCTCGAGGGAGCTGTAAAAAGCATCTCAGCATCCCTGCCGGGAGTTCCAGCGTGCGCCTCACTCGCGTCTGCATTGTTATTGGCATCACCTACTTTTTTCACCTGCCGAGTCAAAGATGGAAAAAGCTGGATCAGGGCAGAGGGCCGTACACGTTGTCTCCCACGACCGATAAGGTAGATCTGATATACCAACCCTTCTTTCAAGTCCGCGGCAATCCAATCCGTGTCATCGTGTGAGATGAGCCCTTTCATGTGCGATAACCCGATCATCATCAAAAAGCGGCAGTGGATAGGCCCCGGTCACATCAGAGCCAATATCAGGGGCGTAGGCTTAGATTCCGCTGTCCCCCAAGCCTCAAGTCTGCGCTGAATGAAAAGGTTTGAGTTCTCACGCGGCCCCTTTAATTTGAGCCATGTACCGTGTGGGGAGTTGCCTAGAGTAAGATTGTAGCGCTTGCCTGCTGTCAGGTCGACCCGAATCCAGTCCTTATCTCCCTCAGCCTCTATGTTGCCGGATACCGTGGTGCCCTTCTTTTAACAAGCCTAAGGTGAACCGATCCGTTGGATAATCATCCGCAAAATACGAAGATGTGATCGTATAGTCCATCAGCCCAGGAAAGTCATAATCGCTGCTCGCCTTGATGAAGTAATAACCATCTGTTTCAGGCGTAATGTTCTCAAAGCCACGGCCTTTGCCGTTGTATCCGAGATTTTTATCAAACAGGAGCCCTTCATCATCGTAGAGAGTGATCATCGCGTAGGGATCCGGCTTGGAATGGGCAGTTCCAGAAAAGATGTTGAAGGTGTATGAGTTTTGAGCAAGCAGGTCGACTCCGAAAAAGTCATGGTCGCCTGAGGAGTAAAAATGACCACTTGCCCTTTCCCCCGCCTGCAGATAACCCGCCTCGGCAAAGCTGTATGCTTCAGGGATATAATTGGGCCAACCATTGAACCCATCATTGGCGTAGCTGATGGCCCCACCATGATCATCGGTAAGTTCGATGGCATGAAGATTGAATGTGCCCGTGGCTTGATCAGCAATATCACCGATATCTTCGTTACTGTATACCTCTATGAAATAATCACCCGCGTATTCGGTGGTGAAAACGATGGTCGAAGTGTGTATCCAGGGTACCATCCCCATTACGACCTGTGACCACATCCTCCTCGAGTTTGTTTCCCTGACTGTCTCTTAAGTTAACAGAGGGCTTGCGAAGAGTGATTCCGGCAAGACTCCATCGGTAAATCTTACTTTTTTCCAGCGTGTATCGAAACCAGTCACGGTCTCCGTCCATGTCAATGATTCCGCTGAACCGGTCGGAAATAAGCGCGGAGCTGCTCGTGCTCTGTTCCACTGGCTACGTCCTCGGTGGGAAGGCTACTGAAAAGGTGCGGGCACACCTTGGCTGGAGAGCCAGTGACCATATGGGCCAATCGCTCCACCAGTGACTTCGACCACATAAGCCCCCTTGCCCAAGGAAACGGTCTCTGGCCAATCAGTAGGGGCATCGGATTGTATTTTCAGATAGTAAGCACCAGCCTCTGAAGGTTTGTATTTAACGCCCCCGTTGAGTCCGGTGCCCCCATCCCCAGAGCCATTGACCGCCCAAGTCCAAATTCTTGGTCACGTAAGCTCGATCCTTGGATCCGGCAGATCGCCCTCCATACTTCCACCAATCTCGAAAGGAGTACCACTTTTCAATATCAAGCTCGATTTGGACGTAATCGATATCCCCGTGCTGCTGCAGCTGCCCTTTGAAGTTTTTAAACGAATCTCCATCTACAATCTTGAAGTCCTTGGTGTCCGGATCAATGTCACCTTCAGCAAGTGCCTTGCTTTCATGATCCTCCCGCAATGAAACAGGCTTAACCAAGGTCACCCTCTGCCTCCACGTTCATGAGATTGTCCCGATCCCCCCCGAAGGGATTGTCGCTGCTCACCTCGGTTGCCGTGAGTTTGAAGCTACCGACGCCGAAGGTCTGAGAACCTTCCTTTCCAATACAGGCTAGCAAATAATAGCCGGATTCGCTGGGGGTAAAAACAATTTCGGCATCGGACCCCATGAAATCTCCCGCATCATTCCCGGCAATCCATCGACCAAAATTCCCGCCGGCCATGCGTTTATTGCGTCGTCTGACTGCTCAGATTGACACCGTCGATTTCGATGACCTGATCGCTTCCGCCTAGCGGATTCGACCTTGATCTGGATCAGCGAGTCATCATCGCCAACAGCATCCTCGTATTCGCCGTGTAGACCCAGGAACCAGTGTGACGGGTTGATGGTCACGTTACCCTTGCTTGGCTGCTGAAGCACGGAGTAGCAGTTTTGAGGTATCGATCGCCTCCATCAGCTGGAGTTTGGGGTCCGCCAGGGTCACTCCTTCCATTTTGAAGCTGTAGCGGCGCCCCTGCTCGAGTTTGAAAAGTTGCTGAAGGGTTGGCGCTGTGGTAGTTCCAGCCATCGAGCGAGGTGAAATAAGGGCCCTCCTCCACAATGGTATCCCAGAGCAAAAGATTCCCCTCGCGCGGCACTTCGTAGTAAGCCATGCCATTCAGGTTATTTCGGTTCCGGATTTTTAGTGCCATTGATGGTGATGCTGACTTCCCGCCGGGTGGCGTCTTTTGATGACTACGGTGAAGGCATCCGTGACACTTGATCCCACCAGAAGGTCATGATGGCTATTGTTGGAAACATAGGTCCAGTTACCAGAACTGCTGATGGAAAAAGTTCCATACAGCCCCAGACTCTGCTCCAGGGGAATGAAATTGGATTGCCCGGCATCAATGTCTTTGACACGCAAAGTACCACTTGCCTTTTCAATGGCCTTCGAGTCGCTGGGCGTTGAGTTGGTAATTGAGCTTGGAAATGGTGGCAGGGTCATTAGTGCCGGTGATGTTCACCAATACCTGAAATAAAATCACCCCCTGTGGAGCTAACTTCAAAAAGATCGGTTCGTCGAGCGCCTTGCGGGAGCGAATCATGCGGTGGAACTAGCGATAAAATCGAACCGCCCAGCGTTGAAAACCCTCAGCAGACCGTGATTACCTGTGATATCTTGCTCCAAAAACGTGGATACAGCAGCACCCTCCTCAATCAGGCTTCCGGTGTGGGTGAGGACACTGTTCGTCTCCTGTAGATCGACGACCCAGCCCTTACCGTCCGGATTACGGTCGATGGCGTCTGATGATACCGTCACCGTCGGCAGTCAGCTGCCTGTAAGTGGCCAAAGGAAATAAGGACGCCGAAAAAAAAGACAAACGCGTTGGTTCTGAGTAAGTTCAAGTAGCAATTAGAGTTCATTTTAATGAATGCCTGAAATTTTCCGATGGGCTGAAAACTCCGAAACCTGGTTTCTATTATAGGACTGAATGCATACCAGAGGAAGCCAAATGAACATAATTATAATAAAAATCAATCGATTTAAATCATGAGAAGACTTTGGAAGGCAATGAATCGATTAATATCCACCATTCTGCGGGCCAGCGCTGTCCCCACCTAGAGAAAACGAGGCATGGCAGCTGATTCATCAGAAACACTGACCTTCAGTGCAGCAAGAGCAGGGGCGCTCAAAAAACCTAGCAGCCACTGCGAGAAATGGGCTACATACGGGAACCATGGCAAGATACAGCTGCTGGAACAGAACCACTTGAGGATGCTCTCTGTAAAGAATGGGGGTGAAGCGATGCAGCTACAAACCCATGAGTCCATATAAAAAATGAAATGCATCATACCGAGACGTACACCTATAGTCGGCATGCGAAAAGATGAATACAAATGACGAACTCATTAGATATAGAAAGACCGATTGATAGACGCACCCCTTACAATGTGCCTGCTGGGCTATGGAGGTTTACTGATCCTGAGGTATTCTTACAAATTGAATCAATCTTTCGTATTGGTTTATGGCTTGA
>CALSPN010000038.1 GCA_943788245.1 uncultured Verrucomicrobiae bacterium | reverse complement strand
GCACGAGTCGAAGGAGCGGTGGTCGCCACCAAGAAGGATCCCTCCATGTCGGGACGCAAGCTGTTATTGCTTCGTCCCCAGCTAGTGGATGATCAGGATCCGACTCAATTTCGGTCCGGCAAAAATACCATTGTTGCGGTAGACAGTGTCGGGGCAGGGGAAGGTGAAATGGTGCTCTTTTGTCAAGGAAGCAGCGCACGTCTTGCACCGAGTCTGAAAGGTGCGCCGGTGGATGCCGTGGTGATCGGTATTGTCGACACCGTGGATGTATTGGGAAAGCAGATCTTTACGACTCAAGCCTGACGGCTGGAGGGGGAATTCCAAAACGATCAATGAGATCTCGGGAAATCGAACGCAGGTGAGCGATTCTTTCCTCATTTTTTAAACACTATTCACCGAGTAATTTTTTACCATGAGTTCACAGATCAACGAATCAGTGATTCGCGACGTCATCCAGGAAGTGCTTGGATAGGCTTGGGAATGATGCCAACTTACCGCACACCGGAGCCGTGTCATCTTCCGCCTCGTCTGCAGTCACGCATCCTCTGGTTCCTACGCTCCGCCATCCTGTGGATGCGACAGCAAGAAATCCAGTCAGGGTGGACGCCACGGAGTTTTTGCTACCGCCGGGGAAGCCTGTGACGCTGCCCAGCAGGGTTTTCTACAACTCCAGAAGCAAGGGATCGAAGCACGTCGCAAGGTCGAGGAGATTGTCAAAACCATGTGCGCGGATCGCGCCACCGAGTGGGGACGTATCGAGCTGGAGGAATCCAAGATTGGCCGTCTGGATCACAAAATCGAAAAATTACAGATCATCAAGCTGGTGCCTGGCGTCGATTGGATACGACCCGATGCCCGCAGTGGGGATCATGGGATCACCTCTGGAGGAGTACACTCCCTTCGGCGTCGTGGGCGCGATCACGCCGTCCACCCATTCCATCCCTACCCTGGCAGGTAACATTGTCAACATAGTCGCCGCTGGAAATGCGGTGGTCTTCAATGCTCATCCTGCTGCCTCGCGATGCGCTGCCATGGCGGTTCGTGAATTCAACAAGGCCATTGAACGGGAAACAGGGATTCATGATCTGGTATGCATCATTGAAGAGCCGACATTGGATTCATTCAAAGAGCTGTGTGCGCACGAAGCAGTGAGGTTGCTCTGCGTGACAGGAGGCCCGGGGGTCGTCAAAGCGGCCATGCAAACGGGCAAGCGAGCCATTTGCGCCGGTCCGGGAAATCCTCCGGTTCTCGTCGATGATACCGCCTGTCTGAAGCGAGCAGCTGAATCGATCATTCAGGGTGCATCCTACGATAATAACCTTTTGTGTATTGGTGAAAAGGAAGTGTTCGCACTGGAGCACATTGCCGATGATTTGATGAACGCCATGCAGACTGCCGGGGCCGTTCGTTTGAATGCCTCACAACTGCAGCAACTGACACAGGCCGCGTTTACCTTCAAGGAAGGTCAGGGAGCGGGTTGTCCGCATCCTGTCGTCAACAAAGATCTCATCGGCAAGGATGTGAGTGTTCTGGCTCAAGCCGCGGGGATTCAAGTGCCGGACGGAACAGATTTACTCTTCGCTGAGACGGATGAAAATCATCCTTTCGTGGATGAGGAGCAGATGATGCCGTTCATTCCCATCGTCCGCGTTGGTTCCGTCGATGATGGGATCCGGGCAGCGCTCAAGGCAGAGCACAATTACAAGCACACCTCGATCATTCATTCCCATGATGTCAATCATATGACCGCCATGGCACGCGCACTGGATACGACCTTGTTTATCAAGAACGGACCCTGCGGAGCCGGCCTTGGATTGGGGGGAGAGGGTTACTTGAGTTTCTCGATCGCTACACCTACCGGAGAGGGCGTGACGAATCCCAAAACCTTCACCCGCGTCAGGCGATGCGTGATGGTGGACAATTTGAGGATTTATTAATCAGAAAGCCTCAGCAAAACAAATCCCATATCGAAACAAGACAATTATATGCAACTTGCGCGCGTTGAAGGCAGTATGATTGCCACTCGAAAGCACCCCAGTCTCAGCGGCTGGCGCTTGCTGATTTGTCAGCCTCTCGATGCGGATGGAAAAGCTGAAGGAACTCCCATCATTGCCATTGATCCCCACGGAGCCGGAATGCATCAGACAGTGATTGTTTCCTCCGATGGTTCCGCGGCAAGAGAAGCTGTCGGTGATCCTTCAAGTCCGGTGCGCCAGATCATTGTGGCCATCGTAGATGAGGCAACGGAGGAACGGGTGGCATGAGGCTTGGAACGGTCATAGGGCGTGTCACACTGAGTCAGGCAGTTGGCTCTCTCAAGGGAGCGCGCTGGTTGTTGGTCAGTCCATTTAACAAAGAACATTTTCAAAACGGGGCAGAAGCTCTCAACGAGATCAGCGAAGAACCGTCGCTGGTTGTTTACGATAATTTAGGAGGCGGAGTAGGGGATACCATTGGATTCATTGAGGGGCGGGAAGCTGCCTCACCTTTTGACCCGCCCATTCCAATCGATGCCATCAACGCAGCGTTGGTGGATGAAACCTTTTACACACCCAAAAAAGACGCATGAAAAAAATTATCAGCGCCAAAGATGTGGAGACCCTTTTGAGACAAGGGAAAACCGTTGACGCCATCACGGCCGACGCCATTTTGACTCCATCTGCCAAGGACTTGCTCAAGTCCGCTCAACCGCGCAACGCAGTTGTGACAAAACCTGCGACCGGATTGTCCAAGCCAGTGGGGCCTATTTCCTCAACTAGTTCTCAATCCGATCTTGATGCCTTCTTCTTCACCGAAGAACTGGAAGAGCTCAAGGTGCAGATCTGTGATGTTGGGCGACGGATGTGGGAACGTGCCTACGTCGACGGCAATGGCGGCAACATTGCCATTCGCGTTGCTGACGACCTGGCGCTTTGCACGCCTACCTTGGTTTCCAAGGGTTTCATGAAACCCGCTGACCTTTGCCTGGTTGATCTCGAAGGGGATCAAAAGGCCGGAAAGAAAAAGCGCACCAGTGAAATATTAATGCATCTGGAGATCATGAAGCGTCAGCCCAAGGCGAAGGCGACTGCGCATTGTCATCCTCCCCACGCCACTGCTTTTGCGGTAGCCGGGGTTGAGCCGCCAACGTGCATGATCCCTGAAATCGAGGTATTCATCGGTAAAGTGCCCATCGCGCCATACCGCACACCGGGCACACCTGAAATGGGCAAGCTGGTGGCCGACCTCGTGGATAAACACAACACCGTTCTGATGGGGAACCACGGAGCCGTTTCCTGGAGTCACCAGAACGTCGAAGATGCCTATTTCAAAATGGAGATTCTTGAAGCCTATTGTCGGACCATCTGGGTGGCCTCGCAGTTGGGTACGCCGCTCAAGACCATGAATCCTGAGCAATTGAAGGACCTGCTGAATATCAAACAAAACCTTGGGATTCCCGATTCACGCTTTGGACTCAAAGAATGCGAATTGTGTGATAACGAAGAATGGCGTCCTGGTGTGATGTGTGCCGTTCCCTCCCAAGGGTGAGGTGAACGAAACGAAGAAGGATTCCAATGCTGAATCTGCCGTTCAGGCGATCACCGAACAAATCATGGCCAAACTGGGCGGACAATAAACATTCATTTCAAGGAAAATAAATCATGAAAGTCAGCATTATTGGAGGAGGAGGACGCGTGGGTTCTTGCGCTGCATTTGCTCTGCAGTGCGGTGGGATTGTCTCTGAGATTCAACTCATTGATGCCAATCAGGCGATGGCGGAGGGTGAGGCTCTCGATCTAATGCATGGTTCTGCTTTTACCGCAGATCAACGCATTTATGCGGGTGGCTATGAAGAGGCGGCTGATTCGGATATTTTTCTTATCACTGCTGGATTACGGCGCAAGCCAGATGAATCACGACTGGATCTGATCAATCGCAATGTAGCCTTGTTTGTCCAGATTCTGGAAAGCATCAAAAAGGCTGGTATGCGCAAAGATGCCATTGTTTTCGTAGTCTCCAATCCAGTCGATATCCTTACGCAGCTTGCAGGACAACAACTGGGACTTCCATGGCAACAGGTCATTGGTCTGGGAACGATGTTGGACTCGACTAGATTCAGTTCATTGATAGCGGAAGCGCTTAAAGTCGCTCCAACGCAAGTCAAAGCCTTAACACTGGGAGAACATGGTGATTCCATGGTCCCTATCTGGTCCTCCGCCTCGATCAATGGATTACCCCTGACAGAATACCCGGGATGCGGACCCGGATTTCAGAATCAGATTTTTACACGTACTCGAGGAAGTGGCGCCGAAGTCATCAAGCGCAAGGGGGGGGCAGGTTATGCTGTGGGGATCGCGATCCGTGATGTGATTCATTCCATCGCTCTGGATCAACAGCGCATACTGCCTGTTTCCAGTTTGGTGCAAGGAGCTTATAACGTCCGAGATGTGTGCTACAGTGTTCCAACAGTCGTAGGTCGCACCGGCGTCATGGATCAGGTGGAAATGAAGCTCTGGCCCAAGGAACAGACCGGGCTTCAGCAATCCGCGCGTGCCTTAAAAGAGACGATGGCCAAAGTGCAGCTTTGACCCGACACGAAGTCACAAGTTTTTCTCATGATGAAGTCGCTTGATCAAAAACTGGCTGAAATCAAAGCCAACACTGACTCGCGCGCCTTTATCATCGCGGATGCCAAAGATGCTGACATGGCCTTTGGTGTTCGGGCAACCGGTGGGCGTCATTATCTTTCTGGAAGAGGTGACAGACCTGCCCAATTTTCGCCTGAAATATGGCAACGTGATGAGTTTGGATACCGCAACTTACCTGAATTCCTTGACATCATCCGCGAGGTGATTCGTCAGGAAAAAGTGGATATCCTGTTGATGTCTGCCTATGTCAATGAACTGCTCTCCATCAAGGAAGGCCTATTCGACCAATCGTCGATAACGCCAGCTGCTCGAGCCAATGACGCAACGGATGTCTGGGCCATCCGGCACGGCTGTTACACTGCGGAACCTGCACAGCCCTTTCGCTCTGCAAGTATCGACCATATTCAATGTGGTCAACTTGAATGTGATCGAAGTACAGATCAATTTCCGGGTGCGAATCTGGGCTTGTACTCCGTTACTTTTGTCAATGATCTGGAGCAGGACAAGGCAACCCTCAATGCCTTTAAATCCTTTCGAGAGGAAGCCGAGGCCAAACGCTTTCGATATTTCCTGGAAGTGTTCAATCCGAATGTCCCTTCAGGAGTAGCGCCTGAAAAAATGGGTGAATTCATCAATGATCATATCCTGCGCAGTCTGGCTGGAGTCACGGAGTCAGGGCGTCCTGTTTTTCTGAAAATTCCTTATCATGGCCCCAGGGCGATGGAGGAACTGGTGCAGTATGATCCAAACATGACCGTGGGGGTTCTGGGGGGGAGTGCCGGCACCACTTACGATGCATTTAAGCTAATCCATGATGCTCAGAAATATGGTGCACGTGTGGCGTTGTATGGTCGGAAGATAAATCAGGCCGAGCATCAAATAGCATTTATTGAAATGCTGCGTTTGATCACGGAAGGCGTCATTGGACCGGCAGAAGCCGTTCATGCTTATCATGGCGTATTGCAAGCCAAGGGAATTAAAGCTCACCGATCGCTTGATCGGGATATGCAAATCACTGAGCAAGCAATGAGTTATGATGAAACGCAAAAGTCGAAATCGACAGTTGTTGTGAAAAGCAGTATCAAGACCGGATCGAAGGATTCTGCAGATGCTCCTCAAAAATCAAAGGAAACCAGTGCGCTGGGATCGAACAAGACTTTCGACTGGCCCGTAAAAGCGGATGGTAAACCTGATTTTGCTGCCATGGAATCCGCGGAGCGTCGTGCTTATGACCGCGTGCGTTTGAAGCGAACCTTCGGTTGAGACTTCCTCATATTTTCTCTTCTTCTCCAGTAAGAAGCAAACCGTTGATTCGCAAGCCGCATTATGACTGCAGTCCGAGTCTGCGATTACCTCCCAAGAAGTGTTCAATCCTCAGTCCCCATCCACTCCCAGGCTTCCCCAAAAAATCCAGCTTGCTCAATACCCGCAGGCCATCTGGGAGACGGGGCGTTTGTGAGATCAAGAATAGCCCAGTCCGGTAACTTTGGTACTTGCCTTGCGTTATTCAAATAATCGTATTCTCGGTAAGTAAACCCGCTGTTAATGACGATGTATTTATCAGGATTCAATGGGTTGGGGTAGACGAGAACTGGCAGGAAACGGTCGGCCGGGTAATTGTTGTCGGGAGTCTGAACTCTCTGATGGTCCCATTTCAAGGGAAGGTTTTCGATAATTTTTCTGATCAAGATATTGCTGGATGGATCTCCCCATAAGATCAAGTTGCTCTCCTCAATGTCTTTTGCAGTAATTTCATGATCCATTTTAAAGCGCGCTTTCCCTCTGAATTGCTGTCTCCAATGGCGCATGGCATGGGACATTTCGTTTGAGACCCAATCGCCTACAGTTGGATTCATCGGCCAGCCACCCGGACCCACCATGAGAAAGCGATCCATGAAGGCATCATCGATCGGACCTTGCAGTCCGTGTTTCTTCGCAATTATTTTTTCCTGTGTTCCAGGAGCGGTCTTCCATTGACCCTTTTCATGATAAAGAACGACATCCCATGAAAGATCCGTTTCGGGTCGATTTACTTCAAGACGCTCATTGTCGATTGAAATGATTGGTTGTTTGGTTATATCCAGAGGACACAGTCCCGCTTCCATGTGGATACGTAGTTGTGTGACATTCGAAGTGCGAATGCTGAGCTCATGATCAGACTTGATCTCAGCATGGACACGAGCTCTGTCCCAGTGTTTTTCAAGGCCTTGCAATTCGATCCATTTCATCTTGTTGTATCGCAAGGTATAAGTCGTAAATCGAATTTTACTTGGTATCTGATTGCGCCCTTGTTCGACGATATGATTGATCTTTTGATCAATCAATGCTTTGGCCTCGGGATGATATTTATGCCCCGTATCGGGTCCCAGAATATGAGTCAGTTCCAATCCTTCCTGCTCCAGATACTTGCTCATGATGTCAGCGGCCTGCTTTTGTCGATCAACTGCTCCACTGTAAGCGACCGTAGGGCATTGAAATAAATTTTCGGCATACACGGTTGCATCGTAAAGACTCCATAGCTTTTTCTCCCACGCATGGGGATTCAATGTTTCCTTCTGGAAAAATTCGAGAAATTCCTTTGTTTCAGAAAATCCGGCACCCGGTGCTGCTGCTGCCCACAGCCCTGCATAATGGGTTGCAAATTGCCAGCACGCTGCACCTCCCATTGAGAATCCCCTTACCACGATGCGATTGTCATCAATGTGATAATCCTGTTTTACATGCTCAAGCGCCTCAAAGAGGTCTGTTTCACCTGCGAACTTGTTGGCATTGCAATAGCGCCCATACAGGTGAAGGACAAGGGTGTCATTCGGAGTAAATTGGCCGGGATTATGAATGCGTTGATTGAGGAAAGAGAGTTCAGTCAGTTTTTCACCACGTCCGTGAAACCAGATATCCAACCTCATGGGCTTGATATTTTTTGGGTGCCAGGATGAGGGTACTACCAACCCGTAAGGCTGCACCGAATCATCGATTCGAGAGACATATCCTCGAGGAATGAGCCCGGTTTTTTTGAGCCAGGCCGGTTCTCCTTCAAGTAATTTCATTAGTCGATGAGAGGCAAGTTCCAACTGCTCCAATGCTTGCCTGAATTCATTTTCAGGAGCGAAAATTTCCTGATGAATCAAAGCTGAACTGACAGCCTCTGCAAAAACTTCGATGTCCGGCAAGAAGCGGCTCAACTCTGGTCTGGAGTTCAACTTTGTACGGGCCAGTGCGATAGAATGACGCAGTTGTCCGACTTGAATTTCAATTTGTTTTTGTTGTTGGGTGCTGAATGGAGTCCCGACAGGTGGGATGGGGCGTACTTGTTCAGCCTGGTTATCTGCCAGGCCATCCGCATGAACCGCGATTTCTGTCTCTGCGGTTGATAATGCAATTGAGCCAAGAAGTAAAAAAACCCTGATAGCCGATCTCATGCGCGTATCAAAGAACTTGCTGGTCATTTGAGCAAGCCCAATCAAGATAATTCTGAACTACATGACAGATGCCTGAAACTGCTTGAGAGACTGTTTCGTTGCCTTGCTCTCATTTTTGATGAGGTTGATCAACTTCAGAGTCTGGTCTTCCGTGATCTGATCAGCAGAGGATTCGAGCTCTGAACAGAGCTTAGCCAGTTTTTGAGCTCCCATGTTGTTGGCGCTTCCTTTGAAGCTATGGGCCGACCGAATGAGTTTATCCTTGGAACCAGTATCCATGGCAGTATTCATTTCATTCAATCGTTTGGGGATTTCTTTCTCACAGAACATTTGAACTAATTTTGGCAGAACACCCTTTTTGGTGGATCCCTCTGGACTCAGGAACTGTCTCAATATATCAGTATTGATATTATCGAAGCCAGATTGTTCTGGTTTGTGCTCTGTCGAATTTTTCTGATCACAATCATCCTTTTCCATTGGAATCGAATTGGATGTAGCATTCTTCAGAGCGGTTGAAAGGGTGGGCAACAGGACGGGTTTGGATACGTAGTCATCCATGCCTGCATCCAGACACTTTTGACGGTCGTCGTCCATTGAGTTGGCAGTCATTGCGATAATCCTGCAACGATGTTGACTCCCTGATTGTTCACAAGATTCCATCTCACGGATTTTCTTTGTGGTTTCATAGCCATCTAAATCCGGCATTTGACAATCCATGAGGATGATGGGGTAATGATTCCTTTGCATCATCTCCAGTGCCTTTTCACCGGAATCAGCAGTGGCTGGTTGATAGCCGAGTCGCTTCAACATATGTTCCGCCACAGATTGATTCACTGGATTATCCTCCACGATCAATACCTTTTGGTTCGGCATTTCTGCTGTTTGAAGCGACGGGATAACAAGCGATGAGGTATCACTGATGCTGAGGAATTGTGTGTCCATTCCGGTCTTGTCCACCTGACAAATACGTCGGAAACCGCGCGTCAGCGATCGTTGGGTTACCGGTTTGTTGACCACCATTGAAACCCCGTGCTTTTTTAAATGTGCTTTTGAAAGACGGTTGCCAAAGTTGGACATCAAAATAACTTCCGGCTTGGGAGAGAATTGAAGCGCATTGAACATCTGGCAAAACTCCAAACCAGACTGATCAGGCAACGCGGCGTTCACAATGACATAATGATAGGGTTTTGAATCATGGTGTTCTTTGCTCAATTCAGTCAACCCTCGCCTACCTTTGTCTACGAAGTGGTAATCCATTTGATAATTTCTCAAAATGGGGGCCAAGGCCTCCTGGCAATGATCATTCGGCTCAATGATCAGAATTTTTTGTCCACTCCATTCGTAAGTTGGCTGCTTTTTTCTGCTTTGCCTCAATCGCTTTGCCTCCAACGGGAGGGTGAACCAGAAACACGACCCTTTGCCGGTTTCGCTCTCTAGGCGGAGTGTACCTTTCATGAGTTCAACCAACTGCCTTGTGATTGCAAGGCCCAATCCGGTACCCTCCGTATTTTCTGGCCATTGAATTATCGGCCTGAATAAAAGCTTCAAAAATATCCTCACGTGCTTCTGGTTTGATTCCGATCCCAGAATCAATTACCTGGAATTTTAACCAGCAGATACCGTTCTGATGGCTTTGAGGTGCTATCTTGATTCTAACTTCGCCTGTATGGGTAAATTTGATCGCGTTGCCGATCAGATTTGTCAGTACCTGTTGAATACGAATCCTGTCCCCCAGAACCATAGAGGGTGTTTCGCAATCGATATCCAGAATAAATTCGAGACCCTTCGTTTGAGCCTGATCAGCCAGCAGGCTGACAGTTTGTTCTACGTTTTCGGCAATATTGAAAGGTTCGTTTTCAATCGTCATTTTGCCAGATTCGATTTTTGAGAAATCCAGGATATCATTAATGAGGCGAAGTAATCCCAACGCACTCGATTCGATAGTGTCTGCGAAATAGACTTGATCCTCAGAAAGTGTTGTTTGGCGCAACAGTGAGCTCATGCCGATGATACCATTCATCGGGGTACGAATTTCGTGACTCATATTTGCCAGAAAGACAGACTTCAGGCGATTGGATTCCATCGCAGCATCGCGCGCATACTGGAGCGCTGCCTCCGCTTGTTTTCTCTCAGAAATGTCCTCAACGACGCCTTCATAATAAAGGGTTTTTCCTTCATCATCTCTTACCGATCTGGCAGTTTCAGCTATCCAGATTTTCCTGCCATCCTTGCGATAGATTTCCGATTCGAATTCGTGAACCTCACCATCCTCCTTCATCAGTCGTGCAAATTCCTGCCGGCGCGATGGATCAACGTATAGTTGCTGTTGAATATTTGTCAGCGAACCTAAAAGAGCTGCCGTGGATTTGTAACCGTAGATTCTTGCCAAGGCCGGGTTTGCTTCTATATACCTGCCTTCCGGGGTTGATTGAAAAATACCCTCCACGGCTTGCTCGAAGATGTCGCGGTATTTTTGTTCAGCTTTGCGCAGTTTTTCCTCAGTCTGGATCAGCTTGGAAATATCTTTAGAAACCCCGAAGGTTCCTATGATGTTTCCATCCTCATCCTTGTAGGGCATTTTGCTCGTCAGTACCCAGCCTACCTCCCCGTTTCGCCATGTCTCTTTCTCGATCTTATTGATGATCGGTTGACCTGTTCTGATGATTTCCATGTCATCCTGAAAAGCAGGCTTGGCATGTTCTTCGCTGAAAAAATGAAAATCCGTTTTACCTTCAGCTGCGCTCGGGTCCTTCAGGCCCAGTCGATCGGATAATTCCCGGCTACACCGGATGAATTGCGATTTTTCATCTTTGAAGTAAACATGATCAGGAATGGTTTCCAGCAAAGATCTCAGCAAGCGTCGTTCCAGAGTCAGCTCATATTCTGTCTTCTTCTTGTCTGTTACATCCCAGAATATTCCCTGTGTTCCTACGACCTCACCGGAAGGATCAAAAATGGGAGTTTTGATGACGTGGACATAGCTTTTGGTTTCATTCAGACCGACGTTCTCCTCTGTGATCTCGATCTTCTGAAGTGATTCCATCACGACGCGATCGTCTTCTTGGTATTTGGCCGCCAAATGGGTTGGGAATAAATCAAAATCTGTTTTACCCAGGATTTCTTGTGAAGTCTTTCCAATCGCTTTGCAAAAGTTTTGATTTGCAAAGGTAAACTCACCTTTTGTGTCTTTGCGTATGATGTGCTGGGGCAGGCTTTCGACAAGGTTATGGTAGAATGCCTCGGAATCGTCGTAAGCCTTTTTGATTTTCTGATGTTCGTCTGAAAGTTTGTGTAATTCGCTTGTCGCTGTTCCCATGAAAATAGTCCCTGCAGCGTGTTTGGATAATATGTCCAAGGACTCCATTTGCTCCACGGTTAAGCGATGTTGGCTTTTGTCCATGATGCTCAGGACACCGAGTGGAGTATTTCGCTTGCTCCTGATAGGGAATCCTGCCATGAACTTGAAATTCCATGGGGCTTTTGACAGACATGATCGTTCACCATCCAACTCAACAGATGTATCCTTGATGACGATGGCTTGGTCGCTCGCCAGAACCTTTTTGCAAAAAGGCAGCTCGTGATGCTGAAATGAAGGTTCCCAGTTTCTCCCCGCATACATATCCAGCTCCCCTCCATTGAGCAGGTGAATCATTGCCGTTTTGCAACCTGAGACTGTCGAGGCCAGCTGTGCTATTTGGTGAAGTTCATCGACACCGCTGACAACCTCGTTACGGTCTGATTGCTGTGCGGCTTGATACGAATCTTGGGAGGCTTCTTCTTTCATGGATTCCTTGTCAATTCTTTGAACGCTGAACACTGGCTTCACTCATACGCCTTAAAATACGATGACCATAAAACAAAGTAAATATTGCTGCGCTCCAGGTCACGCCAAAGATTCCCCACCAGATACCTTGTAATTTCCAGTCCAGTAGAAAGGCCAACAGATAGAAGACAGCGCATGGTGCAACAATCTGTCGGTAAAGACCGATCCAGAGCGCAATCATCGGCTTTTTAAGACCTTGAAGCATGAAGACCGTTTGAAAGAGGATCACGTAGGAGCAAAGTGTGAAAGAAGCTATGCGCAGGTATTCCGCTCCGATAGACGATACTTGCTCGTTGTCCGTAAAAAAACGCATCATCATGGGTGCAGCAAAATACAATGCGATGCCACCTGTGATCATCATCATTAATCCAGCATTCATGGCAACTTTTCTCATTTCCATAATCCTGTCCATTCGGCCAGCGCCGTTATTTTGACCCGTCAGCGTCAATACTGCAATATTCAGCCCTATGGTCGGCAGCAGGATGATTTGTTCTATCCTTGTTGCAATGCCATAGGCGGCTACTCCTTCCTTACTGAAAAAACTGATAAACCAGGTGATCACAAAAATGCCCGCAGCAACCGTCATCATATTGATCGAAGCCGGTATTCCCTGTCTGGCCAACTGTCCCCATGCTGAGAAATCCGGCTTCCATCGCTGAAGTGTCAAAGGGTATTTCAGCTTGGAACACGCTATCCTCCATGCCAGATAGAAGCACCCCAGGGCTTGGATCAAAACGGTTGCCAGAGCGATTCCGCGAATGCCCATGGCTGGCAATCCAATCCCGCCGTACATAAACCAAGGATCCAGAATTAGATTCAGAACAAATCCAATGATCAGCAGATTGCGATAACTTTTCGTATCGCCCTGAGCGTTCAAAGTGGCATTCAAGATCGACTGGCCAATAAAGAACAGAGTACCTGTCAGGATGCAGTTCATGTAAGTCAGGGTGATATCCAGATACTCGCCCTCCGCCCCAAGTAGTCCAAAAAGAAAAGGAAACGATAGGAATCCTGCAATCATCAGTATCACGCCCGTGCAGAGACTGAACATGACCGACTGAGTCGCCATGTCTCGAGCGCCCTCCAGATCATCTGCTCCGAGCGCATTGGATACAAGGGCCGTGGCTCCTTGTGAAATGCCGGCGCTTACTGCAATGAGAATGAAAAATACCGGGAAAGAGACGGATAATGCAGCGAGCGCATCCACGGACAACAATCCCGCAAAATAGGTGTCTACTACGTTGTACATCGTGTTGAAAAAGAAGCCAACACTGGCTGGAACTGCCAGCCGTTTGATGAGTTGAGGGATCGGGTCGTTTGTTAAATTCATTCCAGTGCGTTTTGCCGGTCATGATCTTGAGGGTCTGGATGGGTATAACAAGCGGCTTTTTACATCTTCAGGATTTAAATTTGCCATATTGTTGAATACAGTAGGAAGCAATCAATGATTGACCTTAATCTAAGCAAACGTCTGGGCGAAGCTTTGGATCCATTGGCTGTGATATGGGTTCTTCTATTATGCATTGCCTGGCGATTTCGAAAACTCAAGGAACACAAGACGAGTGCCGTTGTTTTTCTTCTGTGCACCCTGGTATGGTGTATGGGAGCGACTCCGTTGTCCGGCTGGCTACTGGCAAAGCTCGAGCGGCCCTACATGGTGGACGATTGGGAAGCACTTCCCAAGGCGGATGCGGTCATTTGCCTGGGAGGGGGGCTGTTTCCGCAATCGGGAGAAGCTCTTGGAATCACGGCCAGTGATGCTTTTGATCGTTATCTGACTGCATTCGATTTAATGGAATCCGGTAAAGCGGACAATCTCGTATTTGGAGGAAGTGATTATGAGATCAATGGAACCATCACTTCTGAGGGGCAATTGCTGAATGAGTGGCGAACAAGGTGGGGTATGGTCAAAGGCGAAGTGCATTTTCTGGACAACTCCTACACGACGCGTGATGAAGCTGTCAAAGTCCGTGAACTTGTCAAAAACAAGAACTGGGAAACCCTTTATCTGGTGACTTCTGCCTGGCACATGAAGCGGGCCGAAGCCGTTTTTCGACAGCATGGAGTCAAGGTGCAGCCAGTGGGGTGCGATTTCAAAGGGTATGCGACTACTGCGAAAAAGCGAAGATGGAAATTGTTTCCTCAATCCGATAACTTTCAAAACTTACATGAATTTGCCCATGAAATGGTAGGTTATCAATATTATCGATGGCGGGGGTGGATTGAATGAACTTCGAGGAACTTGATAAGTTGCCCAAAAGCACCTTGCTTGCCCTGTTGAAGGATGCCTTGGTGAAAAACGGAAGCAGCCCATCACTCACATCGTTCAAGCGACCTGCCACCCATCAACTTGTTGAGGTGATTGAGGCAGACAAACTCAAGCTTTCGCGCGATTTGCACGATGACCTTTGCCCTCATCTCACCTGCCTCGAAATGGGCCTGCACGCCATTCAAATCGATGCGTCAATGACGGAAGTGGAGAGAAGCGAAAAAATAGGCAGCCTTCTCAAAGTGGTTCAAGATGCCCTTCTTAAAACCCGAACGATGATCGCATGGTCCGACCCCTCCCATATCGAAGAAGTGGGTTTGCCTCAAGCGATCTCCAGCTGGGTGAATCTGATGAACTCTGTGCTTCCCATGGAATTGAAATCTGTTGTGTCTCATGATGACATTGCTCTGCATTCGGCGACGGCCGGTGTGCACATATACCGCATCGCACAAGAATCCATACAAAATGCGGTCAAGCATTCAGCAGCTTCGCTCGTTGAAGTGCGGCTTGAGGTGCTGGGGGAGGATCTGTTATTGATTGTGCAGGACAATGGGAAAGGGAAAGTTGAGGGCGGGCAGTTGGGTGAAACTGGTTGCGGTGTCTCCAATATGCGATTTCGCAGTCAATTGTTGCATGCTCAACTGAGTTTTTGTGAGAATACACCTCAAGGTGTGAAAGTAATATGTCGCATCCCATCGGCGATATTACACGCCAATTAAACGAACCAAGCCTCACTTTGAATTCAATGCTTTGAACCATGGTCAAGACCGAACCAGAACCCATCCGTTCCATTTTTGTTGTCGACGATCATCCTCTGACTCGAGCTGGAATCAGGGAATCGATAGATGTGCATGCTTCATTGACTCTCATAGGCGAGTCCGACAATGCGGATGATACACTTGAGAAAGTTCAAAAGCTCAAACCTGATTTGTTGATCGTTGACCTGACTCTGCGAGGACGCAGTGGCTTGGAACTTATCAAGGATTTAAGGAAAGTTCAGCCTGAGGTGGAAATACTTGTCTTTTCCATGCATGAGGAAACCTTTTATGCAGAACGTGTTTTGAGGGCAGGTGCGCGTGGCTACGTCATGAAATCTGAGGGGGCCAAACAGCTGATTGTCGCCATCCAAACCATACTGAAGGGCGAAGTCCATGTAAGTGATCTTGTCGCCAGTAATTTTTTAAATAATTTAACTGGACGCCAAACAAAAACCTCATCGTCACCCGTGAGCCATCTGACAGATCGAGAGCTCGAAGTGCTGGCCCTTGTGGGAAAAGCGCGTGAAAGTCGGGAGATTGCCAAACTTTTGAGTATGAGCGTCAAAACAGTGGAAGCCCACAGAGCAAGCATTCGTCAGAAACTCGATATCAAAACAAGGGCAGAGCTCGTTCGATTTGCGGTGCTTTGGGGCGAAGATACCAAGATGGATGGCATCACCAAATCATGATTGATATGCTTTTTGTTAACAGTAAGTGTTAACCCTTGGTTTCAAATAGTGGTAACACGGATTGATGTTCATAGGCACATTCATGCATTGTCGTTCCGAGCAACCCAAAAACTCATTACAATACCTCAATAAATAATAGTATGAACCAACGTTTGAAAAAAACGAAATTAGGTGCTTTCACGCTCATCGAGCTGCTGGTCGTGATTGCAATCATCGCCATTTTGGCGGGCATGCTGTTGCCGGCATTGGCCAAAGCCAAAGCCAAAGCACAGAAAATCAAGTGCGTCAGTAACCTTAAGAACGTGGGACTCGCATTCCGCATCTTTGCAACGGATAATGGTGATCTTTATCCTATGCAAGTGCCTGATGACCAAGGTGGTTCTGCCGGTGCTGTCGATCGTCGCACAGGCGCAACTCAGGTGTGGAGGCATTTCTTGTCTCTCTCCAATGAGCTGCAGACCCCAAAAATCGTGCTTTGCCCCAGTGATGGTCTAGGTCGTGTTGAATCCACAACCTGGAACACCAACCGAATCCGTTCTTCACGTGACAATGTTCAGGAAGCTTTCAATGCTAACCAGAATATCAGTTACTTCGTAGGATTTGATGCAGACGAAACCCTGCCACAGAGTCTTCTGTCAGGTGATCGTAACATCACCAACAGTGATCGTGCTCAAATTGATGACGGCGTTGTTTTCCAATTCCGCATGCGCGCTCGTCGCACAGACGCACGTCCATTGCCAAATCCAACTCCTGGATATGACAAAAACATCCATGATCTGGCCGGTAACGTTGCAATGGGTGACGGCAGTGTTCAAGGATTCAGTAACTCCAAACTTGGCGTTGCCATCCGTGACGTAGGTATTGAAACTGTCCAACTCGCCGTTCCTGGTGACGAAGACTTCCGCGGACGTTGATCCAACGTAATCGCAAAATATCTTTCAGAGCGCTTCGGTCTTACCGAAGCGCTTTTTTTGTCTGCTTTCCTGGCAGATGCGGTGGTTGATCGCGCAAAAGAGTTATCCGCTGATCAATCGGCGGAAAGTTGGTTCGATGAGAGGATCCTCAAATTTGAAGCCGCTTTCCATTAGTTTGGCCGGGTTTGCCCTGCAGCTTGCGAGAAGAGTTGCTTTTCCCATCTCTCCGAAAAGAATCCTGACCGCAATAGAGGGAATTTTTAAAAAAACGGGTCGCCTTACCACCTTGGCCAATGTTTTTGCAAATGTTGTAAATCTTACTGGATGAGGGCTGGTGCAATTAACCGGTCCACTCAGATTGGTGTTAGTTGCTAACATCTCAAGACACCTTGTCACGTCATCCAGAGACACCCAGGAAACCCATTGTTTGCCTGACCCTAGAATAGCACCACCCCCGAGTTTGAATATGGGAAGCATTTTCTTCAATGCACCCCCATTTTTTGAAAGCACGAGGCCGAACCTTAATGAAATGGTTCTCGTTGAACTTGAACTCAATGGCCCAAGTGCTCCCTCCCAATCTGATGCTAGATTACCCAGGAAATCTGTAGCTGCCGTCGAAGATTCGTGGACAATCTCATCACCGCAATCACCATATATGCCTACTGCTGATGCATTTACCATCCAGGACGGTGGGGAAGAAGACGACAGAATGGTTTTTACCAGAAGTTCTGTGGATTTTATTCGGCTTTGAACCAATGAGTTCTTTTTTCTCTCCGTCCACCTGCCTTCTGCAATATTTTCTCCGGCGAGATTGATAACACCGTCAACGCCACTCAATGCTTTGGGGTCCAAGTTACCAGACAAAGGATCCCAGTGAAACAATCTTGCATTGTCTGCTGCTGTGGAGTCCCTTGTCAATCCCACTACTTGATGTCCTCTTCGCTGAAAATGAGTTTGTGTGGCAGAGCCAATCAAACCGGAAATGCCTGTGATGAGTATCTTCAAATGTCAGTTTGCATTTATCATCGATACCGGCTCAAGGCATCGACAACTCGATTAGTGGAGTATGATTTATTGAGGCAGTAGAAGTGAAGTCCTGGGACTCCTGCGTCAAGGAGTGCCTCACATTGTCTTACCGCATGCTCAATACCGAATTCTGTGGCAGCTGCATCGTCTTCAGCGAGATCATCCAAACGATTCATCATGCTCTTGGGTATGCTGGCACCGCAAAGTTCAGTAAATCTCTTGATTTGCCGTGTTGACAACACTGAGAGGATACCTGGAATGATCGGTTTGGTCATTCCTGTCTTTTTGACAAGATGATCACGAAACCGGAAAAAGTCATCATTATCAAAGAATAACTGAGTGATGATGAAATCAGCTCCGGAATCAACTTTTTCCTTCAGCCTGTCCCAATCAACCTCCCGACCCTCTTTGCAGGCAATATGGCCCTCAGGAAAACCAGCGACACCAATGGAGAAATCAAATTCGGAACGAACAAATGCGACCAGATCTTTCGAATAAGTAAATCCGCCCTCAGTGGCTTGAAAATCTCCTTTACCTCCCGGAGGATCTCCACGCAGGGCAAGGATGTTTTTTATACCTGACCTTTTTGCCTCGGTGAGAACCTGATTAACATCTTCACGTGTGGCATTGACACATGTGAGATGACTCATGCATGTCAACTGAAAGTCCTTCTGGATACGAGATACCATTTCAAGGGTTTTCCCGCGTGTACTTCCACCTGCCCCATAAGTAACCGAACAGTAATCCGGTTGGATCTTCAACAATTCCGGGAGTGCCGTATGAAATAACTGCGCTTCTCCTTTTTCTGTTTTAGGAGGGAAAAATTCAAAGGAAATAGCCGGTTTACCGGTCGCGATCTTGTCCCTGTGAATGTCCTTGATAAATTCCATTGATGGCTACACTAAATCCGTCACCAAGCTCTCGCAAGTATCTTTCAATGCAAATGCAATTTGTATATGATGGAAAAAACCAGTGAAAATCCATGGCACTAAAATGGCACCTTCGATGAACAATTCTGACGTAAAAAACGAACTCACACCGGCTTATTCGATTGTGCCCTTGCCGCACGGAAGACACTCAGTCCGTTCGGAGGTACATGGAGAGACATTTCATCCTCAAGTTGGACCGGAAGTCGAAGCTCGCTGTGTTTATTTCCATCCCATGCGTATTGAAGAGAGAATAAAGAGTTCAAGGAAACCGCTTTGCCTCTGGGATATTGGGCTTGGAAGTGCAGGGAATGCCATCCACTTGATTCGTGAGCATGAGCACATCAAGGGTGGCATCGAGTTACACAGCTTTGATGCTTCGCTTGCGCCCCTGAAATTTGCATTGGGACATTCTGAATTACTTGCTTACATGTGTGGTTTCGAAACTCTTGTAGAGCAGTTGATTCAGGAAAAGGTGATCCAATTTCAATGGGGGCAGCTTGCAGTTTGTTGGCATTTGCATTTGGGAGATCTCAGGGAAGGATATCCTGACGATTCGATTTCAAGCACCTGCCCAGAGGCGGTTCTTTATGATCCTTATTCACCCGCAAAAAACCCGGAGCTCTGGTCACTGAAAGCCTTTCAAACGATCAGAGAACAACTCAAGGCTCCATGCACCTTGGCAACCTATTCACGCAGTACGAGCGTGCGGGTCGCCATGCTCTGTGCAGGCTTCTTCGTAGGGAAAGGAGGGGAGGTAGGCGAAAAGGAAGAAACGACAGTAGCCGCTACTCATCCGGAATTAGTCGAGCCTTTGCTGGATGCGCTTTGGTTAAGGAAGGTCATGCATTCGACAAATGCGGAGCCCATCACTCATTTGCCTCATAAAAGATCCTTTGTTCGTCCGTCGACATGGTCCAAGTTGATTCAGCATCCACAATTTGAGCAATATTCATTTGCGCATGACCTTCCCGTGAGGCATTGATTTATCAGCTAGGCCATATGCCAAAACCCGAAAACCCACGGAGTCATTACTCCCTTCGATGTGTCTGACCTGAATCTCAGTTTTATCATTCCTGCCTTCAATGAGGAAAAATTACTTCCCGAAACATTGAAATGCATTCGTCAATCCGCTGCTGTGCTCACAGACAAAGGACTTGAATGGGAGATCGTGGTCTGTGACAACAATTCAACGGACCACACTTCAGTCATCGCCAGGGAAAACGGAGCCAGGGTTGTTTTCGAGCCCAAAAATCAAATCGCGCGAGCTCGTAATGCGGGTGCCTCCATTGCCAAAGGGCAATGGTTTGTATTTATCGATGCAGATTCAATTCCTTCTCCCGCTCTCTTCAAGGATCTTGCAGATACAATTGCAAGCGGCAGCGTCGCAGGCGGAGGCTGTGTTCTGGAGATGGAAGGCGATATTCGTTGGTTTTACAGATTCTGGTTAGGGGTGTGGAACCGAATGAGCCAGATGATGTCCTGGGCAGCCGGATCCTTTGTATACAGTCGGGCAGACGGATTTCGAGCCGTTGGTGGTTTTCCCGAGGATTGTTATGCCGGAGAAGAAATTGGGTTCAGTCGTCAATTAAAACGCTGGGCCAGAAGGTCTGGTCTTGAATTCCGGATACTTGAGAAATATCCGCTTTCAACTTCACCGCGCAAAATCTACCTGTATTCAAAATGGGAACTGATCAAAACCTTTCTCATTTCGTTTTTTTGCTATCCATTTGTCCGAGGCCGCCGAAGCGCCTGGTTCATGTGGTATGATGGTCGAAGGTGAGAGCTTAACTGGAGCATGGAGCGATGATAGCGTCTTTCATTCCGTGAATGATCTTCTTGTCTGCTGGACAGATGGTCGCCATGACTCCCCTTAAATGTGGTCGTGCTTGATCGCCTTCTCCTTTGACGAAGTAATAGGGGCATAGCCTGACACGACCCTTCATGTGAACAATCGTATCATTAGATCCATCATGGTAGCGGGCTTCTATCGTTCTGGGTTTGTGATAGTCCTGAAGGACATAGTTTTGTTTTCCAAAACTCCGGATAGCTTTATCCACAACCTGTCCCCAATCCTGTGCGGACAAATCACTCCCCAGAAACACGCCACGAGCTCCCCATGCCTGCTCGGAAAATCCGGAAACTTTAAGAATCAGATGGCGTTCTTTTTGAGACAGGTTTTTCAATTGATGCCAGTTGGTCAGACCTAATCTGGGAATGGCGCCTTGAGGGGGGAGGGGAGCTGGGTCAATCATCCATGTGTAGGGGACATGCTGCAGAAGTGTCTTGAAAAACCCACCTCCCAGATGTTGATTCCAAAAAGGTTCGAGATTGCGATTGTGTAACAATGCGAAAGAAGCCTTTTCTTCAAATACAGGTTTTGGAGGCGGTGTGAGGTGAATTCGACCGGCCTCTGCCTGATCGAAAATGGCGTTCGCACTGGCGACATTGTCCAAATCAAATAATTCAAAAAAACGATAGACCGAATCTCCCTCATTGAATCCGGTGAACTGATCATCATGGACTTGAATATTTCGATTCAGGATGTTTGCTGCCAGCCATTGCATTTCCGGTCGATAGGTTTTTGCCTCCTCGGAAACGATAACATGAGCAACACTGTTCTCCTGGAAAATATCAGAAAAACCTTCCAGCATGCCTTTTGAGCCTCCAATGACCTTGGGTCCCTCTTGGTTTTCGAAATCCGAATAAGTCTGGTTGAGCCAGGCAGTGAGGCCGATACCACCAGGGATACTATCGAGTTCGCTGATCACGAATCCTTCATCGGTCAAGAGTATGTCAGGTCTGATAACCTTGGGTAAACTCTGTTTGAAGGTCTTTCCAAGTCCTCGTTGAATCAACGCATCGGGTTTGCCGGCATCCATCCATTCTGCAACCCATTCAGGGGCAGCTTGCTCGTGGCTCTTTCGGTGAAGAAGGTTGAGTGCTCGATAAAACTGAAGCAGTACCCGGCCTAATTTTTCGAGCTGTTTGACGAGTCGCGGCTCCAGTGGGAATGGTTCCGGGCTTATGCGCCATGTGTGCCCCTCAAATAAACCCTCTGCGGGCAGGCTTGATCGCACCTGTTGGGCATGGTGGATGGCTGATTCGATATCGGTCTGATTCAAGAGATTGATTTTGTTAACTGGATTAACGGACTTGTCCCGTGCCGAAGCACAACCATTTGTAACTGGTGAGCTCTTCCAGTCCCATGGGACCGCGCGCACCGATTTTATCGGTGCTGATCCCGATTTCTGCCCCCATCCCAAATTCGGCGCCATCGGTAAAACGTGTTGAAGCGTTCCAGTAAACCGCGGAAGCATCCACGTCACGCATGAATTGCTGGGCAGTGGATTCGTTCTTGCTTACAATACAATCTGAATGTCCGGAGCCGTAGGTGTTGATATGATCAATTCCCTGCTGCAAGTCTTCAACGACTCTGATCGAAAGAATCAAATCCAGATATTCAGCATGCCAATCTTCCTCTGTCGCCTCATCCAATTCCAGATCGAGCTTTTTCGATTCAATCAGGGGAGTCAATATTGAGATGACCTTTTCATCTCCTTTTACAGCGACGCCTTT
Organism: uncultured Verrucomicrobiae bacterium; assembly: GCA_943788245.1. Taxonomy (GTDB): domain Bacteria; phylum Verrucomicrobiota; class Verrucomicrobiia; order Limisphaerales; family AAA164-E04; genus AAA164-E04. Next base: position 79,186 of record CALSPN010000038.1, on the reverse strand, counting down.
GGCTGAAAGCTCAAGGGCCAATTTGGGAAGAAAAGATTCTGCAACGCGTTGGTCGATCAGGAGCGTTTCCATGGCATTGCAAACACCTGGTCGTTGTGTCTTGGAATTCACGGCGATCTGGACCGCCATCTCAAGGTCAGCATCTTTATCCACATACACATGACAAACTCCTTTGTAATGCTTGATCACTGGTACTTTGGAGCACTCAGCTACAGCTCGTATCAAGCCTTCCCCCCCGCGAGGCATGCAAAGGTCGACATCATCGGTTAGAGAAAGCAGTGCTGGCACAGCAGCGCGATCGGTGGTTGGAATGACCTGTATCGCATCGGCGGGGAAACCAGGCTCACATGCCTGGGCTGCCTCTACCATGAGTTTGGCAATGATCTGATTGGAATGAATGGCTTCTTTGCCACCTCTCAAAATGGTTGTATTGCCAGACTTGAAACACAAGCCTGCTGCATCGGCAGTCACATTGGGGCGTGATTCATAAATGATCACGATCACTCCGATCGGGGTTGCCATTTTACGAAGCAATAGTCCATTGGGGCGCTCTTTGCGGTCGAGCTCCCGACCGACGGGATCTGGTAAAGCCGCAATTTCCCGAAGTCCCTGAGCCATGCCCTCGATTCTGGATGTATCCAGTACAAGGCGGTCTGTCATTGCTTTTGAAAGCTGCATGGTCTTTGCCGTTTCCAGGTCTCTGGCATTCTCCTCCCGGATCTCGGTTTGATGATCAACGAGTGCCTGAGCCATTGCTTCCAGACAGCGGTTCTTCTGCTGAGTGCCAAGTTGTGTCAAACGATGAGCTGCCGACTTGGATCTTTTTGCCAACTGCTGCATTTGTTCGGTTAAATTCATATTGTGAACAGTTAAAAACACACCCTCCTTGATGAAAAGGCAGAAGTTTTTAAGTTATAGCATCAGATGAATCGCATGACGAAAAACCATCGCTTCAGACTCGAGTGGAATGAGGGTGCGCTTATGGCTTCTTTCAGTATTCTCATCGATTGTCGACATTCAACCTTTGACTCAAGACGAGTGGATTCAATGCGTCTTTTGCTGCAGCCAGGATTTCGGTATCATTGAGATCGCCCAGGATTGCCTGTTCGATGAGTGCCATATTCGTAGTTATGAATCAATTTGAAGTCGGGGTTTTTTCCGGGCAATTGCATCCTGGCCTGGTAAATCACATGCTATTTTTTGTCAGAGAACAGGGCTATCGAGCGGCAATTCAAATGGGAGTGACTTTGGCATGGATAAAAAAAAGCGGCAGTGGTATCACTGCCGCCTTTCAGTTAAATAGCTTTTGTGGTTTATCCCAAAGCCATGGCCGCGGAAGTGATTTCCAAAAGCTCATTGGTGATCATCGATTGACGTAGCTTATTGAATTCAAGTGTCAAATCTTTGATCAATTGCTGGGCATTATCGGTAGCGCTCTTCATGGCAACCATACGGGCACTGTGTTCACTTGCCTTGGATTCCAGAAGATATTGATACATCTGAAAATTCAAGTAGTGAGGCAGCAAGTTGCTGAAGACGTCCTGGGGATTGGGCTCGAAAAGAAATTCAGCACTTCCGGCCTCAAGTTCTTTTTCACTGGATTTACCTTCTACACCAGCTTCGATGCCTTGTATCTTTCCAATCGGGAGAAACGTTTTGATTTCCGGCTTCTGGACCAGCGTGGAGATAAAATTAGTAAACAGGACATCGACACCACTTACTTCTCCTTTCAAAAACATGTCCTGAGCCATTTTCGATATAGCGCGTGCCTCTGAGAATTCAGGGGCGTCCTTGTAGCTGAATTCCGCTGCAAGATCCCTCTTGGTTCGTGCAAGGAATTGTGAAGCTTTGCGACCTGCAGATATGAAAACAGTAGAATCTTTCGGAGCTTTCCCCGCCTCTCGAAGCAGGTTTGAATTCAGTCCTCCACACAGGCCCTTGTCCGAACTGATGACAATCAGCGCTCGTTTCTCACCGCTTCCCTCCTGGATCAAAGGATGGCTGAACTCTCCTGCACCTGCTGAAACTTCTGCCAAGACTTTATTCATCAATTCCGCATAAGGGCGTCCAGCAAGCGCCGCCTGCTGTGCCCGACGCATTTTGGATGCCGCCACCATCTGCATGGCCTTGGTGATCTGAGCGGTGTTTTTAACGGATTTTATCCGCCTGCGAATGTCGCGTGTACTTGGCATGAGACTTTATTAGTTTTCTGAAATTATCGATAAGTATCAGCAAAATCCTCGATTGCTGATTTCAGATCTGCAGCAATCTCATCTGAAACCACTCTTTTCAGCTCGGATTTCGGCTGAGCAGGTCTGCCTTACGGGTGGACAAGAAGTCGGTCAGCTTTGCCTGGAAGTCTTTGACCTTGTCGACGTCTACCTTGTCGAAGTGGCCATTCTGAACTGCCCAGAGGACGCCGATCTGAAGCTCCACGGACATGGGGGTTGTACTGTGGCTGCTTGAAAACCTCGACGATGCGCTTCCCGCGTTCCAATTGTGCTTGGGTTTTGGCATCCAGATCGGAGCCAAACTGTGCAAAAGCGGCCCAATTCACGAAACTGAGCCAATTCGAGCTTGATGCGGCCGGACACTTGTTTCATGGCCTTGATCTGACAGGCAGAACCCACCCGAGACACCGACAGACCCACCGAAATGGCAGGGCGGATACCCTGATAGAATAAATCCGTTTCCAGATAAATCTGACCGTCTGTAATCGAAATCACGTTGGTTGGAATATAGGCAGAAACATCACCCGCTTGAGTTTCGATGATTGGCAGTGCTGTCAGAGACCCATTGCCGTAGTTTTCATTCACGCGCGCCGAGCGTTCGAGCAAGCGGCTGTGCAGATAAAAAACATCACCAGGATAAGCCTCACGTCCGGATGGACGTTTCAGGACAAGAGATACCTGACGGTAGGCAACAGCGTGCTTGGAGAGATCATCATAAATGATCAGAGCATCCATCCCGTTGTCCATGAACCACTCACCCATGGCACAACCAGCGAAAGGAACCAGATACTGGTTGGTAGCTGAGTCAGAGGCAGAGGCGCTGACAACAATGGTGTAGGGCAGGGCGCCTTCTTTTTCAAGCGTGGCGATCACTTGGGCCACATTGGATTGTTTCTGGCCAACTGCAACGTAAATACAATAAAGAGGTCGGTAGTCCTTGTCTCCAGCTTCCTCGGCTGCCTTGTTTTGGCGGTGCCTGTGAAATGATCGTATCGATACCTATCGTCGTTTTTCCGGTCGAACGATCACCAATGATCAACTCGCGTTGACCACGGCCAATAGGAATCATCGCATCTACCGCCATGATACCGGTCTGGACCGGCTGGCTCACCGCTTTTCTGGTCACAATTACCGGGCGCAATTTTCTCAACCGGATAAAAGACATCGCTGTCAATGGCGCCCTTGCCGTCCAGAGGTTGACCCAACGCGTTGACGACGCGTCCCAGCATGCCCTTGCCGACTGGAACCTGAAGGAGCTTACCGGTTGTTTTCACTTCGGCACCCTCTTTGATTTGGGTGTATTCACCCAGAATGATGGCTCCCTACCTCCGATTCTTCAAGGTTCAGGGCAAGGCCAGTGATGCCGTTGCCGAAATCAAGCATCTCGTTGAGCATGCAATCGGTCAGGCCTTCGATTTTGGCGACACCATCGCTGATTTGACGCACGACCGCCCACGTTTTCTTTGGCGACGGTTTGTTTGGCTCCTGAGATTTGTGCTTCAATTTCCTTTACTAAGTTGCTCATAGGGTTTTGAAAAGATCGATGTGTTTTAGGGGGTTCAAAGTATCAATGAATTTACGATAGCCTTTTAGGTTACTTAACAGCGAAGGATTCTCCAATTTTCTGTAGACGGCTTCGGATGCTTGCATCATAAACATCACTTCCAACCTGGATGCGCATACCGCCAAGCAATGCCGGATTTACGTCAAAGCTCATCATCAATGAAGTGCCGTAACGGTCCGTAAGCAGCTTTTCAACAGACTTCCGAGTGGCATCATCAAGCGAATCGGCAGATTCAATCCTGGCTGTCCGGCTGTGAATGTCTGTTTTTACAAGCTTCAGCAAATGATTCAGAATCTGGATATAAGCACGTGGCTTCCCATCCACAACTGCTTGCACTGTCTTTGTGACACTATCTTCTTGCAGAAGCCCATTTTTCAGGCAGCCCTTGAAGAGCAATTTTAGCATCGCGACGTGCTTGTTTGGAGACTTTCATGTGTCGATGGCGTTGAATGCTGAGCGGTATGCTTGGATCAGGCGGCAATTTGTTTATTGGCTTCATCAACCAGGCGTTTCTGGTCGTCATCCGTCAATACCTTACCGGTTACCTGGGCGGTGGTTTGAACAACGAGCTTGCCTACTTCGCTCCTCAATTCCGTCAGCATGCGTTCATGGTCTGCTTGAGCCGCTTCTCGCGCTTTTGAAATAATCTGTTCGGCTTGGCTGATGGCTTTTTGAGTTTCCTGATCCTTGACCTTGTTTGCAGCCGAACGTGCTTCTTCAATCAGCTGGTTGGCATGCGTATTGGCATTTTCCAGTATTTTCTTGCGGGCTGCTTCTGTCTCCGCCAGTTCAGTCTTGATTTTCTCCGCACTTGTCAGGCTTTCCTCAATACGTTTGCGGCGGTCGTCCAAAACTTGAAGGATCGGTTTGTAAGCAAATTTGTTCAGGGCGAAAATGACAATGCCGAAAACAATCAGCTGTGAAAAGAACAGTTGAGGATGCCAGCCAAACTGTTTGACAATGGCCTCGACCTTCCCTTCTTCGGTGGTGGCTGCGGCGGCTAGGATGTAGTAAAGAGTCATAAAATTATATCAGCAACAGGTTTCCTTCTTTGAAAGTCCCGACCCAGCTGAAGGCTGGATCGGGTTGATTCTTTGACCTTATTAGGCAAGGAAGATGGCGAAGAAGGTGATACCCTCTGCCAAAGCAGCCAAAATAATGGATATAACCATGATCTTGGTGGAGGCTCCCGGATTGCGTCCGGTTGCTTCTGCTGCTTTTGCTCCGACGAAGCCTACGCCAATGGCAGACCCAAGTGCAGCAAGTCCGACGTGGATGCTACCAGACATTTCAGCGATGAGAGGCAATAATGACATGTTGCTTTTCTTTCTTTTAGTTTTTGATGTTGTCTCGACAGCTGTCGCGGTTTTCTCCACGATCCAGTTGTCAAATTCTTGTAACCAATTGCTCGTATACTTGAGTTCTTAATGTGTCTTTCCATGGTCTTCATCATGATGTTCACACATGAGAAGCGTGAATACAGCTGTTAGCAGCATGAAGACCAGGGCCTGCACCAGACCCACAAGCAATTCTAAAAAGTAAAACGGAAGAGGGATGAGCCAGCCCAGCCAGGGTACGATCATGAGCATGGATTCCAAAATATTTTCACCTGCGAATACGTTTCCGTAAAGACGAAAACTGAGTGATACCGGTCGGAAAACGATGGACACGACTTCCAGTATCCCCACAAAAAAGAATATGGCAATCATGAATGCCTTCATGAAACCTGCTCCACCGCCCTTGTTACCAAAGATATGGTTGTAAACGCCTGAAATGCCATTGGCCTGCAAGGACCAGACACACCACATCACGAAGAAGAAAACTGCCATCGCAGTCGTCATGTTGAGGTCCGCATGGCTTCCCCTGAGCCAAGGCTCAAAATGACCATCAGAAGTTTCCCAACCCAAAGTTCCGACACCGGGAACCAAACCGAACCAGTTGGTTGCCAGGATAAAAATGAAAAGCGTGGCAAACAGCCAAAAAGTTTTCTTCACCAACTCATAACCCATGATGGATTCCAGGAACTCAAAAAGACTTTCAATGAGCCACTCGAAAAAGTTCTGGAGGCCAGATGGAACATCCTGGATGTTTCTTGTAGCCATTTGAGCGAAAAAGATAAGCAGCACAGAGACTATAAGAGTCACCAACATGGAGTTAGTCACTTTCAGGGGGCCGATGTTGAAGATTCAACAGCAGCAGGGGGAAGCCCATGATGTTCCTCATGCGCATGGCTTTCAGCTCCAGTAGTATCCAGTTCCGCAGCTTCGAATTCCGTTGCAATCTCTGCAGCCAAAGGACTTGTGTCTGCTGCCTTGAGGGCGCTTGGGATCAGGCTCAGACTAAATATAAGAATTGCCAGTTTGCTCAATAATTTCATGAATTAGACCAATGTCACATATTCGACAAGCTCACGCCTGTTGGCATGACCCTAAAAAAGTGGCCCACAGACTAGTTATCGTGAATTTTTTCACAAGCATTTTTTTGCAATAACTGAAGCGAATTTGTGTGCGTCATTTTGTGTGTGATATTCTGTTCCTCGGATACGTTGCTTTCACAGGTGCTTGACTCCGTGAGGTGGTTTCGTTAAATTTTAATGTAACGTTAAAGTTCCCGCGTGGATAAAGCTTTACTTTAATAGGTGTGCCTTTTTTCCAACTTTTTCACCTCCATCAGTCAGCAAGGTGACGTTTGAGGAATCGTGCATACAATACGCAACGTGTATTACATTCGGTTTGGGAATCGCCGTGGATGATGCCGGCACTGCGCAGTCGATAAAAGCTCTCGGGAGTTGGGCATGGTTTGCCTTCGGTAACGCCTTTCAAGACCTCAGTCAGATCTGGATCCTTTGCAAGTAAAACAAGGATCCTTCTCAAATGATCACCGAATATTCCGTCATCCTTATCGGCTTCAGTCTCCAGGGTGCTGAAATCAATTTTTTTCGAGGCGAGCTCGTGAAGGCCTCGCCTCACGAGGTAAGGATGGCCCCCCAGAAGATTCTGAAATTGTTGAACCTCTTCGTCATTTTTCAATGGGTTACCATATCGGTTGTCCAATTCTCTGATTTGATTGATATCAAAATCTTCCAAAGTCAGGCGTGTTCCCACGTTGAAGGGGGATTGGTTCATATCACTGATGAACAAATGAGCTTCAGTGGCATAGGCGATGGAAAGAGTCAAACCTGCCCATGGGCCGCTCGGGTCGAGGGCTCGCTCGTTATGCCAGCTGCGGAACAAACCGAAAACCTCACTGCCAAATGAACAACTGAACAACCGATCCACCTCATCCAATCCCCAGACAAGTTGGGTTTTCATGTTTTTCAGTACTTCTCTGCGCACAAAACGTTCGAAATTTACATTGGGTCCCCGTCGTTCATCCCAGGTATCGGATGGAAGGACATTCAGCTCTAATTGTTCTGCAAGTGATTCAGCAAGGCTGATATAGAATCTGGAGACATCAGACAGGTTGGATGCGTTGAATTTTTGAAAATCTGTCAACGCTACCTTGGCCCCACGATTCCTTGCCATCTGTAGACCTCGAGCCAGTAGGGATGTTTTGCCTATCTGCCTTGCACCTTTCAGGAGGACAATGCTGTCATAACGCGTGAGTGCCTCACGGAACTCCTTGTCGACACCTCGACTCATGTAGAAGTCCGAGTGCAGAGGGACAGCGCCACCTACCGGCTCCAAAGGGAGAGGGCCCTTGGGTTTCTTTTGAACTGGAATGGTCACGCGAATGGGTTTTGGGGTGGGCGCGGACTTAGCAACCAATCTCAAACCGGGTTTCAATTCCAGTTTGGCCGGCTTACTTCTGGACTCAACACGCTCCAGGCGCTCATTTAAATCCGTTATGACGTCAACGTTGTCTTCCTCTGTCTCCCATAGCAGGTGCGTGATAGGAGCAAGGATACCTGCTATCGGTTCTGCAAGATCTCCGGTAAACCCTACTCGGCAGGGGATCATGGCGGGTTGGCCATTCTGTTTTTGAGCCGCATCATGGGCCACTTCGATCTGAAATGAAATGATTTCGCTTTGACAAGCTGCATCGGATAGCAGCGGCACGATCGCATCCGCGGATTTGATCTGATGGGTCAGATTGGAGGCCCAGGCCATGCTCGTTTGTGATTCGCGGTCAACAAAAACGGAATGTCCACTTTTTATCAGACTGGTTTCGATGTGTGTGGCCAGTTTTTGATCCTGTGCCTCATCTGATTTAACTAATATGACTACCTGTTTCATTAATTTTAAAATGGAAAGTATCTGCATCGCTCCTGCCCTTGTGTCTGATATTCAGGTGGAGCTTTTCTAGTTTTCGGCGTTCAGCCTTAAAGATCATCAGCATATTTTGAGCCAATTGAAAAGACCAGTTCAAAAAGTCTTTTGCCAAATACGCTTCCCGCGTTAAGGTATGAGGCCTCGCATTCAAGGCGAGTTCCTTTCTTTCTCGCTTGCACGCAGTCACCGTACTTGATGAGACAATGACGGGAGTTAGCTTTATTTTAAAATCAAATTTATGACCGAAGAACAGATCAACGATCTTTTGAAGCAGGTGAGGTATCCCGGTTACTCGCGGGATATCATCTCCTTTGGACTTGTGAAAAATGTGGCAGTCAACAATGGAGCTGTCAGCGTCATGGTTGAACTTAATGGTGGAAACGCTGAAATAGCAGCGCAAATCAAGCATGATGCGGAGCAGTTGCTCAGAAATGCCGATGGCGTTGAGCATGTGCATGTGCAGGTCAAGGTTCCGCAAGGGGCCAGTGCAAGCCAATCTTCATCCGGAGGAGCCTCCAATCCATTTCAAAATCAACAATCGGTCCCTGGTTTGCAGCGGATTGTAGCTGTTGCCAGTGGCAAAGGTGGTGTAGGTAAATCAACTGTATCGGTGAACCTGGCTTGCGGGTTGCAAAAGCTGGGGGCTCGAGTCGGTTTGCTGGATTGCGATATTTATGGCCCAAGCATTCCTTTGATGATGGGGGTACGCGAGCGCCCTTCTATCACTCCAGAACAGAAAATGGTACCAGTCATCAGCCATGGCATCAAATTAATGAGCATGGGATTTCTCCTGGACGATGATCAGCCTGTCATTTGGCGCGGTCCCATGATCATGAAAACCATCCAGCAGTTTTTTAACAGCGTAGATTGGGGAGAGCTTGATATCCTCCTCGTTGACCTTCCTCCCGGAACTGGTGATGCTCAGCTTTCTCTCTGCCAGACAGTGCCGCTTGATGGTGGTGTGATCGTTACGACGCCTCAAGAGGCTTCAGTCGGTGTTGTCCGTAAGGGCATTGCCATGTTTGAGAAGGTGAATGTGCCCATTTTGGGTATCGTGGAAAACATGAGTTATTACACCGCTCCTAACGGAGATCGCATCGAAATCTTTGGCAATGGAGGCGGTCGTGTCGAATGTGAACGAAAAAACATTCCATTCCTTGGGGAGGTTCCGATTTTTACAGAGATTCGAGAAGGTGGAGATTCTGGGCAACCTGTGGCAGCAGTTCAAACAGATTCCCCAGCGGGTCAATCATTCATGGACGTTGCCAAGATCCTCAAAAACCAGTGGATGCCTGAGTCCTGACAAGCTTAGCATATTCAAACGCCATGGAATTTGCAGAACGCCTCAAGACCTTTTGGAGCAAGCAGCCAGTGGTTGCCGAGAACGCTTACATTACAAGTCGTGCAGTGGTTGTTGGTGATGTGACCATAGGCGAAGAATCCAGTATCTGGTATGGCGCTGTATTACGAGGCGATATCAACCGCATTGAAGTAGGGCATCACAGCAATGTGCAGGACAATGCGGTGGTTCATTTGGCGGACGATTTTCCGTGCCTCATTGGTAATTATGTCACTATCGGGCATGCGGCGATCCTGCATGCCTGTACCATCGAAGATGAATGCCTCATTGGTATGGGGGCAACGGTGCTGGATGGGGCAATCATTGGTGCTCAGAGCATTGTAGGAGCAAATGCACTGGTAACCATGGGAACTGTTGTTCCACCAGGTTCGCTTGTGCTTGGCTCGCCTGCGAAGGTGGTCAAGGCGCTATCTGAAAAAGAGCGTCAAGGGCTTCGTCACTGGGCAGAAAAATATGTGGCCAACTCGCGATATTGCCTTGAACATGGTATTCAGATCGGGAAACCTCTCGATTCATCATCCGCCGCGTGAATTGCTTTGATTTTACCCGCAGCCATTGCCCATACTATCCCTTATGTCGACGCCCTTGGTCCTATTGTTTTACGAAAAATTGATACCAGGCAGCCAGATAGTAAATCGGTTGCAGGATCTCGGCTATCGCGTTTCAACTGTGACTCAGAGTGACAAGTTGATCGATGAGGTCCGGAAGCATCACCCGATGGCCCTCGTCATGGACCTCCACTCAAAAACGGGCGACATTCCCCTTTCCATTCAAACGCTGAAAGAGGATCTGGAAACTCAACATATTCCGGTGCTCGCCTTTGCTGAAGTGAACAACGAAGATCTCCACGAAAAAGCTCGGCTTGCAGGAGCCAAACTCATTGCCGGGGAAGAAGCTGTTCTGGATCAGTTAACTCACCTCATGGAGCACCTGCTAGAGGTTGATTGATGGCTCTTGCTTCCTTTGTCGCTCACCAATGCCCTATTGAGTGTAAAACGTTTGGGGCAAATGTTCTAACCTTCGGGTTTGAAGTATTTCATTCCTTACTCGCATGGTTTCAAATCATTCTCAACCACGCTGACGACCAAGCTTTTTGACAGGTTAACTGGTCGTCGGCGGGTTCTTGACAACATGGTTTGAGAAGATCAAAGTTTCTCCCTGAAAAACGCTTCAAGGCAATCCTGTAAGCGTTTGATGAATCACTCCTGTTCATCAAAGCAAGATGGTAGGCCTGATTTGATTTAACCAAAGGTGTCACATGCACATCCGTTCTACGGATACAGAAGACGCACATGATCGCTCTTTACAGATGCCTGGTTTACATCCATCTCGAGATCCGCATCAACCGAGCGCATGAAAGGAAAAAAATGATACAACAGATCATGGCCCTGACGTTTCTCCTCATGGCGAAAGGAACGCTCTCCTTGGGCATGCCCAATGTGCTCTTGATTGTTTCCGAGGACAATGGGCCTGAGCTGGGTTGTTATGGAGATCCTTATGCAAGGACACCGGTCCTTGATCGCCTCGCAGAGTCTGGGGTCCGGTTTGCCCGCGCATTTGTGCCATATTCTGTTTGCAGCCCCTCGCGTGCCTGTTTCCTGACAGGGCTTTACCCTCATCAAAATGGTCAATTAGGACTCGCAACACATAAATTTTCGACATACGGAAATATTCCTAATTTGTTCACGTTGATGAAATCTGCAGGTTACCACACTGGCCTCATTGGAAAATTACACGTCAATCCAGAGAAAGATTTCCCTGTGGATTATCGCGATATTTCAGGAGCAAATTTCGGGCGACGCAACATGAAAGAATATGCGGAATCCGCCGATACATTTTTTAATGGCAGCGACGAGCCTTTCTTTCTTTCAATCAACTATCCCGATGCACATTTTCCATTGCATAAGCAACAGTTCGGTTTGCCCGAGACGCCCATCGAGCCCAATGAAGTCAAGCCATTGCCTTGGGTGGGGGTGGATTCTGCGAGGCTGAGGCAATTTACTGCTGACTACTACAATTGCCTCCAGCGTCTTGATGACGGTATTGGCATGCTCATCCAAAAACTGAAGGAATCGGGAAAATTCAATGAGACATTGATTATCTACATCGGCGATCACGGCGCGCAATTCTCACGCGGAAAATGCTCGGTATATGAGGCCGGCATGAGGGTGCCCCTCATGATCAGCTGGCAAGGTGTCATCAGGTCAGGCGAAATAAGGAACGAATTGGTTTCCACACTGGATTTGCTACCCACCCTCCTTGGCATTATTGGGGCTGAATCATTGCTTCCTGAAAACCTTCCCGGTCGATCACTTGAGCCTTTACTGAATGGTTTGACGGTGCCTTGGCGTCAGTATGTTTTTGGCTTCACGACCGGTGCAGCACCTCGCATTTTTCATCTGGGGTATTCTGTCAGGGACGAGCGTTACAAGCTGATCGTGAACCCCTTGTCAGATGGTATAACAAAGAATCTTTCTGCCGAAGCCTATCATACTCACTTGAACTCTCATTACATTGCAGGCACGACCATGGATGAAATTCAAAAAGCACCTGCTCATGTTCAAACGGCTTACAGGACCTTTCTGTATTCACCTCGCTTTGAGCTCTACGATTTGGAAAAGGACCCATACGAATTCAACAATCTGGCGGACCGGGCTGAATACACTCATATCAGAGAGTCCTTGCTTGATGCTCTGCAGAACTGGCAGCGAAAAACAAGGGATCCATTGAGCCAACCCCAAATGCTCTCCGAGTTTGCGGAAAGGCAGTTGAAGATGCGGGATCTCTCCTATCGAAAGGACAAAGGTTTTCGCTGGCCATATCTGGATCAATTTCCTTCTTGGATTCACCGATAAACGTTGTATTTCCTCCTGACATGTCGTGAGTTTGGTGGAACCAAGGAGCGTTTTGAAGTGCCTCCACTGTTTTGCTTTTGCGAAGACATCCATGCGTCTTGATGAGGTAATGAGGCAAAGATCGGGCTTTTTTCAATCAATCCGCATCAGATGGAATAACGATGGCGGCCTCTTGCAAAGCGAACGAGGCCTTACCCTGCCAAGGGCGCAGCAAGCCAGAGCCATCCATTGGTAGAGGACCGATCGCAGCACAAGCCCATGCTTGGTGAAGCATCTTAACTTTGCTTGGGTTTGTTTCCTTGATCAGTATTTCGAATTGCAGGGATGTCTTCAATTGCTGGAACGGTATTTTAGGATTCCGATTCACTCAGAGGAGGGGACATACAAATAGGGGGCTCTGGATTTCCTGTTTCCGAACTCAACGGTTTTTTCCTCAGGGTTGAATACGATCCATTCGACACGGCCCGGATCGAGTTCAAGGCGCAACATCGACAGTTCAGGGGTATCGCGAATCAATTGGATGCCCGAGGCATGAGCGGTGGCTTGAAGATCGTTGGCGTAAGCGGCCTTGGCCTGAGGGTTCGGGTTATTCGATTTGGACCTGGCCCGGTAGGGAGCATGGGGGTAATAGACCTGAGTGAACACCAGCTTCTCTCCGATTTCCGGTTTCCCCTGCCAGACGTAGCGGACCTGATTCGGGCAGGCCTCCGCCCTTGGATCGTCGATGAGGCGGTTGATCACCTGGAGTTCTGCTTCATGACGCGGTGCGAACCAAACCAGTAGATCGACGGGCGGAGATTTCATGCTTCGTGTTCCATTTGCGGCCACGGGATGATGAACGAAGGTGTTGGCCCAGTGCTTTCCTATTTGAGGTCCGATGTTGTGTGTGTTCCAGAGCGGCGCCAGTCGTGCTTCGAAGCTTTCTTCAAACGTCACAATCTCCCTTGTGGCAAGGAATCGGTTCTTGGCAAATATGAATTCACGCTCGTAAGCGACAGGCAGACCATCCATGTTGCTGACCCGAAGCCGCGCATAGGTTGCCTGCGGGGTTTCCTCAAAATATGTGACTTCGGATTGGATGTCAGGCATCGATGCTTCCTTCCAGAATTCATTGATCCTTAGTTTGTCCGGATGATAGCGGCGGTCGGCTTCCTTGTTGATGTCCTCGATGAGGATACGATTTTCGACCGAAGCCCCCTTGCTGGTTACGATCTGTGTGAAGGGAGCTCCCCAACGGTTCAGCCCCATGATACCACCTGGGTTAGCTGGGAAACTGGTGGGATGCAATTCAATCACACCAAACAAATCGCCTGGCCCCCAGCCGCTGCGCAGGATGAGCTTGTCGGGCCAGGTTTTTTTTAGTCATGTGCCAGCTGCAGCAGATATGACCTTTATTTTTACGGAAATCGGCGTTACCCAGAAGACGGTCTGTCAGCTCCTTGTCAGTATGTGGGACACGTATTGCTTCTCTGCGCTTGTTCCAAAGGGAGTTGGCGGCGGGCATCTTGGGCTTGATCCGATCATCCGCCCAAATGGATGCAAGCGCGATGAGCCAAGATGCCGCCGAGTCCATTCTCGGATTCTGCTGGCCGAAATCATGGCTTTGATATCGCAGATAATTCATGAGCCTGTGGGCACCGAACCGATAACGTCCGTCGCGTGTCTTGGCGGATAGAAGTTCGAGTATGGCGACACGATAATCCGCTGTGCTGTTCCAGCCTCCGTTCGGGCCGTAGGGGTTGATCAATCCATCAGGTGAGATTTCTACTAACAGGCGTTCCCAGATAGATTGCATATTCGGATCAAGATAGACTCGGTCATCGCCTGTCCACTGGTCTCCGCCGCACGCAAGAATGATGATCGGTCCCATCATGTAGCCTGTGTCATTCTGAGGAGCGTCTTTCGCTCTCCAGAAATCATCAAAGACAAGTTGGGAATAGCGCCTCCACTCAGCAGCTTCCTGGATATCCGGATACCAATCTGCGGCTCTTCCCTTGGCATAGCCTTCCGGCATGGAGCGGTGACATGCTCCACGCCATTCAACGGGTTCGGAATCCCATACGTGCAGATGGCGGCAGTAGTAGAGCCACATCTCCCTGAACCACGGTTCCTCCGCCCGCATGACTCCTCCAGCGATGAGGTGTTTTCGGTAAAGCGGGATCAGAGCGGCCGGATGTTCAAATTCCCAGAACCACCCCCGGGCCGATACTCTTTCCTGCATTTCCCGGTGAAAGCCCTTCAGCATGGCAATACATGCATTACTCCAGCGGGCCTCGCCTGTTTGAACAAATTTGGCGAGTGCTGGCATCAAAGCCTTTGGCCCATGCATACCACGGTCGGGATTTTTCAACATCGAGTCGAGGTTGTTAGAATCCAAACACTGATGATATGTTTCCTTCGTTATCTTCTCGCGTGGAATGGGATAAAAATTTTTGTCAAGAGGATTTGGAGCTGCACCGAACCGATAACGTTCGACATCGATAAAAAATCTGGAATCTGCTATCTGTGTTTGAGCAGCAAGATTTCCATGGTAAGCGATGCATGCTGTTGCGCAGCAAAAGGCCAATATAAGCAATGTGGGGTTACTGTGAATTTTCATCTTACTATCGTGGCTTTCATGGCAAACTAATCGAATAATCTTTGCTTTGACAATGCTCTTTCACGCATGAAAAATAGGGCATCTGATGATCAAACTATCTTTGTCAGCTTGATTGGACAGCTTGTTAAGCATGTCTGCGTTCGCTCAGCATTCCGATATCGGACCTCAAATGTTCCGAGCCCTGACTTCGCTGACCTTTGTATCATATTTACATCTCAAGGTGATCCATCGGATGGAGCTTGCCATGCGATGCGTGAGGGATCATCGCTCACGGGCTATGATTCAACGAATGTTCGCTTCATGAATGCGTCTTTTTTGAGGGTATTCCCTGCCGACATTCATCAATGCACCTGAATGTAAGATTGATCCTGGGTGAAGATACTTTTTTTGTCGGGGGGAGACAGTGTTTCCAATGGGTCTGAGTTGAGCCCTGCATGACCAGAAGGCTGCCATGTTCCAGCATCAAAGACACGGTTTCCTTGGTGGCTTTATGCTTGAAGGCAAACTTCCTTTCTGCACCCAGGCTCAAAGAGGCGATGGAACCATTTTTTTTCAGATCTTTTTCTCCATCGCTGTGCCATGCCATGCCTTCACTGCCATCATGATACAGGTTCAGCAGGCAAGCATTGAAAGGTTCACCCGTTTGTTTTTCTACTTTTGTCTTCAACTCGACGAGCTCTTGAGTCCAGGCCAGTGCACGTTTGGTCGTACCGGAATAAGTGTATGTAAAGGGTTGATCCGCATGCCAGGCCACCTTGCGTTTGGTGACAATGCGTTTTCCCATGATCATGGCCTCATCGTTTTCCCATTTGATGGTGCTTAGCAATCGATTGAAATAGTCATCCGCCGACTCCCAAGAGATCAATGCCCCATAATATTTAACAATGCCATCTCGGTTGAGAAGATTGATCGGCTGTTCGATGGTTTGACGAAATAAATCCATGTGATTGGTATTATTTGGACGTTTTTCATTCTGTTAACTGATCATGAAAAGATAAGCCCATAGATGACTAAATCAGTTTTCCTGTTTGTTCAACAGCCATCCCTGATTGGGGCTGGACCATTGAATGCGCGCAAGGTGCATTCTGCCCCGTGCTTCCTGACGGGGAAGCCAATCCCCCACGGTAATCCATGATTCCCGTGCACTTGCATTGGTGATATGAAAATTGCCCATCAATGCCACCTGGTCAGGTTGACTGATGCCGTCATCGCTCATTGGAATCACAATGCGTTCAGTCTCCCGGATCAGATGTCTTTTTTCAGTATCGAAACGGGCCACATACAATGGCGCCCGCCATCGGATCACATTGATGTTTTTTTCCGTTTTACGTGTGTAAACTAAAAAGAGACCATCAGAATGCCTCATCCAGTGTTGTTGGGTGCTGGACATGGTCAGAAGTTCGCCGTCGTCCCATCTCCAAGGCTGCTTATCCTGCCAGTGAAGTCCATCCTTACTCACACTCTGGTAGCCTCGATCATCTTCTGCACGGATGGTCAGATAGAACTTATCTTGAAAACGCGTGATCGAGGGCTCAAGTAATCCACGTTGGTGTGCTAGTTTTAAAGGTGGGCCTACACGTTTGATTTTCAGGAACTCACCGTCAAAAGAGCACAGTACCCCTGCAACGGAACGATGATTGGATTCTGGACCAAAAGTGAAAGCGAGCAGGATGTCTCCATTGGGTAAATTCCACCTTTGTCCACAGTTGTTGGAATAAATAAAACTTCCCCTTGGATCGCTCCACTCGAGGATGCGGCGTTTGGACCAGGTGCCATCGGATCGTCGAACGGCATACACCGGATACCGTGCCAGTTGATCATTTCCTGAAAACCTGGTGCCACGATAGAACACCACCTGGCCTAAGGCCAAAACCGTGTCTGTAGCAGCATGGTATTCGGGGACGACATCGCAGACTCCCGCCATCAATCCTTCGTGTGCTTTGACGGGTTTGCGATCAAGGGCGGGAATGGGAGTCGCTTCGGACCATGTTCTGCCTTGATCGTTCGAAATACTCCAATGCACGGGACCAAAATAATCGGAACCGCCAATCACTTGTTTTGTCATCAAAGCCACAGGAGAAGATCCCTTCCTATCGGGTATCAAACAGGCTTTGGGGTGAAACCAAGTTTCCTTTTCGGTGTCTCCCAGGTTTTGATGAAGAGTTTGGACCGTGATGGATTCAAGCAAATCTTCCGCCACGAGAGCAGTTTCCGTCATCCACATCAATGACAAGGCGTATGGGATGTTGATAAGATGCCTTATTTGCCAATGATAACGATTTAGATATGAGGGAAACATGACTAACCCTAAATGTGGACAATAACGAACAGCTTGTCCACTCATTGCTGGCGTGTTGAAAGCAACCAATGACGGAATCAATTAGCACTTGTTGAGATAAAACTAAAACGACAAACTTGAACTATCCAATGGTCAAAATAACTCCCGAAAATCTTCCTGCGAGGTTAATCTCTATTCTGTCAATATTCATCACTGTCTTGTTCATCTCAGCAGCGCATGCCAGAGTCAAACCCAATGTGGTGATCGTGCTGATCGACAATCACGGATACCATGAACTCAGCAGGAACGGACATCCCGTGGTTCAGACTCCCCGTATCGACAGGCTTTCCAGGACAGGAGTGAATTTTACTGATTTTAATGCGCCTCCATTTTGCTCTCCCAGCCGGGGGGCTCTTCTGACCGGAAGATATGCGCTACGGTATGGAATTCATAATACGGTTGGCGGTGTTTCCATTCTTCATAGAGATGAAGCAACGCTGGCTGACATGATGAAATCTGCTGGGTATCGAACGGCTGTGTTTGGCAAATGGCATTTAGGAATGTCGCATCCTTACACACCTGATTGCCGTGGGTTCGATGAATATTTCATTCATGGGGGTGGGGGCGTGAGCCAATTGGAGGATTATTACGGGAACAATCACATGGATGCGACTTACATCCATCAGGGACAGTATGTGAAATCAAGGGGATTCTCAACTGACGTGCTGTTTGATCAAGGGATTGATTTCATGAATCGAAACCGTGAGACCCCATTCTTCTGTTTGATTTCAACGCCTGCAGTTCATTTTCCAACGCTCCTGCATCCGGAAGCCGGGAAAAGACTGAAAGATCGTGGAATCACGGATGAGAAGCAGTTACCTATCTGGTCCATGATAGAGAATGTGGATGAGAATGTAGGGCGATTACTGGACTATTTGGAAGCAAGTGGACTGAAAGAAAATACCCTTTTTTATTTGATGTCTGATCAGGGAGTGAACGACCGAGGCGTGACTCATCGAGCTGGAGCGGGTACCAGGCGAGGCGTTCAATACGATGAAAAACATCAAGTTTACTGCATGGTCCAGTATCCAAAGATCACCGACACTCAACCCGGAGACCGGTCCGAATTGACTGGGATGGTGGATGTGCTGCCCACGGTCCTTGATGTATGCGGTATTGAACCACCATCCAATTTGGATGGGCAAAGCATGAGACCCCTGTTGGCTCAAACTTCGGGTTGGAACGGAGAACGCAAACTGATCATTCAATGCCCTCGCGCCAGAGAGCGTTCAAAGTGGGGCAATCTGTCGGTCAAATACAAGAAGTGGCGTCTGGTAGATGGTAAGGAACTTTATGATATCAAAGACGATTACGGCCAAACAAGGAACCTTATCGACCAGTATCCCAACCTGGTCAAAGCCTTGACTGCAAGCTACGAAACATTTTGGAACGAACTTCCCCCACAATCGGAATTGTTGTCAGCTCATGTATTAGGTGCAGAAGAAGCGCCGTCCGTTCGCTTGAGCGGAATGGATTGGTATGAAGGCGGACATCCCTGGCCCCAGCAAGCCCTCGCAAAAAGAACAGAGCAGGGGAAATGGAGAGTAGACATTGCAAGAAGCGGAATCTATCGATTCGAATTGCGGCATCATCCACGTGAGGAGCCAAGGCCGGCAGAAGCAGTCAAAGCAAGTGTTACTGTCGGGAAACACAGCAGGAGCACCTTGCTTGATGTCGGCGCCACACATGCTGTGCTTGAACTGAAATTGGAAAAAGGTCTCTATGATCTAAACACGGTTTTTCAACACCCCGATGATCATGAGGGCAATAAA
Source organism: uncultured Verrucomicrobiae bacterium (assembly GCA_943788245.1). Classification (GTDB taxonomy): domain Bacteria; phylum Verrucomicrobiota; class Verrucomicrobiia; order Limisphaerales; family AAA164-E04; genus AAA164-E04. The sequence goes on along the minus strand of CALSPN010000038.1, from coordinate 60,196 downwards.
GAGTGGGGAGCCTATTACGTTAACGTGGATTATCAGGGAGAGTGAATGAGGAGCAATCTTTTAATCCAATGTCAGAGCTGACAGCGCATAACAGGTACTGCTGTAAGTAATGAAATGGTAACGATCCGTGTTCAGAGAGCGTGTCCACCAGCGCCCGGAGACGCGCTGATGATTCTTGAGCCACGTCATGCCTCGCTTCAGGGTTGGATCCGAAGCAGCAATGCCATGCAGTCGAAGTATCATGCAGACTAAACCTGTCATATGTCCATCGCTCTCTGGTTGCTCAAATGCCAGCTCTGCCCGCAGCTTGCCGGCACGGCTTCCATTGCCCCATTTTTCCGGTGATGCAAAGGTGCGAAGGGCCCAGCCTCCATCCTTCTTTTGAAAATTGTGAAGAAAAGCCGTCATGGTTTCTGTCGAATGATCTTTCACTAAACCTGGCCAGAAGTGTTCGGCCCACCAAAGTAATACCCGAGCGTATGCATGGGGTGGGGGTGTGTTCTTGAGGTATTGCTCCAGTTGTTGAATTGATGTGCCCAGTTCGGCATCCGAGCGCATCCTGCTCAACCACCCCGGAGCTGATGCCACGGCAATGGCTGCAACGGTGGCGGCCTGATAGGAGCTGGACTCCAAAGGAGGCCAGCAATCATCGTTACCAAAGGATCCATCTGCTGATTGGACCTTGAACATCAAACGCAAAGCCCTTTCTGTTTCCTGGGAACAGTCACCTGTGATATGCAGGTCCCACGAGGCCAGGCCTGCGGCGAGGTAGGCGAGCTGGGTAGGCTGGATGCCTTCGCGCAGTGAAGAAATTTTCTCCTCTTCCATGGACGTCAATTCATCCACAAAGAAATCGCGAATGGATGCATCGGGAGGGCCCGCCACGGATGTCAGACCAGGGCGAATCATCATGTAAGAGCCGTTTGTGTGGCAACTAATGCATTGCTTGCTCTCGCTCCAGGCCTTTGCTCCTTGATCCAAATGAGTCAACGCTGATGACTTGGACCATTGCTCAAGTACTGGTTCCTCGGCGCTGGCGGAAGGGATCCGTATACTGCCATCTTTGTACTGGTGGGTTTCTTCTCCCTGAATCGTCAGGTACTGGCCTATTAAAATCGGCACCAGCCGCAGCCAGAAATCCACGTTTCGGTTCAAAAAAAACATCGCGCCATCATAAGTAAGGATCCGCCAGCTGTTCAAGTGTCGAGTGGGAGGAACAAGTTCAAGTTGAAAAGTTACGTTGGTTTGATGCGGCAAGATGGAAGGCTGACTTTTTTCTTCTGAAATTCCGATTGTTTGTATAACGCCGCGGTTATTCAATTCAAATCTGATGCCATTCGATGAGCTCCAAATCACCTGCACAAGGCATCAGTGAGTCTAATCTCATTGATATGAAGATCCTTAGAAGTTATACATTGGATGTGTCAGTTCAGGTTACTTTTCACAGTTCAGCGCTTCCAGATGTTATTCAGGCGAAGGTTGCTGCGGGTATTGCCGCGCATCGTCTTCCAGCAGGCCTCTTGTATGCATCAATCGGTCAAGCAGCCAGATGGTTGAAATATGCCAGGGCCTGGGCGCCGATTCACCGGCGAGACGCAATCAGCGCCCTCTACCAGTCGGTCTATCGATCTACGCTGGACTCCATGGAAAGGGACGAGTTTCACTATCTGGCGCTGGGTTGTGGTGATGGGGGCAAGGACGCTTCCTTTCTTGAGTTGGCTGCTCCAGACAAGTGGCGAGTCAAGGTTACTCTGCTTGATGTCAGTCCTTCCCTCACACTCGATGCAGCGCAAAGACTGAATGCGTGGCAAACCCAGTTGCACGTGGCCGATCTTGAGTCTCAACCTGATCTTTCAGTGCTCGATCTGGCAGAGCGCAGACAACCTCGGGTGATTTCCTGCCTTGGCATGCTGCCAACGCTCGGTCATGCAATGTTGCTTCCTTACCTGGCTTCTGTCTTGAAACCGCAGGACCGACTCGTGATCTCAGCCAATCTTTCGCCTACGGCCAGCGATGAAGACAAGGCTTCCATAAAGTCACAGTATGACAATCCAGAGGCCCGCCTCTGGTATTCCGGTGCCTTGTTGGAACTTGGATTGGAGCGGAACGATTTTGCGTTGAGATGTTCCGTGGAATCCCTTGCAGGCATCGCAGGTGCCTACCGCATTGTCGTACAGGCTGAGATCCTTCGAGGGCTTGAACTCCAAGTGCATGGTGAAATCTACCCAATGGCAGCTGGAGATCGACTTGAGGTCTTTCGTTCGGAGCGATGGACTCCCAGCGCCCTGCGGCATCGTTTCAGCCATCAGGGACTGGAGATCATCCAAGCGAGTGTATCGAATGATTGTCAGGAAGGTGTTTACGTCATCACGAATCGCAACCAGTCTCCAGGGTAAAGCGTGGAGGTTGCCATTATCAAACACGTAACAGCACAGCCATCATCTTTGTTGGAGTGCCTTCTTATTTAATCATGTTTCACATCCAGCACTGAACGAAACATCTTGTCCACTTGACTCAGCCAGTGTTCGGCTGTTTGTTTGAGATGACAAGTAAGCTCCGCGCAGATGCACATGATACAGAACCTGAAGATCAATGAAATCCTCGTCGAATTCTAATTCAGGTGACAGCGCCAGCTATCTTGAAAGACACATGACCCAAATCTCAATAGACCGCACTGAACGCATTCGGGGTATGCTCATGGGCACATTCATTGGAGACGCCCACGCCATGCCTGCCCATTGGTATTACAACCGCGACGCGCTTCGTCAGGATTACGGATGGATCACTGAATTCATGTCTCCCAAAAGGCATCATCCGGACAGTATTCTCTGGAGAAGTAATTACAGTCCTTTGAACACGAAAGGAGACATTCTTCATGATCAGGCGCAATACTGGGGGCAGAAAGGTATCCATTATCATCAACACCTCGGTGCGGGCGAAAATACGCTGAACCTTCAGCTTGCCTGGCAACTGATTGAAACAATTCAAGAAGCGAAAAGTTATGATACCTGTCGATATCTTGAGCGTTATCGAGATTTCATGCTCAACCCGAAATCACATCGGGACACTTATGTAGAGGAATGCCATCGTCAGTTCTTTACACAATACGCACGCGGCCGAAGCTTGAAATCCTGTGGTGGGCCTGACAACCACATAGGCGGACTGGCTTCATTGCCGGTATTCCCTGCATTACTGGAGGGAGAAATCGAGTCGATCCGTCTCATCGCGCGCGCGCACCTTCACTTGACGCATCATCATGCGGTTGTGGAGCGCGCTGCAGATACCTTGATAAGAATCCTTGGTGATGTCTTGCTTGGGAAAGCGTTGCAAGAGGCAATCGTAAATCACGGGAACGATTTTTTCTCATTGCGACGTGCCGAGCGTTGGGTGCACAAACCTGACGCAGAAGTCATTGATCATCACTTCAGTTCTGCTTGTTATATCGACAAGGCTTTTCCTGCCTCTCTCTACCTCGCCTGGAAATATGCTGGAAGATTAAGGGATGGAATTATTGCCAATACAAACATTGGAGGAGACAATTGTCATCGAGGCGCGGTGATTGGTGCATTGCTGGGTGCAGATTGTGGACTCAGGGGCATACCCGCTGACTGGCGCCGATCTCTGCTCATGAATCGGTCTTTAGAGCAACTCACAGTTTTTGTTTGAACCGCTTTGAGTCTTCGGAAAGTTGAGCTGCTGAGCCTAACTCAATGCACCATAAATCGGCCGGTGTTTGGTATATCCACCGTCTATTGTTAAAACTTCTCCCACAGCCCAGCACTGTTCAGCCCAGAAATAGGACGTGGCAGCCGTTATGTGCTCTGGTGCCGTCAAGCTTCCGATAGGCATGGCATCCTCAACAGCTTGTAAACGTGCGGCCGAAATCGGGTTCTGTGCAGCCATGGGGCCTCTCAAAGGTGAAGGTGCCAAGCCGTTGAGAATGAGACCGTGTTTCTCCAGGAAATGGCGGGATTGCAGCGTTAACAAATTCATGAGCCCTCCTTTGGATTCTTCATATGCAGAGCTGGCGCGCCCCTCGGAACCTACTGTTCCGGATGTGGACAAAATAAGCACACCGCGAGCTCCGGGGGTAAAAGCTTTTGCATTCACTGCCTGTTTGAGGAGGTTGTGAGCACCCCAGAGATTGACCTCGCAGGACTTCATCACAGTCTCCTTGTCCAGTTTTTCTGGAGGGGTGAGAGGGCAGGGGGAAATGCCTGCCGTGTGCTGCAGGTAATCAATATTTCGCTGACGTTTGAAAAGGTCTGCGACCTCGGATTCGTCGGCAATATTCAAACTTTCGGCCATGACTTGTGTGTTGCCCTCTGAAAGGTTTTGAAGATCTGATGCAAAATCGGTCAGTAGCGTTTTTTCGGTTCCGACCATGATTTCAGTGGCATGGTCGACTAATACAAGGCGCTGGGGCTTCAGCCACTTGATTGCGGTCCTGGCCATATGCTGCCCCATAAGTCCAACTCCGGTGATGAGCACGGTCGAGTTTTCGCGATGCGTGAAAGGTGCGATATTCATTGTGGTGTATGACATAGCGTCTGCCGGTAGCGGGGTCGATAAAAATGTGTGAAGAAGGTGGAAAGCTGCAGGAGTTTTCATTGCCTCTTGCTTTTGATCAGTCAGACCTAGTTGAAATGGTGAACAGGAGTGGGGGCAGGGTTCGGTAAGCTTTTTGTAATCGAACCATTTGAAGCATCTCTATTTCGCTGAACAAAATAGATCAATTACTCGTGCAATATAATTGCGCAATCGGCTCGGTGTCATCAATTCATTCCATGTGAATGCTGCTAGATGGAATGATTCAACACCTCTTCCGCGAGTCCGAAGGCCAGAGACATGCCTGCTCCGGTAGTTATCTCGATGGCATACACTCCCTCGTTGATTTCTTCGGAAAATGCAATGCCATCTTCAGCACAGACATAGGAGCCCATCCATCGTTCACAGACTTCGGTTTCGACGCCGGGCAATAATTCCCGAAATGTCGATAGAAGGAGTTTGTCGACCTGTTCGTTTTGAAACGGCAAGGCTTGATCGCCATAAGCATGGCTATCACCAATGATCAGGCTACCATCCTGGTCCTGGACAATAATCAAATGAATCCCGTGTTTCAGATGAACGGCAAAATTCCTTTCCAAGGCATCACTCAATGCCCGTGATTCCTGCATGCCCGCAAAACCCGGATAACGGATCAAGCTCAAATCGGAGAGGACAGGGAAGGGTAATCTTATCCCTGGTGGGCTGAGCTTCAACATCTGCAGAGAACAGATTTGCAATTTGCGCTTCTGCCAGACTTCCGGGCAAAGCTCGCGCAGACGATCCCCCATGCATAAATAAATACGCTCGGCATGAAGGGTGCCTTGGGTTGTTTCCACCCATCCCTTTCCCAGCCGGTTGACATGGGTGTTGGTTTGAAACTCAACCCCAAGGTGATTGGTGAGCCACTGTCGCATTTTGGGAATGGCTTCGCGGGGATTCACACGTAGTTCATGAGGACTGAAAAGGGCCTTCTCGATCTCTTCGGAAAAATTTCCACCGCACATGTCCTGAAGCTCGTTTTTGCCAAGGATGCGGCAAGCCTCTCCTGATTTTGATCGAGCATAGGCTTCCAGAAGATCAGAGGATTCCTTGCACTTTGCCACAAAGCACGCTCCGGTCTGATCGATCTGGATGGATGCTTGGCGAGCCACCGAGCGCCAGATATCCACCGAGCGTCTGGCATATTGCCAAGGCTTGCCCTCTTCCTGCCCCGTCAAAGTGATAAATCCGAAATTCCTCACACTGGCTCCCGAAGCCTGATGCTCCGTGTCCACCACCAAAACGCGCATGCCTTTTCTGGCGGCGGTATATGCATGCGCCATGCCAACGATCCCCATTCCGGCGACAATGACATCAAAATGTTTGTTCATCTTAACTGAGATCTTGTAAGCACTTGTTCCTGATCAGTGATTGGTTTGCTCATGCTCCTTATCTTGAATGATGAAGCTCAGGAAGTCGCATACTCACAAGGAGAATAAGCACGACAAGGTGTTTTGCCAGGCGAGGTTACAAGCCGGTAAAGAAAAAGAAAGTCAATCTTTGTCCGTCGTTCGCTGGATCATCCACCAGGCATCCGGATTATTGGGGCTGGCCACATTCAATCCCATCTGGCCTGTGTATTGAATGGGAGGCATTGTGCGGGCATCAAGCCACTTGTGCACTTCCGCATGTCCGTCCACAAAGGAAAACCCGGCTGCTCCGTTGTGATAACTTGCAGGGAAATCAATGATGCGAGTTTGTGCACGGTTGTCAGTGGGTTGAACGGCAAAGCCGGCACCATTGATGCTGTCTGGATGTTCGTCGAGGAGGACTGAGGTCATGGTTGTCCGGCGGACATCGGATAGTTTATGCATGATCCGCCAGTCAGGTCCTCCTCGTTTGATCCAGCTTGCAGTCGCGTTCCATCCGACTCCCTGGTTCATGGCCAGGCTGCGCACTCTAGGGTGCAATTTGCCTCCGATGCGGACCGAGCTCTTATCAGCCGGACACTTATAAACCTCGGCCGAATTATGGTAGGGAGCCAGCTTGGCAAACTGAGGGTCCGTCAAAAAAAGTGTATTCGTGTTGTCTGTATTGCTTCCACTGAAATTTAGCAGGCCACTGACCCATCCGCGGCCATCGACATTTTGTGCGCGCCCTTCGGGGTTGGGGGGTAAGTAGTCCTCATGGTCATCTGGGTACATCAACCAGGCCAGTTGGAGTTGCTTCAGGTTGTTCATGCAGGAAATACCTTGTGCCTTGGTCTTCGCTTTGCTCAAGGCGGGCAACAGCATCCCTGCCAGAATCGCAATGATAGCGATGACAACCAGCAACTCGATGAGCGTAAATCCATCTTTCCTGTACCATCGAAATTCAACGAACATAGTTTTCAAACCATATCAACGTATGATGTTGTTGTCGAATTCAAACCCCAAGTCCAGAACGGCATCGAAACTCATTGCTGCCCCACATGGATAAACCCATGATCTTCGGTTGTGCAGGTATACTCAAAGTGAACCCTCTTGATGGAACAGGTTCAGTTTAGGCAAGGAGTTGTGGAAGGGGCTTTCCATGCACATCCGTCAGTCGATAGTCACGGCCTTGGAACCGATAGGTAAGCCGCTCGTGATCGATTCCGAGAAGTTGAAGCCATGTGGCATGGAGATCGTGTACGTGAGCTGGATCTTTGACGGGCTGATAGCCGAATTCGTCGGATTCACCGAAGGTCATGCCGGGCTTGATTCCTGCCCCTGCCATCCACATGGAAAAACATAACATGTGATGATCTCTGCCGTAGTTATTGGAATCGAATTTTCCCTGCAGCATGGGGGTGCGGCCGAATTCTGTAGCCCAGACCACCAAAGTATCCTCGAGCAGTCCGCGCATCTTGAGATCCTGAATCAGTGCGGCCGAGGGCTGATCTGTCTGGAGGCACTGTCGTGATAGATCCGTTGGAAGATTTCCATGTTGATCCCATCCACGATGGTAGAGTTGAACGAAGCGAACGCCCCGTTCAGCCAGTCGGCGAGCAAGCAGGCAATTGGCAGCAGCGCTCCCCGGCTTGCTGACCTCTGGACCATAAAGTTTGAGAACATGATCAGGTTCCCCTGAAATATCCATTAATTCGGGTACAGATGCCTGCATGCGGAATGCCATTTCATAAGCCTTGATGCGGGCGCTGATCTCCGGATCAAACACCCGACTGTCTTTGAGGTTGTTCATCGCTGTGATACTGTCGATGACACGGCCACGGGCATTTCGATCGACTCCCGCGGGATTGTTGACAAAAGGGACAGCATCGTGAGCAGGTCTGAATCGGACTCCTTGGTGTTCCGATGGAAGGAATCCGCTTCCCCAGTATCGCGTATGCAGGTTCTGCCCTTGATTCATGCCTGAAGCCAGTACCACGAAGGTGGGTAAATCACTGTTCTCGCTCCCCAGGCCGTAGCTCAACCACGCTCCCATTGTCGGGCGTCCCGGTTGTTGGTTGCCGCATTGAAGGAAGGTGACTGCTGGGTCATGATTGATGGCTTCTGATACACAGGTTTTGACGATGCAGATGTCATCAACAATCTTACTGGTAAATGGAAGAAGCTCAGAAATCTCTGCACCGCTCTTGCCTTGCTTTCTGAATCTGTAAGGAGAGCCTTGAACGATCAGTTCCTTGCCGCGGATCTGGGCGAGGCGTTGACCATCGGTCAATGATGGGGGCATCGGCTTGCCGTTGAGTGCTTCCAGCTTGGGTTTGTAATCGAAGGTTTCAAACTGAGACACTCCTCCGCTTTGACAAATGAAAATAACCCTTTTGGCTTTTGCTGGAATGTGGAGTCCATTCAAAGCACTCGAGGTTCCTGGTTTTTCAGCCGACAAATGCGGAGAGAGCGAAGCCAGTGCCATTGCTCCTAACCCGTTTGCTCCATGCCCCAGAAAGGTCCTGCGATTGAGAACAGCCTGTGGCGTATGGTCCAGTGAATTGATGATGCGGGCTTTCATTCTTTGGTCAAAAACTCATCGAGATTCATGATCGCCTGAGCTACCGCAATCCAGGCGGCAACTTCGGCGGTATTGAAGTCTGAGGCATATTGGAGCTTCCCAGGAAAGACGATCTTTCCAGCGTCTTCTGGGTGTGACTTGTAATGAGAGATCATATCCCGCTGAAGAGAAATGAGGATGAAAAGTTCTTGATCCGAAGGAGGGCGATAGAGTGCCGACTCCACAGCGAAGGTAATTCTGCTTTCCTCAGTAAGATTGCTCGATTCCAGGATTCGTTTGGCGAAAGCCCTTGCGGCTTCAACAAAGGTCCTGTCATTCAGTGTGACGAGTGCCTGCAGCGGAGTGTTGGTGATGGGCCGGTTTACCACGCATTCTTCGCGATTGGGAGCGTCAAAGGCTGCGAAAGCGGGGTAGAGTATCGAGCGCTTCCAGAAGGTGTAAAGCCCGCGTCGGTAAAGGTTTTTGCCTTGATCTGTTATATAAGATTTGCCCTTAGAGTCTCCGTAGGCCATTTCTTTCCAGAGTCCGGGGGGTTGATGGGGCTTCACGGATGGACCGCCCATCTGCGAGTGAAGCAATCCCGAAACGAAGAGTGCATTATCACGGATCATTTCAGCTGAGAGTCGCCGCCGTGATCCTCTGGCCAGAAGCCGGTTCGATGGGTCAACCTGCATCAGCATTTCGGAACCCGCCGAAGATTGGCGGTAGGTTGCGGAAGTGACCATTAGTGTGAGCATGTGTTTGATATCCCAACCGCTCTCGATAAATTCTACCGCCAGCCAGTCCAGCAGTTTCGGGTGGCTCGGCCAATCTCCCTGTGAACCGAAATCTTGCAACGTTGTGACAATCCCTTCACCAAAAAGCATGGCCCATAACCGATTGACGACCACACGGGCTGGTAATGGATTTCTGGGGTCGTTGAGCCATTCGGCCAGAGCCAGACGAGGCGAGGTGGCGGGTGGAAGATCTGGGAAAATGGAGGGGACGGCGGGGGACACCAGTTCTCCCCTGCGGCGGAAATTTCCTCGGATAAGGATATGACTGGGCATTCGCTCATCTGCGTCCTGCATGATGCGAAGCTTAGGAATCGAACGCGTGATTGCCTGAAGATTCTTCTTCGCCATCTCGAGCTCAAGGACAACGATTTCATTCACATTCGAAGCGCTTTTCGTAGATCCTGCCTGTAGAATCTCAATCTGCTGAGACCATCTCTTTTTCTCGGCTTCCTGTTGTGGAGAGGGCAATGCGATGGAGGGGGGAGCAGATTTTCCTCTGTAAAGCGGATTCCCCGGAACCTGGTCGAAGAATGCGAACATTTGATAGAACTCGCGTTGAGAAAATGGATCGTATTTGTGGTCGTGACACTCCGCGCATTGAAGGGTAATCCCCAGCCAAACGGTCGCAGTGGTGGCGACACGGTCCACAGCATATTTGACACGATATTCTTCAGGATTGGCACCTCCTTCGCTTGATGTCGGGCCATTGCGATGGAACGCGGACCCCGATTTCTGTTCCAATGTTGCATCAGGTATTAGGTCTCCAGCAATTTGTTCCCGAGTGAAAATATCAAACGGTTTGTTGTTGTTGAATGAGTTGATGACATAGTCGCGATAAGGCCACATGGCTCGATCGGTATCGTCATGGTAGCCGTCACTATCAGCGTAACGCGCCAGATCCAGCCAATGTATTGCCATGCGTTCGCCGAAGCTGTCTGAGGCCAGCAATCGAGCCACCAGGTTTTCATAGGCCCGGGGAGAATTGTCCTCAAGAAAAGCCGAGACTTCGGCGGTAGAAGGTGGCAGACCGGTGAGATCGAAAGAAAGGCGCCTAATGAGTCTTCTTGCATCCGCGGGACCGGATGGATGCAAGCTTGGATTCTCTTTCTCCAATTGAGCCAGGACGAAGGAATCGATGGGGTTGATCACCCATTCAGGGGAACTGGTTTCAGGCAGTGTAAATCTTACAGGAGGTATCCACGCCCAATGTTCATCGTATTCCGCACCTGAAGCAATCCAGCGTTCCAGAAGATCTATTTTCGCCTCCGTAAGTGGCTTCTTCGTCTCCGCTGGGGGCATGCGTTTGTCTGGTTTTTCATGCCGGATACGCTGGATTAATTGACTCGACTGAGCGTCCCCGGGTACGATGACCATCTTTTCATGTGCAATCTCGGGAATGTCGAGGCGAAGATCGGCCTCTCGTTTATTTTCGTCAGGACCATGACAAGCAAAGCAATGATTTGAAAGAATCGGTCGGATGTCACGATTATAGTTGATACGTTTCTCAACCTGACCCTGTAAATGAAAGGGAAGAAACATCACTACTGTTAGTAATGACAGCCACCTTATTTCCATTCTTGAGACAAATCTCATCCTAACTGTTAATATGCAACGGAGCCGTACTTGACACCAAGGGGTTTCTCCAAATCTAACTCAATCCCAGAATCGAGAAAACGATATGTTTCAAATCAGGTATCAAAATTGTCAGGTGCTCAGGAAATTCCCGATGATTCAAAGTATCCAAGGTGTGAGATTAAAACCAGAAGTGAGGATGGTTTTTCGATAGCTCACGTTTTGTTCATTTGCTTTGATGAATCTGTGTTGGCTTTAAATTCAGGATTTCCTCATCGGGTGAAAACAAAACCTGCATTGACCCAATCTGCAAAGTCCTCACGCGATCCATCTCCGGCATCCATTGCAACCAGACTGATGATGTCTGCCCCTGCAGGGATGTTGATGTCAAATCGCCATGCCGGCGACAAGACCTTCATCACTGGGCTTGAGGCGGCTTCCTCGCCGTCAATAAATACCTTGAAAATTACACTGGGATACATGGCAAGATTTGAACCGTTGCTGATACTGACCACGTGCTCATCGACACCTGCCAACGCCACAAAGCGTTCATATTCAGGTTTGATTTGATAAGCGAGCGCGGAAGGCGCGTGTACACCCATTCCCTTGTCATAACTCTTGCGGTTAATCTTCAAGGCGTATCCCAGGTTTGAGCGGTCCTTTTGCGGTGCTTGTGTATTTCCAGAGTATCTGACGACCCCTCCGTAGGTGTGTCCGAAACCAACATTGCGGATGGGTGTGAGATCGTTGATGAGCACATCCGGGGCAGGTGGCAATGGTCTCATGTGTGCGAAGAATCCTTCAGACTCGAGGCAAACCTTTCTGCCGTCTCGAAAGGCTGAGGTTCGGAGAAGTGTAGTTCCTTCAACAATAAACGGCCCCTCATAGGACTTTGATGTCAGAATCGGCTCAGAACCATCCAGGGTGTAACGGATTTCTGCGTTCGGCTGTAGAGGGGTCGTCAGTGTAACGGTTACTGGCTGCTCAAATAAATGGGGACGCCATTTGTGTGCCCCATGGCGCAATCCGAACGGGATCGACAATCCAGTCCGAATCCCATTTGCCCCAGCGGGTTAATTCATCCTGTAAATGGATCGTTGAGGCCAGGTGCTTTTCAAAGTGTTCCACCACCTGTGCTGTGTTCAGGTCCGGTGTGAATTTTCGGGCTGGATCATATCCCGGGTGGGCATCGGTCATGTCCCTCGCCAGAACACATTGCAGTCCCGCAGATTTCATCGCTCGCAACCCCATTGGTTTGCCCAGCAGGCAAACCTGGGTATGGAATCCGACGTAAATCAGATGGGTCAATCCGTATTGCCTGCAAATGGCATAGACTTCCGCCTGCGTGTCAGGCATCAGATCATGCTTTCCAATTCGCAAGTCCGGGTGCATTCCATCCCACCCATAGTTGACAGCACAACGCTCACGATCACACGCGCACCCTCCCGCATCGGGCACTGGGGGGCAGGTGACATCATACACCTTGGGGACCGTTACTCCAGGTAATGCGAATATCCGCTCCCGCTGGGGGTAGCCCACATAGTTGTCCACTACATCACTGGGGCATAGCATCACCGTCATTCCCAGATCTCTTGCTGCTTCAAGGGCTTTGTTCATCCTGGGAACAATGGCATCCACACGCATGGTTGCAGTTTTACACCAATGATAATTCCAGACATCGACAGCAATGACGCCGACCTTCAGGGGGTTGATTTCTTCGGTCTCGATCTTTATCTGGCCTGTTTCAAGGGTCGCGTTGTTGAAGTTTCAATGTCAATCCGTGGATCTCTGAACAGACTATTGATGCCATCAGTAGCAGGAAAAAAGGGAGTCGCATCCAGACAATGAATAATGTGGGGTTCATGATGTTTTTCAGATTTTATCGTTTATTCGGTAATGTTTTCGATATGCTGGCTTCAGCAGTGCGTTGGCCTCCTGATTGTTGGTGAAACGCTCCGTAGCGCCGTCAAACAGGAGTTGCTTTTGCCCCACGCGATAGGAGGTATTTCCCAGGTGCACGAGGCTGGCGCTCCTGTGAGCTTCTTCGATATCAGCATTTGGTCGTGCCCGTGTCCGGACACAATCAATAAAGTTGGGCTGATGCCATTGATCAGGAAAAAGCCCCTTGTCCTCGGCAATGACTTCTCCTCCTGCACTCATTACCTGCCAGCCGCAGCCGTGCCGGCCAAGATACATCAGGGCATTTGTACCGTAGATCTCAACACGTGTAGCCGACATCTGCCAATGGGGCCATTGGTTTCCGAAACGAACATCGCCCGGAAACTTGCGCATGTAACCCGTAGCATTACCATTCTCACACGTCATTGAAAAATTCCCGTAGTCGTAGGTGATACACTGGAACTCGGGCACCTCACGTCCCGACTGATAGGCATAGTTGCCACCTATGCAGAGTACGGATTTTGGATGCAAAGGGTCACCTAAAACCATGCGTGTCAGATCCAGTTGATGACTGGCATCGTCCGCCAGAGTGCCACCTTTGTAATCCCACCATGGGTGCCAGTCGAGATGACGGCCTGCATTGTACGGAACGTAAGGAGCGGGTCCAAGCCATGCATCCCAATCGAATCCAGCAGGGGGAGTGCCGTCTGGTTTGGGCTGCCACCTGGACCCGCCCAGCATGTTGTAAACTTTTACATGGACGATTCGCCCGAGTTTTCCGCTGGCGATGTAATCGCGCGCCGACTTCGCATAGGGGCCGCTTCGGTTCTGGAAACCAACCTGAACAATGCGGTCATACTTGCGAGCCGCCTCAATCATCTTGCGCCCTTCCCAGATGCTCATGGATGGGTTTTTCTCCACATAAACATCCTTGCCGGCCTGACAGGCCCAGACTGTTGCCAATGCATGCCAGTGCTCCGGAGTTGCCACCACGATCGCCTGGACTTCCTTGTCATCCAGAGCCACTCGCATATCGGAGATCCGTTGCGGTGGCCTTTGTTGAGTCTGAGTCAACTGTGTCATGACTCCAGACCCACGATCCTTCCAGACGTCACAGACATATTTGAATTCCACGCCAGGCAGGCGAGACATTCCCGAGGCGTGGCTGGCACCTCGCCCACCTGCGCCGATCAGGGCCAATACCACCTTTTCGGAAGCATTTTGAGAGCGCGCAACCTTGGAAGTTCCGAACAGTGCCGCACTCGCGCCGATTGTGAGAGTGGATTTACCTCCGCTCGCCATGAAACTGCGCCTGGTAATATTTTTTTTGGACATAATAAAAGTTGGTGTCGCGCCTGCAGGAATGTCAACGAGCTTTTCATTTTTATAGCATGCATTCTTGGTTCTGGTTCCCTTATCCATTTTCTAATCTTAACAAAGAACAAGCCAGTTCATGTCTTCCAGAAACACATGGTAATCAGTATTTACAATGCCAATGGATCATGACAGATTGTGGAAATTGAACTAACATTATCGCCTAATGAATGCTTCCTCCCAGGTTCTCCGTCTCATTGGAGTCAGTCTATGTTTATGCGCGACATTCTTTCATCTACGTGTTGGAGCGGTAGAATTCGGCAGCGATGTCCTGCCTATTTTTTCCGAAAAATGTTTTCAGTGCCACGGTCCTGACGAGAAAGAGCGCAAGGGTGATTTACGATTAGACACATCAGCAGGAGCCACCAAAGACCTGGGTGGCTATGCTGCGGTGGTCCCGGGTAATCCGAATCAAAGCACGTTGATACAACGTATTCATCACTCGGATCCTGATGAAATCATGCCTCCTCCCGGAATCAGAACTTTTCTTGGATCCGCAGGAGAAAAAGATCCTCAATGAATGGATTCTCAGTGGTGCTGTTTATGAACAGCACTGGGCTTTCACCGTTCCTCAAAAAGTGTCTCTTCCCAAAGCGGGACATCCGATAGACGCCTTTGTCGATGCAAGATTGGAGACAGATAGTCTTTCGTTTCAGCCCCTGCACAAGCTGATGTTTTATGCCGTCGCCTTTATCTGGATATTATCGGACTACCTCCTTCTCCCAAGCAAGTTGCTGCATTTGTTTCAGCAGCAAAAGAGGATCGCGGCAAGGCCGTCAAGAACCTGACGGTTCGTTTGTTCAAAGACCGAAGTTTGGTGAGCGCTGGGCTCGCCCCTGGCTCGATGTCGCCCGCTATGCCGACAGTAATGGATTTGAGAAAGATTTGCCACGTGAGCAGTGGGCATGGCGCGATTGGGTGATTCAGGCAATCAATGATGACAAGCCCTATAATGAATTCCTCATCGAGCAAATGGCAGGCGATCTATTGCCTGATCGCTCCAGGACCAGCTGATTGCTACTGGTTTCCTGCGTAATGGGATGGTCAACGAAGAGGGCGCTATCATTGCGGAGCAATTTCGCCTTGAGGGAGTTTTTGATCGTATGGATTGTGTTGGGAAAGCCGTGCTGGGTCTTTCACTTCAATGTGCTCAGTGCCACACTCATAAGTTTGATCCTATCTCCCACGATGAATATTACGGAATGTTCGCTTACCTTAACGATACCCACGAAGCACAATCCTGGGTTTATTCAAAAGAACAGTTGGATTTGATTGAATCGATCCAATCCAAAGTAAAGACACTTGAAAATGACATCAGGGAAAAAGTACCGAATTTGAATCAGGAGATCCTGCTGTGGGAAAAAGCCCAGCGAAAAAAACAGCCCCAGTGGAGCCAACTTGATTTTCATGAACACGTATGGGAAGGCGGGCTCAACCATCCTACCAAAATGGATGATAAAAGCATTTTAGTGCTTGGGCATCCAACAGCTGGAGGAAGTATGTATCTGATCGCACAGCCGGGGGCTCTTGAAGTGGCTGAAATTCGATTGGAAGCCCTGCGGCATGGGGATCATCCATTTGGCGGTCCCGGTCGTGGGAGGCGGGGCATGTTTTCCATAGGAGAGATTGAGGTCCATCACAGAGAGACTGAAGGAGGTGAGTGGGAAAAAGTGGAACTCAAGGAGGCCCGTGTGGACTTTGCTACAGAAGAACGAGAATTAACGGATGAATCCGACAAGGAAAAACGGCGTCGAGTGGGACCTGCAGATTTCTTGATCGACGGCAAATCCCAGACGGGGTGGATGCCGGACCGAGGGCCTGTATTGCGTCATACCGATTCGGTTGCAGTCGTGACTTTGGGTAATCCCCTGAATCTGAAAGATACCAGTGAGCTCAAGATTCGACTTCAACTTCATCAGGGCAGAGTCATCAATGGACGAGACAATTTACAATTGGGTCGGCTGCGCTGTTCGGTCACCGGTCAAACGCATCCCAATACGCCTCTTCTGGATCACGCAGCCCGGCTTGCCATGCAAAAAAAGCCAGCGCAGCGAACAGAAAGAGAACAGCAGGCTGTTTTCAGAAGTTGGAGAAAAAGTGTTCCTGATTTCGCAGAGATCAATGCACGGATCGATGGCCATGAGCAAACCTACCCTGAGGCCGATACGAGTGTGTTGCACTTGTCACAACCATCACCTGAACTCAAACGAGTCACTCATTTACTGGATCGAGGTAGCTGGAACCGTCCCCGTCAGCAGGTGAAGGCGCACACTCCTGCTGCCTTGCATGGCTTTCCAAAAGGCGCCTCAACAAGACTTACGTTTGCTCGCTGGTTGGCCAGTGAACAATCTCCCTTAACAGCGAGAGTTCAGGTCAATCGTGTCTGGCAGTCGATCTTCGGAGCAGGGCTGGTGGAGACTGCCGAGGATTTTGGAACACGTGCGCCTCGCCCTGAATACCAGTCGATACTGGATTGGCTGGCGGTGGATTTAATGGAGCACAGTTGGTCTCTCAAATCACTGATCAAGACCATTGTAACCAGTCGAACCTATCAGCAGGACTCTCGTGTGCGCCCTGAACTGGGGGAAATGGATCCTCGTAACCGTTTGCTGGCCCGAGGTCCTCGATTCCGGGTCGATGCGGAAGTTGTCCGAGACATCGCTCTGTCCGTGTCGGGTTTGTTGCATGAACATATTGGTGGGCCCAGTTTTTACCCTCCTGTTCCCAAGAGTATGCTGGATTACAATTACTCCAAAGTCGACTGGCAGGAAGCTCAGGCTCCGGAACGATACCGTCGATCGCTTTACATGTTTCGAAAACGATCCATGCCGGACCCTGTTCTGACCACCTTCGATGCACCCAACGCTGATTTCGCCTGTGCTCGGCGTATGCAGTCCAATACTCCGATGGCTGCGCTGGTGTCACTCAACGAACCAGTCTTCGTTGAAGCTGCGCGGGCTTTGTCACTGAGAATACTTCGAGAGGGCGGTGGCAAGGATGCATCAAGAGCAGATTATGGGATTCGGCTTTGCACTGGGCGCGCCAGTCAGGCAGATGAGCGGCAAGCATTATTGGATCTGATCGAAAAACAGCGCTCTCGATTGGCAGAGGGATGGCTGCCAATCGACCATGTTGCATTTGGCGAGGCCTCAGTGAGGCCCGATCTGCCGGAAGGGACGACGCCGCAGGACGCCGCGGCCTGGGCCATCGGCGCTCGTGTTCTCCTTAATTTGGACGCAACATTAACCAAGTATTGAAAGGCACGGAGATGAATTCACAAAACGAACATAGAAAGCAGTGGGCAGAACGCCTCAGCCGTCGCTGGTTCCTGCGCGATTGCGGTCTAGGGGTGGGAGCGTCCGCATTGCATTCCTTGCTTGCAAATGATTTTCCCGGTAAGGAAGCAAGAACCCACTTTGCCGCCAAAGCTAAAAGAGTCGTTTATCTTTTTCATGCAGGTGCGCCGAGTCATCTGGAATTGTTTGATCCGAAGCCTGAACTCACCAAACGGGATGGTCAATTACCCCCAGCCGAATTACTCAAAGACTACCGAGCAGCCTTCATCAATCCGAATTCCAAGCTCTTGGGTCCCAAGTTTAAATTTCGTCCTCATGGACAAAGCGGAATTGAGCTGAGCGAACTCTTGCCACATACCGCAAAAATCTCAGATGAAATCTGCCTCATTCGATCTTTGCACACCGAGGCCGTCAATCATGCCCCGGCGCAGATCATGTTGAATACAGGATCTCAACAGTTTGGAAGACCCAGTCTAGGGGCCTGGTCCTTGTATGGATTGGGTAGCGAGGGGCAAAACCTTCCTGGTTATATTGTTTTGACCAGTGCGAAGGGAACGAGTGGGGGAGCCAGTAATTACGGCAGTGGTTTTTTGCCTGCCGAGTATGGGGGTGTTCCATTTCGAGGAACCGGAGATCCGGTTTTGTATCTATCCAATCCCAGAGGATATGACGCCAAAGTTCAACGTGATTCATTGGATGCACTGAAACAATTGAATGAAATTGGTTTTGATCAAGCTGGAGATCCAGCGATCGATGCCAGAATCCAAGCCTATGAGACCGCCTATCGGCTCCAGACAAGTGCTCCGGAGTTGATGGACTTGAGTCAGGAGTCCAAAGAAACACTGGATCTTTATGGTATCAAAGACCCTCGAAAATCAAATTACGCGCGCAATTGTTTGCTTGCTCGAAGGTTGCTGGAGAGAGGCGTACGTTTTGTTCAACTCTTTCACGAAGCATGGGATCAACATGGGAACCTGACCAAGGATATCAAGAAAAACTGTCAGGATACGGATCAGGGTACGGCTGCTTTAGTCATGGATTTGAAACGTCGAGGATTATTGGAAGACACCCTGGTCATATGGGGGGGGGAATTTGGTCGTACGCCCATGGTGCAGGGTGGCAACGATGGACGTGACCATCACAACAGATGCTTTTCCATGTGGCTTGCGGGCGGGGGAGTCAAACAAGGGAAAGTACATGGTGAAACCGATGATCTTGGTTTTAACATTGCGCGTGATCCCGTGCATGTGCATGACCTGAACGCGACCCTGCTTCATCTACTTGGGTTCAACCATGAGCGGTTGACCTTTCGCTATCAGGGCAGAGACTTTCGGCTCACGGACGTGCATGGGAAGGTAATCCATCAAATCCTGGCATAGGTAGAGAGTCATTCGTCGAGCTGGTTTGATAATGTTGGTTGAATGAACGTAGACTATTGCTGCACAGTCCCACAGTGCTTCAACCGTAATATCCCTAAAGGAAAGTTATGCAGAAACCATAAAATGGCTCTCTCCAAAAGCCAATTATTCATGGTGAACAGCAATTAATGTTTATCAATCAGTCGCTCGCTGAGATTCAACATATATTGGCAGAAAATAGTTATCTCCTGGATTTGGATACTGCGAACGGTGGCTTAGGCTCTTCGTATGAATCAATCGTATTCAAATATGAGATGCACATACACGATCAATGCGGGAATACTCCAAAATCAAACCGCAATCACGCAAATATCCCCACAATTGCAAAGACTCTCCAACATTGCATTAATGCTCCTTTTGAGCCAGGCCCTGCAACGATGAAAATTTCCCTGTTCTTGCCGAATTGCCCTAATACATCCATGTTGATTGTATTGTCGCAGCTATCATGAAACTAAAACACATCCTTATAATAGCTTGTCTTTTTGTAATCTGCTGGGAGGACATGCTGCACGCAGCTTCTCAGCCATTTGGAGAAGACCTGAATCAAGCGCAACTTGAGTTCTACCAAACAGGAATTGTTCAGTCGGTATATCTTCAAATCTCTGTAGAAGATAAACGCCGGATGATGGAAGCGCTCCCCGAGTGCGTCTATGTGCCAGCGTCTTTTCGATGGCGTGATGCAACCCTCAAAAAGGTGGCTGTTCGTTTCAAGGGCAATAGTTCTTCAAATCCGGGTCAAAAGCACAAACGCAGTTATTTGGTTCGATTCGATAAATACGACGATAACAAAAGATTCATCGGGCTTCGCCGTGTTTCATTTGATAACGGTGTGCAATTCGGCAGTCTGTTCAGTGAACCTATCATCACCGAGATCCTGCAAGCTGAAGGTATTAAGGCGCACCGCTGTAACTATGCAAAACTCTACGTGAACGAGGAATACCAAGGGGTCTACGTGAACGTAGAAAGGATTGATGAATCATTCTTGGGGCGGCATTTCCCCGAATCCGCAGGTGGCCTTTGGAAAAATGATGTGGGCGGACCAGGGGGCGACTTAACGTATCTGGGAGAGGATGCCGCTCCATACAAAAAATCATTTGAGGCAAAAAATAAAGCAGCCAAAAGTCGCTGGGAATTAATTGGCTTCATCAAGCGTATCAATCAGACGCCCGATGCAAACTTGCTTGAGATGCTGGAGTCCAATATGGATTTAGAGGCTTTCTTCAAGGTGATGTCAGTGATGCTTTTCTCCGGTGCATTCGATCAATTGACAGGTTGGGGCCCGCACAACTTCTATCTCTTTCACGATACGAAACAGAATCGCTGGCATTATCTACCGTGGGACCTTGATGTTGGTTTCTGCGAAATCGCATTCGGTCATGTCTACGTCATTGATGACTGGAATGCCGCGTGGCCCTTGCCTGTCGGACGCACCAATCCACTTCTGGATCGCATTGTTGCAGATCAAACCTTGCTGGCTCGTTATCGAGTCATTGCTACCGAAATCCTCGAAAAACACTTCGAACCCAATCGCCTCTGCCATCTCATTGACAAGAAATACGACCTATTGAAGGCTGATTTGCAGACCGATCCATTTCCTCATCAGCGGGCGACAGTTCCAGGCGACAAAAACTACGATGACATTGTTGATTCCATGAAGACATTCATGCGCAAACGTTATGCTATCGCAAGGCAGCAGCTGCAGAATCCCGATCAAAGGCCCAAAGCAGTGGATCGGCCCGGTCAGGAGTCACAAGGAATGCCGCCCAAACTTGTGGCCCGGATTCAGCGCCTGCAACAAGGGGCTCAGGACATGCAGCGAACAATGCAAGAGCTGCAGAAAATAATGCAGAAGATCGGAATGCTGATTCAGCAAAAGAAATTTGATCAAGCCAACCTGATCATGGATGAGGCGTTCAAGCTTACTGAGCCAAGTGACGTGTCGACGGATAGATGAAACGCCCTTGCTTCCAGTAAGGATATTTGGCACTCGGCCCTGCTGTTTTCAATGCAGGGAACTGAATGAGTTTACAAGTGATTCATAAACTGGCCGTGGCAAGCATCCAAAAATCTCGATTTTGCTAAGAGAATTTATTTCTCCGGATATCACACTCATTCAAAAGCTCCCTCAGCCTATCTTCAAACCTTGATAGTCATTGCAGATTTCAACAAAGGAAGTCATCGTTATTTCAATCGAGCTTTCACAAGGTTCTTCCTGCGGTCGTTTCCTTTCAGGCTGAAGGAACAGAGCTGAGGGCAACGCGGACGCCAAAGTCGCTGTCGGTGAAGACAAGCCAGTGCTAGTTGCGGTTTGCAATCTATCGCCACCTCGCCTCCGCGGTAAAATCCTATCTGAAGCCCTGCAGGTTCGATAAGCTACCCCCCAGATAGAAACTGGAGTAAGCATCGAATACAATTTCCACATTTAGCCGTGCATGACATACAATACCCAATGGTTGGGCGGTTTCTCGCCTGCAAGTTGATTGTAGCCAGAATTGTCTATGCAATAAAAACGAGGTCTTTTTCCTGCTGTGCAAGCATATTACCATTGTTCCAATTGCTTGCTGTGCTTAGTGAGAACGATTCTGCAGCGTATCTCTCTTGACCTCATTGAGCTTGTCACAAAAGATCATCGTCTGATTCCAACGGGCACCCTTCTCCGATATGATTATGATTATTTCACATCACCGATTGGCATTGGTCCCAAGACAATTCGGCCTGACCCAGTCAGAAAGTTAACGGCTGGCTCTATCCTAAAACTTTTGTTTTTTCTGCTTCAGACCCCTTCATCAGTGGCACTTTTATCCAGGTTTTTATCAAAAAATCGATGAAACAAAGCATAAATAATAATGGATACCAGGACACCGCTTAAAAAATCCTTAAAGAGCACCACAGCGGCGGTCAGATACATGAGGAACATGTGAAAGCCGTTCATCTTGTGGACGGAACGAATCTCCTCCATTTTAATCATATTCATCGCCACGTATGCCAGTATACCTGCGATGCATGCCATGGGGACCAGATCAAGATAGGCAGCTAAAAAGAAAGCCATCGCCAATTTAGTCCAACATTTGAATATTCCAGCAAGTGGAGTCATGCCACCAACTTTTATATTCGTAGCCGTACGGGCCAATGCGCCTGTGTGAGGAAATCCATTCAGCAGAGGCACAAATGTATTCACCATTCCTTGGCCAAATAGTTCTTTGTTTGGGTTGTAGGGGATCCCTTTGTTGTCCGCCATGCGATCAGCCATGCGCGAGCAGAGCAGCGATTCAATGGCCGCCACGAAAACGATGGCAATGGTATAAAAAGCCAGGTCAAAAACAATGCCTGCTGACAGGGGTGGCAAAGTTGGTGGGGTAAAGAGAAAGAAGTCTGAGGTAGGAATGGCTCCATATTTGTCTTTGGCTGCTGTCAATCCCTGTGATTTCAAAATCGTCTCGCTGGCCACATAGCCCAACCCAATGGCAATCAATGGACCCGGAATGTAGAAACTTATACGAAGCAAATACTTCGTGATCAAAAAGGTTCCAGCCGCTAGCAGGACTGCGAAGATGTTGAATTCCCCTATGTTCTGAGCTATGACCGGAATCTTGTCGAGTAGCGGGTAGGGCAATTTGGCCTTGATTCCTAGCACGTCGCCAATCTGAGTCAGGGCGATTGTCAGGGAAATACCAATCGTAAAACCAACGACAATTGAATGAGGTACGCGTGCTACAAATGTACCAGCACGGAATACACCCAGGCAAATCAGTATGAGTCCAGCGCAAACAGAACAAAGCACGAGCACACCATATCCGTCAGAATATTTTTCAGCCACCACCTGTGCGCCATCGCCGCCAAAAGTGACCATGATACCAAAGATAATTGGAATGTAAGCAGCCGTTGGTCCGTAGACCTGGTATTTGGAACCACCGAACAGGGAGCCCAGCAGTCCGGCAAATGCTCCTCCGACGATACCGTGCACAGGGTTCAATCCGGAGGCAATGGCGAATCCCATCGCCAAGGGGATGGCTACCATCGCCACGATGAGTCCGGCCACGAAGTCGCGCAGCACCACTCCCTTCCACCCTTGACGCATGTCTTCGTAGCGCCCATCGTGAAAGGGCATGAAAAATAGCTTTATGCGTTCCGCGAACGTTTCTTTCTGGTTCATAGTTTCACTTTTTATAATCAATCTCTAGTTCATTTATGGATCCTCTTGCAA
This sequence comes from uncultured Verrucomicrobiae bacterium, assembly GCA_943788245.1. GTDB lineage: Bacteria > Verrucomicrobiota > Verrucomicrobiia > Limisphaerales > AAA164-E04 > AAA164-E04. The sequence continues at coordinate 37,137 of CALSPN010000038.1, read as the reverse complement.
TGTCATACATTCAACCGCGAAGGCTAAGTTCTCCTGCACCTTCTCGAGATTGAATGAACTCGAGCTTAAGAAGGACTTCAATCTGGTGAAGCACGTTTATCTCGATGGCCTTATCCAAGTTACTCGCTCCTCCAGTATGATCATTCAAACCTTTCATGCCGTTTCCAATCCATCCGGGCAAAGGATCAAATCCCTGGACTGTCTCTGGCGAAAGACATGCTTTTATCGCATCGCATTTGCTGTGGTCACATACAATCATATGCGGTGTTCTAAGTGCGCAAACCGCAAACTCCAGACTGGCCAACTCGCCGCATCCCGCCACATTGAGAGTAGGCACCATGTTGCCCGCAACGCGGATGATAAATAAATCCTCTGGCTAGGCACTCGTGAGCAAACATGGATCAATCCTTGAATCCGAGCATGTAAGCAGCGTTGCCTTTGGCGTCTGTCTCTTGGCTAATCGTTCATAAAGTGAATTGTTTTTTGAAATCCGGAGTTTTTGTATTTTTGATGTCCTTCAATAAGGAGATGGTAGGTTGTTTAGGGATCTAACAAAATAAACTAACACGAAACTTAGTTATATACTAATTGAAATTTAAGTGGTCTAAGTATAGATATTATCTATAATGCTTGGATGCGTTGGTTAAATTATCATCACTTGCGATATTTCTGGGTAGTTGCCAAAGAGGGAACCATAAGCCAGGCCAGTCAGACGCTCAACCTGACTCAGCCCACACTTTCCAAGCAGATAAAAGCTCTGGAAGATTCTCTGGGAGAATCTCTGTTTATGCGGAAAAGTTCAGGTCTTCAACTTACAGAAGCAGGCCAATTGGCTTTTGAGTATGCAGATGATATTTTTCACCTTGGTAATGAGTTCCTTGAATGCATCAAGGGAGTCAGCTCCACAAGACCTAAAAAGTTGAGGGTTGGGATTTCTGATGTCCTGCCGAAACTTGTCAGCCATCGCATTCTGGAGCCGCTGTTAAGTTCCAATCCACCGATCCGCTTGAATTGTGAAGAGGGCATGACGGAAAGATTGTTGGCTGAATTATCCATCCAGCACTTGGATTTGGTTTTGACCGATGCGCCCATCACCGCTTCGATCAAGGTCAAGGCTTTCAATCATTTTCTTGGTGATTGTGGTATATCGTTTTTCGCAACAGAATCTCTCAGGAAGCAGCTTCGTGGAAGCTTTCCAGCCTGTTTGGAAAGAATGGCATTGCTTGCTCCTTCCGAACACACCGTCATGCGACGGTCCTTGGATCAATGGTTCAACACGCATAAATTAACCCCTCACATTGTCGCAGAGTTTCATGATAGTGCTCTTCTAAAGGTCTTCGGCCGGGAAGGAGCTGGCGTTTTCGCTGCACCTTCGGTGATTGCCAAGGAAGTTTGTCGAGAATATGGCGTTCGACTGATAGGTCAGACAGATGAAATCAAGGAGTCCTTTTATGCCATCACAATCGAAAGAAGACTCAATCATCCGATTGTGATGAAAGCCGTCAACCACGCACGTCAAATATTCCTCAAAGACTAGTCATGGTCTTGTGTGATCGGATCTTCGATCACACAGCTAGTTTGTTCTCGGCTCTATTTCGATCATTGATTGGTTCGAAACACTGCCAACCACGAAACACGCGATAAGTTCGGTTTCGGTCGATCCCTCTTGAACACCAAGTGCGCGAATCAAAAGGCTGACACGATGGTGGTGAAGCCTGGATCAAAGCAGCGGAAGAGACTTGTCCGTATTGAAATACTGACCACACCAGACAATGCAAACAAGCCATAAGCAAACGCCGCACTTTTGGAATGTAATTCACAGCCGGTCGTTTTTTACGCTTATTACGGTTCAATTTGACCCATTTTCATGGACTATCCAAATCTGCAATCTGTTGACGATTCTGCTGACAGTTTGAAAAGCTCAAGTTCATCTTTCGGTTCTACAAGCGATCTGAATCCAGATGAGTTGCTTTACGGGGTCGAATCAACTGTAGTGATCAAAAGGATGGCTATTAATCCTCCGCTTTTCTTTCAATGAATCCCGTATCGGTTAACCAGGCCACGAAACTTTTTTTCCACAATGGAGCGGAAGCTCCCTTGCCCTCGCCCATATCGAATCCGTGGCCTCCTTTGGAATAGATGTGTAGTTCGGAAGGGGTGCCTTTGGAATGTATACGGGTAAAAAACTCGATGCATCGATTCGCCGGAGTCAATCGGTCATTCAACGCGTTCATAAAAAACATCGGAGGAAGATGATCATGTTTTTCCACCACCCCTTCGGATGTTAAATCATCCCGGAGCCATGGATAAAACAGACCGGCGAAGTTTGGCGCGGACAATGCCGTATTGGATCCGGAATCCGCATACAGCCCAAGTGCAACACTCAATGCTAAATGTCCTCCGGCTGAAAAACCTCCGATGCCGATTTTCTTCGGATCCAGATTCAGAGAAGTCGCCTCGTTTCTAAGGATTTGGATTCCCTGTCGGGCATCTGCTACAACTGCCGTTAAATACTCAGGCCAGGGATACTTCGGTTTGGATTGTTCCGCCCCATAGTTCGTTCGGTATTTTAAAACCAGGGAAGTAATGCCCTGCTTCTGAAGCCAGATTCCGAGATCATGCCCTTCACGGTCCAGCCAGACATCCCGATATCCTCCGCCGGGGCATATCACCATTCCAACTCCAGTGGCAATGGTTTCCGGCGCCTGATGAATCGTGTAGCTTGATTCGAATACCTGACTGAACACCCGATTGGAACCGGACAGCGAATGAACAGAGACTTTGTGACTTCGAACGGATTCTTTATCAAATTGAATGGCATTCCCTCTCGGAACATCTTCCCACAACGATCTTTCAGCTGGGAGATCTGCTGCCGTTAAATGCAAAGCGCCACAATAGGCCAAGGCTCCGCAGATGAATGGCTTTGAAAAGTTCCTGATAAATGAAAACAATGAGGATTGGTTCATACAAATGAGCCTATGATGGTTGGGATGTGCTTCGCCACGAAAATCCAAACTAGATTCTGTTTCGAAACAAGACAAATAGAGTGGCTTAGTTGAAATTTGAGTAGCCTGAAGACAAGAACCTTACCTTCAGTTAATCGTGATGATGCATTGCCTCATTATCCATTCGTTCTTTATTTCGAGCTGTTGCAATTGGATCATTGTGAGCGCGGAAATCAGGTGGTCGTAATTGTTCTTTTATGAGATCTGCTTAGGTGGATTTTGGAAGCGGAGTTGCCTTTGTGACTATGACAATCAGGATTGAAACAGGTTCGATTCATCGTTTGATCAATGTCTAACCTCGTCAAGTCGAGAAGGGTGTGTATTAATTAAGAGCCACCTTTCACACTTGATGGCAGAAGCACCAGTTGTGCAATGGCTTCTTTGGAATCCCTCCGGCACTTCGCTTCAATTCGATCCATTTGAACCGAGAGAGCCCATTGAATGCATCGAAACCTTGCAGAAATGGAACCTACTTCAAAACTCGGGAAACAGTTTGTTTCATGGATAAGATTCAGATTTCCCATCCTGCTCGGTATGTCTTGGAAACGTATTGGTTGGCGTCCTTGTTGTTGGTCACTTTCATTTTCCTGGCGTCCCACTGAATTTCCGTTCCTGCGCGCATGGCGACTTGACCGAGCAGAACGACTTCAGTGAGTGGGCCAGCTTTATCAAAATTTGAAAGAGCTGAAGAACCTCCCCTGCAAGCGGTAAGCCAGTCGTCGTAGTGGCACTGATGCCAGTCCTCGCATTCTCCGAAGATTCTGGGAGCATTGATGTCCTCATACTTGCGTCCGCTCTTCAGCTCTCCACCTCCGCTGTAATGCGTCAGCATCGTGTCCTCCGTTCCGACCATCAGGATCCCGTTGGTGTCGTATTCAACACCGGAGAATAGATCCTGAGAAGGTTTTCGTCCGCCATCATACCAATGAAACTTGAAAGCCGGTTGCTCGGGACGCTCCGGAAAATCCCATACGATATGCGATTCGGTGGGTCCGGTTTCCTTCGTTTGGCCGACCCCGTCAGCGACGATCTTTGATGGATCACGGATATCCATTGTCAAGGCCGCCAGGTTCAGGAGATGGCACCCCATGTCCCCGATGGCTCCCGTTCCGAAATCCCAATAAGCACGCCAGGCGAATGGATGATAGGCAGGGTTGTAGGGGCGCCACGGAGCACAGCCGATCCACAGATCCCAATCGACATGTTCAGGAGCGGTGTGGGTGCCTGTTGGCCGTCCGAGGCCCTGATTCCAGTAGCGTCCAGGCCGATTCGTCCAGCAATGCATCTCTTTAATTTTTCCGAGAGCCCCAGCTTTCACCACCTCCGCATCGCGCCTCATGTCTGGGGCGGAAATGCCCTGGTTACCCATTTGGGTTGCGACGCCAGCTTCCCGCGCCGCCTGCGTTAATGTGCGCGCTTCCCACACGGTGTGCGTCAGCGGTTTCTGGCAAAAGACATGTTTCCTTGACCGAACGGCTCGCATGGCGGGGTGGAAGTGCATGTGATCCGGCGTCGAGATGGTCACGGCATCGATCTTGTCCGTCATCTCATCGAACATCACACGGTAGTCCCTATAGCGTCTGGCCTGTGGAAACTTATCGAACATCTCGGCTGCGTGTTGGTGGTCAATGTCCACAAGCGCTACGATATTTTGTGAGTGACAGAACGTGAGATCGGCTTTGCCTTTGCCTCCACAACCAATACCGGCAATGTTCAGGCGTTCATTTGCTCCAAGCACGTTTCTGGTGGAGATGAATGGGAAGGTCACAGCGCTTGTGGCCAGCACTGAGCTTTTGAGAAATGAACGGCGCGATAAAAGAGGATTTTTCATGGTAATGTTGTAACAACCAACTATCAGATTCCTATCAGGTTGCACAACTTCGTTTTTAATCCAATCAGGAATGAATCGGGTCTTGACGGTGATGGACGATTGTTCGCACTGGTTCTGCAGGTCGGTCGTTCCTGGTGAAAACCGTTACTATTGACCCACGCGTTTTGTCTCCGTCGCTTCGCCCGGTTTGAGGTGTGTATCCATCCAGGCGTAGATCAGCTCGCGTGACTCGTGCTTGATGGAATGACCTCGGCCGTGGGCGAAGAAAGCGAAGTTTTGCGGCGCTTTTTCCAGTTCCCAGACATCCATGAGCTTCAGGTTCATCAGAATGCGTTGGCGCTGTGTGAGTTTCTTTCCGTCGTTGAGTCCCGAGACATCAAGGAACGCGCGCGGAGCAATGAGCGCCATGATTTCGTGGAAATCAATGTCCGGCAGTTCTCCACGAAGCAGGCCGGGACGAAGCGGTTTCAAGTAGATGTACCAGTGATCGCGGCTCCACGCTTCAACGAGAGGATTGTGTCGCAGGAACGTTCCGCCACAGTTGCTGGCAGAAGCCTTGATGCGATCGTCATAGGCCGCGAGAAAGAAGGTTCCGTGGCCTCCAAGTGAATGTCCCATTGCGCCGATGTTTGCTGCGTCGACTTCCTGCAGGGATTCTAGTGCATCGATCGCGATGGAATGCTCGTAGGTAAATTTGCCCACAGCCGTCCACTCCGGATGTTTCTCGTAGAAGCGCTTGGTTTCGTAAGGGCCTTCGGGTGGAATGCGATGCCCGGAAACGAAATGCTCGGGCGCGATGACGATATACCCTCGTCTGCACAGATGATCGAGATAGGCCTTGTCAGGATTGTCCACGAGACCGGCGGCCCGGGACTTGCCTTCGGGATAGGTGCCATGCAAGGCGACAATAGCTGGAAGTTTGCCGTCCCGCTTCAAGGGGATGCCGAGGTAGGCGTATGCGCGTTCGTCCGCCTCGACGTTGTAGCTGATCAGCTTTCGGGTATACACGTCGTCGACCACGATTTCCTCGTGGATCATCAGATCCAGTTTCGGCTTTGCCGGTTTGAACTCTTCGCGAATGAGGTTGAGGTAACGTTGGCGCAGGATCTTCTTTCTTGCTTGCCAGTCGCCGTTGTTGCGGACGCCTTCAAGAAGGTCGTCCCAGGAAGAAAGAATGACCGGCGCGTTCGATCGCTTGCGGGAAAGTTCGTTCGGCACGGCAGCGCTCAAGGCCAATGATGCGGAGATGAATATGAGGGCACCTGAATGAAGTATTCTCATGAAATACGATTCTTGACCGATGGCCGTCCAATGCAAGCCTGAATCTCTCGGTCGTGGCATAAGAGCGTCTTAAAGTAGAAACAAATTCCAATAATGGATGCCGATTGGACCCTTGCAACTCACGACTTAACTCTGGTTGCTGAGGTCGCACAACTGAGTAGCAGCTCTCTACCCATAAAAAAATTGCCTTGGTCACCCTTGTCAAGATCCCTACAGAAAAATCTCCTGCGATGCGGTTGCGTATGAATTTCCTTTCCCTGCGATGATTTCTGCTGGGTTTCTACAGATGATCCGTGACAGGATTCCTGAATCCCAGGCCGTTATCAATGCTCCTTTGAGAAAGGCTTTTATGCTGGTTTTGTTCATCGACTTCGATGGTAGCATGGCTGATATTGGAAGCAGGGAATCGTCTTTCCATTCGACTTTGCTATCAGGAAAGATGTCGCTCTACTGTCTCCATACAGCAGTAACGGAACAGGAGAAAGGATTCATGATCAAAACTAAATATGACATCGCCGTTCTGGGCGGTGGCCACAATGGACTGGTGGCTGCCTGCTACCTCGCCCTGGCGGGAAAATCAGTGCTGGTTCTTGAGCGCAATGCAGCAATGGGAGGTGCCACGCAGTCGAGGCAGGTATTTGATGGAGTGGATGCGAAGATTTCCGTTTATTCCTATCTCATGAGCCTTTTTCCACGGAAGATCATCAGTGACCTTCATCTGGACCTTTCGCTGCGTTCCCGCCAGACGGCTTCATGGACACCGTCCATCCAGGATGGAAAATTTCGAGAACTGCTGATTCTTAACGATGACCCCATCGGTAACCGCCGGGCATTTCTTGAACTTACGGGAAATCAGAATGATTACCGCGGGTATCTTAAACTCCAGGAGATGCAGCAGCAGTTGGCCTCGGTCGCCTGGCCCGGTTTGACTGAACCTCTTGTGACTCGAAAAGAAATGCAGGAGCAAATGGGAAAAGATGGAACCAGAGCCTGGGAGGCCTTGATTGAGGAACCACTTGGAAATGTTTTGGAATCCCTGATTTCCGATGATTTGATCCGGGGTCTTGTATTTACTGACGGGAGGATCGGTGTTTCTACCTATCCTCACGATCCAAGCCTTCTTCAAAACCGATCTTTTCTTTATCACGTGATCGGACAAGGGACGGGAGAGTGGCAAGTTCCAGTGGGTGGCATGGGAGCTCTGGTCAATGAGTTGATTCGAGTTGCCAAATCCACTGGTCGCGTCGACTTTTTGACTCAGGCTGAGGTCGTGCGTTTAGGTGTGGGGCGAACGCAATGTTGCGTGGAGTTTGAGATGGACGGAAAGCCTCATGCAATCGATGCCCTCATTGCGCTCTGCAACGCCTCGGCGCAAGAACTCGCGAGAATGACAGGTGATCCGTGGCAACCAGAGGAATCAGACATTGAAGGCGCAGCGTTCAAGATGAACATGCTGCTCGAAAGGCTTCCTAAACTGCGCTCAAACTGTTGCGAAGCCAGTGAAGCTTTTGCGGGTACGGTTCATATTGATGAGGGCTATGAAGGCATGCTGGCCAGCTATCATGAGAGCCAATCCGGTAAAATTCCGACAAAGCTGCCAGGAGAGATTTACTGTCATACACTGACGGATAACAGCATTCTGTCGGAGGATCTGAATCGCCGCGGTTTTCACACCCTTACCCTGTTCGGTCTCGATCTGCCATATCGTTTGTTTGAAAATGACAACGAGCGGCTACGAAACGAAGTGGTTGAAAAATATCTCATGGGCATCAATCAGTATCTCGAGGAGCCCATCGAAAAATGCCTCGCCAGAGACGTCAATGGAATTCCCTGTATTGAGGCAATGAGTGCTGTTGATCTGGAGAACAAGATTCATCTTCCCAAGGGGAATATTTTCCATGGTGGCCTCACTTGGCCTTTTGTGGAAACAAGGGATGAGGCCGGGCTTTGGGGCGGCGAAACGAACCATCCCAATGTTCTTTTGTGTGGATCTGCCGCTAGAAGGGGGGGAGCTGTCAGTGGTATCCCGGGCCACAATGCAGCCATGAAAGCAATGGAATTATTGCAAATACAAACCGTGTAAAGCAGTTTTAACTGACCGGGATTTATTTGTGATTCATTGTATTCGTCCAGTGAGCGACAGATGAACGAGCCTTCCCCAGAAAGCTGATTTCAGTCAAGGATGTCGCACCGGAAAACACCGGGAAGCACAAGTTAACTTATGGCTTAATAGAACATTCCCCAGTGGTTTACAAAGCTTTACATGTGGGCGAAATCCCCGGGGGGCATTTCAAAACCTGCCCATGATGGGGCATTCTACCTTCCTTCGTGTCGATTTTGATGAGCAATTGATGTTTCGTGATTCTCCTGCCTCTCAGGCCTTCATTTCGTTGATCTGCTTGGTCGCGATGCCAATTGGGCGGTCCAGTGGTATGCCGGCACAGGACAGTAACGTGGTGAGCAGGTCACCCTGATTGCCTTTGACGTCGGACAGGAAGCGACCGGTGTTGATGGATCCGCCGCCTTTTCCGGCGATAACGAAGGGAAGGTTGTCGCGCTTGTGCTTGTTGCCGTTTTCCAGGCCCGAGCCCCACATCATGATACTGTTGTCCAGCAGGGTGCCGTCCCCCTCCTTGAGTGCGTGCATCTTCTTCACCATGTAGGCGTATTGATCGACATTGAATGTGTTGATGGCTGCCACCTTTCGGATCTTTTCCTGATCACTGCCGTAATGTGTCTGTGAATGGTGCTGGTTGGAAAATCCCAGTTCGGGGTAGGAAGCGCCGTTGGGACGAGAGCCCACGTAGGTGCTGACACGCGTGGTATCGGTTTGGAACGCAAGGATGGTGAGATCGCACATGACTTTCATGTAATCACTGCGCCTGTCACCCTCGGGAATCCTTACCTCAATGGGCGCCGAATCGGTGGCGTGGCGTTTGGATGGGCGAACACCGTTTTTCTCCAGAGCCGCCTCTTGTTGGCGGGTTTCGATGGCGGCGATGCGGCGTTCCAACGAGCGCACACTGTCGAGGTATTCGTCAAGTTTCAGTTGATCCCCCTTGGCCAGCGTCCGGCGCAGGTCACGGGCGCCGCCTAATACTCGGTCGAGCATCTTGCGGTCGAGCGGATTGGTCTGCGAAGCCCTGCCTTCCTTACCGCGTTTACCGAAGAGGCGGTTCAACACATTGCGGGGATCCGTCTCGGCGGGCACGGGTTGTGTAGGTGAGCGGTAGCTGCAGTGGTTGTAATAGCCCTCATGGAGTCCTTCCTGATTTTCCTTCCATGTCTGAGGCATGGTGGCCAGTTCAAGCGAAGGGAGCAGGGTTTGGGCGCCGACATAATTGGCCATGATCTGGTCGGCGGAAATGGAAATGTTAATGCGATCGCGCGAATCGGCTTCGGGCAGGCGCCCGGTGAGCCAAGTCGACAACTCCAGCGCGTGCGGGGCACCGTTGAAGGGCGCGATCGGAACACCGGAGATACCTTTCATCATGAGGCATTGATCCATGATCGGTTTCAGCGACTGGATGATGGGAGGCGGCGAGTTGAGGAATGCCTCCTGACTCTTGGGCCAGAACTGGTCCATGATGACTCCGTGCGGCATGTACATGAACGCGAGTCGAACCGGCGGTTTGGTACTTTCGGAGGCCGAGGCCAAGGAATCCATAAACGGCAGCGCGAGGGAAACGCCCACTCCTTTCAGGAAGCTGCGTCGATCAATAATAGACGAATGATGATTGGTATTCATATTTCTGCTTTGCTTGGTGTGATAGTAGTTCATTCTTCGACTGCACGGTGAGTAAATAGGTAACTGGCGATGACTTCGGTGATGATCGTCCGCATACGGTAATCGTCCTTGGCAATTCGGGCCATCAACCGATCGATGACGACCTCATCGTAGCCTTCCAAATGCCGCCCGAGTGCGTAAGCCATGAGTCGCTCGGTCATGTTTCGGGCAAGGTCGGCCTCTCGCCCCACTAGCAGGCGCTTCAATTCAGCTGGGGTGGAGAAGGTTTCTCCCGTTGCAAGTTTTCCAGCCGAGTCGATCGGAGCCCCTGCGTTATTCTTCTCGCGCCAGCGGCCGATGGCGTCAAAGTTCTCCAGGCCGAAACCAATCGGGTCCAATACCCGGTGGCAGTTGGCGCAAACGGGATCCGTTGTGTGGAGTTCGGTCCTTTGTCGCATGGTCAATCCCTCCACGCTTTGCAGTTCCTGCTCGTCGAGTTCAGGAATATCTGGGGGAGGTGGGGGGGACGCGTTCTCCAAGGATCTGCTCGAGTACCCACACTCCTCGACGAACGGGGCTGGTCCGGTTGGGGAACGATGTGGCTGCAAGCGTCGCCGACATACCAAGAATACCGCCACGATTGGGGTTCTCCAGTTTGACTCGGCGCATTTCAGGGCCTTTCACGAATGAACCCAGGCCATACAACTCGGAAAGCGACTCATTCAGAAAAGTATAATCACTGTCCACGAACCGTATGATCCGTTGGTTTTTGTGGACGATACTTTCGAATAAAAGACGAGCTTCATCTATCATCGCCTTCCGCAGCGCAGGCGTTATCTGTGGAAACAGGTCCGGATCGAAAACCTGGCGGTCCAGGTCGTTCACCTTCAGCCATTGGGCGCCGAATCCGTCGAAGAGAGCCCGTGCGCGCGCGTGCATCAGGAGTCGTTCCGTTTGGGCTCGCAGCGTCTCGGGCTTGTGTAGTTCGCCCTTGTCGGCAAGGATTGACAGTTCGGCATCGGGCGGCGCTGCCCAAAGCAGATACGACAGGCGCGAGGCCAGTTGGTGATCGTCCAAAGGGACGATGTCTTGGTTCGATTGAATCGCTCCCGAAGGTGTGATGAAAAGGAACTGCGGAGAGACGAGGACCGCTTTGAGCATCATGGCCAGTGATGCGGTGTAATCCAGCTTGTTTTCGCGGGCGAGGTCAAAGATGTCCACGAGGACGTCCAGCTCCGTCCCGGTAGGGGGGCGCCGATAGGCATCGCGGGCCAAAGAACTCGCAACCGCCCGGGCTGCCTCGCGAAGATTGACTCCCTCGGCAGGAGCCTCGCCAAAGAGTTGCTTCTGAACCGCAGTAGGCGCTTTGCCTCTCGGCGCGACAATCTGCTCGACAACCTTGTTGGCCAATTCGAGGAATAGTTCCGATTGCAACGAAGAGATCGAGTTGAGATAGCCTTCACCGGGCACTTCCTCGGGCAACGCGTCTGCGATCGATGGAGCCACACCGTACAATGCGTGCAAGGTGTTGCCATACTCCATGGCAGTCAGTCGGCGAATCACGAAAGGGCCAGGACTTCTCGGGCTCAGGTATTTGAGATAGCTGATCCAGTCAATGAATTGGAGACGCTCTTCGTCAGTCGGTTGCTTGGCTGCGTCCTCAGGAGGCATGTCATGGACCTTGACGTTTGCAGCGGCTTTTTTCCAATGCATGAATGCAACGCCGCGACCTGGTGCTTTCAGGTCTACCGCAAGATTGACATTTGCCTTGGCGCGGCCACCGCCGTGGCACCTAGTGCAGTATTCCTTGACGAAGGGTTCCACCTTCTCTTTGAAGATTTTTCTGGTTCCCTCCCGGAGCGCCTCCTCAATGGTCCTCTCACTGTCGGTCTCAGCCTGAATCGGTGAGAGCAGCGACCAGACCAGGGCACAGCCTAAAGCCACGGCCTTGAAGCGACCATTGCCTATTGTGAGTAATAGCTCCATGCCTGACATGTTATCAAAAATGTCATGGGAATGAAAAGAGAAGATCGTCAGACATCTCACTACTCCAATGCCTGAAATTTGCTGACATTTTTGGTGACAGATTGGCCTGATTTAAAAATGACCAACCATATGCCTTTTTATTCTTGCGAAGATCTAGAAGAGAAAGAAAAGGAACCCCTAAATCGTCAACTTTATGTATGATCCGGTTCTGAAAACACTGATTGAATGCGACTCCAGAAATTCCGGTAAGAATTTCTATACGGGTAGGCTCCACTCCCATTCTTATCACTTGGCCTTCCTGAATCAACAGCTCTTTCGTCAGCTTGGAATCGATCATGCTAAAGGCATTCAACGCAGCTAAAAGCCGGTCTGCATTTGTTGGCGTTGCCTCAACCCAGATATCAATATCGCCTGTGTAACGGGAATACCCGTGATAAGCGACGGCATACCCACCGACAATCAGAAAGCACACATCATGATTGAGAGGCAACTTCAAGAACTCGGCTAAGTCTTGGGGCAATTTTTCCATCTGGGTATTTTAGGGATCTAAGGCGTTCAAGTATTTCCTGTCGTTCGTCAGGAGACATGTTCCAGCGTTCAAGGCGCTCCGAATCATCCGCAGCATCGAATGAATTGAAAACTTGAATACTATTCATTTTCAATACCATCGACTCTAACTTATTACAGACAGTTTGATCATCAAGTGCGAACCAAGCTGGATAAAATCTCAGTAACGGCAGGTGATAAGCAAACCTGTATCGGCTAAATGAGTTCTTGATTGAAAAATGGTGCGGCCTCACAAGATTCAGGTGATTAAGTGGTAGCGGAGGTCGGGATTGGTTGTTTTTTACTCCAATTCCGAGTTACATTTCCCCTTTTTCGCAGATTGCTCAAGCCCGCTCTTAATCTATTAGATCCTACTCCGGACCTACAATCTGCTGCCGGTTTTGCTGACAGTGAGATTCTGAAATACCTGAACCTGCTCTATCTCTTTTATGAGTGAGCACCTTTTACGGACTGGTCGTTGGCGATCTTGTTTTTGACTTTTAAAAAAAGTGTGTCCAATTGTTCGGCCGTGTGCGGATACTGGGTGATGGGACACGTTACGTCACATGAAGCTTTTGCTCGCCTGCTGGTTGAGCACGAGCAGATATTCCTTCGTTATGTTATGACCAAGGTTCCCAACCGTGCGGATGCCCATGACATTGTGCAGGAGTGTTCGGTAGCGCTCTGGGGAAAGTTTGAGACGTATGACCAGAGCCGGCCTTTCGTGGGCTGGGCACTGGGATTTCTTCGGCTCGAGGTATTGAAGTTTCTCCGGAAATCCCAACGGCGAGCTCAGTTGTCGGAGCGAGCGGTAGAGGTCTTGATGGAGTTAGAGCCTCAAAATGAACAAGTTGAGGAATCCGTCAATAGATATCTGTCGTTTTGTCTAGAGCAGCTTCCCGATCAGCAGCGAGGGATTATTGATGGCTATTATCACCAGGAGTACAGCGTCGAGGAATTGGCGATACAGTATGATCGCACGGAGCAAGCAATCTATAAAGCCTTGCAACGGATTCGGGCGAGTCTTCAGCTCTGTATTGAAGGGCAAATTCGGATGTCGAGATCATGAAACCTGAGCATTGGGAATCCATAATCGCCAAGCATCTCGATGGTGTTGCTACCATCGATGAGGTAGCAGAGTTGTCGGCAGCGATTGAGGCCGATGAATCGGTAAGGTCGCATTACGTGCAAATGGCTCGAGTGCACGCCGCTCTTGCCACTTCACCTGCCGGGACGGGGCGAGTTGTTTCTCTCCCTGAAGAACGGCCTTTCTGGCGTAAGGGATGGATGAAGGCCGCAGCCCTTTTTGTCGTTGGGTTTGCGGTTTTCGCGATGATCTGGTTTAGGGGGGATTCTCTGGCGGTGATCAAGGATGTGAATGGCGCCGTCAGGTGGACGCGCATTGACGGAAAGACTCGTTACTTTGATTCCGCGGGAGCTTCCGTTTCAGCGGGAACAATTGAATCAATGACGCCGGATTCGTCGGCGACTTTGACGTTTGCCGATGGTTCCACCGTCACCGTTTCCGGCCAGTCCAACCTGATGATTTCGAATGACGACGGAAAACTCCTTTCCTTGCGGAAGGGTGTGCTGTTTGCCAGCGTTGTGCCGCAAGCTTCCAGTCAGCCGGTGAGGTTGACTACCACCGCCGCAGAACTGACTGTCCTGGGGACACGATTCGAGGTTTTTGCCGACCAAACTCAAACCAAGCTCAGCGTTAACCAGGGTCGTGTGGCACTCCAGCGTGTATCCGATGATACTTCTGTGGAAGTTCAAGCTGGATACCAGACCGAGGCCTTGTTCACGACAGAGGCGCCTCTTCAAGTGACGGCCATACCAAACCCTGCTGGGACGTGGACAGCGGACCTGGAGCATGATGTTGATCATGGAAGATGGGTACCGGTGGAGAGTCTCCTGCGAATCGAACTGAGGCGTGATATCGGAGCCGGACTCGTTCAAGAAAAGAATGCCCGGGAAGTATACGCCGAACGTCTGTCAAATGTCTCCGACGGTTCCGGGGCGATTTTTGCAGCACCGGTTCGAAACCAGAGCGAAACGCTCTACTTTTCCTCCCTCTCGGCAAAACGGAATGCGTTGTCTCCCATTGTGCTTGGAGCGGAGGCCCGGTTCCGAATTCAGGGGAAGGTGAGTTTACCGTCGGAAATCGTGATCGGTGTGACAGCAACCAACCCGGAACGATTGACTTCTGGTCGCTTCTCAGCTGAGAGGCAAGTGGAGGGTAATTTTGACATTGAGGTTCCCATTCACGAGCTGCACACGGCTACTCAACGTGCGGTGGGATTGGAGCTTTTAAGTTGGTTTTGTTTTACCAGCCAGCGGGAGGCTAAATTGGCTATCACAGAAGTCGAACTTACTGTAGATTGATCCATTAATTTTGTCCAATTCTCCGACTAGACACGGATACAGAGTGAAGACACGCAACATGTATTCGCTAACAACTTTTTAAATAGTCCAGTTAAATCAAAAATAGAAAAATGATGAAGATTCTAATGCTCATTCTTGCAATAACCATCGCTGTCGGCTCGTCCGCCATGGCGCAAAACAACGACGAGGGTCGGGCCCGCGCCGAACGCGCCGAACGCGCCGAACGAGGCGAGACGGGGCGAGAGGGGAGATTCTGACGCTCGAGCTGCTTTTAGGGAGAAAGTGGGTGCGCTGGTCGAAGCGGGGAAGATCTCACGAGAAGAAGCCGGGGACTTGTATAGAACGGCTTTTCAGGAGCGCTCCAGAACTCGTCGGCAATACGAAAACAAGCGTGTGAAGGAAGTGAAAGCTCCGGAATTGTTCAATAAGGGTGTGCAGAATCCTATTTTCTCAGGGCCGCAACCGGGGGAGAAACTTGTATCGTTCCAAGCCGTTGGATTCGTCGGTGAACTCAAGGAACAGATGCTGGATCCGATCGCAATGGCCAACAATCTACCCCAGTTAATCGTATTCCAGGATGACGGTGGAGCATCGATCCGAGGTCTCTACGATCTAAGTGGCAGCCTATCAAGCATTGACCTGCAATCCGACGTTGATCTGCACGTTTCCTTGATCCTCTTGAGTGACGACCCCGTTGCCTTTGAACCTTACTCGCGGATTTTCCCTACGCTGCTTAAAAACGGAATCGATGTTATTGCTTTCTCGAAAGAGGGTCGCGAGGGCCCCGGCGCGTATGGGCTGGACAGGACTGTGTCCCAGACGTTCGTTCTAGCGAAGGATGGAAAGGTTGTTCACAATTTCGTTCTTCCTCAAGGTGGAGTGTATGCCGATCCCCATGTGTTGGGAGGGATTGCAGACATTATTGGTGAGAAGCGTGAAACGGTTCAGGCCTGGCTGAATCAGGGAACAACCGGCGGTAGGGAAATGCGTCGTCGATAGAACGTCGAAAAGCGGCGTCTGCTTGAGGCTGACACTGGTGAAGAAACGGTATCCATGAAACAAATTGTTACTCTATTGATTGCCCTGGCGTGCGGGGTGGTGCAATCGCCGGCCTCTGATCGTGTTGACTTCGTGAACGATGTGATGCCGGTGTTGACCAAGGTTGGATGCAATACCGGCGCGTGTCACGGCTCGGCGGCGGGTCGTGGCAACTTCAAACTCTCTCTTTATGGGGGGAATCCTCAGGCTGATTACGAGGCTATCGTGAGAGAGATTTCGGGGCGTCGCATCAATCTTCAGAAGCCTGAGGAGAGTTTGATCATTCTCAAGCCGACGTTCGCTATCGATCACGGCGGCAAGTTCCTGCTGGACGATGATGACGATGGAACACAATTGTTGCTGCGATGGATCCAGGAAGGCGCTGAAAAGGTGACACACCGCGAATTGGAACGTGTGGAGTTCACGCCCAGGACTTACTTCATCGAGAAGACCGATGTAGATGTTCAACTGCGTGCGGAGGCGTTCTATGCTGATGGCAGTTCGCAGGATGTGACACCTTGGACCGTGTTCTCCGCTGAGGATTCGTCAGCGGTCCGCATCGACAAAGACTCGGCCGTGGCCACACCGTTGCGTGGCGGCCGTCATATCATTACAGCACGGTATCTCGATAGTGTAGCGCCCATAGAGATCGTCATTCCTCTCTCGGATAAGCCGGTCGATTTGGCGGGGCAACCAAGGCGAAATTTCATCGACGATGAGGTGTTGAGTCGATTGGCGACTCTGCGACTGCCGGTGTCGCCGCAGGCGGATGATTCGACGTTCATCCGCCGGGTAAGTCTGGATCTTACCGGTCGACTGCCAGAGGCAGACAAGGTGATGGCCTACCTGGCGAACCAAGATCAAAACAAAAATGGGGAGTTAATTGATGAGTTGGTGCAGACCGACGCCTTCAATGAATACTGGAGTTACAAATTGGCGAAGTGGCTGAGAATGGGTAAAGACCCGAACGACGAGAATGGTATCGCCACCTACCGGCTTTGGCTGTCGAACCAAATAGAGAAAGGCGTTGGCTATAACGAAATCGCACGCACTCTGATTCTGGCAACGGGTGACACCCACAACATCGGACCAGCCAATTTCTACCGAACGGTGGATGGGCCTCGCGAACAGGCCGAGTTTGTAAGTGAACTCTTCATGGGAAGCCGCCTGCGGTGCGCGAATTGCCACAATCATCCGTTGGACAAGTGGACCCAGGACGACTACCACGGATTGGCCTCTATATTTTCGAAGATCGAGAACGCGCAGATCGTTCGGGTCAGGGCATCCGGAGATGTGATTCACCCCCGCACACGGGAACCCGCCGTGGCTCGGATCCCCGGTGAATATTATCTGAAAGACAAGACGCAGGATGGTCGAGAGGATCTGGCTGAATGGTTGACTGCTGAAGACAATCCCTATTTTGCAAAGGCTATTGTGAATCGACTGTGGAGCTCGCTTATGGGGCGTGGGTTGGTGGAACCAGTCGATGACATGCGTGACACGAACCCTGCGACACATCCGAAACTGCTGAATAGGCTCGCAGAAGATTTCGCAGCAAGTGGCTATCGTTTACGTCCGATGCTGAAACGAATAGCCACTAGTGCCACTTACGCACGCAGTTCAAATACGGTGCCGGGAAACGCCGAGGACGATCGATATTACTCCCACGCGTTGAGAAGGCCCCTTGAGGCAGAGGTCCTTGCTGACGGGATTTCATACGTCTTGAACGTGCCTGCGCAGTACGGAGGTAAGGCACCTGGACAACGTGCCGTAACTTTGGTGGATCTATATACTCCCTCACGTACTCTCGATATACTTGGGCGTTGCGGTCGGGAAGAGTCATGCGAAAGTGAGACCAGTATTTCAGGCGGGCTCACTCGAAACTTGCATCTATTGAACGGCGAGCTGATCAATGCGCGCATCAGCCGCGAGGAAGGACGGTTGGCAAGATTTTTCGATGCGGATACGGCGCCCATGGACATTATCGACGAGCTTTATCTCGTTGCCCTAAGCAGAAAACCAGTTGGCGCCACGCGCCGTTTTTGGCGTGAGCAACTGGCCAATGTGGAATCTGTGGAGCAGCAACAAGGCTTATTGGAGGACTTCCTGTGGAGCCTTTTAGCTTCCAGTAAATTCAACAGCAAATAGAAATGATGAAAACGACACGACGATGCGATGGTGTGACACGACGAGACTTTGTGCGTGTAGGTGGGTTGACGGCGCTGGGTTTGGGCTTGGGCAATTTCCTTGGCCTGCAACGGTTGCTTGCCGAGTCAAAGGCTCAACTCATTCCCAGGGCAAAATCCTGCATACTCATCTGGCTGGATGGCGGGCCCAGCCATCTGGAGTCCTTTGACCCCAAACCGGATGCACCCAGGGAGGTTCGGGGACCCATGGCATCGATCCCCACAAAACTGAACGGGGTCCGGTTGGGGGAGTGCCTCGAAAACACTGCAGCCATCATGGACAAGGTGGCCATTGTCCGCTCCATGACGTCGCCCCTCGGCGAGCATAACTTTGGAACCCAGTATATGATGACGGGTTACAAACCATCACCAGCGTTGGCCTACCCCACCATGGGGGCCACGCTTGCCCATCTGCGTTCGCAAATGGGTGTCCTTCCATCAAACGTTGCCGTGCCGGCATTTCCCAATCAAGTGAGTGGCGCCGGATATTTGCCAGGATCGGTGAGCCCATTTTCAGTCGGTGGAAATCCAGGACGACGCAGTTTCAGTGTGCGTGATTTGGATTTCTATGCAGGACTCGATCTTGCCCGCCTGGACCGACGACTGGAGTTTGTGAATGCGATCAATGCATTCGGCGATGCGAAAGATGCATCGAAATCAACTCCGACCGACCCAGACCTGGAGCGGGCTTACAATCTTATCGCGAATCCTGAGGCGAAAAGGGCATTCACCCTTTCCGACGAACCGGAAGCATTGCGGCAGCGATATGGCGGGTTGGATTCGGGGAACAATATCGGGCAGAGCTGCTTGCTTGCACGCCGACTGGTCGAGCGCGGTGTGCCGTTTGTGACGGTCAATAGCAATGGATGGGATACGCACCAGGACATCATCCATCTCAAGGCCCGACATGCGAAGGATAAGAACGCATTGTTGCCATCGCTGGATCGAGCGTTTGCGACGCTCGTTCAGGACCTGTCGGATCGTGGGATGCTCGAGGAGACCCTTGTCGTGGTCATGGGGGAGTTTGGTCGGACACCCAAGATTAATTCCAACGCGGGACGGGATCACTGGCCGAACTGCTTCAGCGTGGCGCTCGCGGGTGGAGGAATTCAGGGAGGACAGGTTGTTGGAAGCAGCGACGCATTAGGTGAGTTCCCGAAAGAGCGCCCGATCACGCCCAGTGATCTCGCGGCGACGATCTACACGCTGCTTGGAATAGATCCCGCCACTGAACTGCAGACACCTGACGGACGCCCGGTTCGAGTCACACCTAATGGCTCGAAGATCGTTTCGGAATTGGTGTAAATCGCAAACGTTTTGATGGTTTGAAAACACGATTCCTTAGCAAGGATTTGACAGACGAAGAGTATCTCGAACAGCGTCAACCCATTCAGTCTCAGGGTTCGTTTAAGTTAACCTTATTTCTGAACTGCACGCCTAAGAGGCGTTGGAGAGAAAACTGAAGAACATCAATGTTGGTCTGAACACTCTCCTTCAATAGAGTCAAGCCAGCGCTCCTCTCTTATTTAAAAGAGCGGACTAAAATTCATGAATAGCCTGAAAAGAATTCTTTGTTCCTGTGTAATTGCCTTACTCCCCTTTGTCGTGGCGCAATCCGCGGAGCCACCCATAACGTCTGTTGTTTTCACGCCGGATCATCATTCTGTCCTGGCTGGTTCCCAAGCCGGCGTCGCACTCTACTCATGGCCTGAATTGGAACTAAAAAAGCAATTTGAGGTTGAAATGCTCAACGTGCATTTGCTCTCGTTCTCACCGGACGCAAAACACCTGGCAATTGCTGGGGGCAATCCTGCGGAAATTGGATACGTTGAGGTGTTCGAGTGGCCCACCATGAAGTCTCTCAAACGGATTGGAAATCACGAGGACTCTGTTTCGGATGTGTGTTGGTTGGACCCATCCGTTTTTATGACTGCCAGTTTAGATAAAAGTATCAAGACCTGGTCCCTTACGGATAAATCATCGAGTCGTGAGTTCCTGGGGCATTCGAAGAGCGTGACAGCCATTTGTTTGCTGAAAGATGGTAAGACGTTGGTCAGTGCTGGAATCGACCAGTCTGTTCGGGTTTGGAAAGCGAGTACGGGAGAATTGATTCGGACATTGAATCAGCACACGGGACGGATTAATGCACTCGCGTTGCGTCCGCCTGTTGGCGGCCTGCCCATGGTGGCTTCAGCTGCCAGCGATCGAAGTATCCGTTTTTGGCAGCCAACCATCGGTCGAATGGTTCGCTATATACGATTGGAAAGTGAAGCCTTAAGTCTCGGCTGGTTGAGCGATGGCGAGCACATTGTGGCTGCTTGTTCCGACGGTAAACTACGGATCATAGATACAGTCGAAGTCCAGGTTTTGAAGGAGCTGGGAGGCATTGAAGGATGGGCGTATTCCATCGATGTGAATCCTTTTGATGGGGCATTTGTAATCGGTGGAACAAATGGGCAACTGAAGCGTTTCACGAGTGGAGGGTTACCCGAATCAGACTGAATACCGAATCATCGGAAACGTTCTGCAGTAAACCCAAAAAATCAATGGGGGCTTACTATTTTCCTGCGCTTTTTCGTTTAATAAATGTTCAACCTCCTCTAATGGAGCACCACCCGGACCGACGGTCCAGCGGGATCCATGCTACCCGCAACAGGAGCTCGTTCACAGCGTCACCAACTAAACGATCTCCCAGTTTGGACATACTCGAAGCGAGGATAGCTGTCAGAAATAATGCAAAAGTTCAAATTCACAGCCAGGATTCCGAACGATCGGGAGTGAATAAGTGTATCTACATGGCAAACGAGCAGCGAATCCATCTCGAATCTCAAGATGAGTTCGTCCGACTACTGGCGAAGCATGAACAGCGCAATGCATCATCCTTGAGTTTAACTACTTCTCGGATGATTTCTTTCCCAGTGAAGGATGGTTCATCCATGATGTCTCCCTCTTGGCAGTGTAGGCGGTAAAAAGTTTGCCAAGAGTTTACCACAGATGCGATACTTTGCGGCTTGATACACATGATACGCCAATTTCTGATCCTGATTGCCCTGTCGCTGGTCATCGACCTTCAAATAGAGGTCGCCGGCAAAACTCTCCTTGCGGTCCACGTCCCCGCCAGCACTTATGACGTGGTTGTCATCGGTGGAACACCGGCGGGAGTCGCTGCAGCGATCGCAGCGGGTCGTGCGGGGAAGTCAGTGATCCTGATTGAGCAGTCGCCTGTTCTCGGGGGCGTTCATTCCTCAGGGGTGATTCGATTGGATGATCTCTATGTGGAATCGAATAGTGGCGTGATGGAAGAATTCCGGCAACGGGTGAAAGCGTATCATCGCTCGGAGTTGGCGGACGATCCGCTCGTGAAAGCCCATCTAACGCGAGATCCTCGTTCCCCTTGGAATGTGGCGGAAGGCAGAGCCTGGGAACCGCACACAGCAGCCAGAATTTATGCCGAGATGGTTACTGAGATAGGCACCATCACGACACGTTTCAACGAAGTGGCGGTCGATGTGGAAATGAAGGGGAATCGGGTGACAGGTGTGATCACTCAGGATCGTGATCATCAAGGGAGTTTGGGGGAAAGGCAGGCTTACTCTGGCAAGGTGATCATTGACGCGACCTACGAGGCCGACCTGGCGGCTTTCGCCAATGTGCCATTTCGCATTGGGCGAGAAGCTCGGTCCGAGGAGGAACCGCACGCAGGACGCATCTACACGAATTTCTTTCGCGGAGTCTCGGGAACGTTGAAGGCGACCATTCTTCCGGAAAGCACAGGAGAGCCGGACGATCGGTCGCAAGCGTTCACTTACCGTCTCACTGGAAAGGATTATGGCCGGGCCGATCATCCTTACCGCATCAAGGAACCGCCGCCGAACTATGACCCGGCCAAGTATCGATGGAGTTCAAACACCAAGCCGATCATTCCCAATAGAAAGTTCGACATGCTGGGAATCAATTGGGGTGGTGATCTGACTGGTTATGGAACGCGCTGGGTGCTGGCCGACTGGGAAGAACGTGTGGCGATCGAAAAAATCTTTCGCAACTACGACCTTGGTTGGCTCTACTATATTCAAACCGAAGGAGGCTCGCCCAATATTGGGCTTCCGGACGATGAATTCACGGACAACAACAATGTCCCTTATCGACTTTACGTGCGTCAGGGGCGCAGGATTCATGGACGCTACACGCTCAATGAAAGCGATATTCACAAAGACCTTCGTGGTAATGGGCTCCGAGGACCTCTCCTTCCGGAATCCGTGGCTATTGGGGTCTATGGGATCGACGCCCATAATGTTCAAGCGCCGACATCTCGAAAGGAACCGCGATCGGGAGAAGGAGCAGCTGAGGGAACCCTTCACCTGTTTGATGTGACCGGCCCCTATCAGATTCCTTATGGCGTCATGGTTCCCGAACAACATCGAGGGATCCTTTTCCCTGTGGGCATTTCGAGCACGCACGTCGCGATGTGCACGGTCCGAATGGAACCCGTCTGGTGCTCGCTTGGGCAGGCGGCTGGAGTCGCCGCCGCGCTGGCGATCGACCATGATCTCGAGCTTGCCGACCTGCCGATCAAGCAGATCCAGAATGAGTTGTTGAATCAGGGGTGCGTCCTGTTTTTCTACACCGACCTTCCGGGGGATGCGCCTGCTTTTGAGGCCGCTCAGAAATTGAGTCTGTTGGGCGCCATCGCCAATGATGATCCGGATCGCTTCCACGTGGATGGGCCCGCGGCTAGCCTGAGCGATTTGAACAAGAAGGTCTATCGCTTCCGTCCGAATGATTTCGTGACGATGGGGGAGTTTGCCCGAATGGCAGTGAAGGGTTTGGAGATCCCGCTCAGCATTACCGCCGCACACTTCAGCGATGTGCCCCGTGGACATCCCGCTTTCAAATACATCGAGACTCTCTACGACTATTCAACCCAATCTCACGAGCCATTCTTTCATTACGAAATCCACAAAGAGCCAGGGAAAAGCCCGAGGGTTCTTGCTCACTCGGATCGGGAGGTGACGGGCGCCAGTGCAATCGAGATTGTTTCAGGCTTGATGCGGAAAAAGGCCAAGGGATGGCATGACCCGGATGCCAACCTTACCCGCGGTGAAGCGGTTCAACTGATTTATCAACACATGGCGTCAGGGAAGTAAACTCAGGCGATCTCAACGAAAGCGACTGTTTCTCACTACCTTTTGTCGTATGGTTGGCAACGCTCATCAGATTTCGTTCGCTTTTCGGTTTTAATTCCAGCTGTGGCATCCAAATAATTGTGAAAAGAAGGTTAGTAACTGTCGGAATGAAAGTTTCCGATTGTCTTCCCCCGGATTCAATCACGCGGCAAAAATATCAGGCTTGAATTGATCTGTGGAAGTTGAAATGACATCTGAGAATGTTCGACCTCTCCAAGCGGAGCATGGTGTATTGTCAGGTTTAGCAATTTTCCACAGTTGTGATGTCAGAGTTTCCTTATTTGGTGCTTGGTCACTGCTTAAAATTTCAACTAAGGTGACGTTGGATGAAAAATCGAAATGTCCGAGATGCAAAGGCAGTGGGACGCTCTATCGAAGGATTCACTTTGATTGAATTATTGGTGGTGATTGCCATCATAGCAATATTGGCCGGAATGTTGCTGCCCGCACTGAGTAGAGCCAAACAAAGTGCTAAACGTATTGTTTGCCTGAGTAACATCAAACAAATGCTGATTGGAATGCACCTCTACAGCGAAGACTTTCCCAAGTATTATTTCTATACGACGAGCATCGGTGATGATGGAGGTCCGGCTTCGCTCTACCCTAATTATATCAGTGATTTGAATATTTTTATTTGTCCGAGCACCAAGAATGTAATTCGAGAACTTGTGGATCGTCAGGGTAGAATCCAGGATCTGAATAATAACGCCGCAGAAGGAGCCAAGGACAGTACGGGTGGGCATAGCTATGAATTTTTCGGTGTCTTCGAACTGGGTGAACGGGCAGGGCAAATTAAAAATCCTCTGACGGCTGCGGGCATTGAATCTCAGGCTGTTCTCGTTCTTGATGCGGATGATTCAGGCAAAAACAATTGCCCTGACGAAACCAATAATCATGGTCCGGCCGGATGGAATTGGGGTTATGCCGACATGCATGCGGAGTGGATCAGTTGTCGTCAAACAGCGCATGCTATCACCAACGCCTGGATGACCACCGGCGGCGAATGCGATTGTGATCTAGAGTGATCTAGTTGGTCTCGTTCGTGATTCAAATGATTGCCAGAAATCATTTCTGGATTGAATCAATGAACTTCGTTCCCAAGCATTTGGTTTATGCGTTCTTCCAAGTTTAAACTTCCTTTTGACAAAAGGAACCGTCAACAAAAACGGGTGATCGGGTTCTAACTAATGGTCTTGATTGCAAAATGCGGCCCAGATTGTTGGAAGTATTGAGTGGCCAAATGGTACCGGTGGTCGGACTCGAACCGACATGAGGTTTAACCCTCGCAAGATTTTAAGTCTTGTGCGTCTGCCAATTTCGCCACACCGGCATGTGTGAAGTGAGGGCAAATGACGCCCGGCAACTGCCTCTGAAACGTATCAGGACTTAGTAAAGTGTTGCAAGTCTTTGATGCAATTAGACCTCAAAAGATTTGCCACAGCCGCACGAGTGCTTGGCATTTGGGTTGGTCAACTTGAACCCCCCCTGATTCAGGCTGTCTGAAAAATCAATCACTGATCCTTTCAGGTAGTCTGCACTAATGGCGTCAATGACAAGGTCGACGTCATGTATTTTCAATGGAGTGTCACCTTCTCTGATTTCGTCAAACAGCAATCCATACTGCATTCCAGAACATCCGCCTTTCTCGATGTAAACGCGCAGCGGTTTGCCCTCATTTTCGGGCTGATTGCTCATCATGGAGCGCACTTCGTCTGCGGCTGCTTCGGTGATGCTGATGACTGGAGTGTCGTTGACAATGGTATCACTCATATTCAATTGGCAAACTATCTTGAGTCGTTGAATGTGTCAATTGCCCTCCGTTGTTTTCTGTGCGCATGAAGCAGGTCAACCGTCACTGTCAGGAACGGGGAGCTTCCATGGGGCTCAAAGCAGCGATCTATGATTGAACGTTTTCGTAATCAGAGAGGGTTGGCATGCATTGAATGCCAAATGGGGATGCATTGATGGATCGCATGGAGATACAGCCATGATCCATCGCCAGCGATGGCCATCCTTTTTTTGTAGGCGCATACACGTCTGGATGATGTCTCAACATTTCATGCTGTACTGAAACTGGATGAGCAGACAATCCGGCGCAGTAGTGATGTCCATTGCGCTCAACAGATTGAATCCCCAGAGAAGCTGCAACACATAGGTCCTGCATGATGGATACAGGACCCTGGTTGCATAAATCTTCACCACTCTGGATGAGGAGGCGTGAGGGGCAATCCTGGTTGAGCTTTTGAATCATCAGAAAATTTGAGATACTCTTAAAGACTCCCTTGCAGTTCTTGTGGCTTGTGCCGTCGTATCCCAGCTGGATTGCTTTGCGGGCGCTGTCCAGATCGCCGTCCGATTCATCAATGATGATGGATGGGCGATCGGTCCATGCATGCAAGACTTCTCCGATATCCTCGTTCAGTGCCACATCTCTGTGCAGGGGTTGCTCGACAAACAGAAGGCGTTTGAAGAACGACTTCAAATTACTTTGGCTGTTTAACTCCTCCCAGAAACCTCTAAAGGCAGCTGGATCAACAAACTGTTCATTTCCATCCAGACTGAACGCGAAATCCGAGGGGGCATTTGTGTTGAGAACGTTTGATATTTTGGCAAGTCGTTCTGAATCAATCCTTATATCGCCGCAGATCTTTACTTTGAAATGCTTCAGTCCATATGTGTCTGTGCATTCCTCAAGTGATTGGGGCAATCCATCATTCAAACGTTCCTCATCAGGGATGTCCGTATGGGTCAAGGGATCCGATAACCCAATCGTATGTCTGGCGATCACGCGGTCCAGAGGTTTTTTCCGTAAGAATGGAGTGGGGGACTTTGAGTTTGAGATCAGGATTGATATCTTCGAAGCGTATGCCGAATCGATTCTCTTTCAGTGCCTCGTGAAAAGGAATGTTCAGGTGTCGGCACAGCGCGTCGATCAGGGCGCGTTCGATCAGAGAGGATCCAAAAATGGATCAACAGGGGGGGGAGACCTTGTGCGTGACCCCATGTTGCCTGTTCCTCATAGATCTGTTTCCAGCATTCATAGACTGTAGGAGCCTCACGGTCTAGGCTTAATGCGCAGGCATGATGAATCACCGAACGCAGCTCATGGAGCTCTGAGGCAGGTTCCTGCTGGGGATCTTTTTTAAACCACTTTGGAGGAAGGAGGTCTGAAGCAATGCCCGGGGCACTCCTGCCGTCTATTTCACAATCAATCTCCACAAAACACAGGGGAAAAGCTGTCATGGTGGCAATGCCGTATTTGAAAGGCATGCGTGTTTTAAGGTCGACCGTGTGGCAGCGGGCTGAATGGACTTTAATTTTATTCAAACGTGTCCTCCTTTGCCTTGCGCATGTTTTATGGCTTTCATAGTGTTCCTTGTCTTATGAGCATGACTAGCGAACAGATTTCATCAAGTCGAGCCCAGCTTCATGGAAAAGTGCAGCAAATAGTGCAATCCACTCCAGCCTTGGATATGCACACTCATTTGTATGATCCAGTATTTGGTGACCTTTTGCTTTATGGCATTGATGAACAATTAATTTACCACTACCCTCGTTGCCGAAGCGTTTCGCAGCACTGACATGCCCTATGAAAAATTTTGGCAATTAGACAAGCAAGAACAGGCTGATCACGTATGGAAAACCTTATTCATGGATCGCTCTCCATTGAGTGAGGCATGCCGAGGCGTTTTGACTTCACTCAATAAGCTTGGACTCGAAACCGGACCCAATCAGCTTCCGGCCATACGCCAATGGTTTCGAGAGCAACCATTAGAAAGCTTTGTCGATCAGTGCATGGACCTGGCTAATCTCCGGGCAATATGCATGACCAATTCGCCTTTTGATCCTCAGGAAAAAGTCATTTGGGATCAAAACCCAACTCGCGACGAAAGGTTCCTCACTGGGCTTCGACTCGATCCGCTCCTGCTTGACTGGAACAGTGCTGGCAAGCATTTGAAGTCCTGCGGATATGAAGTTGACGAAGATTTTAAGCGATTCGTCATGCCAGGAGATCATACGCTTTCTCAAGGAATGGAAGGAAAAAATCAACCCGCTCTATTTGATGGTTTCCCTTCCGCCAACCTTTGCTTATCCGGCTCATGATGCAACAACCAAAATTTTGAAGGAAGCCGTGATTCCTTTCTGTCGCGATTCCGGGCTGCCATTGGCATTGATGATAGGAGTGAAGCGCGCGGTGAACCCTGACTTGCAGTTGGCCGGTGACGGATTGGGAAGGGCTGACCTGGTGGCATTGGAAAACCTTTGCGCCGAGAACCAGGATGTGAAATTTCTGTGTACGGTGCTTTCCAGAGAGAATCAGCAGGAACTTTGTGTGATCGGGAGGAAATTCCGGAACCTGCACATCTTCGGCTGCTGGTGGTTTACGAATATTCCTTCGATCATTGAGGAAATGACTCGTCTCAGAATGGAGCTTCTGGGAACGAGCTTTACCGTTCAGCACTCGGACGCACGTGTATTGGATCAAGTTATTTACAAATGGGATCATTCCCGCCAGATCATGACCGATGTATTGACGGACAAATATACTCACCTGACTCAAACAGGTTGGTCCCTGACAGATCAAGCCATCCAACGCGATGTGAACAATCTTCTGGGGGCCAGCTTCGAAGAATTTTGTCGCTAGCTTTTAGTAGGTTTATTTACTTGAACGAA
Organism: uncultured Verrucomicrobiae bacterium; assembly: GCA_943788245.1. Lineage (GTDB taxonomy): Bacteria > Verrucomicrobiota > Verrucomicrobiia > Limisphaerales > AAA164-E04 > AAA164-E04. The sequence continues at coordinate 9,295 of CALSPN010000038.1, read as the reverse complement.
GATGCAAATTTCTTAACGATACAACAATCACTGATGTCAACTGGTAAACCCATCTCCGATCCCTGTTCCCAAGATCAAGAGGACAATGCTTCTCTAGATCAGGATCATGCCGTACTGAGTGACGAGACAGATGTCACCTCAGCATTCAGAGAGGATGCTGAAGAAGAATTTTCTGAGCTTGAGGTTGGAGATGATAAGGATAATTTTCAAAAAACCTCCGTTCCTCGAGACTCATCTGCTACCGAAGAATCCGCGTCTCGCTCGCGGGAGCGTTATGACGGTGACACCGCATTCAAGCTCTACTTGAGAGAAATCGGACAAGTCGCATTACTCAAACCTCATGAGGAAATTGAACTTGCCCTGCGTATTCAAAAAGGAGATGCCGAAGCTCGTGATCAAATGATCAAGGCAAATCTCAGGTTAGTGGTTAAAATAGCGCATGACTACGAAGGTCTTGGCTTGCCTTTGTTGGATTTAATCAATGAAGGCAACATTGGTCTGATGAAGGCGGTTGAAAGATTTGATCCGACCAAAGGAAGCAAGTTGTCCACGTACAGCGCTTGGTGGATCAAGCAATCGATCAAACGATCACTTGCCAATCAGGCGAAAACGATTCGACTGCCAGTTCACTTGGTTGACAAGATATCAAAACTCAAGCGAACGGCATTGAAACTTCAGGAAGCCATCGGCAGGGAACCTACCGATGAAGAGCTGGCTGAAGAATTGGAGATGGATCCTGCGCGCGTTGCCAGGCTGCGAAGAGCCGCTATTCGCCCCGCTTCGCTGGATTCTCCCATTGGTGATGATCACAGCACATTTGCTGAAATTATCAGTGATGAAAAGGCGCAGAATCCCTACAAGCACCTCGAAGACAAAACGGTCACTGACATGTTGCATGATCTGGTCAAGACCCTGCCCCATCGCGAAGCCACTATTCTGGAGTATCGGTTCGGACTGGATGGTGGATTAGAACGCACTCTTGAGGAAGTTGGGGAGCATTTTGGCGTGACTCGGGAACGCGTGAGGCAGATTCAAAATCTGGCACTTTCCAAAATGCGTAAGATGATTGAACACCTTGAATCTGTTCAAAAGTAACCTGAGATCACCTCATCCATGAGCGTTTCAATTCAAGATCTAACGGAGTGTATTCGTAACGTACCTGATTTCCCGAAGCCCGGAATACAGTTCAAAGATATCACACCTGTTCTTGCTTCCCCCAAGCTCTTTCAAGGTGCCATTGATCATTTGACAGCACCTTTCCAACCCGGTGATATTGATGTTGTGGTTGGTGTGGATGCGCGAGGCTTTATCTTTGCAGCTGCAGCCGCCTTACATTTGAAGGCCGGATTTGTTCCTGTGCGAAAGCAGGGCAAGTTGCCTTCTGATACGCACGAAGAAAGTTATGATCTGGAATACGGATCGAACACTCTAGCCATCCATACCGATGCGATCGCAAAAGGGAGTCGAACGCTGTTGGTTGACGATTTACTGGCCACAGGTGGAACCGCCGCCGCTGCATTGAATCTTCTAAGCAAATTGGAAGTTCACTTGGTTGAGGCAGCCTTTTTGATCGAATTGGAATTCTTGAAGGGACGGGATCTACTTGGGAAGACTCCAATCCGTTCGATCATTACTTACTGAAGGTGATTACGCAGCGACGGGTCCAATTCGAAGATTCATATGATCTGAAAAGAACGATTGAGTCCGGGCAGGCTTTTCACTGGTTCCCATCCGGCGAAAGTTCCTGGGAAACGGCTTGGCGTGGTTTTTATGTAGAAGTGAAGCAAGTCTCTTCTTCTGAGATAGTCTTCGAGACAAACTCAACAGAAACGGATGCTCTCTCTCAAGTTGCTGATTATTTTCAGTGTCACATTGATGTTTCATCCGTCCTTCACACGTTTCCAAAGGATTCCTTAACGGAAAAAGCGCTTGATCGTTGTTTGGGGTTGAGATTGCTCAGACAGGACCCTTGGCTTTGTCTGGCTTCATTCATCCTTTCATCAACCAAGCAGATCACTCAAATCAAGGAAATTGTCCGACTGATGTCCTTTCAATTGGGAGCGTCCATTTCATGTCCAGACATTAATCGAATTGTCTACACCTTTCCTGAGCCACAAGACATTGTAAGAGCAGGGGAGTCGGCCGTAAGGAAATGTAAAGCTGGTTTCAGGGCCAAGTATATCTACCGATGCGCACAGGAAATTGAATCAGGGCGTTTCGATCTTGAAGCGGTGAGATTACTTTCTCTGGACGAAGCAAGAGAGAGCCTGACATCGTTGCCTGGAGTAGGCCCAAAGATAGCAGATTGTGTGTTACTTTTTGCTTATGGTTTTTCACGTGCATTCCCTATTGATGTTTGGGTTCAGAGAGTGCTGCAGGACTATTATTTAGGTGGCAAGAAGGTTTCACACCGTGAGATGCGCCAGTTTGTTGACGGCTATTTCGGTAACAATGCCGGGTTTGCACAGCAGTATTTATTTGATTATATTCGTAGCCTATCAAAAACGGATTGGGCGGCCCTGGTTGCGAGCAGTCCGTTTGGTAAGTGACTCATCATTTTCAAGGTAAGCAATCATTCAGGTCATGCTCCACACCATTATAGAAACGAAGTTCAATAATGAGGAATCCATTGGCTTTGTGATCAAGTCTCCTCCTGATTCCAATGCTTTCAAGAGAGGGACATCACTGATACGCGAAGCGCTGTGTTCAGGGGCGGCTGTGTACGTTTACTTACTGGATGCTGCTGTCGAAGATCTCAGGGGGAACAGTTTTCAATCCCTCCAAAAACTTGGAGCCAAGGTTTGTGTGTGTGCTCTTGCTTTGGATAAAAGAGGGATCGAATGCCCGGATTCGATGGTCCCATCTGGTTTGACAATGATGTCAGACATAATGCTGCATTCAAATAGGATGTTTTTATTTAATTAACATTTACAATGAGCCAGCATACTTCAACAGATCACCGACCTGATCCAATTCCCCGATGCCTTGTTGTCATTTCAGGAGATCCGAGAAACGATGAAGCATCGTTGGAGGGGATGCGGTGCGCACTTGTTCTGGCTGCTGATTCAAGATGGAACCTAAGCATCGGATTTTGCGAAGATGCGCTAGGATTTATTAGGGATGTATCAGGGGATCCACGCTCAGCGGAAGTATTCTGTCACCCCATATTGAAGCAGTGGAGCCAGCTGCCAGGAAAATGGTACTATCTTTCAAAGTCTCAGGTCGACGGTACGGTCGGTTTCCCTGAGAGGGCATTGAGTGCCAGTGAATGGCTTCAGATGGGAATCCTGCAATCGCATGTTTTTTACTTCGGAATCCCAAGCTAATGGACAGTAATCTAGTTCTCACGGCTATTCATGAGCTCATCGATCGTTCCGCCAGAACCTATCAGGATAACTTTGCTCTCTTGCACGGTGAATGAGCGAATGTGTTTGAATACGCTTGCGAATTCGCTGCCGAATATGTCCTCACGAAGTACGTTTTGATCGATGAGTGTTGGCTTCATATAGTCCGGTAGATCTTTGCCCTTAACGGTCATCTCCTTGAGGTAGAGTCCCAACTTTCCCCCACTGATCTTGGCGGTCACTCTTATATCTGCAATCAGGTATCTGCCACCCAGAGCATCAATTTTTTCTAAAACGGGATGGACGTCTTTCAAAAGTGCCGTTGGTATGCTGGCGATACCACTTAAAATGTCACTTTCTATGGTGAAGCGGATCATTTCTTTGACGCTGGTAAATCGAGGTGAGTGCTCTAACAAAGTATTGAGTTCAGGGGTTTCCAGTTCGAATGGTTCTGTGGGAATCCCGAGTTCGGCCCTTGTGAGAAATTTTTCGCAATCATTAAGAAGCCTTGCGATTTCATCATCGCTGAGACTGCTTGGTTCGTAAAAGGCTGGCTGGTCATCGGTCATCCCTTTTACGGCGTAGTTTGCGGCCAGCTTTGCACCAAAAAAGAGCAATACACCAGCCAGAATCAAGGCGCATATGACTCCTAGACAGCCAAAACCCATACATCCTAATTTTGAGTGGCTCTTTTTGTTATTCATGATGTTGCTGGGTTCCAAGTAGACTGGGTAAGCAAAAGAATCTATGGTTTTCCTGCAAATTAATGCAATCTCTTTTTGCCATTGAAGTGTGAGTGGCTCATGTGAAAATGGTTTCGTGAGCAGGCAATGCTTATGATTCAGATTGAGGGAACAAACGGGTTTTTTGGCCCCATGGCTAATCGACTCAGCCGACTACAAGGCCACACTTTTGAACTCATTCATAAAACAGCCTATCTCAGGCCGTTGCCTCAACGACAGGCCGAAGCAGATTCTCTGGAGGGGAATGGGCTGATTGCAAGACATGTTTAGAAATCCTTCCCTACCGAATGAATGAGTATGCAGCAAGGTCGAAACAGCCAGGCTCCTACTTTGCATCCCCTACCGCGCATTGCCGCCGGATTTTGTGAAAATGATGTTCCCGTTTTGGATTTTGATATCTCCTATATTTTTGAATCGATTTGCTAATGGGCCTGCTTCGAGTAAATTTCGGTCCTGAATATTGGACAGGAGGCTTGCGGGTACTTGTTTGTTTTTGATAGTCATGCTTTTAACATAAGCACCCACTGACTTACCCGTGGAGCGGAAATCAATGACAGCGTCTGCGTTGATATATTTTCCCTGCAACATACCTTGAGGAACGTCAGGGTACATTTTTTTGAAATCATCCATCGGCAAGCTTAACTGGGTCTTCATTTGACTACCCTCAATCTTAAAGCGAACCTTGTCCTTAAAATCCGTGAATTCAGGGTGATTGGCTATGAGGTGGTTGATTTCGTCACTATTCATTGCAAGAGAAAGGTCGCCTCCTTGTCCGGTGAAAAAAGAATCAAATTTTTCCTTCAAGATTGCGGACTCTTCAGGGCTCAAGGTCGACTCCGAAAAAGCCGTAGGATTTTCATCAGCGAATTGTTCCATTGCATAGTCCAATGCGTATTTGCCCCCAAAGACAATTGCCAGGCCGATTACAATTAAAACAAGGAATGTGCCAAAGAATCCAATGGCCATGTATTTTAAATAGGAACGGCCTTCACTGCTCATTGTGGATCCCTCTTAAAATTTTATACGCACTCATAAACTAACGTTAGTATAACGCATCTTCATGTAAATCATTTTTAAAGCCTTCACTTCCACCCGTAGTTCATTTTACTTTTCACTTCTCTGTCGGGATGGATGATTGACGTCAGGAATGACGGCAAATCAGCGCCACACCGCAATTGACAAATATAAGTTTTCGTAGATGAATGGACCAGCACATGAAAACTCGAAAGTGGTATTATTTTTTCTGGTTATTAATTGTCTTTTCAGCTGCCGGCTGTGGTCAGGGGACTATGGTGACCACCGCGGCCCCGGATGACTCTGCGGCAGAACCGTCAGAACGCGTACTCCATATGGACCACGCGCAATCAAAGCTGACAACCCTCAAGCTATATCTAGCTGACAAAACTGTCATAGCCGAAGTAGCCAAATCCATTACGGAAATTGCCACAGGAATGATGTTTCGAGAATCCATGGGTGAAAACGAAGGCATGTTGTTTGTGTTTGGACGTCCGCACCAGACATCTTTCTACATGAAGAACACGATTGTCCCACTGTCAGGAGCGTATATAGATTCCGAAGGTAAGATTTTGGAGATTCATAAGATGGAGCCGCACAATCAGGCGGGCATACCATCCAAAAAAGACAACATTCAATTCGTGCTGGAAATGAATCAAGGTTGGTTTGAAAAAAACGGCATCCATGTCGGGACACGTATTGTCACCGAGCGAGGGCCCTTGGCAAAAACCTTCTTTGGTCGTTGATCGATTCTTTTTTGATAAGGGTTCCGGACAGTCCATGAATTTTCTTCTAGCTCAACTGAATGCCACGGTAGGCGACATCGCTGGCAATGCACAATTAATACTGGATGCTTACCATGAGGGTGTTCAAGAAGGGGCTGATCTGGTCGTTTGTCCTGAATTAATGCTCACAGGTTATCCTCCCCGGGATTTGCTTCTGAAGCCAAAATTTGTCGATGAGAATCTCGCAGCACTGCAGCGATTGGCTGCTCAAACGTCGGGGACCGGATTGCTGGTAGGTTTTGTTTCCCGCAACGACTCCGGTGAAGGGCGTGAATTATACAATTCAGTGGCCTTGTTGCATGAAGGCAACATAAAAGACATCCGACATAAAACATTACTACCTACTTATGATGTTTTTGATGAGGAACGATATTTTGAACCCGCACTTGCCAATGAGCCTATTGTATTCAAAAAGCACACTCTGGGCGTAACAATATGTGAAGATGCATGGAATGATGAGGAATTTGGGGTTCCGGGTCGTTACATGACCAATCCACTGGAGCAACTTGCCAGAAAAGGTTGTGACTTTTTGATCAACGTATCCGCTTCCCCATGGTTCCTCGGAAAAAATCGAGTGCGTCAATCCTTGCTTTCAAGTCAGGCAAAACGTCTTGGGACCCCCATTGCTTTACTGTAATATGGTAGGTGGCAACGATGAATTGGTGTTTGATGGCGGTTCTCTCGTGGTGGGTGCTGAGGGAGATATCAAACTTGAAGGTAAATTGTTTCAATCGCAGAATTTAATTGTCAATCCCACGGTTTTCACTCTCGAAGCAAAAAAGAATCATGCACTGATAGATGAGGAAAAAATCTTCAAGGCACTCAGTCTGGGAGTGAAAGATTATGTGGAGAAGTGTGGTTTTAAATCTGTGCTTCTGGGTTTGTCTGGTGGGATTGATTCAGCTTTGACGGCGGTGATTGCCGTGGATGCATTGGGCGCTTCAAACGTAAGAGGTGTTGCCATGCCTTCCGAATTTTCATCTCAAGGCAGTAAGGACGATGCAAGAGAATTGGCCGTTCACCTAGGTATCCAATATGATGAAATTCCCATTCAATCAGGCTTTGAATCGATCAAACAATCCTTGAGTCCCGTCTTCCTTGGGTTGAAAGATGGTGTGGCTGAGGAAAATATGCAGGCGAGACTCCGAGGCGTGATACTGATGGGAATGTCCAATAAATTTGGTTCGCTGCTACTGACGACGGGAAATAAAAGTGAATTGGCAGTAGGTTACTGCACCTTGTACGGTGACATGTGCGGAGGCTTGGCAGTGCTGAGTGACTTACCCAAAACCATGGTTTATCGACTTTCTGAATGGGTTAACCGTCACCAGGTTGTCATTCCCGTGAGCACGCTGACAAAACCACCTTCTGCTGAATTACGTCCAGACCAGAAAGACCAGGATAGCCTGCCGGATTACGAGATCCTTGATGCGATCCTTCAGGCTTACGTGGTTGATCACCGCTCTGCCGGCGAGATAGTTTCAATGGGGTATGATCAAGCCATTGTCACCAGGATCATCAGGCTCATTGATATGAACGAATACAAGCGTCGGCAATCTGCGCCAGGACTGAAAGTGACCACGCGGGCTTTTGGTATGGGGCGCCGCGTACCTATAGCGCAGCGGTATCGGGATAAGCTTTGATTGGGTTTTTCCGGATCAAGGTGGGTGTGTCGCGTTAAAGGACCAAGCTTGAAAAGTGACAAAGATTTGATTTTCAGTTGCCTCCATTTTTCGCGAGCCGCTTCAGGTAGTCGAAACTGTATAAACCTGTGCGGTGTCCGTCACTAAAATCAAATCTAATGGCGTAGCCGCCAATCGGGGTCCAGCCAATGACCTTCACTCCAGGGAACTCAGTTTGACTTGACGCTCCGTGGATGTTTCCAAAAAGATCAGGCTCTCCTTTATTTTCTGCACTGGGAGAAGCGGCCCTGAGTTGTTCCATGTTGAAAAAGTTTTCTGATCCATCGTTCCACTTGATCGCTACTTCGTTTCCGATCAAATCGAGTTGTTCTGGTTTCAATTGCATGATTTCGTCAGGAGAAGCATGTCACTCTGCTTTCGGGTTTGCAAGGTAGGGAACGATAAAATACTTCCAAACGATCTCAAAAAGATGAGGCAGGGGTTTCTGCAAAGATTTTTCCATGCTGGGGGCTCTATCGGAGATGGAAACGGGATGTTGAAATATGAAACAATCAAAAGTATTGATAGTTGGGACTGACCCCATATGTTTTTTTTGGTGATTTCGAGGTATTTTGATAATGTTTCAATCACAAAATGAATCAACAAGAGCTTCCATCCGGTCAGCCCAGCAAAGGTTCCTTGAGTGTATTCAAGCGTGTTTTGTTTTCCTTGACAGCTGTTGCACTCGCTTTGGGTTTGCTCGAAGCAGGACTTGCCTTGATTGGTATTCAGCCTGAATCCTATTTGCCCGATCCTTATGTCGGCTTTGAATCGACCTCAAGTCTGTTTGTCGAAACTCGGTCCACGGAAGGAAAGGTTTATCTCCAAACCGCAAAAAAACCGCCTTCAGTTGTTCAACGATCAAAAATTTCCTTTGATCAAGGAGAAGGGAATCATCCGTATTTTTTCCATGGGAGGTTCCACGACCTTCGGGCGACCTTACAAGGACGATACTTCTTTTAACGGTTGGATGAGGGCTTATCTAGGGGAATTAGCGCCTGATCAGAAATTTGAAGTGATCAATGCGGGAGGCGTCAGTTACGCAAGTTATCGGGTGGCCAAATTAATGGAAGAGTTGATTCAATATGCACCCGATATTTTTGTCATTTATACCGGGCATAACGAATTCCTTGAAGAACGCATCTACAGCAAGGTACCCAAGGTCCCAAGGTCACTGAAAGGTTTAACCCGGTTGGCAAGAAATTTCAGGTCGGCAAGCCTGATCAAAAAAACCGTTTCGCCGCTGACTTCAGCAGGAAAGGAAGATGCCAAAGCCTCCAGGTTACTCAAGGGGGAAGTAGATGCGCTCTTGGATAACTCGGTTGGGCCTAATGTTTACACAAGAGACAAAGAAGCTCAAGCACGTGCGATGGAGCACTACCGGTTCAATCTCCTCAGAATGGTCGATATGGCCGAATCGGTGGGTGCGCATGTCATGCTGATCACCCCTTCAGACAACTTGAGAGATGTCTCACCGTTCAAAAGTGACTTCAATGAGAAGCTCTCACTCGAACAACGGAAGTCATGGAAACAATACTACGATCAGGCGCGTCAGGCTTATGCTGAGCAAAATGCCGAATTGGCGCTACAATCAATCGCTGCAGCGGAAGCGATTGATGCGCTCCCTGCATCACTGCATTTTGTAAAGGGGCGTATATTTGAAGCCATTGGAAAAATGGATGAGGCTGTAAAATCATACAAGCGTGCCCGGGATGAAGACGTATGTC
>CALSPN010000037.1 GCA_943788245.1 uncultured Verrucomicrobiae bacterium | reverse complement strand
GAAGTGATCACCGCCGCTCGGAGGGCGTCATAATGCTGCAACTTATCAGCCACTTTGGTCGGTTTTTGCTTGGGAGCCAAAGCATGATCCTGACCTGATTTTGGAATGATCCATTTGGCCACTCCGATGCACCACTCTGGGGCATATAAGCGTACCAAGTCCCCTTGACTACCCGTATTAACTTCCGCCCTAGTGACCCGCTGTGCGGTTTTGGTCGTCATCCCCATAAACAAAAGCGCACCACAACAAAACAACCAAAACCAGTGCACATCCACTGATCCAGCTAATTCGCCTTTCTGAAGAATCATGAAAACAGCCAGACCTGGTGAAGCACAATTGGCCAAATCGTTTTGCCCAAAGGCCACAGCGGTTGCTATCATTCCCATAACAGCCAAAGCAGCAAACAATTTGTTTGAGATGAGTTTCCCCCAAAAGCGTATGGCAAGAAATGTGAGGACCGAAAGAAATGCCCAGACAATCAGCAAAGCAACAGGCGCACCGAGAGCATCAAATGTGCTGGCCTTAATCGATTTAACCAGGGCGACATTCTTCATCCCTTTCATCACAAGAAAGTAAACTAGTCCAGTAAGAAGAGCTCCAGCCATCCAGGGGCCGTGCAGTTTTATCACCTGAGGATCTTCACAGTCATCCCTCACCACCCCGCGGAACATGCGCTGCACCAAAAAACCAGCAATACCACTGACAATGATGGAGCAAATAATTCCCAATATCACCTTGGAACTCTTATCCCAATTAATCGCTTCAACTCCTCCCAGAGCAAATCCGGCTCCTAACAGAGAAAATACCAGACAAGCAGTGGTGGATACCGGCATGCCATAAGCAGAAAAAGAGTAAAGCAACACGGTGTTTGTCAGATAAACCCCGATATAAACGCTGATTGCTGCGTTGATTCCCGGCAAGCTTGCCGGGTCAAATATGCCTTTCCGGGCGGTTTCCATCACTGGGGAGGAGGCCATCGCTCCCACGATCACTGCGATCCCAGCGATCCAAACGGCTTTACTACGCGGCATTACCCTGGCCCCGAACACCGCGTTGACAATATTGGCAGCGTCGTTACGCCCCACTTCCACAGTGTTCCAGATCAGCATGATCAAGGCGATGGCACCTACGATGTAATGAAATAAGGTTAGTTCCATAATTTTTCGAAAGCTCTATTTTCAAGGAGGCCCCCTGTGAATTAGCCAATCAGGCACGGGTTTTGACAACCTCTCATGTGTGGGCATGCTTTCTCAGAACACTCCAAGGGTCAATTGTAAAATCATCACCCCTATTTGCCGTAAATTCGGTTTTTATTCCACACTCTAAAGCTAAATAAAATTCTCATTGTTTTTTATTTTTAAATATTAAACTCACAATATTAACAACTTATAACTTTTATATTTTTTGTAAAAAAAATAATAGTTAACAAATATTTATTAAGCAAATAATGGAAACTCAATAGGAAAAGTAACATAACCGTAACAATACTGTTACTCATTCAATTGAAGAAGCACTCAATAGGGAGCTCAGCGTGAGGAACAAAAAGTCGACTTCAATGATCCGTGCAACCGCACAGAACAGATCGGACCTGAAAGCACAACCGTGACAAGCAATTTTCGCGAGAGCAAAATGACCGGAAAAGATCATCTTCAAGGCAACTTCGCGCCCAAGGTTCTTCTTTGTTGCACAATAGGCAATCCCCCCTCTGACCAACTCCTCAACGAGTTCAAAATCACCAAGAATCTCATTCCCAAAAAAGGGAACTGCCGACATGTGGTCATCGGAAGCAGCGGCAGGTTGATAGGATCACGTCCGTGTCCAACGTTTGGCTTTCATTTCGAAACGAGGGAGCGATTCTGAGCGGGTCGCTTTGACAGGTATGCGAAGCGCCAGAGACAATTGAAAGGCACGGGACAATCTGGCTACCAATCCATCTACATCTTCGAGGTCTGCCTCGGGTTCGATGGTGACATTCAGCTCGACAAGATTTCTCACCTTTTTAACCTCAACACGGTATTCGACAACACCCCCACATTCACGCACGATTTGATCAATGGCGCTGGGATAAATATTCACTCCACGCACCACTACCATGTCATCGCATCTACCAATGATTCCCCCCTCCAGTGCCAGGTCGCTCGAACCGCAATCGCACTTCCCCGAGGGCAAGGGTTGCACAAGATCCCCGGTTCGGTAGCGGATCAAAGGAGAACCCACACGATCCAGAGTAGTCAGGATCAATTCTCCTTTTTCCCCAGGATCAGTAAGCTTCAATGAGTCGGGATCGATCACTTCGGCAATGAAGGCATCTTCGATGACATGCAGTCGGCAGGCATGTTCAGGGCATTCATAGGAGACCGGACCGACCTCGGTCATCCCGTGATGATCATACACCTTGGCATTGGGCCATAGTTGCTTGAGTTGCCCTCGCACTGCAGGAAGACTTCCGCCGGGCTCTCCTGCAACAATGATAGTATGCAGTTTGAAAGTGTCGGGTAAGTATCCACAATCACGCGCTACTTGCCCCAGACGCAGCGCATACGTGGGAGTGCAGCAGAGAACGGTGCATTGATTTTCGCGGATCGCTTTTAATCGTGTCTCGGTAGTCATCGCTCCACCTGAAAGACAAAACATCCCCAGCTTTTGAGCAGACTCAAAGGCAGTCCAGAACCCCAGAAAAGGGCCAAAAGAAAAAGCAAAGAACACTCGATCTGTGGTCTGTGCGCCGGCACCACGAAAGACTCTTCCCCAGGCATCTAACATGTGATCCCAGGTTGTTGGCGTATCCAGCCAACGCATGGGGTTGCCCGTTGTGCCACTTGTTTGATGACAACGTGAGTATGCTTCCAAAGGAAATGCCAAGTTGGTGCCGTAGGGTGGATTCAGATTTTGATCCTCAATCCATTCGTCTTTGTCAGTGAAGGACACCAATCGTTGAAAGATTTCCAACGAACCCAAGGGAAGGGACTCTCGCACAGCTTTCAGACGTGGCTGGTAAAAGGCGTTATCATCAATCGATAACTCAAGCAATCGATTCAATTTCGCCAATCTGTCCTGTTGCATGAAAATAAATGCTGGTGCGGATGGACCGTCAGCTAAGGTCAAGTCATCCTTGATTGATCAACTCATGTCACGATAAAAAAGTCTTCACCGTCTGAAGTTCGGATCACTTGTTTTCCGAGCTCACTGTATCAGCACCATTAGCAGCCACGGCAGTGGGTTGCGATTTGGGAGGAGCTGGGTTGGGCTTGTATAAAGTGACTAAAGTGCCACCGACCGCAGCCAGCAATATACCGGCGAAGAACTGGGGCTTGATGGATCCATAGCCACCCGCCGGAGGGTGCAGGGCCAGCGCAACAACCGCATTAACGATGGGCGCACCAGCAAAAATAATAGACATGACAACCGAAGGGCTACCCTTGGCCCCGAACGCAAGGAGTACTCCAAAAGCACCAATCGCTCCGGCGATACCTGCCACCAATGACCACCACATACCACTGCCTGTATATCCGGAAAAGGCAACTCCACGAGCCATCAAGAGGACCAGAGGAGCCAGGACTGCCGTCAAAAAGTAGGCAATTCCCACAAAAAGGAAAGCCTTGTAGCGACCATTGACAGGATCCTCCATGGTCACCTGTCCTTTATGAAGCAGGATGCCGTAAATCCCCCAGCATCCCACAGTCATTAACGCGAAATAAAGCCAAGTCATACCTGGTCCCGATGCAGTTTCACTTCCCATAATATTAATTGATTGCGATTTGTGAACCTTAGATGAATGCAGTGAGACGTGCAAATGCCAAGTTCGTATTAAAATGACTGAATCACGCATCCTATTCGAAAAATTCGATAGCGACCCCTCAGATTAAACTGTGCCGAAGAGATTGAAATCCTGACACTAGGAGATCAGAACAAGGTGTGGGTCGTGGAATTTTTTATTAGTTGGTGCATCTGAGACCAACTTGCATTTGTAAAATTGAGAGAACAAAGGTGCATTGAATGCCTTTTCAGGAACAGCCTTTTGATTACTTAGAGTAGGACTTCTTGTGCCTGGTCATGCTGTTGGACTGATTTGAAAAACAGCACATGCACATTTTGGATGTAAGCGGGTTTTTTCACCCCAAACTTTACAAGTTACTCCCTGTAATTACGTTTCATATACCTTATTACGAACTGTATACCCCCTTTGATTCGGTAACAGACAATGCAAAATAAGATCAATCCCCCTTCCTCGCCTCATATGTTTCAGAGTTTGGATCATTGCATCTGAACAAGGCGCAGATATAATCTCGGCAGCCATTTCATGTGGCGGCATATATGGATAAGCTTTTGGTAATAGATGATGAAACGGATGTGCGTTACGCCTTTCGGCGGCTGTTCGATTCTCCTGACATAGAATTGCGACTTGCATCAAGCGGCGAAGAAGGTCTCCGCATGCTCAAGGAGTTCCACCCCAACCTGATTGTCATGGACATTCGAATGGGTGGCATGAATGGACTCCAGACACTGCAGGCCATTCGGCAATTTGACACGAAAACTCCGGTTATCCTCATGACCGCCTATGGCGCAACTCAAACCGCCATCGAGGCGATGAAACTTGGCGCTTATGATTATGTCCTAAAGCCCTTTGATGTCCCCAAACTTCAGAAACTTATTTTTGAAGCCCTCAAGGCATCCAGAGATATGTCCAAGCCTGTCTCTTTTGAAACAGATGCCGAGACTCTGGATGACGAGCTCGGCATGATCGGGCGCAGTGAGCCCATGCAGCAAGTTTTCAAATTGATTGGGCAATTGGCTAATTCAGATGCAACGGTCTTGATAACAGGGGAAAGCGGCACGGGTAAGGAACTCGTTGCCAGAGCCATCTATCAAAACAGCCCACGCAGCAAGCAGTCCTTCCTGGCCATCAATTGTGCCGCCATCCCGGAAAACCTTCTGGAAAGCGAATTGTTCGGACATGAGAAAGGCAGTTTCACCGGGGCAAACCAAACCCGCATCGGTAAATTTGAGCAATGTCACAACGGCACCCTTTTCCTGGATGAGATAGGCGACATGTCACTGCCGACGCAAACCAAAATGTTACGCGTGTTACAGTCTGGAACCTTTGAAAAACTGGGGAGTAATAAACCAGTCGAAGTGGATGTACGCGTGATTGCCGCCACCAATCAAAGACTTGAAGAAACAGTTCTCGATAAGAAGTTCAGAGAAGATTTGTTTTACCGTCTCAATGTTGTCCGAATCCAGCTACCAGCCCTGAGGCAGCGCAAGGATGACGTTCCATTACTAGTTCATTATTTTCTTAGAAAATTCTCCAATTTGTTTGGTATTCCTTCTAAAAAAATCAACAAAGACGCACTGGAAGCCCTGAACCATTACGAATGGCCCGGAAATGTTCGTGAGCTGGAAAATGTGATTCAACGTGCCTTCGTAGTCACCAAAAGTGAGATTATTCTGCTCAGTGATTTGCCGAATGAAATCGTTTCAGGCAACCAGATGGAAGCACGCTCCACTGTGGAAAGTGCTTCTTCCATGCAGGCGGCAATCCCAGAAATAACCGAAGAAAAACAGATCCAACGCGAAGAAGTTTCTGAAATTCAGCCTTTGGCCGATGCAATGTTCAAGTGGGCCCGCAACAACCCTGATCAGAAACTTCTTCCGACTGTGGAGAGAGAACTGGTCAGGCAAGCGCTCAAGGAAATGCAAGGCAATCAAGTCAAGGCTTCCTCATTACTCGGAATCACACGCGCCACTCTCCGAAAACGCATCGAGAAATTTGACATTCGCCAGGAGGTAAATGTCGATTAACATTCTTAACTTAAGCCGCCGGTAAGCAACTGGCAATTAGAGGCCTTGGCCATCATATCCAGAGACTTCAGGGGGATACCTGAAGTTTTTGATCGGATTCATCACAATGCAGCAGCACACCATGCTCTTTATAAGGTTTGAGCATGAAGTGCGTCGACGTGGAAAGCACTCCCTGCAAGGTGGACAACTTGTCAGAAACAAAGGAGGCCACTTGTTTCAATGAGTCTCCCTCTACAATAGCCAGCAAATCGTAGGTACCAGACATCAGGTAGCATGCCCGCACTTCGGTATGCTTGGCGATACGGGAAGCCAGATGATTGAAACCACCCTCACGTTCGGGAGTGATTTTGACTTCGATCACAGCGCGCACACGTTCAATGTTGATCTTTTCTTCATTAATGATTGTGCGATAGCCCACAATGGTTCCATCCGCTTCGTAAGCTTTGATTCGGCCAACGACTTCAGCCTCATCCAGCTGAAGCATTTTGGCTAATTGATCAGGACGGTAAGACGCATTTTCACGCAGTAATTTAAGTAAAGGGTCCATGGGATGTGAATTCTGTAATACTTAGGTGACTACTTCCAGAGATTGAGGTTTGGGTGATTGCCCTCGTAATTCGCTTACGATCTCGGGCAGGTGCTTCAGCAAATAATCAACATCTTCTTCAGAAGAATAGTGCCCAAGGCTGAAACGCAAACTGGATAAAGCACGCCTTGCCGGCACCCCCATCGCGAGGAGGACATGCGATGGTTTCAAAGATCCTGTTGTGCATGCAGATCCACTGGAAGCACAGATGCCCAAACGATCCAGGCGAAGAAGCAATGCTTCTCCTTCCACTCCATCAAACGCGATATTCGAAGTGTTGGGCAGTCGTTGTGATTTACATCCATTACGGGATGTTTGCGGAATATTGCTCAGGATGCCATTTTCCATCCGGTTTCTCAATGTCTCTGTTTGTTGACTACGAGCAGTATCTTCAAATGCCATCTGTGCTGCTCGCCCGAAACCAACAATACCTGCTACGTTTTCAGTTCCGGCACGGCGCCCCGATTCCTGCCCTCCTCCGAAAAGATAAGAGGAGTAAGGAGTTCCTTTTTTGACATAGAGAGCGCCAATCCCTTTGGGAGCATATATTTTATGTGCCGATAAAGATAAATAATCAACTTCAGCCGATTGAACATCCAGAGTCACTTTACCGGCGGCCTGAATGGCATCGGTATGGAAAGCTACTTCCTTGCTCCGGCAAATGGCTGCCACCTCTTCTATTGGAAAAAGGACGCCCGTTTCATTATTGGCCCACATGATGGATACCATGGCGGTATCAGGACGAATCAGATCCTGTAGCATGCAAATATCAATGGATCCATCTTCCTCAACTGGCAGGAAGGTCACATCGTAGCCATGACTCTGTAAAAACTGACCATACTTGAGGTTCGCAGAATGCTCTACTGCCGTGGTTATCAAATGCTTTTTGCCGGCATCCCGGCATAGCGCACTGTGAATCGCGGTGTTATTGCTTTCAGTACCACAACCTGTAAAGACAATCTCTTCTGGTTGTGCATTGATTAATGAAGCAATGGATACCCTTGCCTGATGCAGTGCTTCCTTGACCGGGCGGCAACTACGATGCGCACTTGAAGGGTTGCCCCAATGCTGCGTATAAAATGGCAGCATGGCTTCCAATACTTCAGGGGCGACCTGTGTCGTTCCATTATTGTCCAAATAATACATCGAATTCGTTCGTTACGGTATCCATACTTTAAAGCTGAAATGGCCAGAGTTCAATATTAGCTCGGGTTCAACTATGACACCTCAATGAGAGACATCCTCTTTCTGAGTGCTCAAAAAGGCAATCAGATTCCTAGAATCCTCTTTCAGTCATATCGGATCCATACACTCCGATATGCCTGACAACCCTTTTGTACGATTAATGACATCTGTCGCTTTTACCGTGATTAGATCTTTTTCAGGTCCATATTGATCAGGAATTTTTATGGACTCGCTCTGGAGCTCGGACGGCGCGCTTGATCAAGAACTCTGGACTCTTAAGCAGTAGAACAAAGACGTCTCTTGCCCTGCGTGTGGTCCAGCGATTTGAAGCAATGGCGTGCCTCCCCTGGGGCAAACGGGATAAATTTTGACTTTGACGTTAGCCGAACCGAGGGCTTCTCGACCATTGGAGGTTCACCCTTTGTCTGCGTCTTTTAGGAATTGGTTCATCTCCATACAAAAAAAGTGAGTCAAACCAAACTTCCCTCAACCACAGTATCAATTACAAAACACAATACATATTACACATGCTGAATGGAAAATCTGTGATAGGGTCTGTTTATGCAGACGCACTCGATTTTAGTCGGCTATTTACTATGGATTTTAGGCTTTACCGGATCCCACAGGTTTTATTACGGGAAACCTATTTCTGGCACCATCTGGTTGTGTACGGGTGGACTTTTTCTTGTTGGATGGCTGATTGATTTGTTTTTAATTCCCATGATGGATAGTCAGGCTGAGCGCAGGTTTGCAACTGGCAGATACAATTACACCGTGAGTTGGATGCTGTTGACATTTCTCGGAACATTCGGTTTACACCGTCTCTACCTCGGTAAAATCAGCGGCTTGATTATTCTGGGATCCAGCTTGATGGCAGTCTTGTTTCCTCCTCTTATTTTGATCAGCATGATTTTCCTGATCATTGATTTCTGGAATCTGAACAGCACCGTAGACGAACTCAACCGAAGGCACGAGGCATGAGACAATGGATGATCCATTTCAGGAAACTTGAACACGCATACCGAAACGGGCATCAAGGCGCGGTCAGGTTGATCCAATACTGTTTCCAGGGATAACGCTGGTCTGACTTGCGAGTGTATATGGCTTGGAAGCTGTTTCCCACAACGCTCAATCTGGAGTTACCCTGCATTTGAAAATTAAACCCGGTAATGACATACCTTTCAGGAAACTCACCCTTGGGGGCCAACCGTTCTTCAAGAAACACTTCCCGGCTGGTCATCCAAATGAGCTGATCTTTGGTCGCAGAAATTCCTACGTGCGGTCGATGCAGGTAGATTTGTGAAGGATCTTTGTCCCGCACATGATACACCGTTCCCAGCAGGAAATAATCAGAGGAATCCTCCTCCTCTGTCGCCACCACATTCCACCCAAATCCATCCCCAATCCAGGCAAATTGAACCGCGTGAACCCACACATCGTGGAAAGCCTGAATCTTTTTGGGAGGGTCCTGGTTAATTTGCGGAAACCAGTGATGATCTACCTTCATTTTATCCCAAATGCCATACCATTTTCCGTCAAAAGCCTTGAATACGTCATGAGGTTTTAATTTTGATTTTTCTCCCTTGAATGCGCGCAGGAGCGTTTTTTTTTCTAATTTTATAACCTTTTACTCCATTTTCTTTCGAAAGGTGATCACCTGCTAACCTTTGAAAGCGCACAATCGCTTCACTCAAAACATCAGCCTTGGTCAAACCCACCGCATTTTTCTGAAGTAAATTTCGGCGAAAGCCATCAGCCTCCTTCACTCCTTTGAGGAATAAATCCGGTGATACGGATGCGTAATCAGACGGAACAACCCAAGACCAATCAGCCCAAGCACATGAAGTAGAGAGATTCATCGCCAACACAAGGGTGGACATTTGTTTTAGCCTCGAAAAATTCATCTTCTTATTTTGAGGCGATTGATCCGCCAAGTCAAATTGACTTACCAAGAGTGTCAGGTATCGGTCAAAGATCTAGTGAAGTAAAAAGGCATTCCAAAACTGAAACCCCTCAACAAACTGCATTTCTCGATTTCTTTCTCAATTGCCTGAATATCACCGAAATTCAATGCGATCTGGCCTTGTCACAGCAAGAGAGTCCATGAGATTCCCATGGGCATTCTTTCTATTAGAAGTTGAAATAAGGAATCTTTACGATTTAATATGGAAAGTAGACATACATGACACTGGACGATTCACAAAAACAGACGGTAAGACAATGGATTGAAGAGGGACTCAAAGTCGCTGATATCCAAGTAAAACTTGCAGAGGAGTTTGACATCACCATGACATACATGGAAGTACGCTTCCTTGTGGATGATCTAGGGGTCATTCCGAAAGATCCGGAACCAGAAGTCGAGAAAGAGGAGCCTGCACCACCGCCGAATGATGCGCCGCAGCCCTCGCCGGCAGCGCCGGCCCCGGAAGAAAACCTCGGCGAATTGGTGGATGATGAGGCTACTGCTCCGCAGGAAGGCAATGTTCAGATCAGTCTCGACCAACTGGCGCGCCCGGGAATGTTAGCCAGCGGTAAAGTAACATTCAGCGATCAGCAAACAGCAGGATGGCACCTTGACCAGTTTGGACAACTGGGACTCTCTCCTGATCAGGAAGGTTACAAACCTTCGCAAACGGATTTGATGGAATTTCAGGTGGCACTGCAGTCAGAACTATCGAAGAAGGGATTTTGACGCAACGCAACTTTCAGCCTGACGAAGCGTTATACTCAAAATGTCAATTTCAGCAGAGGCTCTGACAGGGATGATTTAAATTGAGATTGAACGTGCACCTAGAAACAGTAAGTTAAACACATTTATGCAATTAAGACAATTTCGCACACGCGCCGCTTTTACATTGGTGGAAATCATGATTGTGGTGGCCATCATCGGACTATTAGCAGCCATCGCGGTTCCAAACCTCATACGTGCACGTGAACGCACACAACTTAGCTTGATCCAGAACAACCTGCGCTTGATAGATAGCGCCAAGAGTCAATGGTCTCTTGAAAATGGCCAATCCAGTTCGGCTACGGCAAACACCGATCAACTGGCCCCTTATTTTAATAAAGGAGAATTTCCGGACCCGGTGGTAGGAGAGACGTATAACGTCGGAAAAGTAAATCAATCGGCAACAGCAAGCCTTCCGGCAGGAGAGTCCCTCACGGGTCTCACGGGGCCCTTCGACTCCGAAGGCGAAGTGACGCCCTGACAAATATCACTGGAAAATCTTGAACGATCCGGAGCAGCGATGCTTCGGATTTTTTTCTGCCTTGACCCAACCTTAAAAAAAGAGCACCTCATTCGGCCGAGCCACTGAGTTCCTTGATTTTTGCAAGAAATGCAGCAGCCTCCATGGAACCACCCCGTTCGGCTTTTTGAAACCAACTGCGGGCTTTCTCAAGGTTGGCTTCCTCAACATCGCCATCAATAAAGAAAGTGCCGACGGCACATTGAGCATCGACCACCCCCTGTTCTGCCGCTCGCTGATACCATTCGAAGGCTGAGCGTCTGTCCTGAGGTATTCCCATGCCTTGATCATGCAACAGTGCGAGATGAAACTGGGCTCTGGCGTGCCCAAGGTTGGCTGCGTGATCATACCATTTGGCAGCTTCCTGTAAGTCTAGCGAAACCCCTTGCCCCAGCTCATGCAGCACGCCCAAATTAAACTGCGCCACCAGATTGCCTTTTTCTGCTGCTTGTGTGAACAACTGCGCTGCCTTCGCGGGATCAGGCGCAATCTGATCGCCCCTTACCAGTAAAGTCGCGTAAAGCATCAAGGCTTTTTCATGTCCTTGATCCGCCGCTTTCTTTAGCCAGGTAACCGCCTTTTCAGGATCAGTCTCAATCCCTTCAACGTCATCTACCTGACCTGACAGGAGCAAACCGAGATTGTACTGAGAAGCAATATGGCCACTTTCGGCAGCTTTGGTGGTCCACTTGATCGTTTCCTGAATATCGGAGGGCCTTATTTTGCCTTCACGGTAGATCGAGGCTAATCTGAGCTTGGCCTCCAATACATCTTTTTCAGCGGCCTGCCGATACCAGTCCAATGCCTGCTCTAAATTGTTCTTGGCTGAACTTTGCTCAAAGACAAAAGCCAGATTGTAGAGAGCCATGGGATCACCTTGAGCCCCCGCTTGTTTCAGTAATTTTACCGCTCGCTCCAGGTCCTGTTTGACGCCTTCCCCTTTGAGGTAACGATAGCCCGCCTCAGCCTGAGCTCGGGGATCACCCTTATCAGCCGCTTTCAGAAAGTGATTCATCGCCAAATTCACATCACGGGGAACACCACGCCCATCAGAATAAATCCGGCCCAACCGAAAGTGAGCATCCGCATCACCCTGACCTGCTGCTTGGAGATACCACTCAATCGCCGCGGCTTGATCCGGTTCTGCACCATTACCTGCCTCCAGGAGCAGTCCCAGGTTGAATTGCGCACGCATGTCGCCTCGTCGCGCAGCAAGATGGAACCAACGCTGAGATTCTTCCAGGTCCACTTCAACGCCAAATCCTTGCGAGTAAACGGTACCCATTTTGAACTGAGCAGGCAGCACACCCTGTTCAGCCGCCTGTTGATACCAATGCACCGCTTCAGCCATGTCCTGTTCGACTCCTTTGCCAGCCTCGTACATGTTGGCGAGATAGAATTGAGCCTGAATGTGCCCTTGCGATGCGGTTTTGCGATACCATCTGGCGGCTTCCACATAATCTTGCGCAACGCCCTGCCCAGAAACATAAGCCTGACCGAGCTTCAGCTGTGCCTCGGGATGATCTTGTCCAGCGGCCAAACGCAGCCATCGAATGGCCTCACTGGCATTGGTTTTTATGCCGTGTCCGGTTGTGTAACCCATGGCGACCTGAAATTGATCTTCAGCATCACCGCGCTCGGCATTCAGTAAACGTCCCTGGAATACGTCCTCAGGGGACATTGTAGGCGTTAACTCATCAAGGAGTGCTCGAGCATCTTTATTGCCTTGAGCAGCGGAAAGTTTGATCCACAAATAAGCTTCAGGAAGGTTTTGCTCAATAGAATCACCCTCCAGAATAGATTGACCTAAATGAAATTGAGCTCTGGGGTCTCCTTGACTGGCAGCGGAGGCAAAGTAACGAAGTGACTCTGATGGATCCAAAGGAACTCCGAGACCATTGCGGAAAAATATCCCCATGTTATATTGCGACGTCAAGTCGCCCTGATCCGCTGCCTTCCGAAACCATTTGGCTGCTTGAGCAAAATCCTTATCCACTCCAAACCCTTGAACAAATAAGACACCCAGATTGTATTGAGCGCTCAGATGGCCTTGCTCAGCAGCTTTCTCAAACCATATCGAGGCCTTTCTGAGATCTTTGCTGACGACTCTTCCATTGAAATATGCAAGGCCAAGACTGAACTGCGCACGCGCATCTCCTGTTTCAGCTAATCCCTGCAGTTGCTCCGGTGTGGCAGCTGCGATCTGGGATTCAGTCAGTTCAGAAGATTCCTGCCCCAGCAAAGCCACCATCTGCATTGAAGAAAACAGTATGCAACCCAGCATGGTGCTCAAGGCTCGTATGGAGGCCACATGCATCCTACAGGAGAGGAGTGCTGAAAATTTTGATTGGAATGGGCGCATACTGTTCATTTTTTTATGGAGAATCTCATTCACCGTGGATCTATTTGGGACCTATGCGTTGGTATTCGAGAAATCCTCAGGTATTTTCTTTGCTAATACCATACCCCCCCGCCACCTGGCGTTTCAAGGATCAGCCTTTCACCTGGCAAGATTTCCACACCACAGATGGAATCCAGTTCTTGGATTCTGCCATCCTTCTTTATCCACTTTTGCCTGCCCGTCTGCCCCGGGTGCCCTCCCTGCATACCATAAGGACCCTCGACGCGATGTTGGGTAAGTAGCGAAAGTGATACAGGCGCCAGGAATTCAAATTCGCGAACAATCCCATCTCCACCAGAATAATCTCCCTTGCCTCCAGAGCCCTTCCGTATGGCAAAACGGTGCAAACGGACGGGATAACGCATTTCCAGAATTTCAGGATCCGTGATCGCAGTGTTTGTCATGTGAGAATGTATGGCATGCGCGCCTGATTTTTCATTCGTTGCCCCCACTCCTCCACAAACGGTTTCATAGTAGCTCACAGATTCATTCCCAAAAATAACGTTATTCATCGTTCCCTGAGAACAGCCGGCCAAACGCAGAGCCTTCAGCAAAAGATCCACCAGGCGTTGACTGGTTTCTACATTACCACCCACGACAGGCGGACAGTGTTCAGGGTCGGCAGAAAAGGGAGGATTGAGCAAGCAGTGGGGTAAAATGACTTCTACCTGCTGCAAAAGCCCTTCATTCATCGGAATTGAGCCGGGAACAAGCAGTCTTAGTACGTAGAGAATGACGCTGTTCACGATCGCAGGGGTCGCGTTCAAGTTGCCCTCATGCAATAATTTTGTACCCGTAAAATCAAACTTAAGCCTCTGGTTCGAATGATGAATGCATACCTTTAGCAGAGTCCCGTCATCGAGCGATTCCTCAGCCATGTAGTCGCCGTGTTTAAGCACTTTCAAACGTTTGACCAGCAATTGTGCAGCATGATCCTTCATGGCTTTCATATGATTTTTAATCGTTTGAGCTCCGTAGGCATCGGCCAATTGTGCAAGCGTCTGGATCCCCTTTCGATTGGCCGCCGCCTGTGCTTGCAAATCAGCAAGATTATCCTTGGGGTTCCTGGACGGATAGATGGACTGGCTCAATAACACTTCCAACACTTCAAAATGAGCTTCGCCCCGGCGGTATAAATAAGTTGGAGGAATCACAACTCCCTCCTCAGCCAGATGCCTTGCATCTGGCGGCATGGAGCCGGGTCGAATTCCACCTATTTCCGCATGATGAGCACGATTTGCAATATATCCCAGCAGCTCTCCTGAGGTGGAAAAGGCAGGACTGACAACGGTTACGTCGGGCAAGTGTGACCCCCCGTATGCTGGATGATTTGTCACGACCATGTCGCCATCATTCATTGGATACTCCTCGAGCAACTTTCGGACGCACAAACCAATGGCTCCAAGGTGAACAGGAATGTGAGGTGCATTGACAATCAATGCACCTTCTGCATCCAGCAGGGCACATGAAAAATCAAGGCGTTCTTTCACATTGGTGGAAATGGAAACTCGCTCAAGCATGAAGCCCGATTCCTTCACCAGACTGAAAAATCTCTGCGTGAATAATTCGAATTGCATGGATGGCGCATCTGATCCCTTTTCTGGTGGACTCGCACAGATTCTCTCCAAACGCAGGGTACCCATGTCTCCCACAATGGCTTTCCAACCAATGTCGATGCACATTGTACTGAAGGCATCCTGAACTAAAGCCGGGCCCTTCATGAATTCCCCAGCCGCAAGATCCTGGCGCCTGAACACCGGAATCTGCTGCCATTCACTTTGAACGTAACTTTGAATCGTTCTGACTGATTGAGCTTTTCCCTGATATGAAAAATTCTCTTTTTTCAGTGGGATCTTTTCAGTGGCAGCAATCACGCGCAATGTAACGATTTCAATCGGCTTTTCAGCTGGATAGTATCCGTAGACATTGAGATATCTTGATCGGAACATGGCAGCAAGATCCTGCCCTGGAGACCAGTCTATGGACTCGGAACATTCCTGTCCGTGGATGCGAACTTGAACAATGCGCCGAGCCAAAAGGATTTCATCTTTTTCAAAACCTTCATCGGACAAGGCCTGCACTGCCTGCTCCTCCAGGGTCTTGACCAAGGTGTCAAATTGCGGCTCCAAAGCGTCCCAACATTTCAATACCTCTCTTTGAGCAAAACGTTCCATGCGGGCATGCTGCAGACCAAAAGCACTCAGCAAGCCAGCATCAGCTGGAAATAAAATACGCCGCCCCCCCAGAATCTCTGCGATGCGACAGGCATGCTGACCGCCTGCCCCCCCAAAGGCGGTCATGGCGTATTCCTTGGGATCATAGCCCTCTCGCACTGAAATCCCCCTGATCGTATCAGCCATACGCTCATTGGCTATGTCCAGCAAACCCTGCAACATGGTATCTATGTTTAAATCTGAAATCCGTTCGCGCGGAATTGATTGGTAAACACAATCAGCCGCCTGACGAGCAGCGTCTATTCTGGCCGGTATTCCAAAGAGTTCCGGATCCATGCGACCCAGCAATAGATTAACATCCGTTATGGTCAAAGGCCCCCCCGCCCCATATGAGGCGGGTCCAGGTGAAGCCCCGGCGCTGTGGGGGCCTACAAAAAAACCGTCGGCACCAAAACCGCAGATAGAGCCGCCACCTGCGGCAACTGTTTCAATCCTGAGTGAAGGCGACATCAATCGCACACCACTGATGCGTTGCTCGAACTGATAATCAAAACCATGATGATACCGCGCAACATCCGTGCTCGTGCCTCCCATATCAAAGGCAATGGTCCTTCCCTCACCACATTGATGAGCAATCGTGGATGCCCCCACCACTCCTCCGGCAGGTCCACTGAACAAACTGTCTTTTGCTCGGTAATCTCGCCGCGAAACAAAGCCTCCTGCGCTGGTCATGATGCGGAAGTCACCTCCGCTCAAGGCAGTCTCTACTCCATCAAGGTATCTTTCCATAAGCGGAGTTAAATAGGCATTGACGACAGACGTCTCAGCGCGTGGAAGTATTTTGACAAATGGAGCTAATTCAGAGGAACAGGAAATATGTCTTATTCCTTTGCCTTGTAAAATTTTTCTGGCTTTGCGTTCATGTTCCGAATTTTGAACCGCATGCAAAAACGCAATGGCCACGGTCGTAAACCCAGCCTGAAGCAACGCATCAGAGAGTTGATTAAACGCTTCATCATCGAATGGTTTCAGCACATCACCGTGCGCATCCATTCGCTCATCAAATTCAAAAACAAGATCGTGCAAGGGATCAGCTTGATCGATATTAAGCGCAAACAAATCGGGGCGTCTTTGATCACCGATCCTCAGTAGATCCTTGAAACCTTTTGTGACGACGAAAGCCGTGGGGTCGCCCTTTCTTTCCAGAAGCGCATTCGTGCTCTTGGTCGTCGCCAGATGAAATGCTGTCCTGGGCAAAGGACGTTCAGGGGAGGTTTGAGTGATCAATCGAGCAGCCAGGACTGGTGCCTCCATCCCGAAGTCTAACTCCAGAAGCTCTCCACTGCACAACTGATGATCCATGGCCCGACGAAGCTGGCATTTGCCGGAGCGGATATCATGGTGCAAGATTTCCCCCACCAGATTTCCTGTTGCGGGTGCGATCAATTTAGCTCCCACCAAAAAGTTTTCAGGTAATACGGTAGAACAGGAGATAACCAGCTGGTCTTGCTCGAGGGCCATGAAGACCGTTACCCTGAGTCTTCCAGTGCTGAGCACCTTTACACGCGAAATTTTCCCTCTCGGACTTTGTGCCAGACAATCCGTGAAGGTACCACCTGTGTCGACCCAGATGTACCAAAATCCAGATACGTTATCCATCAAGTTCTTGCTATGGTATAAGTTCTGCGAATCAAATTGCGAGTAATCCAACGACAGATTACCGTTCCGATGTCAGCGAATTATATACAATCTGCAACCATCTGGGAGTATTGATAAATCCAACTGCCCACGCTTTGTATTTTTCATCCACACCTGCAGCCTTGATCTGGTCCAAAGTTTTCCCCTGACTGATCGCCTGCCTGACAGGATTGATAGTCTCCATGAGCATGGTTGAGAAGCTTTGTAGATCTTGTTTATCCCCCAAGGGGCCATGACCCGGGATGATTTTAGCTCCTTCAGGCAAGGCATTGAGTATTTTTGTTACATTTCTCTGATATCCCAGCACACGACCGCCGCTTGCCAAATCAATGTATGGAAAGCGGCCGTTGAAGAATTGATCTCCCATGTGAATCACATTGGAATCGGTGAACCAGATAATCACGTCGCCGTCGGTATGCCCTGCTCCAAGATGCAACAGCCGAATCTCTTCACCATTAAAATGAACTGAAGAAGATTCTTTGAATGTGATCACCGGCAGAGCCGATTTTGGTGTACCAGATTTATTTTTCAGACGCTCACGCACGTTCTCGTGGGCCAGGACTGTAGCCTTCTGACCAAAGTGAGCATTACCTCCGGTATGATCTCCATGCCAGTGAGTGTTCAAAACAAATTTCAATTCACCTTTGCCGAGATCAGCGAGAGCGGCTTCGATTTGCGGCGCCATGTTATCAAACTGATTATCCACAATCAAAATACCGTCTTCACCAACTGAAACACCGATATTGCCTCCACGACCCTCCAGCATGTAGACGCTTCCTGCGACATGTGTGGTCTTGATGATTGCCTGTTCCTGTGCAAGGCAGACAGCTAATGGAGAAAGCAAAATAAGAAGCGCGAACAACCTGGCACAGAAACTTTTTTTCATTTTATGCGTCCTATTCTTCATGGAATGCAAGATACTTGATTGATATCAAATAGATAGAACAGAATGGCACAAACTAGATGGAAATTCGAGATAACAAGCGCAAAAATCCGAACAAAAGCGACATCGCTAAAGTGGTGGAAAGAATCGTTCGTGTTGCAAGTCTTCATTTTCCTATCTAATTGCAGATGTGCGGTTTTCAAGGTTGAAAAACAAGTGAGAGCATAGGGTCAGTATTCAATGAACAACATTCTCAGATCAAGGGGCCTTTTGTTGCGCGAATTGATCTTTGAGGTCAGCTTTATCAATGGCAAAGATGAAAAGATAAGACGTGAATACGTAACATACTCGGGGAGTAAAAGATACCTTACGCATAGAAGTTCCTTGATCTTTTTTTGTCTGCACAGTTTGGCTTCTCTGATTGATTTGATCGGATCGCGCTTGCGGGCTATGGCTTCACTGCCTATAAGACAATTATGAAAACGCCGGAGATCATTATACAGGGAGGCCCAGTGATGTGGCTTCTTGTGTTGACCAGTGTGGCAGCCGCGAGTGTATTCGTGGAGAGATTGCTTCACTACCACCGCTCCCAGATCAACTCCATGGAATTCATCAACGGAGTCCGAAACGTCTTGCGACGTGACAACGTCGTGGAGGCTATCTCCATTTGCGAAGCGACACCTGGCCCGGTTGCAAGGCTTGTAAAAGCCGCCATTCTCAGCCGTGAAGGAGGCAAAGAGGGTGTTCGTGAGTCATTGGAGGAGGCTGGATTGATGGAAGTTCCCAGACTTGAGGAAAAGTTGAACCTCCTCGCGACTGTCGCTCAGATTGCTCCGCTCATCGGCCTGCTTGGCACTGCATTGGGCATGATGGATACTTTCAAGCACATTGCTGAAGCCGGCTTGTATGCAAGAATCCCCGAAATGGCTGCGGGCATCTGGAAAGCCTTGATCTGCACCGCTGGCGGAATCGCTGTCGCGATACCGAGCTATGCCGCCTACAACTACCTGGTCAGTCGAGTCAACTCCATCGTTCTGGATATGGAAAAAGCATCATCAGAAATCGTAAGTATCGTGACAGAAACTTTTGGCAATAAGAATTAGTGAGGGCCCATGAAACTTCCAAGAAATGCAAAAATTTTTCGCGGTCAACTGGATGTGGCGCCCTTCGCTGGCATTTTCTTCCTGCTCTGCCTCATGCTTGTCTTCAGCACTTTGATGGTTTACTCGCCGGGCGTTCAGATTGAATTACCGAAAGTAAGCGGTCAGGCGGTAACCGGCGTTGAACCACCTGTTATTTCTGTCGCTGTGGATGCAAGTGGAAAAATCCATTTTGAAAGCCAGCCCATCAAGGAACAGGAATTTTCTCAACGTTTGAAAGACGCGGTTGCACGCTTTGTGAATCCTCCAACGCTTATCATTCAAGGAGATGCCAGAGCGGATGTGGAGATCGTCCTCAGGATTTGCCACATAGCCTCACAAGCAGGCGTTTCAAAAACCCTTTGGGGCACTCAAACCAAACCTTTTCCTTTGTCTCCATGAAGCACTGGAGTATGACAAGGGCCTGAAGATCAATGATTGCAAAAAGGAATCTCAGATTATACGGAATGATTGCCGCCGTGCACGGAATCATGATCTGGTTTTATCAAATGCCTTTCCCCAATCCTGCCAATGTCCATCAGCCAGTGAACAGATCTCAAGTCATCATGGCGGCCGGAACCGAATGGAATGCAAGCTTGAATGAACACCCCTTGACGCGTGACCCTTTGTTGCTTGCCAGGGCACATGCAAATGGGTTCACCGGTGGATTGTGGAATAAGTCCTTTCAGAGCCCAAATCCCTACAGTGACTGGAATGAATCGCCCAAGTATCTCAACAAGCCTGAGCTGGAATGGGGAGAGGCGCTTGGTGATTTTGTGAACAGCACATCTCAGGGCCTCTGGAAGCCTTTGACAAAACCGGATATCAAACTCGAAGTAATGGGAATGCAACTCCGTAAACGCGTCGGAGCATCCACTTTTAATTTCAGCTCAAATTTAAAGGATCGCATTCCGAAAAACCCACCCGAACTTCCTCTCTGGCAGGGCCCCCAACCTATCGCGCCCACCAGAATAAAGATCGGGATAAATCCCATGGGCATGATATTGTCTGCCCGACTGCTAAACCATGCGGAAACGGATTCAGTTCAAAAGGACTTCCTAAAGCAAGCAGTGAGGATCACAAAACGACTTAGGTTCCAGCCCATACAGAACTCCCTCTATCCTGCATCTGAAAAACCCCAGTGGGGTGAGCTGGAGATACAATGGCAACAAGCCCCGCCCGAAACCGATCAAAAGACGAACTCCAGTCAGGAAATTGAAGTCAGATGAATGTCAGCGCACTCAGTGAATGGATCTTTGCCTACGTATCAATTCTGCTCGGAGGCATTCTTTTTTGCGTTTTTTATACAGAGATCAGACGCCGACGATTCGAACCCAAAGGAACAGATGACAATGTGTTTCGGTGCTCTGAATGCGCTTATGTTTATACGGATGACCCTACAGTGGATCGTGCCAGATGCCCGCAGTGCAGTTGCATGAATGACAAATTCACATTCTGATGCCCCAAGCTAGTAGATTCATCTGAAAAAATTATCCCAGATAGTCCATGTCGTCACAATTCAGTCATTGGTCACGGTTTTGGTTACCTCCATTGATTTGGATGCTGGTCATCTCATTTTTTTCAACCGATCACTTTTCAGGACAACAGACTTCACGGTTCATTGGCCCCTTGCTGCGATTTTTCATGCCCGAAGTGGCTGAGGCTACCATTTCGACCATCCAGTTTTTTATACGAAAAACGGGGCATTTAACGGAATATGCCCTGTTATTCGTTTTTTGGTATCGAGCTTTCCATCGCCATGCTGAAGCACCTTTGAAAGAGTGGAAACGAACGCACGGAATTTACTCTTTGGCAATTTGTATTGCTTATGCCGTTACCGATGAATGGCATCAAACATGGACATCTCACAGGGTCGGAAGCCCGCTCGATGTGACACTGGATTCTGCAGGAGCTGCCGCAGCCATGCTTTGGATCCGCTGGCGCAGCATAATACGAAAGGACGAGTAAATGGCTCACCCGATGCTCAAAATCGTGATCGCTTTTGCGGCAGGAATCATGCTCGATTCCAGGATCCCGATCCCTGTATGGGGCTGGATGTCAATCTGGGCAATCGCAGCGCTTGGCTTTCTGGGTTTCAGACAAGGCAGGGACTATTTACTGATCCTTCTCATTTGTGTTGGCGGAAGCACCATCCACGCTATTCAAACGCGACCAACTCACCCAGATGATATAAGAAACATGGACACCGGGGAGGGTCTATACGCGACATTGGAGGGCCGACTGCTGGAAACGCCTCGTTACAGGAAATACCAGAATAAGGGCGTCGTGTCAGAATCATGTCAGGCCCGCCTTGAAGTCTCCTGGATTTCCCACCAATCCCAAAGACATCCGGTTCACGGTGTCGTCTTATTACGAACCAGAGGAGCTGTCCCCCGATCATTTTACAAAGGCCTGAAAATTGAGGTTACAGGTGTCTTAAATGCTCCATCCGGCCCCTTGGCAACAGGCCTCTTCAGCTACAGGGATTACTTGCAGCATCAGGGTATTTATCGGGTTCTGACAGCTGAATCGCCTGAGTCATGGGCATTGGATCATAAAATCAGCCAACAACTTGATCGACCCTGGACAGATACATTTCAGGCCTGGGCCATGCATACGATGACTCGAGGACTGCCCGAGGTAGATGATGCGAACAGGCTGCAGTGGGCCATGGTTCTGGGATGGAAAACCTGGCTCTATGACGAGATGGCAGAACCTTTCAGATGGTCAGGATCAATGCACCTCTTTGCAATCAGTGGACTGCATGTCGCAATGGTGGCGGGACTTCTACTTGGCAGTCTGCGAATATGCCAGCTGCCGGTCTGGATGAGTGGAAACATTACCGTCCTCTGCATGTGGGGCTACATCGCTATGAGTGGCTGGCAAACCTCAGCAATAAGAGCTGGGATCATGATGTCGATCTTGATTTTTGGATGGATGTTTCGACGCCCCAACTCCATGTTGAATTCTCTTTTCTCTGCAGCATGGATTATTTTGATCGGGCAACCAGGACAATTATTTCAAACTGGTTTCCAGCTTTCATTCGGTGTGGCGTTGAGCCTTGTCACCCTTGCAGACCCTTTGCGCCAAAAACTACAGGAATGGACACAGCCCGATCCGTGGATCATCAGAGATCAGCTCTCGGTATTTCAGAAAATACAGAAATGGGGCTCACAAAAACTGGCACTGCCGGTTGCGGTTTCTCTGGCAGCGTGGGTGGGTTCACTTCCCATCATTTGGCAACAATTTCATCTGGTTACGCCCATCGGACTCCTGGGCAACCTGGTATTGATACCGATAGCAGGTTGCGTCATCAGTTGTGCGATGGGAAGTTTTCTGTGTGCCATCTGGGCACCGGGAATTACGGAATTATTCAATCACTGTGGCTGGTTCTGGATGGAGTCCATGAAGTATTTGAGCGAATGGATGGCAGACTTGAACGGGTCGCATTTCTTTGTCTCGCCCTTACCGCCCCTGTTCCTCTGGATTTATTTTGCGACACTGATGCTGATAGCTCTGGGGGCAGTTAATGCCTGGTGGAAAACCAGAGCGATGTTTATTTGCTGCTCCATTCTTGCTTGCCTTTTTGCGTCTCATTTACACACATCGTTCAGGAAACGATCGATCACATTGATTCCCGTTCCTCATGGAGATTCCATCTGGATCAATCAATCGGGATGGAAAAACGATCTCCTCCTTGACGGAGGGAGAACGCCCACAATGGAAAGAAAAACCATCCCTTTTCTGGAATCGCAGGGTGTGGATGCTTTGAGATCAGTTTGGATTTCACACGGAGACGCGGATCACATTGGGGGCTTGCAGGACGGCATGCAACGTTTCTGCCCGGAACAAATAGTGACGTCTTCTGGTGGTTTCAAATCTCCATACTTCAAGGAAATCGTTATATTTGCAAAAAACAAGGGGATTGCGATGGTCAATCGAATCAAAACTGAGGCTCAAACTCCCTTAAAAATCCTGTATCCCATTGATGAACGATACTTCCAGACGGCGGATGACGCAAACCTGGTCCTATCCCTGACGCTGGGAGAAAGCTCCATACTCCTGATGGGAGATTTGAGCCGTGAGGGGCTGATCGAACTGGGCAATGCCCATCCAGCATTAAAGGCGGACGTGCTGGTGGTCAATCGCCCCAGAAAAAATAATCCACCCAACATCCACTGGATGGACCAGTTGTCACCAAAACTAATCATCGTTACGGGAATCGAACAAGGTCGAAAGGACAGATGGATGGAGCAATTGCATCCTGAGGCGTTTTCTTCTCGAACTATTGTCTGGGATACCGGCGCGAAGGGCTCAATAGAATTAGTGGCTTCAGGCGATATGCTGAAAGTTATTCCCAACGAGGGACCTTCCCTGTTGATGGATCCCCGTAAGTCGACAAGGATTACCCATTTCGCTCAGGTCAACGAGCGTTCGGCTCAACAATTTTGACCGAAAAAGGTTCTGTCCTCAGGCTGTTTGCCTGAGGCTCCGGGTGACTGTTGTAAATAAAATCAAACTTGAAATGATAACTGTGTCCTTCCGCTACCTGGTCCAAGGGTATGAGAGCCTCCCAGCGATCAGCTGCGATGGGGACTTTCTTCATCGGATGATGCACTCCACCCAACACAACGTAGGCTTCGATGGAATCCTCCTTGATGCTCCGTTGGTTTGTCTGCCAACCAGCTTCAAATCGATAGCTGCCTGCAGCATTGCGAGGCACCTTGGGGGGAGTCAAATTGACGACAGTCGTGTTCAAGCAACCGGTCTGCAGCAAGACAGGGCAATCAGAAAAAAGCATTTAAAGAAGGGGTTACGCTTCATAGAAAAGCGATAGCTGAGAGTGGAATGACTGTAAAGATGTTTCGGATTTACTGCAATTGACTGAAATGATTCATTTTTTGGATTTGACCTGTGACCGTCAGGATGGTTACTGTGCGCCACTTTGACATTATAAAACAAAGACCGTTTCAGAAATCTGAACTGGTCAATTGATTCATTTAAATAAGCCATGTTTGCACATATTCGAAAACATCAGCAATGGTTATTCATTGTCATCATTGCGGTTGTGATTGTGTCCTTTGTCGTCTTTTTCACACCAAGCGTCGGAACCGGGGGAGGCGGAGGCGGGGGAACCGGCTCTAACGCCACCATTGGAACTATTGGTGATCAACCTGTTACACAGCAGGAGTATTACGATGCCTACAAAGATGTTGCTTTGCAGTTCTTCTCAATGACAGGGAGCTGGCCTGACCAGATGGGCGCTCAATATGGCTTTGACCGGGACACAGAGACGTCAAGGCGACTGCTCTTGCTGCACAAAGTGAAGGAAATGGGCATTGTCACGAGTGACAAAACAGTCGCAGACTGGAAAGTGAATTTTTATGCAGATCAGGAAACAGGCACCTTCCAGCAAGAATACTATGATCGGTTTTTGGAGGCTATCAAACCACGTGGGCTCACCGAGGCGGATTTAGATCGTTATGCTGAAAATCAGGTCGGCATAGGACAGCTTACATCGCTCGTAAGTTTGAGTGGTGAAATGGTAACACCCTCAGAAGCTGAGCGGGTCTATAAAGAACGCAATCAGCAGGCAACTACCATGGCGTTGTTGTTTTCGCGCACGAACCACATGTCCGCGGGTCAGGATCTTGTAGGAATGGAAGAGTATTTCACCAACAATATGGCTGTTTATCGTGTTGAGGAAAAAAGAAAAATCAGATACGTGAAATTCGCAGCAACCAACTATCTGGCAGAGGCCGAAACTCAACTCAACGCGAGCACGAACCTGCAGGCCATGATCGACGAGATTTACACGACTCGAGGAACCAATTCTTTCACAGAAAACGGTGAAGTCTTGGCGGAGGACAAGGCCAAAGAACAAATTCGAAACGAAGAACTCGAAACCAAAGGGCTCGAGATTGCTGAGGAAGCCACCAGAAAGTTCATGAGTGGTTTCGCAAAGTTTGAAGCTTATTCTTCGGGAGCATTGGAGCAGCTGGCGACTGAGATGGACCTTCAATCGCAACTGACGACTGAATTTTCACGCAACCAGCTTGCCCCCGGCTTGGGAGTACCCTTCAGTTTCACTCAAACAGCATACCAACTCACTGAGGAGGAGCCGATTGCAAGCCCATTGGAAGCGTCTAAAGCATTTTTCGTGATGGCACTTGAGGAGATCATTCCAGACCATCCCCCTACTTTGGACGAAGTAAAAACCCGTGTCATCGGAGATTTCAGGCGGGAGCAGCAACTAATAGCGGCAAGAGCGCAGGCAAACACTATTCATGAGAGCCTGAAAGCAGCCATGGACGGTGGAAAATCTTTTACAGATGCCTGCAAGGAACTGGGGCAAACCCCCATCAAGATCCCTAACTTCTCTCTGACAACACGGACACTGGAAGACTTCCAGGACCGCAGAGCGACCGTGAGCTGGCTTCAGAACCTGGCTTTTGCGATGAGTCCGGGAACATTGAGTGATGTCAGCGACACGAGTGATGGTGCCGGTGTCCTTTACCTACAAGACTATGCAGACGTTGACGAAGCTAAGATGAACGAAGAGCTTTCAGATTTCCTCGAAGAGTTGAGGCAGTCACGCAAGGGCGAAACGTTTTCAGCATGGATCCAACAACAGATGGCTTCCGTCCGAATGAACACTGACAGCTCTGACGAAGGCAGCCCCGCTTCCAATTAGTCCACCAGACACTTTCATTTTAATCCAACAGGCCCTGCGCGCAGGGCCTTTTTTTATGTTTGAGAGGGTTTCAATGACTGCGATTGATATGAAGTGGGATCGCATGCTCTGATTATGACCGGAAATGCAGGGCTTCATCCTCTTTCAAGGACATCACTGCAGGAAAAACAAAGAGATTCCAGCGGGCAGAGCATAACGGAGATTGGAAAATGCCTGACGCATCGTTCTGATTTGAACTTGAACCCCATCAATCAAAATGCCCCATTTTTGGCAGGCTCTGATTCTATGGAGCCAGTAATCCCACGCATTGAATACCAATCGACCAGAAGAAAATTCCAGCTCTGAAAAAAGGATTCCAAATTGACAATGAGGCTGCTCCTATCCATTAATGAAGGATGAAGCACGCTAAGAAACAACATACGACAGGGTTCACATTGATTGAATTGCTCGTTGTGATTGCCATCATAGCGATTCTCGCAGGCATGCTATTGCCAGCTCTCTCAAAAGCCAAAACAAAGGCGCAGGGAATCTCGTGCCTTAACAATCTTAAACAACTCCAGCTTGCTCACCTGATGTATCCGGATGACAACGGTGATTACCTGACGAAACCAGGCAACAGCGGAACCGAGGCAGGAGCCTGGGTGGGAGGATGGTTAGATTTCAATCCCTCTAATCGAGACAATACAAACATCCAGGACCTGCTGGACCCCAAGCGCGCGAAATTCGCCCCCTATCTACCCACTGCAAAAATTTATCTCTGTCCCGCCGATAGAAGTTTCGTAAGGATCGGCGGCAAGAGATATTCGAGAATACGCAGCATGGGTATGAGTCAGGCTATGGGTGGACCGGGGGGATGGTTACCACCCGGCAGTGGATTCCAAGCAAACCAGAAAACCTACAAAATCTTTACCAAATCCAGTGATTTCAGTCATCCTGGCCCCTCCAACCTGTATGTTTCTGCTGGATGAACATCCGGATAGCATCAATGCCGGGGGTTACGCGAATCAGATGGTCTCAAACCCGGGCTCTGCGCGGATGATCGACTTTCCCGCAAGTTACCACAACGGAGCAGCAGGCATCTCCTTTGCAGATGGCCATGCTGAAACAAAAAAATGGAGAGATCCTCGCACAATGCCACCAGCAGAAAATGCCAATACTCTGGCCTTGAACGTTGCCTCACCGAATAACCCAGATGTTATCTGGTTGGCAGATCGAACCACGGTTAGGAAAACAGACTGAGCAAACTACCAAGCCCTCTAAAAAAGGAGGCGACCCAAAGGCCCCAAAAAGTCATCATGGAGCCCTCAGGTCATTGAATCTGCGCAAATAGCCGGGTAGAAGCCTTCCTTTTACAGGGGGCTGGCAGGCAATTTAAGGCTTGGAGTTTCGCCTTCTTTGGTAACATTCAAGGCAATCCAGTGACCACTGGCCGAGTGGGCAGGGAATCCGCAGGCAATCGCAAACTTCCCAATATCATCCACCACAAACGTGAATTCCTCGTCCTTCTTTAATCCTTTCAAGGGGTCGGTCGTAGAAGCGCCGTCAAAGTAAGGTTCTCCAACTTGAAGTTTTCGAGCCATGACTTGCTCTACCACCACAGCACTGTGAGGAACGGGGCTCATGTTCTTGAAATGAATGGTGACTTTCCATCCTTTTGGAACTGAGTAAATAGCGCGTCCCTTGTAATGCCCATTGAAATTCATGCCGTGATTTGCGTCGTTGAAGGTCGCGGCCAGCGGAATGAATACCGTCTTTGCAATTCTGTCAACTCGTATGAACTTATCAACATCATCAGGACCTGGTGATGGAGTTTTACGCCCCGATAACGGATGGTCCTTGTGGGCGGCTTCGTCCGCACAAAGATTGACGCTTTGAGTTGTGATGAATGCCAGACAAAACAGCAATACTCCGCACAGACTTTGAGAAACGAGCTTTCGCAAAATTTGATTCATGGATGCAGTATCATTAACATGCTTAACTGTAAATCACCTCAGAAGGATTAGTCCAAAGGCACTGTCTCAGCACCTTCCTTGACTTTGGATTTTTCAACCAATCGCCAAAGTGCACCCGGCTCGTTGTCATAAGGGTCCACAGGTCCGCCATAGTTGGAGGTGGCGGATGTCATGTAGATAGTCCCATCCTCGTCTTCACCTGCGCCAGTGGGACGCACCTGAGTATCAAGCATTTCCTGCATCTGCCATTGTCCATTCTCATCGCGCTCCATGGCCCAAATTTTACCAGATCCCCAGTCTGAAACGAAATAAACACCATCCATTGAAGGGTATTTGCTTCCACGATAGACACCTAGGCCAATCACACAAATGCCATCGGTCACGTGCGAGTATTCACCAATGGGCATTTCTCCCACTTGAGGTGCGTTCTTTGCGGAAATTGGGAATGGATGGGTTCCGCACATGAATTTCCAACCATAATTCTCTCCACCTTTGCTGCTTCCAGCCTGAAAATTAATTTCTTCCCAGTGATTTTGCCCGACGTCGGCGATGTAAAGATCACCCGTTTTGTTGTCGAATTGCATTTTGACAGGATTGCGAACACCGTAAGCCCAGATTTCAGGTTGGGCGTTAGGGTGAATTTCTGCAAACCGTTCTTCGGATACACCAAAAAGTACCATTTGCTGCAAAGGAGTGACAAACGGATTGTCTTGGGGAATACCATATCCTTTTTCCGTTGTTCGTGTATTCACGTCAATGCGCAGCACTTTTGCCAGAAGGGTGCTGAGGTCCTGTCCAGCTCCCAGAACGTCGCCTTCCCAACCGCCGTCACCACTACCTATGTAAAGGTAGCCATCGGGTCCAAACACCAATTCACCGCCATTGTGATTGGAGTAGGGTTGTTCGATCTGCATTACAACGCGCACCGAATCCAGATCAGCGCGGTCCGGGTTATCCGAAGAAGCCTTGTATTCAACGATGAAAGAATCGCCATTGAACCACATGTCCGAATAATGCACGTAGAAGAGGCCGTTGGTCTTGAAGTCCGGATGGAATTCCATGTCGTATAGACCTTGCTCAAGAAAAGAACTGACAACGGTTTCCTTAATATCCAGAAAAGGGCGTCGCATGACTTCACCGTCCTTGACGATCTTGACAATACCGGGGCGTTCAACAACGAACAATCGACCGGAACCATCCCGAGGGCTGACAACATTGACAGGGTCGGTAAATCCACCCGCAACTTTTTCCAGTTGAACTTCCAGATTTCGCGGGATCTTACCACCTGGGCGGGCAGTTTTGGATGTCTGAGCATTGAGTGCTCCTGAACTTGCGAGTAACAGGGCGGTGACTAAACACGCACAGCGTGTAAGGTTTTGCATCTTCATAGGTCAATGGGAATAATTGTGAAAATCAAATCACAGGATTTGTATATCGTCGAGTGGATTTTTCGGGGTATGAAAGGGAATCAGTCTTCTTTGATCTGATGGTGGCTGGCAACGGGCTTGATCGCCAGATTGGCAAAAAAGGCAATCACGAGCAGGGCTGCCATGGCATACATTGTTGTATTGTAGAGCCCCGGTGTAGGGTCAATGGTTCCCTCTGGTACAATTTCCATGAGTTTGGAAACCGA
The DNA here is from genome assembly GCA_943788245.1 of uncultured Verrucomicrobiae bacterium. Lineage (GTDB taxonomy): Bacteria > Verrucomicrobiota > Verrucomicrobiia > Limisphaerales > AAA164-E04 > AAA164-E04. The sequence continues at coordinate 20,846 of CALSPN010000037.1, read as the reverse complement.
TACCGTGTTGGCTGCCATGAGGGATTCGATCTGGTCTTTCCCTGCCCCGAAAGCCTGAATAAATGCCGTATCCTCAACTTTGGTCGCTAGTGAACGAATGGAATCTTCAACAGATGCCTGACGAAGATACGTGATTGCCAAAGGGCCTAGAACCCCGGCGGTGCTCCATGCAGTAAGCAAACGACCATGAATGGCCCCTACAAACCGCATTCCAAAAATATCAGCCAGATAAGCCGGAATGGTGGCAAATCCACCTCCATACATGGTGAAGATAATCATCGTAGCGGCATAGAACATAACCAGCCATGTCACCGTGGGGTCGGCGCTAACCTGACCAGCTGTCCAGGGAATCGACAAGTAAAGCAATGTCCCGAAAACGAAGAAACAGTGGTAAGTATTCTTACGCCCAATGTAATCGGATGCACTCGCCCAGATGATTCTTCCCAGCATATTGAAAACCGAGATCATGGTTACATAAGTAGCTGCAAACGCCCCATTGACAACGGAAGGAAGAGTGGTGCCAAAAATTTCATTCATCATTGTCTTGGCCACTCCAATGACACCAATACCTGCGGTCACATTGAAACACAACACCACCCACATGAAATAAAACTGGGGAGTTTTCAGCGCCTGATCCATATCCACATTGCCACTGGTAATCATACCCTTATTGGCATCATCGCCAGAAGGCGGAGACCATCCACGCGGGCGCCATCCTTCCTCAGGAACGCGATAAGAGAAGGCCGCTACCATCATGACTGCAAAATAGACAAGGCCCAGAGTCAGGAATGTTCCAGCGGCACCTGTGTTGCCGGTGCCCACAAGGTAAACGCCTTCCTGAAGATTGGTGACAGGTAATTTTGCAATATCTGCCTGAGTCGCCACCACTGCCTCTTTCCAATCACCATCCATCTGAACAAAACGTTTGCCTTGCTCTGTTTTCATGGATAAAATCAGCCGCGGCCCCCTACATAATCCGGGGGCCTTGAAAAAGGTCCTTCAGAAGGGCTTCTTTTCACAGGAGCACCAATCATCGCCCCCTCCACCAAACCCCATGATAGCAAGGCCGGTAGCAAGCCCTCTGCGATCAGGAAACCATCGAATCAAAGTACTTTACTGGGGAAACATAAACCCCAGCCCCAGGCCCACATCCCCCCAGCATACCGTAGCCAAGGTAAATAAGCCAAAGCTGATGAAAATGCCACTCCAGCACTGCCTATCAGGAAACCTCCACCCCAGAGAATCGCCGCTGTCCACCCCCCACACATCTCGGTCCGACACGTTTCCAGCCACTTGCCTGCCACAGCAGCAGCCAGTCCCAGAAAAAAACGATTGCCCACTGAAAAATATCCCAAACCACCGAACTCAGGGGGACCAGTCCACTGGCCGAGGCGCCTACAACACCGAGCTCCCGTATGAGTGCAGGATTGAATATGCTCCATGCATAAACTGAACCGATACACAGATGAATGGCTATGGAGGGCAGGGGGTACACGCCACCTGTTGAATCCAGGAGGTGCGACGATGGACTCCTTGAGCAGAATCTTGGGGATCATGGAGAAAGATCATAGAATGACCTCGATTCATGGGCAAATGAAAAATGTGGTAGCAAACAAATCCCCTTGCCAAGCATGAATGTTTTGGCCAGATAATTGCGTCAGATCCCATAGGCGAACTATTTTTCAGAGTCCAAAAAATATAAAAAACAATGAAAAGCATCATCAAATCCTTCGGGCGCTAAAAGAGTCATCGCGCCGCGAATTTATCAAGAATACCGGCAAAGTCACTGCGGCGGGGAGCCTTGGCTGGAGTCGCCTCTTCCCAATGTGCACGCTCAGGGAAGCGACACCGTCCCAGGTGGCACTCATTGGTTGTGGAGGAAGGGGGCACCGGGGGCGGCAGCAAAATGCCCTTTCGGTCTCCAATGGGCCCAACCAAAAATGGTAGCGATGGCAGATGTATTCCAATATCGCCCTGGATGGAAGTTTTCAACACCTTGAACAAAAGATTCAAGGACCAGGTGGAAGTACCTCCCGACCGCAAAATTCATTGGCTTTGATGGTTTACAAGCACGCCATCGATTCCCTGAACAAAGGGGATGTTGCTATTTTTCACCACCCCACTTGCATTCCGTTTGGGTTCATTTCAAGTATGCCATTGAAAAGGGAGTCAACGTTTTTCATGGAAAAAACCGCTGACAGCAGATGGGCCCAACCACACGACGCATGATTGAAACTGGCCAAAAAAGGCGTCGGAAAAAAAAACATCAAGGTGGGGTGTCGGGGCTCATGGTACGCCACTGTCGCGCGCGCCAGGAAACTCTTTGACCGCATTCAAAATGGTGAAATTGGAGATATTCTCAATATGCGGGGCTTACCGTATGCATGGTCCCCGTTGGATCTGCAGTTTTCCGGACCCAACCCAGGGAATGTCAGTGAGTTAATGTATCAAATCCAACGTTTTTCACAGTTTTTTCTCTGGGCAAGTGGGGGGGCTCTACAATGACTTTTTATATTCACCAGGTCGACGAGTGTTTGCTGGATGAAGAACGCCTGGGCCTATCAAGGGCCCATGCCCTGGGGTGGGACGCCATTACCGTGCAGAGGATGCCCATTGACCAGAAACTTTGATAGCTATGCAGTGGGAGTATACCTTTGAAGGACGGATCGAAGTTTCCAACTCAATGGTCGTACCATGCTGGGTTGTCATGATAATTTCGCAAGTTTACGCTCATGGAAACCAAGGGGCTGGGGATCGTCCTCCACCTCGTCACATTCCCCGGGGACGTTGCCGCACGTTTCAACGGTCAGAAACCTATCCCGACGCAAACATGATCTGGAGCTACCCTCAACCTGAAAAAAAATCCCATATCAACTAGAATGGGATGGACTTGCTGGACGCTATCCGCAATGACAAGCCTTACAATGAAGTCGAGCGAGGTGCGACTGCCAGTCTGGTTTTCATCCATGGGTCGCATGGCCGCTCACACTGGCCAGGAAATTACTTATGATCAAATCTACAACAGTGATCATGAATTTGCGCCAGATGTCGATAAACTGACACTCGAATCGGATGCGCCCTTGAGCAAACTTGCTGATGGTAGCTATCCAATCCCGCAACCAGGCATTGTCAGAGATCGCGAATACCGCGAAGCAGAAAACGCTTGAAGTCAGCCAGACTCCACCTGTTTTTAAATCCAGGAAAGCGACGCAAGTCATTGCGTCGCTTTCTTTTTATCATATTCAACTGGCACCCAACGGTCGTTTTGAATTAATCTTTTCATGTCATTTTTTCATGAAAAATTTGGTTAAAGATTTTTCCAACCACACTCTGGTTCCAGGCTCCGTGCTGATATCAATATCAGGCACACCTAAATCCCGCAGGAACCAACCGTACGACCATGCCGAATTAACCGCGTTTAATCAGATGTCTATGGATGAACTCATCCATTGGATGACTGATAACAAAATTATCAACGAGGACCAATCCAATCGGTTGAAGCAAATAGAAAACCGCTTTCTCAGCACCTTTGCAAAGCTTGAGCAAAAAATTCCGGAGATTGCTCTGGTCACCAATGCAGAGGAAATTTCAGTAAAACAACTGGCGCGCACTCTCTTTTCCTCTCGATTGCTTTGGGAATACATGGAAGTTCTGATTCCACCGGAACTTTCGTATGAAAAAAACACCCAGTGGAACAGACGACCTCCTGCATGGCCTTTCGGATCTGTTTCGCAAAATTGTTGGAGGCGCCTGGGGAGTGTTTTTTTCCACGTGAAGAATTTGGATTAGTGGCCGATGCGACGGCTCAATTCTGGACGGCTTGCCTCTATAACAATCGTCCGGAAGATATGATTCAGTCCTTTCAGGGGTATTTTTTCGCCCCTCATCGCGACCGATTTTCGGCATTGAGTAAAGGACAGGGAAAGAAAAAAGGCATGCGATTGCAGGATGCCATCTCGGAATACATCGAAGATTCTCAGGAACGGTTTTCAAAACTGCATGAAGCCGTTGCCGATAACATCAAAATTGGCCTGGATAAATTCTTTATCGATATGGCAGGGATTTTGAAGAAACTGGAACTGCAGCCCCCTGTCTTGCTTTTTCTGGCACACCTGACGCAGGAAGTTTGTCACTCCTTTTCACATGTTGATGGCTCACTTTCATCGCAGGAACATCGATTCATCAGCTACTTGCTCAAGCAGATCGACACAGTTTGCTCAGAGCATGACGATCGTGCATCCAAACAGAACAAAGGTTCTGTGGAGGATCTGACAGAAGTGCTGAGCGAACTAGACGAATTAATTGGCATTGGAGAGGTCAAAGAAAAAGTAAGGCAAACGGCTAACTTCGCGAAAATGCAGCAGATGCGTCTGGCCAAAGGCCTGAGAGCAATCCCAACCAGTTACCATGCCGTTTACACCGGGAACCCAGGGACAGGGAAAACCACTGTGGCCCGACTCATGGCAAGGATCTACAAGGCCTTGGGTGTCTTAAAAAAAGGACATCTGGTCGAATGCGATCGCTCTTCTCTCGTCGCAGAGTATGTGGGACAAACCGCGATCAAAACCAATCGCATGGTGGATGCTGCACTCGATGGTATCCTGTTTATCGACGAAGCCTACTCACTCGCCAAGCAGGATCAGGATTTCGGTCGTGAGGCCATTGATACCCTGCTGAAACGAATGGAAGATGAACGAGACAGATTGATCGTAATTGTTGCAGGATACCCGGAGGAAATGGAGGATTTCGTACACTCGAATCCGGGGCTTCACAGCCGTTTCACCCGTTTCATTGAATTCCCTGATTATGATCCTCTTGAGCTTTGCAGGATTTTCAGCCTCCTTTGCCGACGCAATGACCTTCGCATTGCACCAAAGCTAAAACTTCAGCTCTTACACCATTTCTACATTCATTATGAAGAAAAGGGAGAACACTTTGGCAATGCACGGCTGGTTCGAAATTGTTTCGAGCATGCCGTCAATGCACAGGCAAACCGGCTGGCTACCATTGACATACCTGAACAAGACGATCTGGTCTTGCTCGTTGATGATGACCTCACTTCCATTCCACCAAAGGCCTTGAAAAATTGCCGGGCAACCAAGGGATACAAGGTGACTTGCCCAAATTGTAAATCATCTTATCGCTGGACATCCGATCTGGACATCAAGGATGCTGAATGCACGTGTTGTGGAGCCATCTATAATTGTGAATTCGGGGAACCTGTCTACTGAGCCTTTCAAACCCTTGCCATCACCGCTTTCTGGCTTCCCAGGGCAACTTGAGCCCCTCACCAATAGAAGGAGAGCTTACCTGTCCGCTCAACAGATTGCCGTGCCACTTCCCGCTGGAATAAAAAGTACCACTATTTTCTTCGCGCTGTGTGACAAATTTTAATTGGCCCGCTTTGAATGAAATATCCCGCAAGGGCATGTTAAACTGCTCAGATTCCAGTCGCCCACTCACCCCCTCGGCATCCTGGTGAATGATCAGTGTGGCTTTGAGCTCGTTTCCATCCGGTGTGGATAGCTTCCAGTCCCACTCGCCAGTCAGCGGAAATTCCAGCAAACGCCTGGCTTTCCAGTCACGCCGTAATATTCGATCCTGAAACCGGATGACAACTTCACCCTCTATGTTGCTTCCAGTCACCTTGCCACCGTAGGAAGCCTTGAAGGCCTGCCCCATGATTTCATGATCGACTACCACCTGAATTTGATCCCCCTTCATGTTCACTGATTCAAACGGAATACGCTCTCCTTCAGGATTCCGAATCCCCCCCGTGAAAGATCCTGTCTCCTCAAGGCTGATGTCCATGACACTCGTGAACAGCTCCCCTTCACTCTGCTTCGAGGTCCAGGTCCACGCTCCCACAATACGGTCCTTGCGACCACTTACTTTATCTTCCGCGATGGCACCTCCGCCCTGAAAGCAAAAGTATGAAAAGAAGGCGATTTGAAAAATCCAGGCGGCTGCCCTTGGGGTTGCTTTAGTGCGTTTCATTTTCATCATCGAACCATTCATCCTCAGGATCAAAAGCGGGTACCGGCACATTCATGATTTTCATCTTGCCAATGGCCCGATGTCGGCAGCCAGGCTTGATCATGATGGCAGACATGGGGCGAACAGGGAAACGTTTCTCCATCCAGCTCGATCTCCCCTTGCCCCTCCAGCACCAGATATATCTCGGTCAGCTTTTTATGATAATGAGTTTTGGAATCAGATTGAATATCCACAATGTGCAGCGTGGCAGTGGTATTTTCGGCTGAAGCAAAGGCTCTCCTGGCAAACCCACATGGACAACGCACGGGGTCTAAGTTATCCATCTGAGCCATTTCATAGCGTTTTGGCATCAGTGCATGATGCGACAAAAGGCAGATCATGACAACCTGGAACAGAAACGAAGCGTGTTGGTTTTACCTGCTCCACTGAAGGCGCTTTTGCTTGAATGATCCCATTTCCTGGAAACAATGCACCACACAAGATGGCCGAATGCAATCAGGGCATGTCTGTTTTCCCCTGTCAGAGATGAGTCCGAAAGACCCACAATCCACCAATTTGCTTTGCCGCATTTGAAGTTCCCATGCACAATCCCTGCGTTTATGGCAAAGGAATACCAGTTGCAAACGAAATATCGTCAAATCCGATGTGGAATTGCGAATCGATTATCGTGGTGAGTTGAATGACCAACAATACGCCGCAGTCACTTCCCCAAAGGGCCCTGCCCTGGTAATCGCAGGTGCAGGTGCCGGTAAGACCCGCACGCTGACTTACAGGGTCGCTTACTTGCTGGAGCAAGGTATTCCCGCCGACCGAATCCTTCTCCTTACTTTTACCAACAAGGCGGCACGCGAAATGATGGAGCGTGTCGGTGACTTACTCGGCAACGAAGCCTACGTTGTCTGGGGGGGAACTTTCCATTCCATTGGAGCCAGAATGTTGCGTCGCCACGCTGATTGCATTGGATTTAAACAGGATTTCACGATCATGGATCGAGAAGATGCCACTGATCTCATGAGTGCTTGCGTAGGTGAAGCCAAGATCGATATCAAAGCGACTCGATTTCCAAAGGCAAAAGTGCTGGCGGACATTTTTTCACTGGTTGCAAATAAACAGTGTAAGATGGAAACGCTGTTGGAACGACAGTTCCCCTACTTTGCACACCTCACCGAACAAATGGAAATCGTGATGAAGCTTTACCAGAAACGGAAACGCTCAAACAACATGATGGACTTCGATGATCTTCTGGTTTTATGGCTGGACATGTTGCGTCAGAACGAGAGCGTCCTGGAACAATACCAACGGCAATTCCAGTTTGTCCTGGTGGACGAGTATCAGGATACCAATCGCATCCAAAGCGACCTCGTGGACCTGATGGGTGCCCGTCATCAGAATGTCATGGTCGTAGGCGATGACTCACAAAGCATCTATTCCTGGCGTGGCGCACACTTTGCCAATATATTCGAATTTCCAAAACGCTATAAGGACGCCACGGTTCACAAGATAGAGACAAATTACCGCAGCACACCTCAGATATTGAGTTTTGCAAATGCGGTCATAGGATCCAACGATCAGCAATTCGAGAAACAACTCGAACCCGCCCGACCAACAGGACCTGAACCCATGGTAGTCGTCACCAATGACGCTCATGAACAGGCAATGTTCGTAGCTCAAAAAGCGCTGGAATTGAGAGATGAGGGCATTGAGCTGAACGAAATGGCCATCCTTTACCGCTCTCATTTTCACGCGATGGAATTGCAAATGGAACTGACTAGCCGGAACATTCCATTTTCAATTACCAGTGGCATCCGCTTTTTTGAACAAGCCCACGTGAAGGACGTCGCAGCTTACATCAAACTCCTCGTGAATCCAGGGGATGAATTATCATTCAAACGTATCATCAAAATGATGCCCGGCATTGGAATCAAAAGCGCCGAAAAACTTTGGCAACATTTTCAATCCGGCCTGTTAAATGCCCAAGGCAATCAAGTTCCAGCCAACAGCGATTCGCAGGAGAGCGATCCCAATTGGACGCCCAGACTTTCTTTGGTTCCGGGGCTGACTGCATGCACAACAAACGTTCCTAGAAAATCCAAAGATGCTTTCGAGCAATTTCACGCCACTATCGAACAAATGGAAGATCCCGGGATACGCAAAAGCGTCCCCCTGATGATTCGCCATGTACTCGACGCAGGCTACGAAGATTATCTGAAGGAGGAATATGCAAACTATCGCAATCGGCTGGAGGACCTTGAACAGCTTGCCGCATATGCGCAACAATTTGAGACGCCTGAATCCTTTCTGACTCAGCTTGCGCTGGAAACTGATATGACTCCCAACAAGCAGCAGGATACGACAGCCGATGAGGAACGTATCAAATTATCCACGATACATCAGGCCAAGGGACTTGAGTTTAAAGTGGTTTTCGTCATTATGCTTTGTGAGGGGGTTATTTCCGTCCGAACGATCAACAGAGAATCAGGATACGGAAGAGGAAGAGCGCCGCCTTTTTTTACGTCGCGGCCACTCGGGCAATGGACGAGCTTTACCTTTGCTATCCCTTGATGCGATTTGCGCAACGAGGAGCCGGTGATTTCATGCAGACCCCATCTCGATTCATCTCAGAATTACCGGATGGCGTGTTTGAAGAGCTTCGAGTTCAATGACTCGAGCAACATCAACGAAATATTTCAGCCACATACAGGCACTTGGCATCTGGATGAGATTCACCAAAGGAAACTTTTTTGCGATGCGATCTGCTGTGCCCCATTCCAGACCGTGACACGCCATGCGATGAGATTAGCAGCAGCATCGTATTCTTCTTTTTTTAACTGAACAGAGGTCCAGCCGCGCTTTCGGAGTTTTTTGGGTCGCAACGACGTTTTGGCTTTCAGTGTCTGAATGGAGTTACCGCTTCCAAATCTTACTTCAACTCGTAATTCCAGAGGTACATCAAATCTCTCCCGCAACATCCAGTTAACATCCAACCGCAAAGTTGAAACTTCTTCCGAATGGCTTTTGAGATGCGTTTGATAAGCATCACGCTCAAAAAGGCTCGGTGATAAAGCATGTTTTCCATTTGTATCCAACAGGTGAGGGAGCACTTTCAAAATACGGGCGGAACTTTTCGTCTCCTCACCCAAAAGGGCGAGCGAGCAGACAAGAAAAAGGATCGATGAAAAAAGCCAAATTCGATGAGCCATGAACAGGAGGCTAAACCATTGATCGCCTCATGACAATCGTAAGCATTGCCATGCCTGAATTCCCCGGCTTTTCACAGTCTGAACTTTCGCGAGGGTATTCAAGAAACAACGATTTCATAATTCGAGGAAATGTTTCTGCAAACCATCCAGATTGCAAGTTACTCGAGTTCGCAAATTTTAATTTTGTTGATAATGGTGTAGCGATATTGATGAGCTGATTTTCACTCATGGTCATAGAGCAATGCGCTCAACATAATTTAACGAACAGAGCAAATATCCACATCGATCCCATTATCGCCAAGACTTATGCCTCCAAGAATCAAATATGTGATATGAAGCCCCGAACGGATACTCAGACTCATAAAAGACATTCAAACTACCCACTCTAATTCCGCAGATCCAAGATCAGCTGGAAGTTATGAAGCGGATAAAGGAGACAACTCCCGTAAAAAAGACTCTTTTTTTTACTTTGACCTCTGCCCCGCCAGACCCACTTCACCACGATATTTTCATCAGGCATCGGGCAAGCCGGTGGAAATTATTACGAAGGCAAGAAAAATGAAAAGCCTTGTGAAAACAAATAGGATCGGAGATTGATTGAGAACACTATGGTCGCCCTGTTAATGGGAGAACATTCTTTTCTCTGGTGGATTCACAAAATTCTTCTTAACATTGATTGTATTATTGGCACCCAATCTACCGTTTCATTATGAACGGGTTCATCCAAGGTGCTTCATGGGACCATCTAATCACACATTGCAGGCATAAAATGGCAACAAGGAAAAAGACGCGAAAGGGTATCCTCGCAGGAGGAAACTGGATCATTGATCAGGTTAAAATGATTGATGTTTTCCCGCAGAAAGAATCATTGGCCAATATCAGCATGCAGTCTCAAGGCACAGGCGGCTCACCTTATAACATCCTTGTTGATCTGGCCAAGCTGGGTGCCAAATTCCCGTTGCATGCAGCTGGGCTGGTGGGCAAGGACGCTCTGGGTGATTGCATTATTGCGGACTGCAAAAAGCATAAGATTCAAACCAAACATTTGAGTTCATCCAGAGAAGCAGACACTTCTTATACCGATGTGATGACCGAGGTAAAGACGGGGCAACGAACCTTCTTTCATTATCGCGGCACCAATGCTCTGTGGAAAGGTGAAGAAATCGATTTCGAAGCCACCTCCGCTAAAATTTTCCATCTGGGATACTTGTTATTGCTCGACGCGATGGATAGCCCTGATACGAGGTATGGGACTTGTGCCGCCAAAATATTGGCAACTGCACAAGCTGCCGGATTGAAAACATCCGTGGATGTGGTCAGCGAAGACAGTGATCGGTTTGCAAAAATAGTTAAACCCGCACTCAAGCACACGGATTACTGTGTCCTCAATGAATTTGAAGCAGGAAGAACAACGGGATTCAAAATTCGCACCGATGACGGCAAGCTCGATACCGTGGCTTTGCGTCATGCTTCCGGATCACTCCTTCAATGCGGAATCAGAGAACTGGTGGTTATCCATTTCCCCGAAGGAGCATTTGCGCGGACACTGGATGGGCAGGATTTCTGGCAATCTTCCCTCAAACTGCCTCAGAAATACATTGCAGGTGCGGCAGGTGCGGGTGATGCCTTTTGTGCCGGTGTACTATTTGGACTCCATGAGGGCTGGGAAATTCAACACTCTCTCAAAGTAGGCGTCTGTGCGGCGGCTGCCTCGCTGGCCAATCCGACTTGCACAGGAGGTATTCTCTCCTTGCCTGAATCACTTGCATTGAGCAAAAAATATAAGCCACGACCTAACCTTCTCAACCGAGATTGAGGTAGATTCCAACAAGCAAAAGGGGAACCCATTCAGAAAGGAATTCTCTTGGCGCACAGGCTGCTGCCGGATCTGGATCAGGCACGTTCCATGTATTTGCCGGTGCGAGTATCAACACGGATTTTTTCACCTGTCTTGATGAACAAAGGTGCTTGAATGGAAATTCCTGTCTCCAGCGTGATAGGCTTTTGAACGTTGTTCGCTGAATCACCTTTAATGCCCTCGGGGGCTTCCGAAACGGTCAAAATCACACTCGCAGGAATTTCGACCAAGACGGCACGTTCTTCCACAAAGGTCACGTTCACCTGACCGTTTTCAGTCAGATAGTTTTTCGCGTCACCCACGATCTCAGGGGTAATCGTTACCATCTCATAAGTCTCGGGGTCACAGAAAACGAAATCTTGCTGATCCTTGTAACTGAATTCCATCTTCTTGTTGAACAATGGAATGATTTCTACCTTTTCGGTGGAGCTGAAACGGACATCAGAAGATTTGCCTGTCTTAATGCTTCGCATGATAACTTGCACAAAGGCTCGCAAGTTACCGGGAGTACGGTGCTGCATTTCCAAAATCACGCAAACGTCTCCGTTATAGCTGATCGCCTGTCCCTTTCTTAAATCATTTGCCGTAGCCATAAAAATCTGATTGGTCGTTGAACTGCAATTTCTCATTCACCGTGCGAATCGGTGCTGGTAAGGCATGATTAAATCATCAACAAACCAGTCAAAGCAAGCTCGCATTCGAACAAGGTCACCGCCTGAGCAAGCAAAGGTGGTCGATTAATCGCAGCTATGGATGAATAGAAAGGAGTTCCCTGCAAAAGAAGGGTAGTCTTGGGATCAAGGTGAGGAGGATAGGATCAGTGTCGCCAACGTCGGATGATATCCAGCATTAGCGACGAAACCAGCCTTTACCACTCGCTTCTGGGGGAGGAACAGCTGCAGCAGCCACCCCGGATCTCATCTGATTTACTAGTAGCTGACTTCGCGCATTTTCCAAAGCCATGATAAACTCACCATAACTTTGGTATCGATGTGAAGGCTCTTTGGCCATCGCTCGGTAAATGGCGTCGCTGGTTGGCTGAGTAATCGACTGCACCACATGGTTCGGAGGCGTTAAATCCGTGTGAACATGTGCTGCGACCACTTCCTCAATACTGGGCGCCTCAAAAGGAACGTGCCCGGTCAATGCATGATAAAGCGTTCCAGCCAGGCTGTACATGTCGGACAGGAATGTTTCGCCTTCTCGCTTCACTTTCTCAGGAGCAATGTAGTAGGGAGTACCCCAAACCGTACCGTGAACGTCTTGATCTGCATCGGCATTCACCGCAAGTCCAAAATCCACAAGTTTGGGCTCATTTTCTTTGTTGAAAAGAATGTTCGCAGGCTTCAGGTCACGGTGCAGAAGGTTTTGCGCAAGAGCGGATTCGAGAGCCGATGACATCTTGATACCTACATCAAGGGTCAGTAATTCATCGATCACACCGTGATCTTCAATACGTCCGTCCAGACTACCATTGTCAGCGACCTCCATCACAAGGTAACGCATTCCTTCTAGTTCGTCGAAGGCGTAAATATGGATGATGTTGGTATGATTCAGGCAGGCGCACGCGCGCGCTTTCTCGATAAAAGCCTTCAAGAACTTCCTTGTCATCAGCCAACTCAGCCTTCATCAGCTTGACCGCGACTTCCCTCTCCAGAGTGGTGTCGAATGCTCGATAAACAATCCCCATGCCACCTTCTGCAATCGGACGCAGGAGGTTGAACTGCCGCATCATCATGGGCATCATGATGGGGCTCTCACACTTGGAACACGGTGTCGTGGCAAGCGGCTTCAGGTCGCCAGGGATAAACACCTTGGCTCCACACCCACCGCACTGCACCATTTTCAAGGGCTTGCGTTCTTTGTTCTCTTCAGTGGACACGGTTTTTAACCTAAGCACTTTTCGTGCGCGCTTCAAGATTTTGATTTATCATCCACAAAAAAATGCCTGTGGAAGTGTTTGTTGGATTTGGCCAGCGATTCAAATCCACTTTCCTCCCCTGTGTCAACCACCGCTTTCGATTTATGACACTATTTTCATTAAATCCATGGGGTGATCAATGATGGAACGAGCGCCGTGAGCCAACAGTTCGTCTTTGGAACGAAAGCCCCAGGAAACACCAAGTGGCCACATCCCGGCGTTGACCGCTGTCTGCATGTCCGTACTCGTATCTCCGACATAGAGTATTTCTTCCGGTGCTAACCCCCACTCTGAGGCCATTTCAAGAGCCCCTTTTGGATCTGGTTTTTTGGGGCGATCCTCGCAAAGCCCCCAGACAGGCTTCATCAAGTCAGACTCAAAAAACTCGGCCACACAAGCCTGCGTGAATTCCTGAGGTTTATTGGAAAGCACGCCCAGCCGGTAGTCTCCTTTTTTGAGCTCGTTTACCAGATCGAGGATGCCATCATAGGGAAGGGTCTGGACATTCCATTGTTTCGAGTATTCCTTTTTCCAGGCTAGAAGGAACTTCATCTTGAACTCATCGGTCAATTCCTGGCCGGGAACAATGCGTTCCATCAGGACATTGACACCATCTCCCACAAAAATGCGGTAGTCCTGAATAGGATGAACCGCAAAACCAAACTGTTCCAGGACAGCGTTTGCTGCGGTTGCAATGTCCGCCAGAGAGTCAATCAATGTGCCATCCAGATCAAAGATGATCCCCTTTATTTTGTCAGTCGCCATAAGATCCTCAACCATTCACGAAGGCTGTCAAACAGACAATAATAAATTGCGCTGCCTCACAGTGAGAAGAATCATTCAATATGAGGAGAAGGCAGATACGATGGGGTGCATTGAAAACTGTGAAGCTTAACCTGACTAGGAAGACCAGCCATCGCAATCAGACAGGCACAGAATGCATCTGCTCTCTCTAATCAGATCCACCCAAACCCTGCCGGGCAGAAACCTTTAACTCCTCCCTCATGCCAGAAGGCTTTGAACCACTTTGGATTCTTCGACACCGGTCAAACGAAAATCCAGTCCCTGAAATCGATAAGTAAACTGCTGATGATCGATTCCGAGAAGGTGGAGCACGGTGGCGTGTAAGGTCATTTACGTGTACCGCGTCGCGAGCCACGTTGTAACTGAAATCGTCCGTTTCTCCCCAGGTCATCCCAGGTTTGATACCGCCACCTGCCATCCACATGGTAAAACAACGAGGGTGGTGGTCTCGCCCCACCTTCAGGGACTGTCCCATTTCCCCTGCCCTGCAACACCGCGCCCAAACTCTCCGCCCCACATGACCAGGGTGTCATCCAAAAGCCCACGCTGTTTCAGGTCCTGAATGAGAGCAGCACTCGCCTGGTCGGTGTCACGACAACGGGCAACGCACCATGAACTCAAGCGACTATGATGGTCCCAGTCAGGATGAAACAGTTGAGTAAACCGCACATTACGTTCCGCCAAGTCGGCGGGCAAGAATACAGTTTGCAGCGTAACTTCCCGGGACGTCTTGAATCGGGACCGTACAACTCAAAAGTCGATTCAGGTTCGTCGCTAAGATCCGTTAATCCGGGAATACTGGACTGCATGCGGTAAGCCATCTCGTATTGCCGGATACGAGTCGCAATCTCGGGGTCACCGGTTTCCGCCAGCCGCATGCTGTTCAATTCGGACAAACCATCCAGCATGCTGCGGCGCAGGTGGCGCGGCAATCCGTTCTGGATCCTTGAGATAGAGCACGGGATCCCCTGAGTTGCGCAACTTGACTCCCTGATAGCGGGATGGGAAGAAAGCCACTCCCCCAATAATGATCGTAGAGAGGCTGATCGGTCGGGCGCCGCATCTTCGAAAGCAGATACCAGAAAGTCAGGTAGATCCTTATTTTCACTTCCCAAGCCCATAACTCACCCAACCGCCCATGCTGGGACGCCCGGGGATTTGATGACCGGTCAAAAAATGAGTCATGGCGGGTGCATGATTGATCTCATGGGTGGTCATCGATTTGACGAAGCAAAGTTCGTCCGCCACTTTTTTGAGATGCGGCATCCACTCACCAATCGTTGCCCCACTCTGCCCGCAGCGCTCGAAGGTAAGTGCGGGAGGGCATGACCAACTGCTTCTGATTCGACGTCATCGTCGTCAACCGCTGCCCCTGGCGAACGCTCTCGGGCAATTCCTTGCCGGCCCACTTCTTTCAAGCCGGGTTTATGGTCAAAGAGTTCAATCTGAGAAGGCCCACCCGGACTGGGTTAAAAAGATGACTCGTTTGGCCTCGAGGCGCAAGCCGGCCTATCGCAGGATGCAGCTCCTGGTCGGCATGTCGAGGCATTGAGCGTTGGCTCCGTTGATTTCAATAAATCCGCCAGCGCCAAGGCCCCAAGGCCAATGCCCGTGCATTTACCGAGAAAAAAACGCCTCGTAATGTCCAACTCTTCGTGCCGCCTGCATGTTCTCTTGACTACTCATGTGTGATTGCCTCATCGAGATTGAAAGACCATGTTCGCCACCCACATCATGGAAGCATGCTCCACCGGATCCAACGATGAAGATGGGAGCTTGTTGGCCGACAGTCAGCATAATGACACGGGCTTCATCGGGGTTACCAGAATAATGCTTTCTGGCTTCTTTCCATTTCGACAAGGACGACCGCCCACTCCTGGTCATGAGGATCACGAGACAGGATTTCTTGCCCAATCAAACGTCGAGTTACCTGCTTCCTCGTTTTTACCCTGCCAAGAGGAATCGACCCGAAAGCGCATGGGCAGCTTCCAGGATGGCTTCATCATTCAAAAGAGTCAGGGCTTGCAGCGGTGTATTGGTAAGCCGTCGCGCTCGGACTTCACAGACACGGCGCTGGGCCTGATCGAACAAGAAACGCAGGCGCACTGGACCGCCTCCAGAAGGAATACAACATCCTTCGGTAACGCGCTGAACCGGGGCTGGGCTCGATAGGTAAAGCGGCCCATGAATATATCCTGCCAGATCCCCGGCAGGCTGGAAGGGTTTCACTGACAGAGGGGCCGCCTAAAACCGGATTGAGCAAACCACTGGTTTTAAGGACCGCATCGTGCAGCATCCAGCTCGGAAGCCGATGCCTGGAGGCTCGCGCCCAGAGCCGATTGTAGGGATCTCGTTCGAACAAATCAGGAGACCACGTGACTGCTTTGCCGGTAAGTTTGACTCGTCACCATGAGCCGCAGCATGTGGCGAACATCCCATCCACTCTCCATCAACTCCACCGCCAGCCAATCCAACAAATCCGGGTGTGTCGGTTGTTCTCCCTGTAATCCAAAATCATCAGGCGTCCTCACCAGTCCAGCCCCGAAAACGAGCTGCCAGAGATGATTCACAATCACTCGTGACGTCAAGGGATGTTCACGCGAAACCAGCCACTCAGCCAGTTCTCGCCGTGTGCCTGCCTCTTTGGAGGCCACCCCGGATGGCGGCTGGCAGCCCTGGTTGCACGACCTCCCCTTTGTTGTCCCAAACACCTCGAACAAGCACATGCGTTTCTCTGGTCTTTTCTCTTTCTCCCAGGACCATCACCTTCTGCGAAGCAATGGCTTGCTTTAATTCGTTGAAATGCGCCTTCATTCGCTCAAACCGCACTTTCTCTTTCTGATAAGAGGATGATCCTCGAGGAATTGTTGCTCTAATTGACGACGTAAATCGAGAGCACAGCACCTCCATCCCCGTTCACGATGGAAGCTAATTGTGCGAGCGGCATTGGGTCAAAACGGCGAACCGCCTCACCGGGCTGATCGGAAATGGAAACCCGAAACCGCCCCATGTTGGCATCGCCAAGAGTCGAACGGTGCATCATGACAAAATCCAACGATTCGTCCTCGGCCAAGTTGAAGCGGCTCTTCCAAGCAAAAACAGCGATACGGCTGGGACTCACTCATCACCACGAGTGGACCAGCCATTGCGAGGATCATCGTCCAGGGTATCCTTGACCTTGCCGTATTTTTCTCCCCCTGCGGGTTTCGCCTCAAAATCGGCAATCGCTTTTACCAGTGGAATTTCGCGCAGCACTTGACTGCCTTCTTTGACTAAAAGCAGTTTGACATTTGTTAAAATAAACTCGCCACTGACCCCGCGTCCGTACCTGCCTTTGGTGTGACCGGGATCTGAAAAAACTTCCAAACGAATGCCGGTCACTCTGCTTAAACTTGGTTTTGATTTGAGATGATAATCATCCTGCCGAGGATTCGGTCCCTTGGCCGTGACAATAGTTCCCGTTGTTGATGACGAATTCACTACCTTCTACTGATTCGATTTGTTCAGGCTCCAATGGATGCCACCCCGTAAAACCTTTGGACACTTCCTCTCTGGCGAGACTAAGCCATGCTTCAAACTCAGGTTGAGCTCGCTTGACAACATGATCCAGCTGCCGACGGGCTTGCGTTATCTGGCGTTCCCCTGCCTTCAAATGAGCCTCACCGAGAGGCGATTTGTAATTCAGGAAAGGCTTGGCACCAGATCCAGCTCGGCCATCCTCATCGATGTTGTTGAAGTAGGCATTTAGCTGGTAGTATTCCTTGTGAGAAAGTGGGTCGAATTTGTGGGAATGACACTGCGCACAGCCGACCGTCATCCCCATCCATACGTGCCAACCGTGTTCACACGATCGATGACATAATCAATCCTTGATTCCTCAGGATCACGCCCCCCTTCCCCATTGGTCATGTGATTTCGATGAAAGCTTGTGGCAAGGATTTGTTCCGGAGTGGCATCAGGAAGTAAATCACCCGCAAATTGTTCCAGCGTGAATTGATCAAATGGCATGTTTTCATTGAACGCCTGCACCACCCAATCGCGCCAGGGCCAGTTTGCTCGAGTAGCATCGCCCTGATAACCATCCGTATCCGCATACCGGGCTGCATCCAGCCACCACATCGCCATGCGCTCACCATGGTGAGGTGAACGCAAAAGCCGCTCTACCTGACGAAGATGGGCATCCGGTGATGGATCTGTTTCGAAATCCTGCACTTCTTCGTGGGAAGGTGGCAAGCCGGTAAGATCGAATGAAAGACGTCGAAGCAGGGTGTGTCGCGGCGCTTCCTCTGCAAGCGTCCATCCTTCAAGTCCGAGTCGTTGTTGGACAAAATAATCAATGGGGTGAGATCCGCTTATTGGTATCTCGGATTTCGTAGGTGGCTCAAAAGCCCAGTGCTTGCCCCATGGAGCCCCTGCCGCGATCCATTGTTGCAGGGTCTGCTGTTCCTCCGGGCTGAGTTCCTTGAGGGAATCGGGTGGCGGCATGATTTCATCGGGATCTTTCGAAAACACACGCTTGATCACCAGACTATCCTTCGGCTTGCCCGGTTTGACGGCAGCTTCTCCGTCTACCAGAGCCAATGCAGAGGTTTCAACATCCAATCTCAGCCCAGCTTTGCGATGGTCTTCATCGGGCCCGTGGCAATAGAAGCAATTCTCGGATAAAATTGGCAATACATCCCTTGAAAAGGAGACTTGATCAGCGGAAATCAGCCCCATCAGAGGCATCCAAAAACCGATCAGTGTCACAAGGGCTTTGCTGCTTTTCATGATTATCATTTTCCTCATCACGATAGAGAAGTTGAACGATTAAAGAATAGCTACCAGAATGAAACCCATAAATTTGGACAATCTCCCACGCAAGCAGCTTGTCATGCCAGAGCCTTTCTCGTAGGTTGAGGACATGTTTGAGTCGTTATCCGGCAAGTTGCAGAGTGTTTTTAAGGATCTGAGAGGGTTGGGCAAGATCAGTGAGTCCAATGTCACGGACTCCTTGCGTGAGGTGCGTCTGGCGCTGCTGGACGCCGATGTCAATTTCAAGGTGGCCAAGAAGTTCATAGAGAACATCAAAGAAAAAGCCATTGGGCAAAAAGTCATCCAAAGCATTCACCCGGGCCAACAAATCATCAAGATCATCAATGATGAGCTGGTTGATTTACTGGGATCGCAGAACGCAGAGCTTGAGCTGAAGGAATCACCATCCTGCATGATGATGGTCGGACTGCACGGTGCAGGTAAAACTACCTCGAGCGGCAAGCTTGCTAAATGGCTCATGAAGCAAGGCAGAAAGCCTATCCTGGTGGCTGCTGACGTTTATCGACCTGCCGCAATGGACCAGCTCGAAACGCTTGGCAAGCAGATGAATATACCTACGATCGTCTGCCATGGCGAAAAGGACGTACTGAAAATTGCCGAAGTCGCCAAAAAAGAAGCTGCCGCTCAAGAGTGTGACGTACTGATTTTTGATACCGCAGGCCGCCTGCAGATTGACGAAGTGCTCGTTCAGGAACTCGTTAGTCTGAGAGATAAAATCCAGCCACAGGAAATCCTGCTGGTTCTGGATGCCGCTACAGGCCAGGAAGCAGTCAATGTCGCCACTCATTTCGATGAAGCCTTGTCCATTTCAGGAGCCATCCTTACCAAGCTGGACGGCGACGCGCGAGGGGGTGCTGCCCTTAGTTTGAAATCGGTAACAGGCAAACCGATCAAGTTTGCGGGCGCAGGTGAGAAGCTGGAAGATTTCGAACCATTCCATCCGGAACGCATGGCAACCCGTATTCTGGGAATGGGGGATGTTGTCAGTCTCGTTGAAAAGGCGGCTGAAAATGTCGATATGGATGAGGCGAAGAGACTTGAGGAAAAAATGCGTAAAGGGGTCTTCACGCTCGATGATTTCCTGGACCAGCTTCGCCAGATGAAACGACTTGGCCCTCTTGAATCGATTGTCAAAATGCTCCCGGGAGGAACCGATATGGTGGGCGGCGCGGATCTATCCAAGCACGAAAAAGAATTCAAGAGAATGGAGGCCATGATCTGCGGCATGACTCCCGAGGAACGCAGACGTCCTCAAATCCTCAATGCCAGACGCCGTCAACGCATCGCCACGGGAAGTGGCGTGCGTGTCGCTGAACTGAATAATTTGATGACCCGATTCGGACAGATGCAAAAGATGATGCGTAAAATGGGTAAAATGCAGAAAATGATGGGCAAGATGGGAGGAAAGATGGCAGGCAAGATGGCCGGGCGACTTGGCTCAGGATTCCGTATGTGATCACCCATTCATTTGCAAAGAGTGCCAATGCAGATGGCGTTATGTAATCTATGAATCACAAAACCGTTTTTAAAAGCTTCAGTGCTGCAGAGGCTCAAATGATAAAATCGCGCCTGGAAACGGCGGGCTTTAACTCATTTGTCACCGATGAAATTGCTTCGATGAGCATGGAAGGATATTCCATGTCAACAGGTGGCATTCGTGTCAAGGTTCCGGAGGAGGAATTCAAGCTCGGCCAGGGAATTGGTAGAAAACTTGCTCAAGGAAGCCACTCCTGAAGATGCTCCTTCCAAAGAGGAATGAAAAAGAAAGACTGGAATCAACTCGCTTCACTTCTAAAACAAGGGGAACTCAGGACAGACGAAAAATCGCTGGAAGCTTATTCGGGTGATAAATGGTTTGCTGTTGCCGCACCTGAAGCAGTTGCCTTGCCCCGAACAACGGCATCGGTTTCCAAAGTCCTCACCTGGGCAAACCAACATTCCATCCCGGTGACTGCACGAGGTGCAGGTCACGGCTATGTAGGAGGCTGTGTCCCTGTCCGAAACGGAATTGTCCTTTCATTGGAGCGAATGAAAAGGATCCGTGAAATACATGCTCAGGATTTTGTTGCCGTGGTGCAGGCAGGAGTCATTACCGCGGAGCTTCAACAAGCAACGGAAGCAAAAGGAATGTTCTATCCGCCGGATCCCGCCAGCAGGGCCCATTGCAGCATCGGTGGGAATATCGCCACCAATGCCGGAGGCCCCAGATGTTTGAAATATGGAGTAACGCGTGATTACCTTCTGGGAGCCG
>CALSPN010000036.1 GCA_943788245.1 uncultured Verrucomicrobiae bacterium | reverse complement strand
CCCACCTCCGATGCCTTCAGATCCAGGTAGCCTTTGACCTCAGCCTGATTACGAGCAACATTTTGAAAGCCATCTCTACCGAAAAACCGATTGATCTGTGGGCGACCGATCTCATCTGAGCCACTCAAGGATGTGTAAGTACGCCTTTCAGTGTAAATCGTTCCGGTTAATTCATAGAAGAGTTGATTGGTGACAGTGTTGACAACACCGTTTCGCAGTAAAGCATCAGGAGGGAAAGAGCCAATGTCAGCATGATAACTTTCAATGGCCGTAGAAACGTTGTTCAGAAGCGCCGACGTTTGACTTAGACGCGCTTTGGTTGTTGCCACCCCCGAAACTCCAACAATAAGGGAAGCCAAAATGCCAATGACAGCAATCACGACCAACAGCTCAATGAGCGTAAAACCCTTCAGGCTTGGAACCCGGGTTATTTGGCTTTGGGCATTCTCGTGTTTCATGCTGCTTTCATATCCGTTAAGTCATTGTTGAGGAACGCATGGACTTATCCATTTCGGATTCGACGCGCTCCCCCAGCCATTGTTTGATCATGCTTTGATAGTTCAAATACCTTGATCTAGCAAGACGCTTAATTCTTGATAGCATTTTCGGGTCCATACGCAGCGTGATCGTGACAGATTCTGAAGATTCGCTGCCCGCCGCTACCGAGTTCTGCATTAAACGCATTTCAATCGTATTTTCTCCCCAGAAAGCAGCTTCAGCCTGCTCGCTGTCAAATAAAGGGACATCTTCCCAATCGGCAACTGCATTCATATCAAGCAATATTTTGTTAATCCCTGCTCTCTAAGTGATCATTTGACTAAGCTTTCTTTGGTAGAAATAAGCTTCATCATCCGTAAATGGACGGGATAAAATCACTCTAACTTGCTTTCCGTTCGTTCGAAAAACACTAAAAATCCCAACTCCTGTCGCTGAACGGCCCAAATTGAAAAATCTGGCCTGAGCGGAAAACCTCGAAGCGTCAGGTAACAACCTGATAGCAAACGGGTCTTCGAAAGATTCTTCTACATCTCGCAACGCCAACGAACTTTCATCCGATACCGCCGAGGAGTTGTCCCAATCAAAGTCCATTCAAAATGACTCGTATATCGATCGCAAATACATCGTCAATACAATGTATTTACAATTACTGATTTTGAGTGTCAACCGAAAACCCCTGTTTTGCGATAAAAGGCCGCCTCTCTGGTGGTTGCCAGAAAGGCGGCAGTGTAAATCATTTGTTTGATTCAGTCAGCCAGACAACTTAACCACCCAACTTGTCAATCAGAGCAATCAGCGGTAAGAAAAGGGCAATCACAATACTACCAACGATGATGGCAAGAAAAACGATCATGATCGGCTCGAGAAGTGAGGTGAGCGCAGCCACTGCATTGTCCACTTCCTCATCGTAATTGTCAGCAATACGCATGAGCATTTCAGGCAAAGCACCTGTTTGCTCTCCCACATCAATCATACTGATCACCATGGGAGGGAATACTTTCGAAGTCTCCAGAGGAAGGGTGATGGTATCTCCCTCTTTGACGCTTTCGTGCACCATGGTTACTGCTCGGGCGACCACCATGTTCCCGGAAGTTTCACGCACGATGGTCAGTGCCTGCAGAATGGGCACACCACTGCTCACGAGCGTACCAAGTGTTCTGCTGAACCTCGAGATGGAAACTTTGCTGACCAAGGGGCCTACTACAGGCGCCTTGAGCTTCGCAAAGTCCAGCCAGTAACTACCAAACTTGGTCTTAGCCAGAATTTTCAGGAAGATGAAAATAGCAATCGGAGTCCAAACAGCGGGGCCTGGAACCGGCCAACCTCCTGCAAAATCAGGGAAAATAATGGTTTGGTCCTTGATGTAATCACTGATGTTCATCACGACCTGCGTAAACCCCGGAAGAGGTTCACCTTCAAGCATATCTGCAAATATTTGCTTGAACTTTGGCACCACCACAACCATGAGCAACAAGAGAATGAGCCCTGCAACAACCATCACAGCAGCCGGATAGAACATGGCCGCAATAACCTTGCCTTTGATTTTTTCGGCTTTCTCCATGAATTCCGAAAGACGGTTGAGCACTACTTCAAGCACACCACCCATCTCACCGGCTTTTACCATGTTGATAAAGAGCTTGTTGAAAGTCTTCGGATGCTGCGCCAAACCTTCGGAAAATGTGCTGCCTCCTTCAATGGCAACTGCAAGCTCCTCAATGATTCCCTTCAAGGCAGGATTTCTTTCCTGCTTTCCCAGAACGCGTAGACCTCTCAGCAATGGAAGTCCTGCGTCAACCAATGTTGCAAGCTGCCGAGTAAAAGTAGTCAGCACCTTGGGCTTGACCTTGCCCTGGAGAAACTTGGGCATGGGGATGTTAATATCACCTTTCTTGCCCTTTTTCTTGGCTTTGGCAGGTTTTTTCCCCCCTTTTTTGCCCTTGGCACCCTTTTTAGGTTCCGCTGTTGCCTCTGTGACCTTGGTCGGAAAGAAGCCCATATCCTTCAGGCGATTGATAGCCTCATTTTGAGAGGCTACATCTAGAGTGCCTTTTTCCTCCTTGCCACGTTGATTCATGGCGACGTAATTAAATTTGGGCATAACGGGAACCAGTTTTAAGTGTATTTCAAGATTTCTTCAACGGAGGAATCTCCAGTGAAAATACTGCGAAGACCATCCTCACGAAGGGTAATCATTCCATCCTCTACCGCCTTCTGGCGCACCACGACAGTAGGAGCACGATCATTGATGAGGGAGCGAATCGATTCAGAAACTTCCAATAATTCGTAAATCCCTCTCCGGCCTTTATAACCGGTATCATTACAATCTCCACAGCCACTCCCATAGTAAAACTCCTTATCACCAATATCTTCTGGAGACAATTTCAATTGATTCAATTGCTGGTCGGTGGGCTCAAAAGGGGTCTTGCATGAACTGCAGACTTTTCTGACCAATCGTTGCGCCAAAACCCCCATCAGTGTCGATGAAATAAGGAATGGCTCAACTCCCATGTCAACAAGACGCGTCACCGCCCCGGGAGCATCATTGGTGTGCAGCGTACTGAGAACCAAGTGACCCGTAAGCGATGCTTGAATAGCAATTTGTGAGGTTTCCAAATCACGCATTTCCCCAACCATAATCACATCGGGATCCTGACGCAAAAAGGCTCGCAACGCTTTTGCAAAAGTCATTCCCACGGACTCTTTCACCGGAACCTGCATGATGCCTTCGATGTCAAATTCGACAGGGTCCTCAACGGTCAAAAGTTTATGATCTGTTTTGTTGATGCGCCTCAGACAGGAGTAAAGAGTGGTTGTTTTACCACAGCCCGTCGGACCCGTGACCACAAAAATACCGTTGGGTTGTTTGATTGCCTGCTGGACATAGTCATGGACGCTATCAGGGAAGCCTAGATGTTCGAGTTCAAGCGATACGGCAGAACGATCAAGCACGCGCAGCACAACGGATTCACCAAAGGCTGTTGGAAGCGTCGATAGACGCAGATCAACCTGTCTTCCACCTATGCTACAGGAGATGCGTCCGTCCTGAGGCATTCGTCTTTCGGAAATATCCAGGTTGGCCATGATTTTCAGACGGGAGGCCACTGGCATTGCCAAATGTAAAGGCGGAGGAGTCATTTCATAAAGAGCACCGTCAACACGATAACGTATTTTGAATTCTTCTTCGAATGGCTCGAAGTGGATATCGCTTGCTCTGTCCTGAACGGCTTGCAATAGAACCAGGTTGACGAACTTGACAACGGGCATGTCATCCTCATCGGAAGTAAGCTCCAATGCGCCGTCCTCCACAACTTCACCGACCTCAGCTGCATCCACGTCGGCTACAGCATCCATCTGGCTCAGGATATCGGCAATCCCACTTTCAATTTGAACAGTACTTGCCCCTCCTCCTTCGGCAGCATAAGCCTCACTCAGGCATTGCGCGACTTGAGCAGGATCTGCCAGAACGGTCTGAATAGGAAGGGGAACCACATAACCCAGTTCATCGACCTTGGAAGGATCCAATGGATCAACAAAAGCCACCTTCAACATTTCATCTTCCAATCCAACCGGAACACACTGATAAGCCTGAGCTGTTTCAGAGTTGAGCATTTCCTTGAGCTCGTCGGTTACCATGCCGGGATTGACTTGCATGACCTCAGCCCCAAGATAACCAGACACGACCTGAAGCATGGAGTCTACGTCCATGTAGCCGTAATCTTTGATGATGTCCATCACCGGATTGCCACTGCGGTTCAACTCTTCGTTGATTTCCTCCAGCTGCAGATCATCCAGCATCTCCTGGTCCCTGAGCAAGCTTAGCAATGGATTGGATATCACTTCAGACATAATAAATTAGATATTCTTCAAAACTTTATTCTTGGGCCTCAGCAGCAGCTCGTTCTTCGTGAATTTCCTGCAGTTTTGCCAAGACGGTTGCTGGATCCTGTGCTTTGGTAATCACCTGTTCTTCATCAATGATCCCTTGCTGGTATTTGTCTATCAAGTAACCATCCAGAGTCACCATTCCATATTTGGCGCCGGTCTGGATATCTGAATTGATGCGAAATGTCTTGTTATCACGAATCAGCGCACCAATGGAAGGCGTATTGTTCATAATCTCAAACACAGCTACTCGCCCGGGCTTATCGCAACGCGGCAACAAGAGCTGCGAAATGACCGCCTGCAAAACAGTAGAAAGCTGAATACGAATCATCTCCTGCTGATTGGTGGGGAAGGCATTCACCAAACGGTCAATGGTCTTGGCTGCGCCTGTTGTATGCAGCGTTCCAAAAACCAAGTGACCCGTTTCCGCCGCTGTGATTGCAGCTTCAATCGTTTCCAGATCTCGCATTTCACCCACAAGAATCACATCGGGATCCTGGCGCAGAGCACGCCTCAGAGCCTCTGCAAAACTTGGAACATCCACATGCACTTCACGCTGAGTGATCACGGCGCTTTTATGTGTGTGGTAATATTCAATGGGATCCTCAACCGTGATCATGTGAACATCATCGCGTTCGATGTTCATGATATTCAGCAAGGATGCTAGGGTTGTGCTTTTACCTGAACCAGTTGGCCCTGTAACAAGTACCAGTCCTCGAGGCTTGTAGAGAAGTTCTTTTACACTGGGCGGGATCCCAATTTGCTCCATGGTGAGCAGGGGTACTGGGAATCTGCCGAAGAACCATTGCGAAATCACCACGCTCTTTGAAGACACTGACACGAAAACGAGCAGCTTCACCAAAGGCGAAAGCAAAGTCGGCACCACCATTTTCACGCACCTGCTGAATATGATCCTCAGAAGAAATACTCCTCATGAGTTCCTCGCAGTCATCCGCACTCAATGGCGGCCCCTCTACTCTATGCAATGTCCCGTGAACACGAATAGCAGGAGGGATCCCATTGCGAATGTGCAAATCTGATGATCCCTCTGAAACCACCAACTGCAAAAGATCTGACATTGAGTAAGACATACGTCGTATAACTAAATTTTAAATGATAAGGGCAAGGCACTCAAAACGAACTGTGCCATTATTCCAAGTTTCTTTTTTTATAATTTGGTAGCAATACTTGGGCCAGATCAGTGTTTATTCCATGGATGTAGCACGTATCACTTCATCCACGGTCGTCAACCCTGCAACGACTTTACGACAACCATCTTCGCGAAGTGTCTTCATGCCCATTTCACGGGCACGTTTACGCAGCACTGATGAAGGCACTTTTTCATAAATGAGTTTCCTTGCTTCATCATTCACCACAAATATTTCAAAAAGGCCAAATCGCCCACGATGCCCCGTGCTGTTACAATTGCTGCATCCTTTACCTTTTTGATAATTTGCATCCTCTACATTGCCGGGATCAATCCCAATCGATCGAAGTTCGTTTTCTGTAGGCTGTATAGGAGCTACACACTTCGGGCCAGAGTTTTCTGACAAGACGTTGCGCCATCATTGCGCGAGTCGAGGAAGCGACCAAAAACGGTTTAATTCCAATATCAATCAAACGAGTCACCGCACTTGGAGCGTCGTTCGTATGCAGCGTTGAGAAAACAAGATGCCCGGTCAGAGAAGCATTGATTGCAATCGTCGCTGTCTCTAGATCTCGAATCTCCCCAAGCATGACAACGTTTGGAGATTGACGGAGCATCGACCTCAGAGCGCGCGCAAAACTTAAACCAACTGTCTCGTTTACCTGCACCTGATTGATACCGGCCAAGACATACTCGACAGGATCCTCCACGGTGATGATTTTACGATCAGGCCGATTGATGAAGTTGAGACAGGAGTATAGGGTGGTGGTCTTGCCTGACCCAGTTGGACCGGTAACAAGCAGGATCCCGTCAGGCAAACCGATCATCTCCTCAAAAATCTGCTGATCATCAGTGAAAAAGCCCAATGTCGGTAACCCAAGTTTCAATCCGTCTTTATCCAGAATACGCATGACAATGCTCTCACCATGCGTGGTGGGAACCGAAGAAACACGCAAATCGATCACTTTCTCCCCTACGTCGCACTGGATACGGCCGTCTTGAGGAATGCGCTTCTCGGAGATGGACATGTTCGACTCGATTTTCAAGCGGGCAATCACCGAAGACTGCAAGCTTTTGGGCGGACTTTTGACGATGTGACACAACACCGTCAATGCGATACCTCACACGAAAAGTGTGTTGCATTGGCTCCAGATGAATATCCGAGGCACGCGACCGATAGGCATCAATAATGATCTGGTTAGTCAGTTTAATGATGGGGGCATCTGCGGTGACGACGGTGCCCTTATCTGCTTCCAGTTCACCGAGTGACGCAATCTCTACCTCGCCTTCAGTGATGTCCTGAATCATCTTGCTAACAGAATCATCCTTGCTCTTATTGCCACCATAATACCGATTGATGGCATTCTGGATTTCCTTTTCGCCAGCAACGCGAACTTCAATTTGTTTACCTAATGCGACTTGAAGGCCATCAATTGCCTCAAGGTCCGTAGGATCGGCAAGAGCCATGGTCACCGTGTCATCCGAGACGTAGATGGGCACAGCATTGAAGCGCTTGACCACATTCCTCGGCACAGCTGAAATGACGTCATCAGCAAGCTGTATAGCGTCCAGCTCAATGACTTCAGCACCAGCTTGAGCAGCCTTTGCCATCGTTACGCTTTCATCCATCAGCTCCCCTTTGGCGACAAGGGTATCCAATACCCCTAAATCGCCAGAAACTTCGCCACGCGCTTCCTCAACCTGCTCAGAGGTAAGCAAACCCATGTCGATCAGCGTATCTACCAAATAATCGTCTTTTTACAGCCACAGCAATCCTAGTCAGTTAACTCACTCATCCTTAAAATGGAAATCAAGAGAGTGCAATAATCAAAGACCCCTTGTCAACGAGGACATGCTGCAATCCCCCATATATATCTGCAAGATCTGGAAAATATGACGAACAAATTAGAAAACTACTGTTAAATACTTGATTATGGGACAAAAAATTAAGTTGCTACATATTTTCCGGCAACCCCTGCAAGTCTCATGGATCCATTACCGATGGAGGTTGAACAAGCCACTTCCACGGCCTGAATCGGAGTGTGGATCGCAGTTTTATGCTACTTTTAAGAAAGAAGTATTCCTTGGACGGACGGATACGCACACTTGTGCTTTTCTCTGCCGCTCAAATGTCGACTTACTAATTGATGGACATGTACTTTTCCCCATTAATCAAAATTCCCTGGGACGACAATTTGAGGAGAGCATTCAAGATATTTTATGAAAGACCCCCATGCCTGGGGGAAAATTTGACTCTCAAAGGGACATGCAGCCATCAGGTTGTCATGACGTTCGGGATCATTGGGAGTGATTGCGAAACCGCTATCTCGCAGACCTCTTGACTGAAGAAAAATGTGTCAACTTTGAAAAAAAAAGAAAAATGAGCCTAAATTACCGCAGGCGCCCGTTCAAGAGGTTCTATTTCAGTTCGAGTCAGATAGGTATCCTGTTCTTTGTGTGGATCATTCCAGACCATTTGTCATTTTATAATTTAATTACCGTTCAAGATGACTTATTGTTTATAAGGTATCAGCGAGTCGATGACTCCAAAAGGAAGGTCATCTAAATGTATTTTCAATACAATTAATCTATGAGTGAGGTATTAAAAATAGGATTTCTCGGAGCAGGCAAAATGGCAACGGCCCTTGCATCGGGCTTTATTGCGACGGGGAAATTAAAGCCTCAAAACCTGATTGGAAGCGACCCGTATACTGGAGCTCTGAAAGTATTTGAAGAAAATACAGGCGGTCAAATAACAGATAAGAATACCGATGTTGCACGCGACGCAGACCTCATCTTTCTGGCTGTAAAACCAGAGAAAGTGGGTGATGCTCTTGACTCTATTCAAACATATTGGCGGGAATCTCAATGCCTGATCTCGATTGTTGCGGGCGCCAAGCTAGAGCAATTAGCTGCACACTTACCAGCTGGAGCACGCATTTTAAGAGTTATGCCCAACACACCTGCCTTGGTAGGCTCTTCAGCTTCAGCATTTGCATTGGGGGAGTTTGCCACTCGAGTGGATGCAGAGATCACCACATCCCTTTTGAATTCTGTAGGTATAACAGAAGAGGTAACGGAGCATTTATTGGATGCCGTAACCGGATTAAGCGGCAGTGGGCCAGCATTTGTTTACCAATTCATCGAAGCTCTGAGTGACGGAGGTGTCGCATCAGGGCTCCCCCGAGAGCTGGCAACCAAGTTGGCTGCGCAAACGGTTGCTGGAGCAGCAAAAAATGGTTTTGGAAACAGGAATACATCCAGGACAACTCAAAGATGCCGTAACAAGCCCGGGCGGAACTACCATCGAAGGCGTTCACGAGCTCGAAAAAGGCGGGTTGCGCGCCACCACCATGAATGCTGTGCGCGCAGCTGCAGCTAAATCAAGAAAACTGGGGCGCCCAAGATCCAAAGGCCGCTTCGGAAAAATATCCTGATCAGATGCAACTTCCCGGCCCCAGCCCTAAACAAGCGACTATCCTTTGGACGGCCATCACTGGATTAGCTATTGCGATCATCATCGGCCTCATCAGCGCCGTTTTTGCAGGTATTGGCTGGATGGCAAATCAACTTTCATCCGTGCTGTTGCCACTGGCAGTCGCTGGTATCATCGCATACCTTCTGGATCCTGTGGTTGATTGGCTGGAGCATCGAAAAATCAAGCGACCATGGGCAATCGTAAGTGTTTTTGCGCTGGCGATATTATTACAAATCGGGTTTGCAGCCACTTTTGTTCCCTTCCTGATCAAGGACACCAAAGAGTTGGTTGATTCCGTGCCTAAATATCGTGACTCGATCCAAAAACGATATGAGCTATACAGCAAAAATCACTCTTTGGAAAAATACCTTCCTGATTCGCTGAAGAACTACCTTCCCTGGATAACCCGCACCAATACAACCAGCGCTGAGCTCAATGATGACATGACTGATAAAGTCGATGAGATGGAATCAAAGACAAGCCAAGCTACCTTAACCGCTTCCGGGGGAAACGCCTGCCAAAGCAAAATCCATTGATTTGAATGCGGATCAAATCGGAAAATTTGCTGATGCAATTTGGAAAGGTGTCAGCGGTATGGGGAGATGGGCTCGTTCACGCATAGAGAATATCACTTCCATGTTCGGCATGCTTGCAGGATTCGCACTCGTTCCTGTTTATGTTTTTTTATTTTTTATCTGAAAAATCGGGTATCAAAGGACAATTGGACGAGCTATCTTCCAGTGCATGACTCTTGGATTAAGGAAGAGCTGGTGTTTGTTCTCAGATCGATCAATGACGCATTGGTAGTATTTTTCCGTAGCCAAGTGCTGGTCGCGATGTGCGTGGGAGGATTGTTGATGATTGGTTTCTCCATCATCGGCTTGAGATATGCAGTGCTTTTGGGATTCATAGCGGGCGTGCTGGGAATCGTGCCCTATCTGGGCGTCATGCTCAGCATCCTGCCAGCAATGGCTATTTCAATTGCTCAGGCAGACGGATGGATTCATCCGTTACTAACACTTGGAATCTTTGTCTTGGTCCAGTTGATGGAAGGATTGGTGATCTCTCCAAAAATCATTGGGGACAGGGTGGGCATGCACCCTCTAACCGTCATCATCGCCATTATGATCGGGACTACCTTGCTGGGAGGAATCATCGGCGGCGTTCTTGCGATCCCACTCACTGCAGCACTGAGAACAGTCATGTTCCGCTATGTATGGAAACAGCCTGTAGGAAAGTTAGAACAATTGAGCGCTTAAAGCGTTTGATTGATTTAGTAGATTAAAGCATTTTCCGCACATCAACCGCATCCATGCCAGCCGCAATGATCGCTTGCATACCGAGATCCGTATCTTCATAGGCCCTGCATTTGGCGGGTGGGATTCTTATTCTGCGCGCAGCTTCAAGAAAAATATCCGGAGCAGGCTTCTGATTAGAAACGTCCTCGCTGGTAACGATGGCATCGAAATACTTGGACAATCCGACATGATCGAGCAATGGCTCGATGACTGATCGAATGCCACCTGTAGCCACAGACATTGGAACGCGTCCATGCCAGTCACTTACGATGGAGACCACTGGAAGCAGCGGACGCACCTGATCCATGTAAGGAAGGTAAGCCTCTTCTTTCTCGTGAGAAAGGGCCATGACATCAACTGGAACCCCTTGTTCATCGCTGAGCATTTTGATGATTTGCCAGGAGGGCACTCCTCCAAGGGCGTAAAATCGCTCTTCAGGAA
Organism: uncultured Verrucomicrobiae bacterium; assembly: GCA_943788245.1. Taxonomy (GTDB): domain Bacteria; phylum Verrucomicrobiota; class Verrucomicrobiia; order Limisphaerales; family AAA164-E04; genus AAA164-E04. The sequence continues at coordinate 67,716 of CALSPN010000036.1, read as the reverse complement.
AGTCGAGACCATGACGTTCCGTCACCTCCTTCCAAGCGAGCCAATGCGCTGGCATGGAATCTACTAAAGTGCCATCACAATCAAAAATAAGGCCTTCTATATTATCGCTCATTGATTCATTTCCTTGAGTTTTACCTGGAGAGCGTCATGCATCAGAGGTTCGATCACGGAATCCATGTCTCCCTCCATCAAAGCGGGCAGGTTGTACAATGTCAGTTCAATACGATGATCCGTCATTCGATTTTGAGGGAAATTATAAGTGCGAATGCGCTCATTGCGCTCTCCCGTTCCCACTTGCGCCTTGCGCTGTGCCGCGTATTTGGCGTGTTCTTCAGCGATTTTACGCTCTAGCAGCCGTGACCTGAGTACAGTGAGAGCCTGGAGCTTGTTTTGCTGCTGAGATCGTCCGTCGGCACACCTTACAATCAAACCGGTTGGTTTATGCTGAACCTGCACTGCTGAATCTGTCGTGTTGACCCCTTGCCCTCCAGGGCCAGAAGCTCGACACACTGAAATGACGAGGTCGTCTGATTTGATGGCGACATCCACCTCTTCTGCCTCCGGGAGCACAGCAACGGTACACGTGCTTGTGTGCACGCGGCCTTGAGTTTCGGTCAGAGGGACTCGCTGTACGCGATGAACGCCACTTTCGTACTTCAATCGCTTGAAAACGTCATCACCCTTGATGCCGAAAATAATTTCCTTGAACCCCCCCAGATCTGAGGGGCTACTGTCCAGAACCTCCAGCTTCCAGCGACGCGCTTCAGAATACCTGTTGAGCATTCTGTATAGATCAGCAGCGAATAAGGCAGATTCTGATCCGCCCGCACCTGCTCTGATTTCCACGATGGTATCTCGGCTATCAGTTGGATCAGGTGGAACGATTCCCATCTGCAGCTGAACGATTGCTTCCTCAAATCGTTCCCTCAATGAAGAAAGATCTTCTTTTGCCATCTGAGCCATTTCAGTGTCAGCTGGTTCGGCGGCAATCAGTTCTTCGTTATCCCTTATTTCTTCTTCAATTTTTTGGTAATCCCTTCCTTTCGCAACCAGACCTTTCAAGCGATTGTATTCTCGGGTAAGTTCCTGAGACTTTTTCTGGTCGTTGAACACTGACGGATCGCCCAGAGCAGATTCTACTTCCGCGAGGCGCCGCGCAAACCGCTCGACAAAGGGATGAAGGTCCATGATGAAAATACAAATCGCCCGCAAGCAACCTTGAGCGGCCACGTGCGGGCGATGAAAGAAAAAGGTTTAGCGCTTGCGCTTTTTGAACGCGGTGGCTTTTTCCTGCGCTTCTTTGGTCTTGGCGCGTCGCTGTTCAAACTTGTCCACGCGACCTGCTGTATCCACGAACATCTGCTGTCCTGTATAGAAAGGATGCGATGCACTGCTGATGCCCAGCATTACCATTGGATATTCGTTACCGTCTTCCCATTTAACCGTTTGGGTAGTACGGGCACAGGAGCGGCTCAAGAACGTAAAGCCGGAGGCAGAGTCCTTGAAAACCACGGGTCTGTAATTCTCTGGGTGAATGTCACTTTTCATATAAGGTCGGCAAACTTACCAATCGGTATCACTTTGACAAGCGAAAAAACAAAAAAGACTGTCTGATCAGCTTATACCGGCAAATCAAAGACCACGGATATTTCAACCATTTTGACAAAAGTGCTCATGCAGCTGGAGCATGCAACGAGCCTAAGCAGATCAAAGCTTCACGTCTACGGACCACAGCCATTGCAGGCCGGGGTAACCCATTGCTACCTACTTTTATGAAGGACACATATTCTTAATTGATCCTAAAAATTGAAAGCGCCAATGGTGTCAAAAGTGCCTGTTAGCATGTGCAATGACCGGATCTTGGCCACCCAAAAAAAATAAAAAATGACCCTTTTAGGCTGAATTAAGCTGTAGCCATTCACTGAAAAGACCGAATCATGACAGGCTCCATCTTTTGTCAAAGGCTGGGCTTCCCGGGGCCAAGACCCAGCATATCACCTTTTTCAAAAGAAGAGCCAATCAGGAACGAATCAGCTGTAAGAACTTTGCCACCTGGTCGTTGTAACTTCAGTATGCGCAATGATCCTTGACCAGTGCCCACGACGAAGGCCTTGTGATCCGCTTGCATGATCTGACCGGGCTTACTTCCTTGCGATGGGAGAGGCTGGGTTTCCCAAACCTTCAGTCGCTCCACTTTACCATCTGGATACTGAAAGCTGGTAGAACAGCCAGGCCAGGGAGACAGTGCCCGAACTTGACGATCAAGATGCGAGGCAGGCTGTGTCCAGTCCAGAAAACCATCTTCCTTGGTGATTTTTCTGGCATGAGAGGCGCCTGCTGAAATTTGGGGGAGGGGCTTCAAATCTCCTTGGACATATTTTTCCAGGTCATTCCGGATTAATTCGGAACCGGCAGCAGCCAACTGATCATGTAATATAAGTGCCGTGGTTTTCGCGGTAATCGGAACCTCCTTTTTACTGATGATAGGCCCTGTATCCATCCCCTCGTCCATCAACATCAAGGTCGCCCCAGAGATTTGATCCCCATTCCAAATTGCCCATTGAATGGGCGCGGCCCCACGGTATTTGGGTAGTAACGAGGTATGAATATTCACACATCCAGCAAGAGGCAGATCAAGAACTGCAGCAGGAAGCAACTGTCCGTAGGCCATCACAACCATGACATCAAGATCCATCGCAGCTAACTCACCCAGACATACAGGGTCTTTGCTAATGCGTTCAGGCTGCCAAACCGGCAGTCCCAGCTCCGATGCAAGCGCCTTGACAGGGGTAGCTCGCAGTTTGAGTTTACGCCCTTGCGGACGGTCTGGCTGCGTGACGATTCCCTGAAGCTGAACTTCCCTCATATCGTGCAGGGTTTGAAGAACAGGGCAGGCAATTTCAGCGGTCCCAAAGAAAACAGCTCGGATCATAACGGCAACGGTATCTAAACGGGGATTTAAATGAATGTTCAATGCTTGAGTTGACAGAACTCATCATAAAAACAAACCCGGACAACTCATCAAGTTGGTCCGGGCCGTTTTGAGTTTAAAGAAATCTGAGTGCGCTATTTGTTGCGAACCTCAATTTTGATGATCTCTCCAAAACTTAGAGAAACTTCCTTTGCTCCTTGCTGGAGTTGAAGATGCAGATCGCTGCCCGAAATGCGGCTAATTCGAGTGGCAACGTACTCACGCTTCACTGTTTTGAAAGAAAGAACTAAGTTCTTGATGGATGCTGATGGCACTACCCGGAAGAACTCCGTGAATTTGGTTTCGATAAAATTGCGATTGAAATTTGTATCATCTTTTGAGAATACACTACCAGCCAAACCGCCACCACCACCACCGGCTGCTGCTCCCCCCCTTGGATATCCCCAAACCAGGCTTTCCTGAAGGCGCGGCAGGTGCCGCAGGTGCTGCGGGTGCAGGAGGTGCTCCTGGCGCTCCAGTATCATCTACCAGAGGCTCAGAATCATACTGAGAAACACTCTCAATCCCTGGTAAGGAAATGAACAGGATAGGACCGATCACGGGCAAGATCGCAGATAATCCACACACAAGTGCAACGGGGCGCCCCCTGAAAACAGCAATTTCGTAAGCCGCAAGAAGATTTCCTGCATAAAATGCAAATATCAAAAGGAATCCAACTGGGGTCGAAAGGGTAGAAAACAAGGTTGTTTTCCCGTCGGGTTGCTCCATACGATCAGGCTGACGAACATTGATCACCGGCGGGTGGATTTCATCCTCTGGCAATTCGATAAAAGGATCCACAAATTCAGCATATTTAGGATTCGCTTTCAGCCACAATAGCGTTTCCTGGGAAAGAAAGACCAAATCTATTCGGTCTGTAAAAGTGCCTATTTTCCTTCGGATAACCATGCTTTCTTCGTCCATGGCAGAAACATTACCCTCGATAATATTGCCGTTTTCCATTACGAAAGTTTGGGTTTCCGCTGCGCCGCAAGGCGTTGTCCAGCATACGGCCAGACAGAGCGCCAGGATTGAGTAAATCTTTTGCATCTTCAATTTATTAAGCAAGTTCAATGCCTTGGATGGGCACAAGGTAAAAAAAGAATGGTATCAAATCAACCTCAATCCCACTCAAAAACTGAGTCAAGCCCATGCCGCATCCCACCATTCTGATAGGCTGCGTCAAGCGCTGGGCATTTAAAAAACGAGCGCACAGGTTTTTAACATCAGGTGCGCTCGTTTCAAATGCACTCAAAATCAGGACTCTGACCTGGCCAACTCTTTTTGGGTTCCGAGGTCGACAATCCGAAACTCTTCGTAATGGTAAGATGGATCAGGTCGGAAGGACAATTTGCCGAAATACTGTTTTTCCATCTGGATCACCAATTGCTCATCCTTGGTACGCAAGCGATGGAACACTTTGGGGTTCACCACGATCATTAGCTGGTAATCAGACTCATCCCGTTGCCGTTTTTTGAGGATTTCACCTAATTTACGCTGAATTTCAACACTCATCGTCACCACACTTTTCACCTTCCCCTTGCCGCTGCAGTATGGGCAATCGTCGTTGACTGATGCGCGCACACTTTCGGTCTGTCTTTGACGGGTCATTTCTAGTAGGCCTAGCTGAGAAATCGGCAGAACATGCGTTTTCGCCTTGTCACGTCGAAGACCTTCTTTGACCTTTTGATAAACGCTTTGTTGATCGCGCCTTGATTTCATATCGATGAAATCAAGAATGATCAATCCACCAATGTTCCTCAACCGCATCTGACGTGTGATTTCAGCTGCAGCCTCCAAGTTAACCTTGAGAATCGTCGAATCTTTTTCTTTTTGACTACTCTTGTGGCGTCCTGTGTTCACATCAACAGCAACCAATGCCTCGGTTTCATCAATCACAATATATCCACCACTCTTGAGATGAACTTGCCTGGTGGTAGTGCTTTGCAATTGCCGGGTTATACCGAACCGATCGAATATGGGCTGTGTATCCTGATAGAGTTTAACCTTGTTGGTTGATCTTTTGGAAATACGGCTGATCGTGTCCTGGATATGTTTATTCTCCTTTTTGGAGTCCACCACAATACGCTCCACGTCTTCAGTGAGGAAATCACGAACCGTACGCTCGATTAAATCAGGCTCCTGAAATACGCAATAGGGTGGTTTTTTATTGTTGATCAGACTTTGAATACGTTTCCACTCTTCGACCAGGAATGCCAGGTCTCGCACAAAGTAGCGAGCCTTCTGGGCCTGACCAGCGGTGCGGATAATAACCCCCATCCCTTCGGGGATGGTTAGATTTCGAACGATTTGTTTGAGGCGTTGTCGCTCCTGCGTATTGTCGATCTTGCGGGATATTCCACATTGGTCTGAGTTAGGCAAAAGGACGAGGAAACGACCCGGAATCGCCAAGTTGGTTGTGATGCGAGGTCCTTTGGTTCCGATGGGACCTTTGGTTACCTGCACGATGATCTCGGTCCCGATAGGATAAACTTTTGGGATATCCTTCTGGGTAACTTTGGGGCGCTGCTTCCTGCCCTTGCCTTTTTTCCTTTCCACAATTTCGATGTTGCTATCGAAATTGTTGGGCACAATGTCCCAATAATGAAGAAAGGCATTCTTTTCAAAACCGATGTCCACAAATGCGGCCTTCAATCCATCCTCGAGGTTTTTGACAACTCCCTTGTAGATACTGCCAACCAATCGATGATCGTTGTTTCGTTCGATGGTAAACTCCTCAAGCACACCATCCTCAATTACTGCCACTCTGGATTCGAGAGGTTCGACATTGATGATCAGCTCTTTGTGCTGACGGTTGAGAGGAATGAAAGCACGCTTCACTCTTGAAATGACTTTATCCGCTGCAGCCTTGATGGTGCCAACAATTCCCTTGGCTGGTTGCTCAGGAATTTCAACTGGTTCATAAGGCTTATCTTTATCATTTTTGTTCCCTCGTCGATCACGCGGCCCTCGCCGGTTGCCTTCACGTCGTCCCGATGTCCTGGATTTACCCTTCTCTTTGGATTCTCCTGGTTTCTCGTCTTTTTCAGCTTGCTCGGCTTTCTCAGCTTGCTTGGCTTTTTCAGCCTCAATCTTTGCTTTCAAGGCTTCATCAGTTAAATCTGCCGGCAATCCTGCTGCTTTATTCTCAGCACGCTGAATTTCACGTGCATGCTTCTGACTCTCGTAGACCGGCTCTTCGTCAGCAGTAGGATTAACTAGCACTTCAGCACGTGCTGCTGCCGCAGCTCGCTGTGATTTCTTATTATTGGCTCCTATGCCAGCTGTCGGCTTAAATCGCATACCGCCACTCCGACGACGGTTCCCTTTACGTTGATTCATAATCAAATATTCTTAATAGTTTCTCTTGTATATTTTAACATTTTGTAAAAGCCCCATGGCCATCATGAAACTGAGCGCGGATGAACCTCCGTAGCTCAATAATGGCAAAGGGAGCCCAGTGACGGGCATCAATCGAATGTTCATACCAATGTTAATAAACACATGGCTGAACCAAAGCATGACCACACCGGTGGCTATTACCTTGCCCATCCTGTCTCTGGCTTGAGAGGCGATTCTCAATCCTTGAATAATCACCACACCATTGAGCAATAGAACGGTCATGCTGCCCAAAAAACCCCATTCCTCGGCAATCACCGAAAAAATAAAATCATTGTGAGCTACTGGTTTAGGAAGGTATCCCAAGGCATTTTGCGTTCCCTGACACCATCCTTTTCCGGTCATTCCACCGGATCCTACAGATATCAACGCCTGGTTGACATTATATGAAAATTCGCGTTCCTCTCGATCCGCTTTACGTTTTTCAGCCTGAGTGGCATTAGGAGGAGCAAACGACATCCCAAAATAAACACGCAAACGATTCTTCTGATATTCCTCAAGCTGAACCACTGGCAATAACTTAGGAAAAAACAGAGTGTCTACAACCACCAACGAGAGAACAAGTAATGAACCGCTGACTAGTCGGGCCAGGTAAATTTTTGGAATGCCTGCAATGAACATCATCACCAACCCCACCGGAATCAATACCAAAGATGATCCAAGATCCGGCTCGATCAAGATGAGGCAGAAAGGCAGGCCTATAAGCCCCAGAGTCTGAAAGAATAAACTTGGTAATCGCAGTTCATCTAGAGGACGACTGAGAAAGTGCCCCAGCGCACAGATAGTTGCAATCTTGGAAAATTCAGAAGGCTGCAATCGAATTGGCCCCAATGAAAGCCAACGTCGGGCCCCATGAATAGGATCAAAAAACAATACCACAAGCAGGGCAATAATCGCGCCCCAGTAAAAGAGCATCGACCACCTTGCTATCAAATGATAGTCCACAAAACATACGCCAACCGCAAATCCAAACCCCAGGACGCACGCAAATATTTGCCTGACAAATCGATGCTGAAACCAATGCTCAGGATCGGTAATGCCATGCACGGAGGCAGCACTGTAAATGAATGCAACGCCGATCGATGCTAACCCGATCAAGGCAAGCAGCAAAACCCAGTCAATCCGGTGCGTCCAATGTTTAGAGCGAGCGTGCATTATCCCCCAGAGTAAATACCTTTTTTCTTGGTTCAATGTGTGAAGGGTTCGGCAAATCCTTCAGTGACGTAAAAACGATTTTGGCCAGAGGAGCACAACTGCTGCGCCCTGACAACCCCTCACTATCAAGCACCACAACGGCATACCTCGGATTTTTATGAGGTGCATAGGCTACGAACCAGGTATGCTTGATACGCCTGCCATTACTGTTTTTGAAACTGGTTTCTGCCGTGCCCGTCTTTCCGCCAATGAGGTAGCCAGGGATGCGGCAGATGGATCCTGAACCGTTCCTGTTTTCCACGTCAGCCAGCATCGCCTTTTGAAGAATCTCAATACTTTGCGGTGAAGCCCTCAGCCTGCCGCGAATACGTCCCTCTGGCTCTGGTTCAAAAACTGAGGCGCCGTTTGGCATCATTGATTCCCAACCAGCCACGATACGCGGCCAGAACACCGTTCCACCATTGGCGACAGCTGAGGTCATTACAGCCATTTGAAGGGGAGTCACATCAATTTTACCCTGCCCAATACTGAGATTGGCCGTATCCCCGGGGTGCCATCCCTTGCGCACCGTTTGTTTACTCGGAAAGTAGCCGCCTGTTTCCTGTGCTGGTAGTAGTCCGGTTTCCTTACCCAGAAAAATCTGGTTACCATAGTCCACAATCGTTTCAGGCCCTAATTTCAAACCATAATGAATGAAATAGGCATTGCTAGACTTGTAGAACGCACGTTCAAAATTGAAATAACCCGCGCCAGCGGTATCGTCGATCCTACGCCCGCTCATCGGAAAATAACCTTGTCCGAAGAACTCAGCTTCCGGATCAATAATCCCTGATTCCAATCCCGCCAGACCAATCATGATCTTGAAGATTGACCCAGGATGATAACGTCCATAGGTTGCGCGATTGAAAAGAGGCAGCGAACCTTTTGGGTCGATCATTGGGTTGAAAACCGATGCGGGCAGAAAACCAGTAAAGATATTGGGATCAAAAGTAGGTGCTGAAGCCAAGGCAAGAACATCGCCATTATTGCAATCCATCACCACAATAGCACCTCGCCTTTGCTGGTTTGGATTCAAATACCGCAGGGCATCTTCGGCAGCTTTCTGAATATCGGTATCCAAAGTGAGGTAGAGGTGCTTACCGGGGAGCAAGGGAAGCCATTCTTCCTCTTCTTGGCGGTAAATCATATTGTTAACGAGGATGGATTTTGCACCGGGCTCACCACTTAGTTCGTCTTCATATTGACCTTCAAGTCCGTATTTGCCCATGAAATCGGGCAATTCATAGTCAAAAGACATCTGCAGTGTCGCTGTCTCTTCATTTGAAGTGCGCTGTCGTGGTCTCATGTAGCCCAAAAGATGGGCAGCCAGAGAGCCGTTGGGATAACGGCGCTTGGATCGAACTTCCAAATCGAAACCCTTTAATCGAGACCCTTGCTCCATGAATCGGGCCATTTGCTCACGACTTAAACCCGTCAATACGGGCATGGCCATATAACGATGCCGATAATAATGAGATTCAAATTCAGAACGAACCAGAGCACTGGGCTTACCGATAATCACACTGGCCTCATATACCATGTTACTCACGGTGAGATACCGGGCATCTTTTTCTAATTCAAGCCCTTCGAGATAAGGTAAGTCCTTGTCGCCCTTCAAATCGTGATAAGTACGAGTAAAATCTTCTCTTAATTGATCCAGATACACCACGATGTTGAGGTTCGGTTCATTATCTGCAAGCAACTGCGCATCCCGGTCGTAGATCAATCCCCGGGGAGCAGGAATGCGAACCGTGCGGTAAGACTGTACTTCTCGATATTTTTCGTATTTCTTGAAAGAAACAATCTGAACATACCAAAGCCCCCCCGCCAATATGACGAAACAGCAAAACAGACCAATGGCTAAGCATTGAAGGCCCATATCTTCGCGTCGCATGTTTTTAACGGGATTCATACTCAGCGTTTCAATATCGCTTGCTGCGTTTAACTTCGACCACGGATCGATTCCATGGCTGAGCCACCGGCTCATAGGAAACCAAGCGATCCATTTGATTCAGGATAAGAAATATAAAAGGCCCTGCTACACCACAGATCATGGCATTGACAACTATTTGCCATAAAGTTCCCCAGCCAGCCAAAGGCTGCATGCTCATTCCCCAAAGAAAAAGGCAGGATATAGTAGGCCCAAATGCGCCTGCGGCCAGACAGACAAAAAACTGAGCGGCCAACTGGCCTTTGAGCAGAACTTCATGGAGCCGATGCAAAATCAATGCGGTCAAAAACAACGAAACCAGAGATGTTCCAAGAGGATTGGCAGACAACACGTCCAACCAGGAGCCGGCAATCAGCGCCAAGCCAATGATGGGACCCAGGCCTCCATGCAAGGCAGCAAATGCAGCAAAGACCGGCAGCAGATCAATCTGCGCACGCCACATTCCCTCCATCATGGACCAATGTGATTGCACATAGGTCAGGACCATAGCCATCAATATCAGACATGTGAATGTTGGACGTGACATCATGGCGCGTATGAAAAAGGAGTCGGGTGCATATCTGTTACATTCCCTCCTCAGTTGCAGAAACATCCTGGTCAGGGAGTTTTACCCAAACCATTTCCAAACGATTTAAATCAACTGCCAATCGCACACGAGCCTCAGCGAACAAGCCAGATGTAGAGGATCGGCTATCAATGATATGCCCAACGGGAATACCTCTCGGGTAGCCACCCCCCAATCCACTTGTGATTACCTTGGCTCCGGGTTCTGGCTCTGTTCCAACTGGCAGGTGATGAAAGTCCACTAATCTAGGGTTCAGCGATGTGTCTGCTCCAGGCGTGATTGTGCCATGAGCGGATTCATCTTTGTCTTGTCGAGGTGAAATAGCCAGCATGGCAGCGACTTTACAATGCTGGTCGCCTACAAGACGCACGAGGGAACGGTGACTTTCAACCTGTTCAATCTTACCCACCAGTCCTGAGGGCGATAAAACGGGGGAATTTTCAACGATACCATCGTCAGAGCCTAAATTAATGTAGAGGCTTCGCCACCAGTTCGTCGGATCTTTGACAAGCACTCTTGCTGGCAAGAGCCGCCAGGGAAGGCTTTCACGCCACCCAAGCTGTTGACGCAGCAAGGCGTTCTCTGTAGCAATGGTCTGATTCTTTAGAAGAGCAATTTTGTAGTTTTGAACCTCTCGACGCAGCTGCTGGTTTTCACGTAAGAGTTCCTGCTTGGAAACGACAATGGATTGAAGTGATTCAGCCTTTTCATCGACAGCCTCAGCAAGCCCAAGAAAGGGCAGAAAGACGCCTGCAACCATCCATTTAAGCTGGTTGTTCACGCGCGTCGGTAGACTCAGCAGGACGATACCTGCTGTCATCACCGAGCAAAATGACACTATGTTAGGCTGCTTTAGCATCCCGCTCCGTAGTTTCGGAGCGAACGCGCAAAAATCAGGTTCGGCTTGAGGAAGCGACTCGTTTAAGGAACTGAAGCTCTTGCAAAACACGACCGGTGCCTTCTGCAACGGCGGTCAAAGGATCATCAGCAATATGAACAGGTAATCCGGTTTCTTCGGCAATGAGGCGATCAATGCCTCTCAGTAATGCGCCACCACCTGCCACAACAATGCCACGATCTACGAGATCGGAGGAGAGTTCAGGTGGGCAACGTTCCAATGTGATACGAATCGATTCTAAAATACTATTCAATGGTTCTTTCAGAGCATCTCGTATCTCTTCTGAACAAATCGATAATGTTTTGGGGAGTCCAGAGCTCAGGTCCCTTCCTTTGACTTCCATAGTCAGCTCTTGCTCCAAGGGAAAAGCCGAACCTATGCGGATTTTAATCTCCTCCGCAGTGCGTTCGCCGATCATTAGGTTATAGGCACGTTTCATATGTGCCACGATTGTTTCGTCAAATTCGTCTCCCCCGACCCTCAGGCTGCGGGCAAAGACGATTCCAGCCAACGATATGATGGCTATTTCACATGTACCCCCCGCCAATATCGACGATCATATTTCCAGCGGGTTCATGTACGGGTAATCCAACTCCTATGGCAGAAGCCATGGGTTGTTCGATCAGGTAGACTTCGCGGGCTCCAGCATGTGTGGCTGAATCTTTCACAGCCCGCTTTTCAACTTCCGTGATTCCGGAAGGAACAGCCACGACGACGCGTGGTGCGATGAGTTTGCGGTAATGGACTTTTTGAATAAATGAGCGAAGCATCGACTCGGTAATCTCAAAATCAGCGATTACACCATCCTTCATTGGTCGGATGGCCACGATGTTACTGGGAGTTCTTCCCAGCATTTCTTTGGCTTCTAGCCCCACCGCAAGCACATTTGTTGTCCCCGCCTGAATCGCCACTACAGAAGGTTCTCTAAGTACAATACCTTGATCACGAACGTAAACCAACGAGTTCGCCGTCCCTAGATCAATTCCAATATCATTGGAGAATAAGCTCTTAAACTGAGACAACATGGATGTGCCTGAAACTTCGGAACATAGTGCGAATGCGGTATCAAGGTCAAGAGGATTACTGCGAATCGAGTTAGTTCACCTCCCATTCCAATCCAAACGGCAGATTATAAATGCATTTCTTTGAAACCTTGATAAGGTTTGAGGTGTTTTAAATGAAAAGCTGGAAATCCAGCGATCAAAAGTAAAAAACTATGGAATTGATACAAACGCCTTCTTCGGCCTTGCTGAGCATTCTTATCGGGCTTGGCCTGAGTGCTTCTTGTGGTTTTCGCATATTTGTTCCACCTTTCATCATCAGCTTGGCAGCCCTTTCGGGACATCTTGAACTTTCCGACAGTTTCGCTTGGATGAGCACTTTGCCAGCAGTCACTGCTCTGGGCGTGGCAGTTGCACTGGAAATAGGAGCCTATTACCTTCCTGTTCTTGACCATTTCCTTGATACCGTGGCAGCTCCAGCGGCAGTGGTAGCAGGCACTATCGTGAGTGCATCCATATTTACGGAACTGAGCCCCATGATGAGTTGGTCGCTGGCCTTGATTGCTGGCGGGGGTATCGCAGGCGCGGTTCATGTGGCGATGGCGGTCATCAGGGGAGGCAGCACAATGCTGACAGCTGGATTGGGAAACCCTCTGGTAGCAACGGCAGAACTTGGCGGCGCGGTGGGGACATCAATTCTGTCTTTGATCATGCCTGGTCTGGCCTTGGTCGTTGTCCTGACCGTAGCTGGAGTCGGTGTCCGTCAGTGGCGACTGAAAAGCCGATCAAAGGCAACAGAAGTCTCTTCTGAGCTAAATGTTGCCGACGATTCCATTTCATAGGGCTGACATCCAGAACTAAGGTGAATATCTAGCCAACGTTAACAACTTTTTTCACGGAATCAAAACATCAGCTCGCAAACGCGCCACCCCAGCGTCAGGCAACCTGAAGTCAGTAGTCCCATTTTCTGGAGTTTCAGGAGATACGTGCCCGTCGCAAAAGACCGTTTGAGCCCGGCGACGGTGACGAAAATGGCCATTGGCATACATGGCTGATCCTCGACTAACAAAATAGAACTCTTCGATCATTGGCTGATCAGGAGAAGCTGGCCGCTGAAAATCATTGATTTGAGCTGAATCAGCAAAGAGTGCAGTGGAGGAGGCCGAAGCTACTTGCGACATGAGAAGCCCACCTTTTTGCAACCCAGAGATTCCTGCATTGAAACCTGTAAGATGAAGATTGTATCCATAGCCATACGAAGCAGACATGGCTTTGGGTTTATAGGAGGGGTCTTGATATCTGAATGAGGGGCATATTTGAACACCACTACCTCCAAGATAATGCCAGATGGCTCCACTGGCCCGGTCCAATTCCCGCTTACCCTCTAATCCTGCTCCCAGCCAGCCAAACCAGTAGGATTGACCATTCTCGTCCCGTGAACTTGAAAAAGGGAAGGTTTGCTGGGAATTGTCGTCCCAATACATTTGTGAAGCCAACCCCAGCTGTTTCAAGTTCGAAACACAAACCATTGACTTGGAATGACCTTTGGCGACAGAGATACCTACGGCAATCATGGAAGCGAGGATACTGATGATGGTGAACACCACCAGTAGCTCGACAAGAGTAAATCCGGAATCAGTCCGTTTCATGAGCGGTTTCCTACCACTCGATAGAAGCCTTTCGAGTGGACCATGCCTTGATCCTGTAAAATAATAAGTTGGTTGCCGTCTGATTTGGCATGCCCTACGAGTTTCCCAGCGCAAAAAGTCCGTGGTCATTTCCAGCCAATATTCCCAACCTGACTTACCTTGGATTTGCACCCCGATACCGTTGTCTGGAGAGAGCAGGTTTTCGATGCTGATCGATGAATCACGCTGAACAGCAATATTATCCAACCAGCCATTGGCAAGGATTGATCCAGCAAATTCGGGCGAAGTTTGACCACCGTCGCTGTAACTGGCAATGGCGAAAGCATCTACGTCGATTTCAGTAAAGCCACCTTCTGGACCACCGAAAACTTCGGATAGACTCGCATCCTTGATAGGGCCGAATGGCTCCCCATTTTCGAACATGGTTGTCGTCAAGGTTTCGGCTTCGGCGTTCATCGTCATTTCGACCTGGTAAGTGGCACCCATCTGCATTTCCAGAGGGAAGGTGTTGGAGAGGGACCATTGATTGTCGAGAGAAATGAGACCTGAAGAAATCGTCGCCCCAAAACCGGAATCAGCGTGGTAACTCCACTCCACCAGACCGCGGGGCCCGAATTCTTCATGGATACCGGAACCTCGATAGAAAGAGGGCCGGGTTACCGAAGCCAGATTCACAAGTCCAACGGCCAAAGGAAAGGTGAAGGGTTTTGCTGGATCAATTCCAAGTTCAAGTTGGTTCAGCTGAATTTCAAATTTCAGGGAAAAATTTTCGTGTCGAGATACTTTACTCCCAAATGGAATGTAGAAATAACTATTCGAAAGCCTGGAATCCCAATTCACAGCCAGACGCTCTTCGGCTTGATCCCATTCGAAAAGACGCGTGTCCCCGAAAATTTCCCAATGATTGGCGCGCAAAGGGTCATTGGAAAAATCTTCCTCCAATGAGGCCCAGCTCGCATTGGAAACAGGAGCTACTATCGATGCTCCATCCAATTCAATTTTACCAGATTCCACCATGACCTTGATGTAACGAATCGAACGCAATCTGGGTGTACCTTCAGCCCAATCCAAATCGTAGCCACTACCTCCTCCTGCACCCTGATAGAGATGGCGGATTTGTTCCATGTCAGCTTCGGCAAAATCCGATGGAAGTGTTGCAGGATTAACCGGCAGGCTGAATTCACCCTGTCCGTCGATGGGAAAATAGCCGTCCACTTTGGGTGATTTTTTTTGATCAAGTAAAAAATAATTTTGGTTGTCCTCGCTGACCCAGACCGATGCAGTCGATGCATCGCTGCCGAAAACCGAACCATCGGTCACGCCGCCACCCGAGTAATCTCCGTTTGTGATGTTGAAGCCCGCATTTCCAAATAAAATAAAGTCCAAGCCATATGGATTGTTGGGTGAATTGAAGACAGGCTGGTTGAATGTCAGGGTAACGTATCCGCCTTCCCCTATGGATAACAATTGATCCGCTAGGTAAGGAGGTGAGAAAGGATTGACCTCGCCTCCCCATTCACCAGGAGTTTCCCTTGATGGCTCCCCTATGACGGATAATGTGTTGGTGAAACCCAAGCCGGAACCAAACTCGACGGCAAAACCTGAGCCCGGATGATATTCGACAACTGAAGAGACAAATGAGGTTGCCTTCGATGCGGGGATGGAACCCAATAAAAAAGTGACGACGATTATTTTGATGTATGTTTTGATACAATGCATGCTGACTGGTCATTTTTCACTTGCTAGTGCAAGTTGATTTTCGATGCTGCAGACCAGAAGGATAGGAATGAAAAAGCCTTCATTCCCACCACATGGAGAATGAAGGCTGTAAAAAACAACAACAATGCATCCCGAAAACGCACTCGCGTTTTCGGCTGGCCTCATCCTTCTCTTTGACGGAGAAGTAAGTCCTGTTTGGACTCAGACGAGAACAAATCAACCGGTATCCTGACTCGAGGTTATTAACCTTGTTTCCGCCTTCCCGACCTTAAGGTCAGTGGCTGATGGAAACTTGTCACCTCTCACAGTGGCGCAACCGTCCCCGAATTTCACGGGGTTCCCTGTCATTGATTTGTTTTCGGACAGATTCACTTTCGCGAATCCGATCAAAATTCAAAGAACTGGTGAAACAGTAGCGATCAGGAATCACCTGTCAAGCATCCTCCCTGAAAAGCGATTCTCTTGCAGCACCTATTACAAACCCAACCTCGGTTTGTAATAGGTGCTGACGGCAAAAACCCATAGGATGTCGTCAAAGAAAAGAATTCTTTCGTCAGGCAATCTCCTTAATTCCGCACAATGGCAGACAGGGGAAAAGATTTGAATATTTCGTTTTAATCCATGGGGGGATTTCTGTTCGGTTGGACAGATCTAGGTTGGGAGGGAGGTTTTGGTTGCATCTCCCCCCAACCCTCGATTTTACCTCTGAAAAGATACTTCTCACTGGCTTCCCATCGCCCCGTGGGTATTGCAGATTCAAAAGAACAAGCCATTGATGGGAACAATTTCCTGCGTTCCCATGTTCCCTGTAAACAATACCAGACAGGGAGGGCGGATGGCTGAGCATAAGCTGGACAATGACGTTCTTGCCTTCTCAATTTGAAAGCCATTTCAGACGGTGATCATTGGCTAATTCACACCACCTCTGACAAGAGTGTGCAGTATGACAAACTATTTGAATGCCACGATTATCGAATGCAATACAGGGATTCGAAAGTGCGTATGATGATGTTTCCAGAACTGAGAGCGGGCGTAGACAGCGTTTCTTCGTTGAGTTCATTTGTTGCCACAATTTCAAATGTCTCTGATGCTTTTAACACCTTGGTATTGGCTCTGCCCCGTCGTGAAATAAATATAACCATTTGCAGCCACCGGGCTGACTTTGACATTTTCAGCAAACAATCGTTCTTGCCAATGGGCATTTCCTGTTTTGATGTCGATGCAGGATGCCATCCCGTCATCACGAATGGTAAAAACCTTGCCTCCATAAATGACCGGAGTTGGACAATCAGGGGAGTATCGTTTTTGCTTCCAATCATGATCGACAACAACCGAATCCCCTTCATGAGCAGGTGTAACACCAACAAGAAAACCCTGATTTCTGAATCCAGAGGCAACAGTAATCACCTTTCCTTCACCCGCAGTAGGTCCCGCAATGGTGCGTCCATACGGATGAGGCACTTGCAGGTCCCCTACTCGCCAGATCTCTTTGCCAGTAATCGGGTCATAGGCATTTAAATGCTCGGCGCCGGATAAAACGATTTGGTCATGCCCATTTACTTCAACAACAATGGGAGTGGAATAGGAATCATTACCTTCTTCGCGGGCCTCGAGGTTGCGATCCTTCTTCCAAAGAATTTTGCCAGTGGCCGCGTTCAGGGCTAAAAGGTAGGAAGGACCTTGATGCATACAGGCAATGTAGAGCGAACCGTCATGCAGAAGGGGCGAATTTCCCATTCCGTGATTGGTGTTGTAGTCCGCATGCTCAGTGCGCAAATTACGCCGCCAAACTTCTTCGCCTGATGTGGTAAGACATACCAGATCACCAGTTCCAAAAAACACCCAAACATGCTTCCCGTCCGTAACAGGGGTAGGTGTTGCCATATTGTGAAAATCATGGGTGGGAAGTCGTCCGTTACCCATTTTCTTTTCCCATATTGGACGACCGGTTTTCAGGTCAAAAGAAAGTGTCATCAGGTCTTCATTCTCAAGTTGTGTTGTCACAAAAATGAGGTTGCCATGCACGACAGGAGAAGAAGTCCCTTTGCCGGACAACTTTGTTTTCCATGCAATATTTTCCTTTGCTGACCATGAGAGAGGGAATTCACTTTCAGGACTGACTGCTGTGCCGTCACTTCCTCTTAAAGCTGACCAGTTAGCCGCCTGAATGGAGCACGAAACTGCCAAGAGACTTGCGAGCAAAGTTGGTAAAGTTTTCATTTTTAACTGTGGGTGCATTTCAGAGCGTTATATGTGCTTGGAATCTGATTGATCCTTTTCCGTGTATCCTGATTCCTGCCTCTTGAAGTTAACCTCATTTTTTTTGAGATATGCTTGAAAAACATCGTCCGCACTCATCCCGAGAACCTGAGCCATGCTGATTAAAAAGTGAAATAAATCTACCACCTCCACACGGGCATTCTGTTCATCGAATTCCTGATACTTTGCCCACCATTTCCAGGGCACACTGTCAGTGAGTTCAGCTAATTCCTGATTCATTGCCCGGCAGTAATTGAGCACCCACTCGGTCTTTTGCTCCTCGGACATTGACTCCGTCTGCACACCAATACGCTCATTCAACGCCTTCTGCATGCGAAATAATTCTCTCAACTGATCCTGTTCCATGGTGGTTAGTTTAACTCCTGCCTGCGAATAATGACAATCCACAAATGAGACATCACTCTCACAAACCGTTACTGTTTGGTGATTCAATACAAAGAGCCCGCTCATGCCGAAGGGCATGGATAATGTTAATTCAAAATGCAATCTCCAGCAAAGCACTCCACTCACCTTCATAAAAGGTCCGTGTTTTGAGCATTTGAAACTCCCCTGGGTTTGAAATGGGGTTCTGATAGGTAGTCGCTGACGCATTCCGCTTACCGCCGATCATGCGTGGATCCGATCCGTCAGTCGTAAAGATTATGATGCCTTTTCCTGCGCTGAGAGCCAATTGCGCTGCGCCTCCTTCACCTGTAAAAGAAGGAACCGGGGCAGTCACGTCAGGATAAAGACCTTTGGCAAATAATTGTGCCATGACAATGTCCGATCGCTGGGAGAGGTATTCATTGCGGGTGTAATTTACTACTTTCAACCAATGGTCATCACGGGTCAAAGGAAACCGGCCGGGAGTACTTTTACCCGCAATGTTTGGAGCTTGAGAATCTCCCCAGCGCGCAGACTCACAGACAACGGCATTTTTGATCTGATCCACGCGGTGATCAAACAAGGCTTTCAGCTGATCAGGCTCTAACAATCCATGGTTGAAAAAGTGCCGATGAATACGATCAGCAACCTTCATCCGAAACTCCTCATTCTCTAAACACCGTTGCCAAACGTATTGTGGGTTACTGGATGAAAATTCATTACCTGCTGGAAAGGGGCCAATGCGGTTGATTTCCAGATCTTCTTTGAGCATGGTATGTTCAGAATCCCAAATGATGAATCGAAAGCCCTCACGATGGTTGCGATTACGCATGCCATACCAATTATTTGAAGCCCAGTCTCCCGAGAAAGCACTGACAGGAGCGTCCTTGTTACCCGACCAAATGATGATCAGCATGTAATCAATCAGGTTTTCGACATCAAGCAACACCTCAGAATCGAGATCCTCACTCCCGTCTCTATGCTTACCCTGAAGTTGAAAATAATCTTCATTGGACTTCACCCCCTTTTTTGCCGCTTCCCACAGACGCCTCCATGCATCAGTGTTGCCGTCCGTTGCAAAGGTTCGTTCACCACCTCCGTTCTGTATTTTAATAACGTCGAAATCTTCTTTACCACCTTTCAGGTAATCAGAGGCAAAAGACGCCTCCGGACGCTCGCAAGTGTTATAAAGTCCCCAGTAAACTCCATTGATAAACAAATGGCAAAAATCTCCATTTGGAGATAAGTGACCCATGGAACGCTGAATATCACGATTGACCAAATCTCTGACGAACAAACCATTTTCACCATCCCTGCCGAAACTCCAACTGTAGTTTTGTGATGTGCGTATGTCTAAATTATCGAAAGTGGTTACCGAAGAACCCTCGAAGAGTGGGAATTCTAATTTTGATGGACCATAAATATCTCTGAAAAAAAGACGGAAGGAATGTTTGGGATTATTATCCATGCGACTGAATCCTCCACGAATACGAATCCCGCAATCTATTTCGAAACCTGGCTGCGGGCCTGAGTGAAAGTATTCCACCGAACAAGGACGTTCCCACTTGCGACCATCCTCCCGAGCATGGCTGTAGATCCCCTTTTCCTTGCCAAACATATCATGAATATCCATTACAATGGAAATGACGGGTAAATCACGAAACCCTGTCAGGACCTCCTTGCTGTAAACCGACTGATCAACCACTCGGGGATCCATCCCATAATCAACCAAATTATTATTCCAATCAAAAGGAAACCCAATGGGAGGCACCCCATCCGGGGATTGACGCACCACGTCATCAAGGAAGAGATAAGTATGAGTCATGACACTTGAGGGAGCATGGCCATCTTTGAAAGCAGCGGCGCGAATCACTGTCGTAGCATCCACATTCATTGAGGATTCGAATATTTCCCCATGCTCGGCGGTAGGGGCGGTTCCATCGGTTGTATAGCGAATGATTGCGCCTTGAGTCGAATTGCTCAAGATGAGCTCAAACGGTTCTTCCTTGAAACCTCGTTCCAAACTGAAACTGACATCCTCAACAAAACCAAAGAGCACCTCGCTATTGGTTTTCCCTGGTGAAGGGGTAAGGAAATGACTTTCAAAATCCAATAGAAATTCCCCGGGCGCCCAATCAGAGGAAATACCATAGGAAATGTCATCCTGCTGTTGAGGGTAACGCGTACCGAAAGAGTGAACAATGGACCTCGACTCCTTCATCACGATCGCCAAAAACTCACCGTCCGCATTTAATTTGAAATCTGTATGCCACTCCTCATTGGGCAATCGACGATTTTTACCTGAAGCATGAACAATTAAATAGTCGCCAGATCCCATCAGAAAAGATGGAAACTCCCAGAGCTCTTCCAATTGACGGTCTTGTGTCAATGCGAATTGCGATAGGTTCAAGGGAGTTTGACCAGGATTATGAATTTCAATCCAATCGGTACGATCGTCATCTCCATCTTTTAAACCACTATCGTTGGCAGCAAGGAATTCAGTCATCAACAAGGCGGGAGGGACTTCATCGGCACTCAATTCTGGTACCTCAACTGAAGGTGGAACTAACTCACGATTCACAGCTTGTTGCTGATTATCGTGTGAAGGCTGAAGGTTTTGCGGGGTTTCCTTTTTACATCCAGACAACAGGAGTGTGAGGAGAAGGCACCCTGGGAAAAAAAATAACCGCTTATTTCTGATATACACTGAAAATTTGAAATGTTGGCTCATGGCGAATTTATTCCAGATCTGATTTCATGTCTAAATAACCCATGACTTACTGAAAATCACAAGGCTTTGCAGGGTCGTTGGAAATTTGAAGCTAATGTCAGAGCCTCCAAAATCAAGTTGCAATCATTAAGTATTTCCCTTGGAAAATACATATGAATCACTTGTAAATCAATTCACTTGCACAGGCAATCTATTGAAATGAAAAACACCGGAATCGAAGAAACGCTTTATGATCGCATCGGCGGCCAAAAAGGGTTGAAACACCTGCTGACCCATTTTTATGCTGATGTTCGCCAGCATGCGGTCATCGGCCCTGTTTTTGAGGCTCAGATTCAGGATTGGCCAATGCACATCGAGAAGATCGCGGGCTTTTGGTCCGGTCTCACAGGTGGCCCCTCGCTGTATGGAGGTGGATTGATCGCCAAACACATGCCACTCCACCTCCAAACTGAACACTTTGGACACTGGCTCACTCTCTGGGCCTTTCAGTGTGATCGAAACCTGGCGGCCAGAGATGCTGAAATGATGAAGGCACTGGCTAATCAAATTGGAGACAGGTTAAAACAGTTTGCGATGTCTTGATCAACAGATCCGAATGTTTCAGCTTGATGGACCATCAACTTCACATGATTCAACCAGATCCAAAACATGCTGATTTGCCTCAAGACGCTCTTATCTAAGCGTGCCAGATGAGCTTTTTTTTCGTTCGAGCCAGGATCAGGAGAAAAAACATCATCCAGATTGAACCAGGATAGAAGGAATGAATCGAAGCAATCCATCCGAGGTTTAGGATTGTCCTGTTCCAACTCAACTTCTAACTTCGATGAATGCACATCATCCGACCCGCACATTGGCAAGTTTATGCACTTGTTCTGCTGTCCGGACTTTTTCTAAGCTCAGCTTTTGGACAGTCCGGAAAACGCAAACCCAACGTCATTGTCTTCCTTGCAGATGATCTGGGTTATCAGGAGTTGGGTTGTTACGGCCAAAATTACATCAAAACGCCTAATATTGATGCTCTTGCAGACCGTGGTTTGCGGATGACTCAGTTCTATTCAGGTTCTCCCGTCTGCGCTCCTTCACGTGGGATGCTATTGACAGGAAAACACAGCGGGCATGCCTACATACGTGACAACCGAAATCCTAAAGGCCTGGATCACATCAAAAAAGAATACGAGTGGGAATTCCCCGGGCAGTTTCCAATTCCAAAGGATGAAATAACCTTGGCAGAGGCGTTGAAATCACAAGGGTATGCCACGGGTGCCATGGGTAAATGGGGATTGGGCCACTTTGGAACGACGGGTGATCCAAACAAGCAGGGGTTCGATCTTTTTTACGGATTCAACTGCCAGGTCCATGCCCACAATCATTACCCGAAATTTCTTTGGCGTAATGGAAAGAAAGAGATTCTACAAGGCAATGATCGAACATTGTATGGAGAGACATTTTCTCAGGATCGCTTCATTGAAGAAGCCGTCGCCTTCATGGATGCTCACCAGGAAGATCCTTTCTTTTTATTCATGCCATTTACGATCCCCCACCTCTCAATCCAGGTGCCTCAATGGGCGGTTGACTGGTATACGGATGATATCGAAGAGGAGGAATACAAGCACCGCGGCTATCTTAAACACCCCTCGCCAAGAGCAGGGTATGCAGCCATGGTGTCGTATCTTGATTATGGAGTTGGGTTGGTCATGAACAAGGTCCGCTCGATGGGATTGGAGGAAGACACCCTGGTTATTTTCACATCAGACAACGGACCTACCTACAATCGTCTTGGTGGCAGTGATTCAGATTTCTTTGAATCGGCGGGCAAATTCAAAGGTCTCAAGGGCAGTGTGTATGAAGGAGGGATTCGAGTCCCCATGGTAGCGAGCTGGCCAGGCAAAATCCCCGAGGGACAAATCAGTGACGAACCCGCAGCTTTTTGGGACCTAATGCCCACGATTCTATCGATGACCGGGAATACAAAATCCATCCCGGAAAATACCGACGGGATCAATCTGGCTCCTACATTATTCGGGAAACAAAACCAGAAATCCCATGCCTACCTTTATTGGGAATTTCCATCTTATGGAGGGCAGCAGGCCATACGCATGGGAAACTGGAAAGCAGTTCGCCAGAATATATTCAAAAAAGGTATTCAGACCGAGCTTTACAATCTTGAGACAGATCCCTCCGAATCAAACGACCTGTCGTCTGAACATCCAGCCCTATTGAAAGAAATGGCTAAGTTAATGCAGGAGGCTAGATCGCCATCCACATTATATCCGTTCAAGAATTTGGATTAATATTTTTAACGTCATAAACACCATTGAAAAAATCATGATGCAATTAGGATTTGTCACCGCAATAATGCCCGATCAAAACTTGGAGTCAGTCGCAGATACTGCCGCTAAAATTGGATATGACTGTATCGAGGTCATGTGCTGGCCCAAAGGCAAAGCAGATCGGCGTTATGCAGGGATCACCCACATCGATATTGAAGGACTCAATAAACACAAAGCCGATGACATCGCAGGGAAACTGAACGACAAAGGTGTTTCCATTTCTGCTCTGGGTTATTATCCAAACCTGCTCAGCAAAGACGAACAACACGCTCGCCCCGCCCTGGCTCATCTTAAAAAGCTCATTAAATCTGCTCCTAAATTAGGCGTGAATATCGTAAATACCTTCATCGGTGCAGAACCGAGCCTAAGCGATGATGCTAATTTCAAGTCCTTCAGAAAAACCTGGCCTTCCATCATTAAACTCGCAGAGGATCATGGCGTTCAAATCGGTATTGAAAATTGCCCGATGTATTTCACTCAGGACGAATGGCCGTCAGGGAAGAACCTGGCCCATTCTCCTGCGATGTGGCGTCGTATGTTTGAGGTCATCCCTTCAAAAAAATTCGGATTGAATTACGATCCTTCCCACATGGTTTGGCAGCACATGAATTACCTGAAACCCATTCGTGAATTCGCTGATCGGTTCGTGCACGTTCACGCAAAAGACGTACGCTTGGATCAAGACCAGCTCGATGATGTGGGAATTATGGCCACACCGTTATCCTATCATTCCCCCAAACTTCCGGGCCTGGGTGAAGTCAATTGGGGTAAATTTCTCTCGGAGCTTGGAGACGCAGGCTACCGAGGCGCAGTCTGTGTCGAAGTCGAAGACCGTGCTTACGAAGGAAGTCAGCAGGCACGCAAAGCAGCACTCAGTCAAAGTTATCGATACCTGAAAAACTTTCTGCCCTGAATGATCCCATAACACCGCCACCAATGAAATATACTTACGAAGAGATCGCAGGAATGATCGATCACTCGCTCCTGCACCCGACCATGACCGATAAGGAAATGGAAAGAGAATGCAAGCTTGCTACCCGATACAAAGTAGCCTCTGTCTGCATCAAACCTTACGCTGTCAAAATGGCTGCCCGAATTCTGAAAGGAACCAGCGTTGCAGTCGGTGCGGTCGTAGGATTTCCGCATGGTGGAAACATGACAAAAGTCAAAGTGTTCGAAACAGAGCAAGCCTGTGAGGATGGAGCAACGGAAATTGACATGGTGATTAATATTGGCAAGGCACTTTCTGGCGATTGGGATTACGTAAAAAAAGACATCAGAGCTGTCGTCAGGACGGCCCACAAGCGAGGTAGTATTGTTAAAGTCATCATCGAAAACGACTTCATGCCAAACGATCGTATTAAAAAGAAGCTATGTAGCATTTGTGAAACCGCCAAAGCCGATTACGTGAAGACTTCAACGGGATATGGTTTCGTAAAAGGTAAAGATGGACGTTACGGGTATGAAGGAGCAACAGAGAACGACTTGAAACTGATGCGCAAGACATGCAGCAGCAAAATAGAAATAAAAGCCGCAGGAGGGGTTAGAGATTTGGATGCACTCATGCACTGCCGAGACCTTGGTGTCCGTCGCGTGGGAGCCTCCGCGACCAAAACATTGCTGAATGATTACAAAGCACGTGCTCGCGCCGAAAAAAACGCTACCAAAACCCTCGGAAAATCAGTAATGGAAACAAAACTTGGGGGTGGCGGCTATTAATTCTAAAATGCGTGAGTCAAAACACGCAGGTTATCAACCTGCAGTTCAGAAAAACCATGAATACTCATAAACTTTGTTTCAAAATCCTCGCCTGGGCATACATGATGATTGGCAGTGCTGGTTTGCACCTGAATGCACAATCGAAACCAACCGGCAAAGCAATTTACGCACAGGCTTGCGCGCAATGCCACGGGCCGGAATTACAAGGGGGGCAAGCACAAAGTCTCAAAGATGCCGTATGGCAATTTGGATCCAAACGGAGCCATATTTTCCGAAATATCAAATATGGCATATCAGATTTTGCCATGCCAGCTTTTGAGGAGGCCCTTTCTGATGATGCCATTAATCGAGTATTGGATTTTATATTTGAATCCGAAGAGAAATCTGGCTCAACCCGACCACCAACACCCAAGAAGATTTTTACGCTGGATTATGAATTAAGGATTGATGTCGTTGCGGAGGAATTGGATATCCCATGGGCGATTGATTTTCTTGATGAAGAAAGGGCACTGATCACCGAACGCCCCGGCCGGCTGCGATTACTGGAGGGTGGAAAATTGCACCCTGAAGCCATCGAAGGGACACCCTCGGTTCTGCACGAAGGTCAGGGAGGCTTACTCGATGTATCAGTTGACCCTGATTATGCGAAAAATGGATGGGTTTACCTATCCTACAGCCATTTACTCAGTGATGCGGAAGGTGAGCGGAAACCAGCCATGACACGCATTGTCCGGGGAAAACTCCAAGATCATGCATGGACCGATCAGGAGGTGATTTACGAAGCACCTCACGATCTCTACACAACGACACGTCATCATTACGGTTCTCGCATTGTTTTTGACCCAAATGGATTTCTTTATTTCTCAATAGGAGAAAGAGGCATTGCGCATCATGCTCAAGATATCCGTCGTCCAAACGGCAAAATACACCGTATCTTCAAAAACGGCTCCATTCCCTCAGACAATCCATTTGTAGAACGCGATGATGCGTTACCAACTATATTCACATTCGGCAATCGAAACCCTCAAGGTCTCGCCGTTCATCCGGCAACTGGGCATGTCTGGGAAACGGAACATGGGCCAATGGGCGGTGATGAACTGAACGTCATTCATGGCGGTGCAAATTACGGCTGGCCATCCATAACGTATGGCCGTAATTACGATGGTGGTGTTGTGTCCGATGATCGAGAACGCCAAGGAATGCGCCAGCCGACTCTGTATTGGAAACCATCCATTGCAGTCAGTGGCATTCACTTTGTGAACAGCTCCTCATTTCCCCGCTGGAAGAATCACCTTCTCGTAGGTGCACTGAAATACGAAGAAGTGCGCTTACTCGATATCGAGAATGATCGAGTCATGCATCAGGAAATTATCCTGAAGAATGCAGGGCGAATTAGAGACGTATGCAGCGCACCAGATGGTGCCATTTACTTGGTTGTCAACGGCCCTGATACCGTCTTAAAACTGACACCCGTTCGAGACATGAACCTGGAACCTTGAGTGCCCCCGTTGTGGATTGGCGATCGAGTTGTCATATGCCAATCTTGTTTAAGTTGGTAATGTCGATGAAATCCACCCAACTAAGACCAAAGAAATCAGGGTGAAAATGATCATTTGCTTATTCAATGGTCGAAGCGTCTCCTCATCCATGCCCAAAGACAGAAATAAGCTCACCTTTGCCGGAAGACTTTAGGTGTGATAAGTCGGCAGTAGAAGAAGCCTCAAACTGTTGTGGCGCCGAAATCAGAGTAAATGTTGATCAAGGCTTGGGAAGTTTTTGCCGGAGCTCCATTTCAACTTCCCGCACAGGACGTCCTGAGTTTGCTGAAATAGAAGCGGCCAAACCTGAAACGTAGGCTGCAGAGGCGGAGGTACCATTAATCATGAACGTCGTGCCATTGTGTTCGATGAAGGAGCGCCCCGGAACCATGACATCCACAAAGTCACCCGTGTTGGCATACGGTGCGACCTGCCCATTCTGAGTCGCTGCCGTCACGGCAAGTACATCTGGATAGGCTGCTGGAAAGGTAGGTTCGGTGGTAGGGGAGTTCCCTGCGGCTCCGACAAAAAGAACCCCTTGCAGGGAAGCTTCATGAATCATTTGCTCCATAAGGGGAACCGTTTCATTGCCACCAAGGCTGAGGTTGATAATACTCGCACCGGCGTTGACTGCCTCATAAATTCCTTGAGCCACCTGAAAAGTTGACGTCGTTTCGCTGCCACCGTATACGTCTACTGGCAAAATCCTGATTGATGACTCGCTCTGACCGTCGTTTCCGATTTCTGCACCTTTGAGCAGAGTCTGCGCCATGCTCGTGCCATGAGTTGGGATATCTGTTGTCGCAGGCTTGTCGCCTCCGAGATTGATCTCGGGAAGCAGGAATTCCGACAAGGATTCATCACCTTGCACAGGCATGTCAATCAATCCTACAACCAGTTCATTACCATCTGCTTTACGAGCCTTGAGAGAAAAACCTGAAGAACTTCCTCCTCCGTATACTCGATTTTCACCCGGCCTTCCCCATTCAAAGTTGTCACTGATCTGAACTGATTCAGAATCTCGAAGTCGTTCGCGTGCTTTGTCTGCGTTTTCAGCATCTTCAAAGGACAATCGATATGCATTCAACTTATCAAGTTTACCGATGATTTTTGCACCCAATGCATCAGCTACCTCTTCGATAGATATTGGACTACCAGCTTTAACCTGAACGATGATTTCATTGTCGATTTTCTTAGAACGGAAAATCAGAACCTGATCGGAAAGATTGAGCTTTCTGGTAGCCCTTGAGGCACTGGTGGCATAAACGAGCAGCTTGGAGGATCCAGCACTTTTTCCGCGGATCAATGCATAATTCAAATCCCCCATAATCCGCCGGAGAGCTTCCGAAATAGATAGATCTGTAAAGCGAGTCGAGACTCTTCTTGCTTCAAGTCCTGGCTCAATCCAAATATTCCATCCCATGCGACCCCCAACAGCTTTGAGAGCGTCCGCAAGCTCCGTACGACGCAGGTCGGCAGATAGTTTCTCCTGATCAATGTCCCACTCCACATCAGCCGCATGCAGTTCCATCGCACCCGTGAATAAAGGTGAGGCAAAACAACAGACAACAAAAAAGAGACCTGCCACGAGACTTAGGAAGCTGTGAAGCATACTAGACATATTAACATCGGTAATCTGACTGAGTTGCAGAAAGATTGCAACTCACAGAATTCACTGAAAATTGGAACCCTAAATCATACCTCGCGTAAGTATATTCTCTGCGTGATTGGTTAATTTCTCGCCGTGATTGAAGAGGAGGCCAATGTGATCAGATAAATAACGACTTGCTCAATACTTTTTTCTGCTCAACAATTTGCCGTCATGTTCAATGCAACAAAACAGATAAATGTGTTCGTTATTCTTGCCAGTATCATCATGAATCAAGGGCAGGCCGCAGAAAACATCACTGCGCCAAAAGAATCGGGATTTGTCTCTTTGTTCAATGGAACCAATCTGGATGGGTGGATCAATGTCAATTGCGCGCCCAGCACGTGGACGGTCAAAGAGGGTTTGATCCATTGCACAGGCGTCCCTACTGGCGCCCTGCGAACGGAAAAACAATACGAGAATTTCATTTTGGAGCTCGAATGGAGGCATTTGGTTCCCGGAGGAAATGCCGGGCTGTTTGTCTGGTCAGAATCTATTTCTGCCCCCGGAGTTCCTTTCCTGAAGGCCATCGAAGTCCAAATCCTTGATCACGCATACGGCAAATCAGATTGGTTCACCACGCATGGTGATATTTTCCCTATTCACGGAAGTACCATGATCCCTGATGCACCAAATCGGGGTTCGAGAAGTTTCCCAAATGAAATGCGATCCAAGGCCTCACCAGAGTGGAATCATTACCGTGTAACCTGCATCGATGGCATCATCAAATTAGCGGTGAATGGAAAGGTAGTTTCGGGCGGCAAAGACTGCGTCTACAGAAAGGGGTACATCGCACTGGAATCCGAGGGGGGCAAGGTCGATTATCGTAACATTCGAATTAAAACACTCCCATCCACCAACCCTGCCCCAGAGGAAATTGCCCCCGAAGATCAGGGGTTCCAATCTATTTATAACGGGGTGAATCTGGCTGGATGGAATTTACCGGAGGGCAGCAGGGATCATTGGCGCGCCACTGACTGGAAATTAAGCTATGATGGAAAAAGCACCGCCAAGGAGAAACATTTATGGACCGAGAAAAGCTATGGTGATTTTATCATGATCTGTGATTGGCGATGGACGGCTCAAGCCTCCAAACGTGAATTCCCCATCGTGCTTCCAAGTGGAGATTACGCAAAAAGCAAAGATGGCAACCAACTCACTGAAGAGGTATCCTTTGCAGGAGACAGTGGTATATTCCTGAGAGGAAACACTAAAAGCCAGGTCAACATTTGGAATTGGAGCATCGGCTCAGGGGAAGTTTACGGTTACCGGAATCACAAAGACACCTCTCCTGCTGTGCGCGAGGCCCTTACCCCAAAACTCAAAGCAGACAATGCCATTGGCAAATGGAACAGATTTATCATCACACTCATAGGAGACAAACTAACGGTAAATCTCAATGGCTTGACTGTCATTGATAAGGCTCTCCTGCCAGGCATACCCGAAGTCGGCGCCATTGGCCTGCAGGATCATGGAGATCCCATTGAATTTGCCAGTATCTACATCAAGGAACTCTGATTGACCGCGCTTGGTTCCATCACAGTTAATTCTCCTTTTTGATGAAAGCATTTATGCAATGCGGGAAATCCTGAATCATGCGAGCATCATTGATAAAAAAGGCTGATCGAATGGTCATCAAATTGGGAACGGGCGTCCTTACCGACGCACGGAATCATCCTGATTTGAACCAGATGGAAACATTGGTCTCTCAATTGGTTGCGCTGAGAAAACTTGGCAAGGAAATTGTGATTGTGTCATCCGGTGCAGTGGGTGCCGGAATGGGAAGCATGGGCTGGGAGCGACGGCCTCGAACGCTGGCTGATCTCCAAGCCTGCGCAGCAGTAGGCCAGACACGTCTGATGCATACCTATTCTGACCTTTTTTCCAAACATGGTTTATCGGTCGGGCAAGTCCTGCTTACCCATGCAGACCTCAAGCATCACGAAAGGCACCTGAATGCCAGAAATACGTTAACGGCTTTACTAGATCGTGATTTTATTCCGATTGTAAACGAGAACGATGCAGTGTCTTTTACCGAATTGAAATTTGGAGACAATGACACGCTCTCGGCTCTGGTAGCTTGCCTGATTCCTGTTGAATTACTCGTCATTTTAACCACAGCAGACGGCTTGATCGAAGATTTTGCTACACCTGAGGCGAAACGAATTTCGGAAGTGGAGCAGATTGATGAAAGAATCATGGCAATGGCAAGGGGCACAACGAGCGTCACTGCAACTGGTGGCATGACCACCAAGATCGAGGCGGCAAAGATCGCAGTCAGATCTGGCATACCCATGTTCATAGGCCCTGGCCGCAATGCGACGATTCTCAGAGACATGGCGGAAGGCGCTGATGTGGGCACTGTCTTCCTTCCATCAAAAAAAGGACTTAAAGGGCGCAAACGCTGGATAGCATTTTTTCATCGTCCAAAAGGTTCTCTGACTGTTGATCAAGGAGCGAAGCTTGCTCTGCGTGAAAACGGAAAAAGCCTTCTACCAGGAGGAGTCACTGACATTGAAGGACCTTTTCAATCTGGTGAAGTCGTTCGTCTTCTTGATGAAGAAGGCACCGAATTTGCCCGGGGAATTGCCGAGTCAGATTCAGCATCCTTCCAAACCTGGAAAGATCATGGTGAGGAAATCATTCATCGGGATAACCTTGTCATTCTCTAAGCTACATTAAAAAATGAACCATCAAGTCACACCTGTTCAATCAGTTCTTGAAATCATGTCTCGATTAAGGGCACCTGACGGATGCCCTTGGGATAAGGAACAAGATCATGAGTCTCTTAAATTTCATGCGGTAGAAGAAGTTTACGAGCTTATCGATGCCATTGAAGCTGGAGATGATCATGAAATGCAGGAAGAACTGGGTGACTTACTGCTTCAGGTTGTCTTTCATTGCCAGCTTGCCAAAGAAAGAGAAGTGTTTGATTTCAATGCAGTCTGCCAAACATTGGCTGAGAAATTGACTCGAAGGCATCCCCATGTTTTTGGAGATACAAAAGCAGATGATATCGATGAAGTATGGGCCAATTGGGAAAAAATCAAACGCACCGAAAAAGAAGGAACCCACCTGGAGCGTCACTCCGCAATGGACGGTATCCCAAAGCACCTTCCTGCGCTTCAGTATGCTGAAAAACTCGCAAAAAAGGCACGCAAAGCCAAACTAATTCCGGCGGAAACCCCTCCCTCAAACAAGCTACCAGAGGACCCCGCACTTCTGGGAGAATCCCTGCTCGAACTGGCCATGGACGCACAATCCAAAGGATGGTCTGCTGAAGCCCTTCTGAGAGAGGCCATTCAGAAAAAAGAAAAAGGACTGAGGGACGTCGAATCCAAATAAAGCATTTGAAGTATTGCTCTTCAGATTTTCAAATTCTAACCTTCACTCATGGGCATTGTACGTCGATTAGATCATACTAGGTATCGCGTCAGCGATTTGGAAAAGAGTGTAGATTTTTACAAAAGAGTTCTCGGACTCGAGGAAGTGCGTCGTCACAAATCACCTCGCGGCTCTGAACTTGTTTTTTTAAAAGCCCCTGAAAGCGAAGAGCTGATTGAACTTTGTTATTTCCCAAACAGTGGCCCTGTGGAAGTGCAGGAAGACTTAACGCATCTCGCGTTTATCGTCGATAGCTTGGAAGCATTTGGAAAACACCTGGAATCCATTGGCGAGACGTTTTCAGATGGCCCTACCATGAAACCTGATGGCAGTGGAGGTTTTGCGTTTGTCGACGCACCTGAGGGATATGAAGTTGAATTGATTGAACGCAGACAGTAAGCGGTCAGTCGAGAGGCATTTGACTATCTTGAATCAATAATTCAATCCCCGGACAAGCGTGCCTGTCCGGGGATTTTTTTTGAGAATGAACCTCTAAGTCGCAAAGTCAGGAACGAATACAAGGCATTACTGACGCCCTGGTCGCGATCTTTGGCGTTGACCCCGGCCCTGCCCCTGGCCTCGACGCTGCTCTTGCCCTCCGCGATTCCTGAGTCCCTGACCTGCTTTTTCAGCCTCCTCACGCGTTATATAGCCGTCTTTATTGGCGTCCAGAACACCCATTAAGCGCTGCATGCGCTCAGGGAGCTCATCCTTGGAAATTTTATTATCTCCATTCGCATCCGCTTGCATCAGGCGATCTGCCATCTGCTTCCCTCCGCCTGCCTGACCTTGACGACGTCCTTCATTTTGTCTGGAATCACCGCGTTCAGGGCCACCCTTTCCCCTACGAGGTCGAATTTCATCAATGGTTAGGTTCCCATCTCCATCGCTGTCGAGCTTCTTTAAAACGGCAGCGGCGTTTTTGATTTCAGATGCAGAAAGCTCACCGTCCTGGTTGGCATCAAGGGCCGCGAACACAGGAGGCCCTCCTTGAGGCCCACCAAAGCCACGGTCAGGGCCACGACCCTGTCCCCTGCCTTGTGCCTGTGTGTTTGTAGTGAGCGCTGCGCAAAGAGCGACCAAAGCCAATAGGATTTTTTTATTTTTCATCATGTTTTTTTTGATTGTATGTTCGTTAATGAGAGACGATGACAATCTCAAGCTGGTTACAGGAAGTTGTAAATAGCCCCTTCTACCCGACATTTTTTCTGTCTGAATGAATAAAAGTATTTCTGATTGGCGGGGTTCAAACAATTCATCTAGCATAACCTGATGAGCAGGTTTTTCACCACGGGTGGCACTTTGCACCATAACAGTCCTTCCTATGTTGAAAGAGAGTCCGACAAGCAATTGTTTGATCTTCTCTCGCAGGGAGAGTTTTGTTATGTGCTTACAGCCCGACAGATGGGGAAATCCTCAAGTATGGTGCGGGCTGCAATGCGATTGAAGGAAGTAGGCATTGACTCGCTCATACTAGATTTAACCGCGATTGGCCAGAACCTGAATATCGAGCAATGGTATGATGGATTATTGGTGAAAATTGGCCAAACAATGCATCTGGAAGATGAACTGGAGGATTACTGGATGGACCATCCGAGAATGAGCCCGGTTCAAAGATGGTTTCAAGCAGTACGGAATGTCATCTTGCCTCGTATCGATAAAAAACTCGTTGTTTTTTTCGACGAACTGGACATGGTCCGCAGTTTACCTTTCCCTACGGACGAACTTTTTGGAGCAATCCGTCAGTGTTACAATCAGCGCATTGAAGATCCCGAATACCAAAAATTGACGTTTTGCCTACTGGGGGTGGCCACACCTGCTGATTTAATCAAAGATCCCAATGCAACGCCCTTCAATATCGGACACCGGGTGCCACTCAACGATTTTTCCCATGAAGAGGCTCTTCCTCTTGCTAAAGGTTTGGAAGAACACCTAGGGAATCATCAAAAGGCGGAAAGGTTACTTAAACAAATCCACCACTGGACTCACGGTCACCCTTACCTTACTCAGAGACTCTGCCGTGCTGTCATCGATAAAAACAGTCAAACAGCTGAGGAGAAGAAAGAACCGGAAGCCTGGGTGGATTGGGTTTGCGGAGAGATATTCCTATCCAGCAGAGCCCGCGAAAAAGATGATAACCTTCTGTATGTAAGGGAAAGAATCCGCCGAAGCCAGCTGGATCAGATGATGCTTTTGGAGCTTTACGAAAACGTGCTGAACACAGCAAAGGCTTTTTCCGATGATGATACAAATCCTTTGATCAGCGAACTTTTTCTCTCGGGACTTGTTCGAGTTGAAAAAAACCATCTGGTCGTTCGTAACAGAATCTACGCATATGTTTACAATGCAGAGTGGATCGAGCGAGTGAAACCCATGGCTGAAATCGAGTTAACTGATGGACAAAGGGTACGCATCAAATCCAGTTGCAGCATTGGTCGCACCGCTGCCAGCACGCTTTGCCTGCCTAATCAAAAAGTGTCACGGCGACATGCCATGATTCAAAAGGAAAAAAGCAATCAGTTATGGTTGATCGACGCAGACAGTCGAAATGGAACTTTTCATAACGGATGCAAAGTAACTGAACCCACACTGTTGCGAGACAAAGATCAAATCAATATTGGTCCGTTTTGCATGATATTTCACCAAACCGATGCCCCTCGAGATGATGAGAGTGGACAAGCATCAATGGACAAGACTGTTTTTGATCTTTGAGCAAAGGAGCATCGATTCCACATAGATCACCTTCATAAAAGATCGATGGCATAATAAGTGAGAGATACGAACAAAATGAAATTTCCATTTTACCCTTTGATAGCAACATCTATCTACCTGACACTAAATTTGGCGCAATGCGAAACTCAGGAACCGGCCTCCTACCAGGCCCAGCAAGAACGCCTGAAGCAAGCTATTCAACAAGAACCCATTCACGGACATGCTAGAAACATTATTTTATTCATTGGAGACGGCATGGGCATTTCCACCATTACAGCGGCACGTATTCTGGAAGGCCAACAAAATGGGAAACTCTGGGGAAGAGAACAACCTAAGTTGGGAATCGTTCCCTAACACAGCCTTGATCAAAGTTTACAACTCCAATCAGCAAACTCCTGACTCAGCCGGAACCATGAGTGCGATCATGACAGGACACAAGACCAAGGCATATACCTTCGGCTATGATCAGGATGTGGTGCGTGGAGATCACACGTCCGTCGAAGACTATGAAGGTAACTCCAGAAAAGTAACAACGCTGCTGGAACATTTTGAGAAAGAGGGTAAATCAACAGGTATTGTCACTACCGCAAGGATTACTCACGCCACTCCAGCTGCGTGCTATGCTCACTCTCCAGAACGCAATTGGGAGCATGATGCAGACATGAAATCCAAGCATAAGAATGCCTACGAAGCGGGATTTAAAGACATAGCACGACAGTTGATTGAATTCCCCCACGGTGATGGACTCGAAGTTGCATTGGGTGGAGGAAGAGGAGCCTTCATCCCTGAAACATCTCCGGACCATGAAGATCCCACAAATTTCGGAAAAAGACTAGATGGAAGAAATCTGATCAATGAGTGGCTGATTCAACCTCAATCCTCTTTTGTTTATGATCACGCAGGGTTGGATGCGGTGGATACGAATCAGACTTCCAAGCTACTTGGATTATTCGAACCAGCCCATATGCAATATGAGATTGACCGTGCCAAACCCATTTATCCTGATGAGCCATCTCTCGAGCAAATGAGCATCAAGGCTTTGGAAGTTCTAAGGAAAAATGAAAAAGGATTCTTCCTGATGATCGAGGCAGGACGGATCGATCACGCACATCACGCAGGCAATGCTCACAGGGCACTCATGGAAACCATTCGACTGTCGGACGCTGTCAGGGGCATTCGGAAATCTCTTACCAAACAAGAAAAAAAAGAGACTTTAATCCTCGTCACTGCTGATCACAGTCATACTTTTACAATCGCCGGATACCCCACACGTGGGAATCCTATTTTAGGTCTTGTGGTGGGCAATGATTCAAAAGGGCAACCTGAGAAAGAACCAAAGAAAGATGCCCTTGGCTTGCCTTATACAACTTTGGGCTACGTCAATGGTGGCGGGTATACTGGATCAGTTCTCAATAAAAAATCAGATTCTATTTCTCATGGCGGCACGCATTTTCACGGTGAGTTTGGCGACGGAGGTGGAAGCCTTGTCGCAGGAAACGATTGGAAATACATCAATGTGCCAAGACAATCGCGCCCGGACCTGAGCGAGGTGGATGTGGAGTGTGAGAACTACGTACAGGAGGCAGGTATTCCCATGGGAAGCGAGACTCATGGCGGGGAAGATGTAGTCGCCTATGCCGAGGGGCCCATGGCTCACTTGATAAGTGGAGTCCATGAGCAAAATTTTATTTTTCACGTGATGCGTTTTGCATCGGATGCCAGTCAATTCGATGACTGAAACAATTGAAAAAGTTTCTCACAAGATTGCCCAACAGCAAATCCAGCTTAAAATACCCACTCCCTCTGTTAGGCTCACCCAGAAAAACAAAGTGAGAAAAAAGGGGGTTCCATGCCTATGGCGCCTGGCAGTTTTCACTGCATCGAGATAATCTTTCCAAGGAGCCCAAGGGTAAAGAAAAAAAGTCGAGGTGCGGTTTCGTCTGCGCACATATGGTTCTATTTTGAGCAGCCACAGGAAAATCAAAAAAAACAATCCGGATCCCAGAAACCATAATCCGTACAGCATCGAGGGGGAGGTTATCAGTCCATCATTACTTGGGTTCACGAAGGTTTTGTAACCGTTTTAAAAAAAACTGGCAATAACTAGCTACCTGAAGGTCATTGCCATTGCAATCCGCAGCCATCATGAGAGCACCTGATTGAACTCGATATTTCAGCAAATTTTACGCCTATATTACTAGGCTATATGAACTTACTACACAGAAACCTTTAAAGAAAACCACCCGGTTTCAGTGTTCCTCTGATTTATCGTGATCTTTTTAAGATCTTCACTCTGAGGGTGGCATGTAACGGTGCTCCCCTCGCCGGGAAGCATTCAATGCTTGCAGGCTATCCTGAGCAGAACCTGGATCTCCCTGAGTTTTCATCCACACATCTAGTTCGTTGGCCAGTCTTCCCCGAATGTCAGACAAATTTTCCTGATTGATTAAATTGTTCATTTCAAAGGGATCCTCAGCTGTGTGATAAAGAGTTTCGGCTGGGCGTCGAGTGTAGCGCTTGACCAGCTCATAAGTCGCTTCATCGTCTGAGGAAGCGAAAACCCAGGTTGCCCAATATGGGTTATTGAGTTTTCCATCTCCGTTCGATCCCATCAGATGCTTTTCAATATAGATCTCATTGGGCTCAAGATTCCTGATATAATGATATTCCCCATCGAAAACACTTCGTATCGGATAGGGAGGACCTTCGGGCACGTTGTTGTGCATGCCGAAAACAAAAGATCGATGACTTTTTGCCAGCCCTGACAAGACCTTGTGAAAACTGGTTCCATCAAATCCTTTTTCTTCGGATACGCCTCCAGCGAGTTCCATGATTGTTGGTAGTACATCGGCATACTGAACCATCGCGAGCGTTCGTTGTCCTGCTGTGATCTTTCCTGGCCAACGCGCAATCAAGGCAGTGTGAAGTCCAGTGTCCCAATTCGTCCATTTGCAACCCGGGAATTGAGAACCTTGTTCCGAAGTAAAAAAGACGATGGTGTCCTTGGCTTTTCCTGAGTGCTCCAAGGATCGAAGAATTTCTCCAACCTGTCCATCCATGTAGGTAATTTCTGCGAGATAACGACCAAAGTCTGAACGGGTCCGCTGTGTGTCTGCAATATTGGCAGGCAACTGGATTTTTTCAGGCGGGTAAATTGAAGCGTCTCCCATTACCCAAGGTACATGCGGTTCGACAAGGGCCACCACCAGACAAAAAGGTTGTTTGCTATCTTTATTAATAAAAGCCTCCAGTCCGTTGAGATCGTGATCACGAGTTGGGTTACGAACGCAATTCGGATCAAATCCAGCCACTGTTTCAAAAGGAAAAGAAGCCTTGGGTTTAACGTGTACCTTGCCGGCAAGCCCGACCCGATAGCCCTGACTGGACAAATGATACGGCATGCTCGTTGTCCCGGGGCGGCTGGCAGAATGATTCCACGCGCATCCATTTCTCATGGGAAATTGCCCCGTAAATAATTCGGCTCGACATGGCTGACACATCGCGGAAGTCAGGTAGGCCCTGTCAAAAACCAAGCCTTGTGATGCCAATCGGTCAATATTAGGAGTGAGGGCGTTTTTCCCTCCGTAAATGGGCAGATCGTTGTAGGTGCAATCATCGGCCATGATGATCAGAAAATTCGGGCGCTGTTCTGCTGCCAATTCTGTTCTGAAAGTCAGAGAAAACACGAATACCAGCAATGCGATAGCATGACGGAAATAATGTGACATGGGGATATAGTGAAAACTGAAAAAAAAAGGTCAATCTGTTTATCATTGAACGATGTTCCACAAGCATTCCCAGCGAAGATGCCTATTCACATATGTGTTCATAGATCAAAGGCGATCCCGAAGTATTCCTCTCGCAAACTTGGCTTCTTCTCTATTTTCTTGATAGCTTTTGTAAAATTTGAGGGATAATTTTTAAATTGGATTTACAGTCTATCGAGCCTAGAAATATTAAGCATTATGAGTTCTCAATCATTAAATCGCTGGAATGCCTTGAAACCATTCGATCCCGAACAGGGTAAGGTCGTCGTGAAACCTCTGGGTGACGGCGAAGGCTACTGGGTTGGAGCCTGTAGCATAGTCTTTGATCCATCAGATGAGACCTACTATCTCTACTATAGAGCCCGCGAACCCCGCCCCGTTCGGGGTGGCAAATGTTTTGTTGCTCAAAGCAAAGATGGCATTCATTTCGACACTATCTGGAAAACGACGAAGGAAGAACTGAATACAGATTCCATCGAGAAGGGAAGTTTGATAAAAACCGAGAACGGGCGCTGGAGACTCTACCTCAGTTATGTTGACCCCACGGACCAGCGTTGGTTTGTGGTTATGCTCGAGTCCGATCATCCTTCGAATTTCGATATCAGCAAACAAATCCCCATCCTCAATGCACAGCAAACGCAATGTGAAGGTGTGAAGGATCCGTTTGTGATGGAAGTTGATGGTAAATTTTACATGTTCCTGAGTTACGCGCCGGGTAATTCCAATGTCACGGAAGAAGAAAAACAACAAATGCATGCCACCTCTGACATCTACAATACTGGACTCTCCAAATCTTCCACTGCCCTGGCAGTCAGTGACGATGGCATCCATTTTGAATGGATTGGAGATATTTTCCCTCCAAGTAAGTCCGGCTGGGACTGTCACGCGGCCAGGATCGGATCAGTTCAGGTTATACCTCCTTTCTATCTTGGCTTTTATGATGGTGGGCCAAGCCACACGGAAAATTATGAAGAAAAAACCGGTTTGGCTGTCAGTCTAGATCTCAAGAAGTGGCATCGCATTACACCTGACGCCCCTTACCTGACCTCACCACATGGTAGCGGTTCTCTGAGATATTTGCATCCTTTGGAGCTTGAAGATGAACTCCGCTATTATTACGAGTATGCTAGGCCGGACGGGGCCCATGAGATTCGTATGATCCAAATGCCCAAAAGCTGATAAGTTCGACATGTCTCAACGTCCTAATATCCTGTGGATCTGCACGGATCAACAGCGTTATGATACCATTCATGCGCTAGGCAACCACAGAATCAAAACCCCGCATACGGATCGACTCATCCGTGATGGGGTGGCCTTTACCCGAGCCTACTGCCAGAGCCCTGTCTGCACCCCAAGCAGGGCTTCTTTCCTGACTGGCCGATACGCAAGGACCACTCGTTGCCGACAAAACGGACAGCAAATCCCCAAAGAGGAGAAACTTCTCAGCCGCATATTTGCTGATCATGATTATACATGCGGACTCGCAGGGAAGCTACACCTCTCAAGTTGTGCCAAGGGGCGTGTGGAAAGTCGAATTGACGATGGTTACAAGGTATTCGACTGGTCGCACCACCCGCAGCCTGATTGGCCTGAAAATGCGTATTCACAGTGGCTCGGATCGAAGGGACAATCCTGGGACAAACTCTATCAAGGCGCCTCCACTTCTTATATCAAGGAAGGAGTCCCATCAGAATATCACCAGACTACATGGTGTGCAGAAAAAACGATTGAATTCATTCAGAGCCACAGCGAAGAGCCATGGTTTTTCAGTTTCAACTGCTTTGATCCGCATCATCCATTTGATCCTCCTCCTGAATACATGAGGTTGTACGATCCAGATCAGATGGAATTACCCAAGTTCAAAGATGAGGAGTGGAATCAAAAATCAAGCTACCAAAAACTGGATCACCGATGGGCTCACAACGAGCCGGGCTACTTTGATTTACAATCCATGTCCGATGACGACAGACGTCAGATCACTGCAGCATATTATGCCATGGTTACGCTTATTGATGATCAATTGGGGCGTATCATTGCTGCCCTCGAACAATCGGGACAACTTGAAAAGACTCTGCTTGTGTTCATGTCTGACCATGGCGAAATGCTCGGCGACCATGGCCTGTATCTGAAAGGCCCTCATTTTTACGAAGAAGCACTGCGCGTTCCATTGGTATTGCACTGGCCTGAGGGGTTTGAATCAGGCATTCAATGTGACGGTCTGGTGGAGTTAATTGATCTTGCCCCCACCTTTTGCGAAGCCGCAAATATTCCAGTCTATGAAGGATTTCAGGGAAAGAGCCTGACGAATATTTGCCGAGGTGAAAGCTCACCTGATCAGCATCGTGATTTTGTCTTCAGTGAATATTACAATGCATGGACGCATCGCCACTCCTATGGAACCATGTTACGCTCCAAGACTGAAAAGATCGTTACCTATCACGGCACAGACGACGGGGAAATATACGACCTGGAAAAAGATCCCGACGAGTTTGAAAACCTTTGGAATCGCCCCGGGGAACAGGACCGCAAAATGCGATTATTGAAATGGTGCTTCGATACAAGTGTCTTCACCATGGATCCAATGCCTCCCCGACTTGGCCCCTTTTAATCAAAATATCCCGAATACTCATTATCCATATTCTTTGAAATGAATCCAAAACTCTGCCTCAATACCAGCACGATCAAGCCTCAACCATTAATGGAAAAAATCCGTCTGGCTGGAGAAGTTGGCTACGATGGAATCGAATTGTGGATAAATGATCTCTACGAACACATTGGTCAAGGGGGTGAAATTTCCGATGTTGAAAAAGCCCTTAATGATCACGGGCTCATCGTTCCTTGCTGCATCGCCATCAGGCAGTGGGGAGACATGCACGGTTGGGAATATAAACTCGTAATGGACGAAGCCAAAAGACGGTTTGACCTCGGCGCGCGCATCGGAGCCCCTTACATCGTGGCAACCCCTCCCATCGAAGCATGCGACATTTCCACCCTTCCTGAAAGATATGCAGACCTCCTGCAGATCGGCAGAGAAACCGGAATCAAACCTACTTTTGAATACATCAGTTTTTTTAAATCCATCCATCAGTTATCACAGGCCTGGGATGTCGTCCAGCAATCAGGGGACTCTGATGCCACACTGATTCTGGATGCTTTTCATAATTGGAACAGTGGCTCTACATTGAACGATCTGGAACAAATCCCGGTGGATAAGATCAGTCATTACCACATCGACGATGCGCATCCAGATAAACCCGCCCAAACACAAACGGACCCCGATCGAGTCATGATTGGTGACGGTGTCATTGACCTGAAATCAGAAATATCCATTCTGCGCAATAAAGGATACAAAGGGGCCATGAGTCTTGAGCTATTTAATGCAGACCTGTGGGCAAAGGATCCTAAGGACGTTCTCAAAACTGGTCTGGAGAGAATGAAGGAATTGATTGAGCTCTGAGAGCTCGAATTCATCATCTGCGAACAGGTTCAACCAAATGGTAGCGGTCAATATCGCTGGGAGAAAATGAGTGCCGGGTTCCGTCTGGCCATTGCAGGATCATTTCATCTATTTGGTCCGTTTGCCCAATCCCAAAATGAAATCGGTAGGGTGATTGGGACCGGTAGCCATCGCCGGTGATTATCGGACGAGTCCATGTCTTGTTTTGATATTTAATCTGTAATTGCGCCCCCATCAGGGGCGGCCAATCCTTGGATTCGCGCAGTTTAAAACCTATCCAATGATTCTTGGTTTGATGAAAGTTTGGAAAGAGGTGCATCACTTGTCGTTCATCAGGCCAAAGCTCGAAAGTCGTCACAGCAAGGTCAGGTAATCCATTCCCATCAAAATCCGCCGCAACCACATTGCGGCAATCTTCAGGCATCGCCAATCCAAACAGGTAGGCTACCTCTACCCATTCCTTTCCATTGAGATTCAGAAAAAATTGATTACGTTCGTTTCCTCCATAGGAAGCCCCTGCCTGCTGGTATCGGAGTTGTTTGGATTCAAAATATTCGCTAAGTCCAGAATCCTCGCGGGAGTTTCCAATTGAAAGATCTTCCCTCCAG
Source organism: uncultured Verrucomicrobiae bacterium (assembly GCA_943788245.1). GTDB lineage: Bacteria > Verrucomicrobiota > Verrucomicrobiia > Limisphaerales > AAA164-E04 > AAA164-E04. Next base: position 25,832 of record CALSPN010000036.1, on the reverse strand, counting down.
AATTCGGATTCATAGTCGTAAGTCCGCGCTCCCGTAATGTGTCCATTCACAATGTAAACATCCTGATCTCCATCGAGATCAAAATCGATATTAGCCGCCCCCCAGGACCACCCAGTTTGGCGCATCGGACTCAATCCTGCCACTTGCTGCACCCCATTTTCATTCCCCCAGAAAATCCGATTCCCATAAGACATGGCTTGGCGCATCCCTGAGGGATCCGTCGCATTTGCAAGCGTTCGAATACCAAGTGTCGCCATGCGCTCTGCTGTCGCAGAATGCATCCCAATCATCAACAGATCCAGGCGTTGATCCAGATTCCAATCGCCCAGCAAATGTGCCATCCCAAACCCATACCGATTTCCTCCCCAGTCACTCGTGACATCTTCAAAATGTCCAGAACCATCATTCCGATAAAAATCAACACCCGAAAAATCACTGACGACAGCCAAGTCCAAATCTAAGTCGTGATCTAGATCCACGAGGGAGGCACTGTAGGTTCGACGGAATCGTTTTGACTCCAACCCTGCCTCAATTGTCGCATCCGAAAATGTGCCATTTCCTTCATTTATAAGCAAAAAAGCCGGGTGCCCATCATTGGCATCAAAAAACGGTGCTGGCATTTGACCGTCCTGATAAGGGACTTTGTATTGCCCCAACCAAACATCCAAATCTGAATCGCCGTCAATATCTCCCGATGTCAGTACGAATGGATTAATGAGCTGTCCATTGAATAAATCCTGCCTGCGAGGTGCCTTGGCGAAGGCTCCCTTGCCATCGCCCTCATACAAAGCGAGGCCCTCCGTTGTCACGGCCAGAAAATCCAGCAAGGCATTTCCGGAAAAATCTGCAACAATCCCTTGGTGAAATTGCGCTAAAGGAAATTCCAGCAAGGAGCCGGTTCGAAAACGCCCGCTACCCTGATTCCAGAACACACGGTTGATTCTCGATAGAATGATTTCAGGCGCAAAATCACCATCAAGATCGAGCACTTGCAAATTAGGTTCTAGAACGAGATCCTGATCGGCAGGAGAAACATCAGCTGCCACAACATGCTCAAATGGCGGAAGGCCATCTCGTTGCAGGAGGGTCGCTTCGGTAACTTCGATGTGCTTCACTCCAGCAAATACATTACTTTTTCGCCCAGAATACCAAATAATATTCATGCTTCCCCGAAGGATCCATCTGGTTGCCGGTTCACCTCGTTTGACGTGAAACTCAAATGTAAATTTGGAAACAGGACTAGAGTAGCGGTCATCATGGGCCATGAAACCCACATGACGCCATTGCATTTGCACCAACTCAATGCCTGCTGATTTGATCTCCTCCAACCATGAACGCCATTCATCGAGTGTCCATCTTTTTGAAGATGGCTGGAGATCATGAAGTCCAATGTCATGGTCAATGCGTCTTTGATCACTCCATTGCCCCCATTGCATCGAGATGAATTCCAGCTTACCGAAGACACCTAGTTTATCTTTACTGGCTTTGACATCATCCCAAATAGCCTCCATCCATTGTCCGTAAGATTCCGCCATCATTTCACCTGCTAAAGAAGTACTTTCGAGTATTTCACGCTGGGATTCAAAATCAATTCCTTCAGGTGTCTTTTGCGGTGTAAGGGACACGTTTACCGGTTCAATCTTCTCCAAATTATCCCCGCAACCAGAAATAAGAAGGGCTAAGCACACCAACCCCACATCCTGAGCGAGAAAAGAGCCTGATTTCATGCGTCGTAAATGACAGAGAACATCAAAGAGAAACAGGGATATTGAAATCTTGCTTTTTTGGTGTTTTAAATCCATGGTTTAAATCGTTCCAACAAGTAATAGACTATCTGGCCAATCTGGAATGATCTCGGTTCAGTGCAAATTAGGACGTTATGCGGTAGCGATAAGGAGGTAAAGATCTATCCTGAGGACCATCAAGGCCTGTTCACTTCTAACTCAAAATACAAGATTATGTCCCATCGCATTCAAAAATATAAACTCATCATATCTGAAAACTCCACTGATCTGGAGCAATCCATCAATGAACATTTCAAAAAAGGTTTTGAATTATACGGCGACCCCGGAATAAAGGCATCATCCGACGGGACCTCGAAATTTTTCCAGGCCATGGTGCTCAGAGGCGACTTTTAAGCTGGGGAATCTTTCTTGCTGAATGGCTTGTTCGCGGTAATGATCGGGACTCGAACAATAGCCCGTTGTCTAGTCATGAAAAGAAAATCAATCCACCTGTGGACGTCAGGCATCTGCCTTTCGTTGTTACTTGTTAATACAACATTGAAAGCGGAAGTCGGCGTTGGCGCTGAGCCTTTGCAGGGAGCAGCGATGCTCTTTGATGGAAGCAGAGAAATGCTCGACGAAAAATGGACCTACTGGAAGGGGCCGCGTTTCGCATCCTCACTCCCCATCAAGTGGAAGATTGTGGATGATCCGGTAGACAGTGGGACAGCAGTCATGACGGATGACCCCGCTGCAGCAGGTGGCATTTATGGTGCAGCCGACATTGTTACCAAACAAAAATTCAAGGACTTTCGATTGCACATAGAATTCCTTATTCCAAATAAGGGTGGTAACAGTGGAGTTTACCTTCAGAACCGATATGAGATTCAAGTTCTGGATGGAGACAAAACAAAACATGGTATGGGAGCTGTCATCAATGAAAGTGAATCTCCTTATCATGCCTACAACGGGTTGGGCAAATGGAATGCTTACGATTTCACTTTCAGAGCAGCCCGTTTTCAAGATGGCAAACGCACCGAAAAAGCTCATGTCACCGCCTATTTCAACGGGAAGAAAGTCCACACCAACTTTCCAATCAATAAAGTCTGGGGCGGGAAAAATTCCGGTATCGATGGAGGCAACAATGGGGGATTAGGTATCACTGACCGTCCCGGTGGGTTGAAACTTCAATGCGAAGGACACGACGTACGTTACCGCAACATCTGGATCAAGGAATTAGACATCAAGAATCCTGATACCGATTTCTCCGAGCCAAAGGTCGAATAACAATAGATTCATTACGATTCCGAAACGAGAGATGACAAGGCCTGGCATGTCAGCAGAATCTACCCCCAGCTCAACCGGCATTGACTTGTCTGGCAAACGTCTTTTTTTATCGTGGTGGATATGGGTGGTCTACTCAATATTGATGGTCGTGGGTATCCCATGGTATTGGCCGGCTCAATATGAAGGCACCCTGTTTGGATTACCTACCTGGACGCTGTGTTCCCTTGCTGCGTCATTTGTGGCTTCTTGCTTCACTGCTTGGTTACTGATGACCCGATGGCCTGTGGAGTCTGTCGAAAATGATCTTCCTGTCAGCGAAAAAAACCACTCATGAATGAGAGCGTGATGCCATTCGGCTGGGGAGGTATCACTTTCCTGGTGTGCTACCTCATAGGCCTGCTTTTCATTGGCTGGCTTGGAGGTCGCGCCAAAAAAGACAATTCGCTGCGAGACTTTTACCTTGGGGGTAAAGGTGTCGGCATGGTGGTCCTTCTCCTCACACTTTACGCGACACAATACAGCGGAAATACAATGTTTGGATTCAGCGGTAAAGCTTATCGTGTAGGCTTTTCCTGGATCACCTCGGTGCATTTCATGACGGCTATCATCGTCGGGTATCTGCTATTCGCACCGGGATTGCATCGCCTCAGCCGCAAACATCAATTTATCACTCCAAATGACTTTCTGAATCATCGATACCACCATCGTGGAATCAATATAGTTGCCCCAATCCTCATGATTCTCGCCCTGGGAAACTACTTGCTGGCACAATTGATGGCGATGGGCCGCGCATTGCAGGGATTGACGACCATGCCACCAGAAACAGCCTATATCGTGGGAGTTGTTTTATTGGCTGGAATCATGCTCGTCTATGAAACGATGGGAGGATTTCGAGCTGTTGCCTGGACGGATGTCCTTCAAGGCGTGATCCTGATGATTGGATTTAGTATTTTAATTTTTCTTATCTGGACACAATTTGGTGGTATTGCTGAAACCACCCAAAAACTTTTCAACAGTTCAGATGCCGATCGCGTCAAGGTTCTCCCACCAGATCCCCTGGGAAGCAGAAGATGGTTGAGCTATATCCTGATCTTTGGACTGGGAGCCTCGCTTTACCCACAGGCAGTGCAAAGAATTTATGCTGCAAGATCGACCAAAGTGCTCAGGAACAGTCTAATTGCAATGGTATTTCTCCCATTAATGACTTCATGGATAGCGGTGATGGTCGGAGTTACAGGTGCAGCTCATTTCCAGGGACTTGATGGCTCGCAGACCGATCGCATTCTCACCATCATTTGCAGGGAAGTGCAACAATCTTCAACACTTGGATATTGGCTGGTAGTCATCCTCTTTTCGGCCATATTGGGTGCTTTGATGTCGACGGCAGATTCATGCATGCTGACCATCTCGTCGATGACCACAAAAGACCTTTATCTACGATTCATCAATCCAAAAGCCACGGAATCACAACTGACTTTCATGGGGAAATGGCTTTCATGGCTGGTAGTCGGAATACTGGCGGGCTTTGCCATTTATCTTAATTCACTATCGAGCAAACCTACACTGGTGAAGTTACTCGATTTGAAATTCGATATGCTCGTACAACTGGCTCCCGGTTTCATGCTAGGTATGCATTGGAAACGTTTACACGGTACCGCAGTTTTTTGGGGTCTGATCACCGGGCTTTGTGTCACTTTCGGCCTGTATAGCAATGAATGGATTCAATCCACCGGGTTCCACCACGGACTGTTTGGTTTACTGGCAAACCTCATTGTTGCCATCAGTTTGTCATTGATGCCGCTTTCAAACAGGGAACAGCTCTGTCATACCCCGAAAAAGGCAGCTTGAAATAATGACCTAGCCATCAGGTATGCAAAACGATGCAATGAACGAAGGAGTATTACATGTGGTTCATCATTCGTTTTCAAAGTTTTGGCGAATTTGGATACAGTGCCTTGCATGGATTATTTCATTTTGTCCAGTTGAAGCTGATCAAATCATCTTCACCGAAGTCATGTACCACCCCAGGCAAGAGAACAATTCAGCCTGGATTGAATGTGTCAATTTAACGGCAACTCCCTTTGATTGCGCAGAGTGGACGTTGAATGGAAAAGCCCTTGAATATAATTTCCCACCTTTTGATCGGTTCAATGCAGGTTCTAGCTTCATCAAGCCTTTTGAACGTTTCTTGATCACTGAAGCCAAGCCAAATGAGTTTCGTGCACAATACCAAATCCCGAGCGAAGTCAGAATATGGGGTCCCTGGAAGGGAAAGATTGATCGTGGAAGTGAAAAATTGGTGTTAACGGACAGGAACAATATCGCATTATGTCAGTTAAATTATGACAATGATCCACCTTGGCCTATCGAATCAACAGGTGCCGGCCACAGTATCGTCATTAAAGATTCGGACAAAACCGTGAACCACTGGGCCAACTGGAAAACCAGTTCAAAACCAGGAGGAAGTCCCGGACTTGCCTCATTTCCAGAGGAAGGTCTCCAGTTCCAAATACAAACCAGCGAAACCGAATTGAACCGGGAGTTGCTGGTTCCCATGAATGTTGCATGGCGTTATCATGAAGGTCATTCAGAGTTAGGGCAAAATTGGATGGCGCCTGATTTTGACGATAGTTCCTGGAGTACTGGAGAAGGATTACTTGGATTTGAAGGCGATACACTCCCAGCGCCGGGCATTCGAACCCATCTTTCAAAAGGCCCCTTATCTTATTATTTCAGGACACAATTCAACATGAACACACCCATCACGGATAGCTATCTGGAAGTAAATCAGGTGGTGGATGATGGAGCCGTTTATTACCTCAACGGTAAGGAAATTGATTCGAGCCGCATGTCAGGGAATCGCAATCAAAAAAGGCATGGTGCCATGCCGATTGAATTCGTTGAAGACACCGTGCTGGAAGAAAATGTCATCAGGATAGATGAAACTCAACTGAAACAGGGAGAAAATATAATCGCAGTGGCCGTACATCAAGCTGACAACACAAGTTCTGATTTAGTTTTTGGCGCTGAGATATGGGCTATCACTCGGAATACAGCTCTCCCATTGAACATCGTCGAATTGGGGATAGCCCAAAATTCCGAGGCATATGTGATCATTGAAAACACCTCAGGCATCAATGAGCAATTGGCAGACTACACAATCATCGCAGCAAATAATCCGAATCAAACCATGCGCACTGTCGCGAGTTTTCCTTCGGTCATGCTGAAACCAAGAGAACAAAAAAAAATCTCACTCGATAGAAACATTTCATTACGAGCTGATATTTCGATTTCGAAATCGAATGAACGAATATCTGCTTCGAACATTCCCCTTAGATTACCAAAAGCTGGTTTTAAGCAGAGGCTGTTCAACCCTACCCGAAATATTTGGAAGGTAGAAGCTATCGAGTCGATTACAAACGAACTGAGCTCGAAACCAATGAAAGGCAAAATCCAGATCAGTGAAATAGTATTCCCTGACAAAGGGGAAATGCTGTCCGTGGAATTATCTCATTCACATGCGCATACCATTTCTCTTTCAGGACTTGCTCTGGCACACCAATCCAAGTTGGAACAGGCCCAATCTCTGGACGGACATGTAGCGCCTAATGCGTTGACTGTTGTCGATTTCAAAGGATTCCCCAAGGATAAAAAACGTTTGAAGTTATTTCTTCTGGATCAAGCTAACGGAGAAGTTCTGGATGCGGTTTCAGTACTTATTCAATCAGGCAAGTCATGTCAGAGGGCAGTCTTGGACCAGCACGAATGGTTCACAAGCAATAGTGACTCTTTGGGTTCACTCAACCAGCTTGATTTTCAATCAGACATTATTATTAATGAAATTATGTATGCCCCTCCCTTTGAGCAAGATGATCTTGAGTTCATTGAACTACTCAACAAAGGATCAAAACCTATTCAGCTTGATGGATGGAAATTGCAGGATGGCATAGAATACAACTTCCCCAAAGGGACACAACTTGAACCAAGCAGGCATTTGCTTATTGCAAAAAACCCGGAGAAACTAGTGGATGCACATTCAGGTTTGGCCTGTCTAGGGCCTTTCAAGGGTAAACTAGGAAACAATGGCGAACGGATTCGACTACTGGATGAGAACGGTAATCTGGCCGATCAGGTGGATTACCGTTGCGAGGGGGATTGGCCTGAATTAGCCAGAGGCAAGGGTAGCAGTATGGAGTTGATTCACCCAGACATGGACAATTCTCTGTCTTCTGCCTGGAAAGACAGTCGCGAATCCAGAACATCTGAGTTTCAGAAATTTCATTTCACCACACGCTATCGGGGGTATGAGCAACATTGGCACCCCATGGATCATCAAGAATTGCATCTGTATCTGGTTGGAGAAAGTCATGTCGTTTTGAGAAACATCCAGTTCAGAAAAAAAGGTCACGACCGAAATCTGATTATCAATCCTGGCCGTATATCCATAGAGGGAGACAGTTCTACAGGGTGGTTAATCCAAGGTAATCACGCGGACAGTTTCATTGAAAACGACAGGCTACATCTTATTGCACACGGTCATGGAGATAACCGAGCCAATCGAGCCGAAATTGACCTGACCGAATTAAACCCCGGTGATACTTATGAAATTGAATTTGAAGCCCGCTGGGTTCATGGATCACCTCGATTCATTGTACGAACCTGGGAAAACAGCTTATCGGAATCCGTGCTGCTTCCCATTCCTCGAAATTTGGGAACTCCGGGAGCACCAAATTCAAACCTGCGCTCGCACCCTTCACCATTGGTCGAAACTTTGCTGCAATCCCCTGCGGTGGGTACACCTTCAAAACCCCTGAGCATTACTGCAAATGTAGGTTGGCCTGCAGAAACTGGAATAGTTAATTTAGTCTACCGACTCGATGGCGCCCCAGATAGCCCATGGAACCGTGAACCCATGGCAACCGGGAAGAATACCGAACTTCTTGATCATTCCATGACGACATATCAAGCCATTCTTGAAAGGGAATTCAAGCAAGGTCAATTGATTCAGTATTATGTGGAAGCCATCTCCAAGAATGGCCAGCGCAACACACTACCAAGGAAACCCATCGCTCAGCCGGCACTGTGTATTTTCGATGGAAGAGAGATTCCTCGCGACCTTCGTGTCATCAGACTGCTGATATCGGATCATCACTTACAAACTTTTTCCAATACCGCGTCACAGGAGTATCAATATCGATACCCGCGTCTTTCCAATCAATATTTCAATTCGACCTTCATCTCCAACGAAAGGGATGTGTTCCATGGTGCGGAGTTGAGAACGAGTGGGAGTCCATGGACACGTCGACACCCACTGGATAGAGGTAAATTTCGACTCCCAAAAGACCGGTTGTTCCGAGATCACGGAAAATTTGCTTATGACAATGACCCGACTCGAAACAGAGGGAGCGTCCGCCATCACAATCGAATAGCCCGATATCTCCTTTATTTATTGGGTCACGTAAGCGGGCAGAATGAGTTTGTTTATGTGATCATCAACTCAGGCCGTGTAGTTGTAAAAGAAGATGTAGAACCCGTAGATGCAGATTACCTCAAACGAAATTTCAAAAACGGCAATCAGGGAGAGCTCTACCGAATTGATGATGACTGGTGGATGTCGGACCACTGGAGTCAAGTCAACCGTGATGCATCCTGGAATTATTTAGGCAGCGATCATCCGGCTTTATATCGACACTCATGGATGAAGCGCTCCCAGGAAGAGAAAGATGATTATTCAAATTTCATTGCCTTTATCAAATTAATCAATCGAAGTGACTACACTCAAAATGAGATTGAATCCGTTCTTGATGCAGATGCCGTATTAAAAATGACTGCGGTGATGGGTTTTATCGCTGACTGGGACACCTTTACTCAAGCGCGCGGTAAAAACGCCTATTTTTACCAGCGACCCGATGATCGCAAATTCCAACTACTCCATTGGGATGCGGATTTAGCATTTGGACAAAGACGACATAACTCTTTCTACGGAGGCTCCCAGCAGTTCAAAGACTGGGTGGAAAAAAAATATAATTACCCTAGATTGATTCAATATCTGAATCAACTTGCCACGTTGACCAAGGACCCTCAGGGCCGGGTCGAGGCATGGATGCGAGAGGAGTCTCACGGCCATCCTGACACAAGGATGAACACTCCTTTCTATCGCGAGTTCTTTAAAAACCGAAGCTTGATTGTGGAGCAACTAAATTGAGTTACTGAAGCATCGCACCAGCGGCTACAGCGCTCCGCGCCAAGTATCCTGACGCCATCTGAGCTCCCCAAATCGCGTAACATGAAACGGAATTAAAAACTCTCACTCGCCCAGCATTGTTTTTTATGTGAAATCCCCCAATAAAAGATTAATATGTTACAGTGCAAATCTTTCATACATTGAATCAATTGAGGTAATATGACTGAAAAACGGTTACACCACGAATCACGCGGGGGAAGTCACCATCATAAAAGGAAACGGAAACGGCGGCGATCACGAACGCAAGGTAACAACATAAAGCCTCTCAAAGAAAGCGTGCTTTTGGTTACCTTGCTGACTGGCTTCATGATCGCTCTCGGATTTTGTCTGTGGATGATTGTCCCACCGTTGATGGATTACCTGAGCCAATCGGCGAAATGGTAGAGAGAGTATACTCAAAGGACCTCTACACGTTTCTTATGCCGTCAACCGTCTTGACAGATACCAGCATTCATTCGGCGCAGAAACACATGTGACCTGGGCGGCGGTCTTGACTTTTTTTTTTCGAAATGGTGCATGAAACCATCTCATTGACTTCACAATATTTCCCAACAAAACCGTGCAACGCCGCTCATGCCGTCTTCAATATTCGAAACGTGGAGATTAGGGTTAAAACGCAGCGTGATTTCAGAGCCGTTGGCGGTGATCCCCAGTAGCTGATTGAATCGATTGGACCCCCAAAGCGAATGCATTCTTCAAACCTGTTCTTGTTTCACCCGAATCAAGTGCAGTAAAACTCCAATCAATGAACCTGAAAAGATTCTTTCAAACACGAAATGCACTGCTCCACACCTTGTTGAGCTTGAGTTTTCTAGCTTCACCAATGCAGGCGGATGATACGCAGTTATTAGCTATTCCGGTTTCTGATGATGGCTTACCTGGAGAGGGCCCCATTCGCCGCTATGACTGGTTTAAGAATCTATGGTTAAAAAAACGCACCGGATGGGCCGACCTGATAGAACAGGATCAAAATTCCGTAGTGTTCCTGGGAGACTCCATCACGCAAGGTTGGAACGATTCTTTTCGCGGCCACTTCAAACATCTGAAAAAATCAAACCGGGGCATCAGTGGTGATACCACACGCGGAGTGCTTATCCGAATGCAGGAAGACGTACTTTCGTTGAATCCATCAGGAATTGTATTGCTGATCGGTACCAATGACCTTGAAGAAGGTGCAAGACCCAGGGTCATTGCAGGCAATGTCAACCTAATCCTCAAAAAGCTTCAGAACCACCGAGCCGACATGCCCATTATTTTGTGCAAGGTATTCCCGAGTGACAGCTCCAAAAAACGCCCTGCCTCATCAATTAAACAAATCAATGAACACTTGCAGAATTTGGCTAAAGATTATCCACAGGTTACCTTACTGGATACCTGGGCTTTGTTCGCCAATGCAGAGGGCAATGCCAAGTCAGAAGAATTCCCGGATTTGTTACACCCAAACGACCAGGGATATACAATGTGGGCAGCTTCGCTCAGACCATTGCTGGCGACTGCTGGGTTTATTGAAACGACTCAGGATATCTTTCGATTGGAGAAAGGGTTTGTCTCGCTGTTTAACGGAAGAAATCTTGATGGATGGGGACTTCGAGACATGAAATCCATGATGTTGAAATCTGATTTTTCAGGTGAGACGACTTCGAGCGATGGACGCTATCAAGTCATCAATGGACGCATCGTGGTGACAACCCCAGCGGAAAGCCATCGTATCCAACAGATGTGGACCACTAAAAATTTCCCCGAAAATTTTATCCTCAAACTCGAATTCCGTGCCACCCCAAACGCGGATAGTGGCGTCTTTATTCGACGCCCTCAACTTCAATGCCGTGATTATTCACTCGCTGGGCCTTACAAGGACTTGAAGCACTACAAACGTCAGGACTGGAACGAACTGGTCATTGAGGTAAGGGGTAACAGCGCCCACTGCACCTGTAATGGAGAAGTCCTGGAAGACGCATTTCAATTACCGGAGACAGGCCCCATCGGACTTGAGGGTGACAGAGGCCAGATGGAATACAGGCGCATCCGCCTGAAACGGCTTCAATGAGTTTTTTGCAGGGGCGACATCATCGTCGCCCCTGAGTTAAAAACGGAATTCCGTTCAAGCCATGCAAAAGCCCGAAAGGTGCATTCTCAGCTCGCGTCTTTACTTAATTGAGCGATGACATTGGCATCCTCGAGCGTGCTGGTGTCGCCCTGCACTTCTACATTTCCAGCAGCAATTTGTTTAAGCAAACGCCGCATGATTTTACCAGAGCGTGTTTTGGGTAAAGCATCAGCAAATCGAACATTATCGGGCTTGGCTACAGGGCCAATTTCTTTACCCACATGCTGGCGCAGTTCTTCAAGTAGCTTCTTATTTCCCTTATTCGAACCTTTCAGGGTTACAAAAGCCACCAAAGCCTGTCCCTTGATTTCATCTGGCCGGCCTACGACGGCAGCCTCAGCTACTTGAGGATGGCTAACCAATGCACTCTCGACTTCGGCGGTGCCTATGCGATGACCTGATACATTCAAGACATCATCAATGCGTCCAACGATCCAGAAGTAGCCATCCTTGTCCTGACGGCATCCGTCACCGGTAAAATAGTTTCCTTTAACCTCACTCCAGTAAGTTTCTACGAAACGCTTGGGATCTCCCCAGATACCACGCAGCATACTTGGCCAGGGCTGGCGAACAACTAACTTACCACCACTGTTCTTGGGCACGGCTTTACCGTTGTCATCGACGACTTCGGGTTTGACACCGAAAAACGGTAGCGTGGCCGTGCCTGGTTTAGTAGGAGTGACACCGGGCAATGGAGAAATCATAATTCCCCCGGTTTCAGTCTGCCACCAGGTATCCACAATCGGACAACGTGAACCACCGATCACTCGATGATACCACATCCAGGCTTCGGGATTAATCGGTTCACCAACCGTTCCCAAGAGCCGCAGCGAACTCAAATCATGTTTCCTAGGCCATTCCTCGCCCCATTTCATGAAAGCACGAATTGCCGTCGGTGCAGTGTAAAGGATGGAAACCCGGTGTTTTTCGACCAAATCCCAGAAACGATCAGGTCCCGGCCAGTTGGGCGCGCCTTCATACATCAAGGTCGTTGCACCATTTGCCAATGGACCGTAAACCACATAGCTGTGGCCTGTGATCCACCCAATGTCAGCGGTACACCAGTAAACATCATTGTCCTTGAGATCGAAGACATATTTCGAAGTCAGTTTGGCTCCCAGCAAGTAACCAGCTGTAGTGTGCAAAATACCTTTCGGCTTCCCGGTAGACCCACTGGTATAGAGAATAAAAAGTGGGTGCTCGCTATTGAGTTTGGCAGGTTTACATTCGGCCGATGCCTTGGCTTGTTCTTCATGCCACCAGAAGTCGCGGCCTTTTTTCATTGTGACCTTGTTCTTGGTTCGGCGAAGAACAATCACTGATTCAATCGATTTAGTGATAAATCGCCCCTTGACCTTTATTTTCAGCGCATTATCCACATTTTCCTTCAGAGGAACCACGCCACCACGACGAAACCCTCCATCAGAAGTCAGGACCATCTTGGCTTGAGAATCTTGAATTCGATCCGCAACGGACTGCGCACTAAACCCACCAAATACTACCGAATGAATCGCACCGATGCGGGTGCAAGCCAGCATGGCAACGGCAGCTTCAGGGACCATCGGCATGTAGATGAGGACGACATCACCCTTCTTGATACCACGAGCCTTGAGAACATTGGCAAACTGGCAGACTTCGCGGTGCAACTGGCGATAGGTCAAGGTGCGCTCCTCTCCGGGTATACCGGGTGCGGCAGGTTCGCCTTCCCAAATAATCGCAGCTTGATTGGCTTTTTCAGAATCCAGAAAACGATCCAGACAATTCACACTGACATTAGTCTGCCCCCCCACAAACCACTTCGCGTTGGGTGCTTTCCATTGCAGGACCTTGGACCAAGGTTTGAACCAGGTTAGTTCCTTCTCCGCTTGCTCGCCCCAAAAACCCTCAGGATCATCGATAGAACGCTTGTACAATTTCTTGTATTGCGCCATTGAACCGATGTGGGCCTGTTTGGAAAACTCCTTGGAAGGCTTGAAAACACGATCTTCGCGTAACATGGATTCAATGTTATCGCTACCTGCTGCCTTTTTAGTTCGCTTGGTCTTGCTCATAAATATGTATCCGTGGAAATGATGCCCACAACTTAGAAACTGCGCCGACTGGCGTCAATCATGAAGCAGGAAGCATGGAGAAATCAGTACCACGCGGGACCTGATGAGCCATGAAGGCTAACCAGGATTTTTGCGACAAGCCCCCCCTTTTCGGGATCCTTGTCAATGACGCAGTACGCCTGTGACTGGAAATAAGCTATTAGCTTGAAGATTCCATACAGTTGCAAGCATGCTTGAAGGGATTTAGGATTATTTCCACTGAACATGAAGGAATCAAAATCAACTTACCAAAATCAGGGCGGAGGGCTGAGGTTTTTTGTCATTGTCACACTCGTAGCAGTGGTGGGTGCTTTTTGGTGGCTTCGCGATTCACCCGAAGAAAGCGCATCTAGCAAAACAGAGCTTGTGATTTACTGCGCTGCGGGCATCCGCAAACCTGTGGAGGAGGCGGCCAGGTTATTCGAAAAAGAATACGACGTTGAAATCCGACTTGATTACGGTTCCAGCGGTGAACTTGAAGGTAAGATTGAACTGGAGCTTGCAAGCAACGCGCCACGCTGCGACGTTTACATTCCAGCAGACGTATCCTTTGTCGACCGCGCCCGTTCAAAGGGCCTGACGCAGGAAAGTCTGTTACTGGCACAATTTGAACTGATATTGGCAGCTTCCAAAGATCAAAACTTTTCATTGGAAAGCATAGATCAACTGCATACCGAAGGCATCCACTATGGCATGTGTGACGAGAAAGCCGGTGCCGGAAAAAAAACACGCGATATCCTGCTGGCATCCGACAAGTGGGAAGTGACAAAGGAGAAGGCTCGCGTCACTTTTCCAAGGGTTACCGAGCTTGCCGGTGCAATTCAAACCTCAGACAACGTGCAAGCTGGTTTCATCTGGGATTCCACAGCGAAGCAATTCGGCTTGAAATCAATTCCTCTCAGGGAATTAAAAAACAGCACATCCACTATTTCAGCGAATATTACAACCGCAACCAAAAACCCAACCTGGGCGCTGAGGTTTGCAAGATATCTGGCTGCTCCTGAAAAGGGGTCACCTTTATTTGAGAAACACTATTTCACTCCCATTCAAGGAGATACATGGGTATTGGAACCTGAAATCGTTTTTTACTGCGGCGGTGTGAATCGCGAGGCAGTCGCTGTGGCTTTGAAACGTTTTCAAGAGCGTGAAGGATGCCTGATCAAAACCCAATTTGCAGGATGCGGCACTATCGTGGGAAGTATCCAATCCGGTCGATTCAACATGCCGGATTTATTCATGACTTGTGATGTCTCTTACATGGCCATGGTTCAACCGGAGTTCACACAACCCTCGGACGTCTCCAGCACACGAGTCTGCATGTTGGTCCGGAAGGGAAACCCCAAGAACATCCAGACACTGAATGACCTCGCACGCGCAGGCATCGGGATTGGCACGACCGACCCGCAGATGAGCACACTGGGAGCCTTGAGCCAAGCGATGTTTGAAGACCTTGACATCAAACAATCAATTCAGGAGAACAAGTCTATCATCGTTACCTCCCCGACGGCTCACGAACTGATACTGCAGATGGAGGGACATGATAAGCTTGATGTGGCGCTGGTTTACGAAGCCAATTGCCAACATCTTGAAAGTAATGTCGAGATCATTGATATCCATCACCCGCTGGCTGTCGCAACTCAGAATATAGCAACAGCCCGGCAAAGCAAATTTCCACACATGATGACTCGCTTGACACAAGAGGTACTTTCAACTCAATCTCATGATTCGTTCATCAATCATGGCTTCCAATGGGAAGGCCCTGACACTGGCCAATGAAGCCCGCAACTTCTACAAAAAAAACTGTCAAACAGAGTGATCCTGAGGGAGGCTTCAAGGTTCGTTCAGATGTTCCTTTCATGGTTGGGCTGGCCATTCTGGGTGGATTTTATGTGGTCATGATCCTTTTGATGGTGCTGGCAGATTTACATTTTACCGATGCATCAAGCCTGAAGGAAACCCTGGGACGTCGCGAAATTCAGCATTCCATTAAACTCAGCCTGATTAGTTGCACGGTATCCACCATGCTGTCTCTTTGGGTGTCAGTCCCAATCGGCTACCTTATGTCTCGCTTCCAATTCAGATTCAAAGCAATGGTCGATACGATTCTTGATATC
This sequence comes from uncultured Verrucomicrobiae bacterium, assembly GCA_943788245.1. Taxonomy (GTDB): domain Bacteria; phylum Verrucomicrobiota; class Verrucomicrobiia; order Limisphaerales; family AAA164-E04; genus AAA164-E04. Next base: position 10,266 of record CALSPN010000036.1, on the reverse strand, counting down.
CCCATCGTTCTTCCTCCACTCGTTGTTGGTTTGAGTCTACTGATCTTATTCAACTATGCCCCTTTTCGGTGGATGAGCCCTTGGGTGGTATTTGAGGTGCCCGCGGTGATACTTGCTCAGTTCATGGTGGCTTGCGCATTTGCAGTCCGAACCATGCGTGTCACATTCGACCAAATTCCACAGCGATACGAGCAGGTGGCCATGACCCTGGGCTGCAACCGAAGCCAGGCATTCTGGAAAGTAATCTTCCCCCAGGCACGAAGAGGTCTGCTTGCGGCAGGTACCTTGGCCTGGGCAAGGTCCCTGGGTGAGTTCGGACCTATTCTCATATTCGCAGGATCGACCAGCATGCGCACGGAAGTCTTGCCAACTTCGGTTTATCTGGAGATGCAAAGTGGAAACCTGAAAGGTATGCTGGCCGTTTCCATTGTGATGATTATCCTCTCCGCAGTAGTTCTTCTCATTGCACGGCTTTTTGGAATGCAAAGGATCAATGCATGATCAAGTTAGAAAATATCCGGGTAAGTCAAGGTAGTTTCCAGCTGGAGGATTTGAATTTGGAAATTCCTGAAAGTGCTTATGCAGCTTTGATGGGGCGAAGTGGATGCGGTAAGACCACTGTGATGGAAATCATCTGCGGATTACGCCCCATCCTCTCAGGTCAGATTTATCTTGGAAATTTGAAGGTCACTCTGATGAAACCCGCTGAGCGTGGCGTAGGTTACGTTCCGCAGGACAGAGCACTCTTCCCAACCATGAGGGTACGCCATCAGCTCGCGTTTTCACTTCAGCTCAGAAAACAACCGGTTGAGATCATTTCAGATCGTGTAAAAGAACTGGCAAGCTGGCTTGAAATCGAACACTTACTCGACCGCATGCCGGAGGGACTGAGTGGAGGAGAAGCCCAGCGTGTTGCATTGGGGAGAGCCATGGCCTGTCGACCACGAGTTCTCTGCCTTGACGAACCTCTGAGTGCTCTGGACGAAGCATTGCATGAAGAAATGTGCGCATTACTTCAGCGCATCCACAAGGAAACCAAAATCACCATCCTTCATGTCACACACAGCAAAACCGAGGCCAGACGATTGGCAAATCAGCTGTGGCTCTTTAAGGATGGAAGTGTCCAAAAAGAGACGGGGTAGTTGATGCCCAAACTATGTTTCCTGAATCAAATCCAGCAGCTGCTGAATGCTTGATTGACAGGAAGAAGTGTAGCTTGGACCAAAAAGATTGTAGTGATTCAGTTCATGATAAAGTCGATATAGCGGCAAGCGTCTGGAAAAACCTGCATGTTGAGGCCGAATGCTTTCGTATCCTTGAAAAAAAGATCTCCCGAATCCACCAAACATTTCAATGATTCCAAATTCCGCCTCAGGATCGCCATAGTATCCGGCAGGATCAAAAATGACCGGGGTTGCATCACTCAGAGCAGCGATGTTTCCACTCCATAAATCACCATGAATCAGGGTCGGTTGTGGATCATAATGATCAAACAACCTGCCCATACCATTCAGCAAGGCCTCAGCACCACTGAAAGACTGTCCCTTGTCTCGAGCCAGTTTGAATTGCCACTCAAGCCGATGCGTTCGCCAGAAGGAAACCCAATCTCTCGAAGGGGGGTTGGGTTGTTTGGTGATACCAATCGTATTATCACGTTTCCATCCGAAATAAGGTTTTTGAATTTTGTGCAATGAAGCTAGTTGTCTGCCCAATTCGAACAGGGCATCCCCTTTACACGCTTTCAAATCCAGAAATGAGGTCACCAGCCAGGTATGACCCTCGCCAGCTCCCCAGCAAATCGGTGTTGGCACCTTAATCGTTTGCGTCGATTCCAATTCCTTCAATGCTTCAAACTCAGCCTGAAACATTGGGGCCATAACCTCTTGGTGCCGTTTCATAAAGAAAACATGATCATCCGTCTCAACGCGATATGCTTCGTTGGTGCACCCACCTGAGAGGGATTGGTGACCACGAATACCTAATTCAATACCTGTGGCATCAGAAATAGATTTAGAGATCGTTTCCCACATGCTACGTTTCGGTTCAATTGAAATGGCTCACGGACGGATCAGTCCATAACGCGTTGCCAATTCCAGAGCATGCCGGGCAATGGGCGCTGCCGTACTCCCTCCGTAGCCCCCATTTTCAACTACCACACTGATGGCGATCTGGGGACGTTCCAATGGCGCAAAGCCGATGAACCATGCGTGAGAGTCTCCTGTTGGATTTTGGGCCGATCCCGTTTTGCCACCTACAGACATTTCGAACCCATCAAAAGCCTTGCGCGCAGTTCCGTCCGTCACCACCCGAGCCATCATGTCCCGCATGAATGCTGAGGTACGCGGACTCATGGCCCGTCCAAGCTCTTCCATTGGCTTGTCAAATGTCAACCTCGGTTGCATCAACATTCCCTGATTGGCAACGCAAGCAGCTACCATCGCCATGTGCAATGGGGTTACCTGCAATTTACCCTGGCCAATGCCCATGAGCGCCATGCTAAAAGAGTCATCAGGATTTAATTCTGGAAATCTGGATTTAGCCGATGCGGTAGACCCTACAATACCTTTGTAAAGCGTCAGCGATTGATCGAATCTCAAGAGGCGACGCAACCAGTCGAATCCATCTTTGCCAATGGTCACTCCTACCTGCGCAAAGTAAACGTTACAGGATTGCTCGATGGCTTTTCCTAGATCAATTTCCCCAAATCCCGGCCATTTTTTTCCACGTGCTTGATAACTGTAATAACTCAAATCACGAACAATTCCCTTTCCGTCAGGAGTGCGAAACTCCGGACCACAATCAATGGTCAATGGAAAACCTGTCCCGAGCATCGCTTTCTCGAGATAGTAAGAACCAATCGCAACCTTGAAAACGGATCCCGGAGGATAAAGTCCATGCAATGCTCGATTGAATAAAGGGGATCCGGACTGGCTTTTTGAAAAAGTTTTCCGGGTCATCTGATTGGGATCAAAACCCGGAGCGCTGCAAGCCGCCAGTAAAGCGCCATCGCGCACATCGAGAACAACTATCGCCCCGCGATATGGTTTTCCGCCAGCGGGTTTGCTTTTCTTGTCATAGCGCCCCTGAACCAGTTTATCGTAGATACCTTGCTGTAACTTGGAGTCCACGGTCAATTTGAGGTTCTTACCCTGCGGTAGATCTTTGCGTGTAATAAGTCTCTGACCAAACGATTCCCAATCGTCTGCATTGACATCATCCAAACCCATTAGGAGCGAGTCGGCAGATTGCTCTAATCCAGTGACGCCAAAGACAGGGTCGAAATACCCGACCAGATGAACAGTGGCAGGGCCCAATGGATAGTAGCGTTTCACCGTTCCATTGGCTTTTCTATTTTCCGCAAGTGCGCGCCCGTTACGATCCGCGATAATGCCGCGCTGAATTTGGAGCGCCGGATTGAATTTACGGCGATCATGCTTCTGCATGAAAGCCACAAACCGGGGGCGTAAGAAACCTCCCAGTTGCCAAGTTGCCTGATAAGCCAGAATGGCAATGAATGCAAAAACAAGCACCCAGCTCACAAGCCGGACCCCTTTGAGTTTTGGGTTTTTAACGGGCTTGATGAATTTCAGCAAGTAGGCGTCTTTGAAGATTAATTTCCAAAGCAACCAAGCCACGCCACAATAAAAACCAACACGCACCAACACAATCAACATGCGTGCCTGTTCTTCTGTGATGCTCGGTTCCATAACGGTCAGTATGAGGGCATAAACCAAAAAGGATCAATCCCGGAAAGTAGATTGATCCTTACCATGAGACGCATCAAACAGGACAAGCTGGTTCTGCAGTTACAGGGGGACCTTTAAAAAGCAGATTAAGGGTGGTTAAATTCAATTTTACAATTCTCGAGACTCAAGGCAGGTTTGGTTGCATGAAAGATTACGATCTCCCCAGAAACGAAGAAGAATGGAAAAAATGTTTAACCGAAGAGCAATTCAAGGTAGCTCGAGAAAAAGGAACTGAACCTGCCTTTACGGGAAAATATTGGAATCACAAAGAGGCCGGCAGCTACCAGTGTGTGTGCTGCGGACAAACGCTATTCGAATCCTCTCACAAATACGATTCAGGGTCTGGCTGGCCAAGTTTCTGGCAGCCTGCAATAGAACAGGTTATTCGGACGAAAGAAGATCGAAAACTGCTCATGACTCGAACCGAAATCCTATGCTCCAAATGCGACGCACATTTAGGGCATGTTTTTGAAGATGGCCCCAATCCAACAGGGCTAAGATACTGCGTCAATTCTGCTTCACTGGATTTCAAAGAAACCTGTTGCGATGCACAGCAGGGATGCGAGAACCCTCAGGGTTGATTCTGCTCAAGGACCTCAACTTGCCGAGTCCATGCTTCGTCAGGCTTGACTTTGATGACTTCACCAACTTGCCATGGATGCTCCTTGAAGTTGAGGATCAGCGTTCTTGGCAATACCTCAAGCTCGTGTCCGAAAAGATCGAAGGTCACAGATCCGGGCAAATAAGTGGTATCAAAGAAGATTGCTTCACCGAAAGGCAGCTCGAGGCCGGGCTTGTCGAAACGCAACCTTCGAGTGGGTCCCTCGAAGGATTCCCCTTCCATGACAATCCTGACTTTACTAATCCCGTAATGAGGCTGGTCAATCGTGAGGACGGGTTCTCCACTGGAAGAACTTGAAAAAGTGAATTCCCAGGCACCTTTGCGAGACCTCAGGTGGCGGTCACAACTGTAAAGAAGGATATAGCCAAGCAAGGCCATTCCAAATGCGATTAAAAGATGTTTAGGAAATCCGTAGGATTGCATACACTTGAACCGTCTACTGAACTACCCCGGTCTGTCAAGGGCAGCCTTGCATGGGTCGCTTAAATAGGTGTCATTTAGAGCAGTGGAAGTATTCACCTCAAATAGCGATTTTTTGACAAATCGGTCTATTGTGGAGACGCAAGCAACATGCAATTGGCAGATGAAATTGGAATTCAAGCATGTAATGTGCTATGTAGGATATCGAAACAATGAATCGAAACCTGACATCCAGACACTCGAATAAGGAAATAGGCTTTTCCTGCTTGTTCGGATCAATCTGCATCCGGCGTCGAGAGGAGGCCTTTTACCCTCATTGAATTGCTGGTTGTAATTGCGATCCATTGCCATTCTTGCGGGGATGCTGCTGCCCCGCAACTCAGCAAAGCCAAGCAGAAGGCACACGCCATCAAATGCCTGAATAATCATCGTCAGTTGACTTACGGATGGATTCTATATGCGGATGACAATGAAGATAAGATCACCGCAGCCAGTGACCCCAGAGACGCTGGTGGGACCTGAACCACTGAAACCAGCATGGGTGCGGGGGCTGATGGATTTCAATCCGGACAAACCAATCAAACTGGGATGTAGAAAAAGACATCAAAAGAAGTTCCATTATGGTTCCTACGTTCAATCGGCCTGATATTTTTAAGTGTCCAGCCGACAAGAGCGCCGTCACGGTCAATGGCAAAAGGTTGTCGAGAGTCAGGTCCATGGCCATGAATGTTCACTGCGGTGCTATGGGGTGAAAATGAACGTGTTTACTGGTTTGGCTACAAGGTATACCAAAATCAGTCAGACTTCATCAGATCCCGGGCCTTCATCCACCTTCTTGTTCCTGGATGTTCGGGAGGATGCGACAAATTTTCGGGAAACTTTCTGGTTGGAATGAAGGGATACCCAAACGAACCAGAGGAAACAGCTATTTTTCGATTTCCCCCGCAGCATATCACAATAATGCTGCTACTTTTGTCATTTGTGGATGGACATTCAGAGATCAAACGCTGGCAGCACCCCTGACAACCACACCACCGTTGGTTAAGAACGGATTGTTGCCCGAGATCGAATCCATGCCATCCATGCTGGAGTCGCCGAACAATCCAGATGTTCGCTGGCTGCAGGATCATAATACGCGCAGACCTTAGTTTAGGAATAAAATCAAGTTACTGGGCTACCATGTCCAACTTCGTGCCTTAAACTTTCGGGGGCTCAGACTCAATCTCCTCTTCGATGTCTTTGATCTCGGCTTGGCTTTTAAGTGCTTGAATGTATTCCTGAATCCGCAATGGTTCGCTTTTCCTGCATCCAGGCTTCTAGCACGGCTTCTCGCACCTCCTCAAAAGGAGTGATAACAGGCGGCTCAATTTCAAGGACCTTGGCTAGATGAAAACCATGGTAAGAAGAAAAAACAGGGCTTACTTCACCGACTTGCATGGAAAAAGCAACAAATTCAAATTCATCCATCAACTCACCTCTTTTGAAAAAACCAAGGTCAATTTCTTCCGCTGGCTTATCTGAAAATTCTCTGGCAATTGTTTCAAAGTCTTCACCCGAACCAAGCCGCTCGCGCACTTTGCAACATTCCTTGAAGAGCTGATCCTTGTCTTCGGATTGCCTCAATGATTTAAAAATATGCAACGCACGAACACGCGACTCCGAAGTATAAGGTTCGGAATGTTCTCGGTAATAAGCAAGCAGTGCATCTTCTTCAGGATGCTGCAAATCCTTACTAAAATTGGCGATGAGTTGATCTGCCTTTAAATTGACAACGACCTGCCGATCGACAAAGGACTTCTGTCCCTCGTTCAAGCCCATGGTCGCCAGAAAAGCCTCTTCGCCACCATAATCCTTATGGAGCTGTTTAACTGCTGCCTGAATTTGCTCACTTGTCGGATCCGGGATCTCTTTTTCAGCCGCTTGATTCAGTAACACACGCCCAATAACATTATCACGAGCCTGAGCACGAAATTCATCATCACGCTCACAACAACTCAATTGAGATCGCTGCTCGTGCCAGGATTTGATTTGCGAAAATTCTTCCTCAATCCATTCGGGAGCGATTGGTTCCCCATTAACTAAAGTCTGCATGGGATGACCCTAAGGAGAACCAGATGAAAGTCAAATACATGACATAATCCAAGCTTGCCGAGCAAGAATGATGGTGATCGCATGATCTCTTATTTACCAATCTTCTCAATACCCTCAGACAATCAAAGAAATCGAGCGAGCGAGCCATTGATGGACTGCCGGACAAGTTTAAACGCCAGACTTCCCGAACCCATTGGATTGCCTAGGGTTTCAAGTCATCGCCAATTTTGCGAGCTTAGTGGCGCATTATCAAAAAATGTGACTCGAGGGCACCCCATTTTGCCAAGCCTGTGGATCATGTCCTATCCACTGTTTCGAACCAAAGAGGACCCGATGAAATGATTGCCCTGAGTTCCGTATTGTCTTAGGGTGGTTGAAGTGAAACTTTCGGTTAAAAGTGATTATGCAGCACGTGCGGTTCTTGGATTGTCTCGACAATACCAATCCGGAAAAGCCTTGCGTATTGAAGACTTGGCTAAGGAACAAAATATTCCTCAGAACTATCTCGTGCAGATCCTGATCGAATTAAAATCACAGAAAATCGTCAAGAGCATCAGAGGCAAAGAAGGAGGCTATCTACTCAATAAAGCTCCGGAGGACATTACCTTCGGTGAAATCCTGCGCTGCATTCACGGCGACATTTTTGAACCTGCCGCACTTGGCAACAATGAATGCCCTCAGGCTTTGAAATCTGCCTGGGAAAAGATGCAATCCTGCCTGGATGAAACTGCTGATTCGATCCATTTCCGGGCTATTATGGAAGAAGACAATCAGACAAGGGAAATGTACTATATCTGAGGCCCGATTGCGCTATTCGTTGTTCAGGAGATGTAGCTGATATGTCCTGCCCCAGGCTTCGCGATAAAACAAGCTCTGCGGTGGAATTTTAAACTAACCGTCCATTCAACCTATGCGGACAAGGAAGTAGCACACACAGCAAGGATTGGCCGTCTTGATTTGAAAAAGCATCCCTGTCTACCGAAGGCCCTTACCAATCAAACCAAAAAACACATAGCTCAAATAAACACCAGAGGAACAAGGCTACTCTTGATTGTGCATATGCCCCTGAGTCCGTTGATTTGAGAGCGCGTTTACGCTAAACGCTCCGACCAAAAAGGCAGTTGATGTGATGGTCAGCGATTCTAGCCGTTTAAGCTATCCGGCATTTTTTCCGTGCAGAGATTGCAGCGACTTGATCTTGGTGATCGTGGTGCGTCCGTCACGATCCTCGGCTTTCTCCCCGATAAGGTGATCGGTGTTACCACAATGATATGCCAAAATTGAAATGATGGAAATCGCGAAAACGATACATCGATGCGGATCGAAGGATGTCTATCAACATCCATGTAAAATATCCTTGCTTCATTGAGGTCCTCAGACAATCGCAAACGCCCCTGAACAATCACGCTGTTCATCGTCGCTTTTCACCCAGCTCTGAAAGGGCCGCTCCTGATAGGCCTCATACGGTGAGCCATCCAATCCCGGCAACGGCGTTTGGACACCGGCGTATTCAGATGCGCGACACACCAAATTGCTGCATCAATGCGAGATGCAATCGACCCAATTCCTGATTTTCGGCATATCGAACGTATCGACCGGTTTTGATACGACCTTTGCCTCCAGCTAATATCATGGGAATACGTTTGACCGTGTGATTATCACTATGCCCCATTCCTGAACCGAAGATCACCATGGTGTGATCAAGGAGACTTCCATGCTGATCCTGATAGGACTTGAGCCTGTTAAGCAAATAATCGAATTTCTCCATGTGCCAGAGACTGATCTTCAAGAGGGCATCGATATTGGATCGACTGAAATTGCGAAAGAAATGAGATAGATAATGGGTGTTGTTCCTTGACTCCCCAGAGAAATCAAAAATCATGCGACTGTTGCTGTTTCCCCAGCATGTAGCTGATGCAGCGTGTAGAATCAGTCCAGAGTGCCAATGAAATCAAATCGATCATTGGATTCAACCTGTTCAATTCAAATTCAAGGCCCTTGGCGGTCTTTGCGAGTCCGATACCTCAACAGCGGGAATGACGGAATTCTCAAGGTTTTTCCAACCTTTTCTCAGTCTCTCGAACAACGGTAAGGTAAGCATCCAGCACCTGCTTATCTTCGTATCCGGTGCGACGATTCAATGCGCTGGTATCCTCTCGAACACGATCAAGAAGACTCGACATATGGCGCCGCTTTTTCGGGGTGCTGCATCGGGTTGCGAAATAACCGATCAAAGACCAATTGTGGATCGCTTTCACGCGGTATGGGCTGCCCTTTGCGATCATAGGAGATATAGACTGCAACCGATTTGGCTCGGAAACAGCCCTTCAGTCGTCAACTCAAGAGAACGATGAGGGGGTCTCATTGCCAATTTGATCCGCAATTAATTGATCAATGGAGGCCGATGCGTTGTTTTCATGATGACCCCGATAAAAAACGTCTTGTTGAACTTGCATGGGACGAGAAACCAAAGTCTCCCATGTTTATCCAGGATCAGCAGATCATCTCTATGCTTCTCGAACGGCTTCATCAAAGGCGACATTCGGAAATCAAACTCAGAGCCTCCATTGATATTCCACGGACGGAGGATGCACTCCATTCGGCTTGAAGAGGGTCATGAAAACGTAACGGAGGTGATGCTTGAGAACGAGTTTTGACCGACGCTTCCATAAGATTCAGCCAAGGCAACGGTAACAACGCGCCTGCTGCCCCTCTTAAAAAAGTACGCCGATGAATTCGATATTTCATAACGGTTCAGCTCTCACAAATGTTTCACGAAACGGGAGGCTGCGGATGATCATTAGCAATAAATCACGATAAGTGCCATCTGTTTCTTCCATATGGGAAGCTATGGAATTCACCGTTGGCTGATCATGAAAGCTCCAGCGAGCGGCACAAGGCAAAAGACAAGGTGCGCTCAACGATGTTGCGAACAATCTGCGATCTGATACTCCGTTTGCAGGATTTCCTTCAGCGAATCAAAGTCGGTGAAATTTGCTTCCATTGGGCATGATCCCCCGTTGTATCCACCTGCTCCCCTTTCTTATTCAGATACCTGACTTCCCCCGTCTGGCAGCATTTTCTTACCCTTCAGAATAAAGGCTCCCTGCCGATCAAATCCCTCTGCAGCAAAACCAAGTGGATCGATCTTGTCGTGGCACAAAGCACAAGATGCTTGATCGCGATGCAATTCAAATCGCTCACGAAAGCTCAGGTTTTCACCGGGTTGTTGAGGGGGCACCTGCCCCAACATCCATGGGAGGATCAGGCAAATGCTCACCGAGGATTCGCTCCAGCATCCACGTTCCACGAATGACCGGCCCTCGGTTCATGGCCAGAATACCCCGGCATGGTCAATAACCCACCCCCGCTCTTTTGTGTATTGCA
>CALSPN010000035.1 GCA_943788245.1 uncultured Verrucomicrobiae bacterium | reverse complement strand
TTCAAGGCCGCTCGGTAACTGTTTTTGCATCCAATCTTTGTCGATGCTCCAATGGATGAAAACCAGATTTTGCCACTGCTGACGCCACCTCCAATTCTTTTCCGGCAACGGCCATGGACGATGTTCAGTGCATTCCAATGAGGGATGTTGCTTCATCTTCCTTCGTTATTCATGTTGTCGTGATGCTCACAGATCATGAAAGGTGCCAGCTTTCTGACTCAAGTCATCTGGTTTTTTTGCCATTATTTTGAGGGAGCCAGCTTAATCGAAATTTTCTCCTGCCTGATTCTGTCCCGGAGTCGCTTTTGCATGTTTTCAAGATCAGTCGCATGGGCCTCATCTGCAGCCAGATTGGTCAGTTGAAGTGGATCTTTCTTCATATCATACAGCTCGTTGCTTCCGTCTGAGTAGCGCATCAGCGCGAACTGATCTTCACGCAATGCGATACCCCGATGAAAAAAAAGTGCGCCTTTTTTTACTGAAACAGAGGGGTTTCTCAACACAGGGACGAAGCTCTTTCCCTGCACTTCTGCTGGAACCTTCAGTCCAGCCAATTCAGCCAGACTGGGATAAATATCAACCAGTTCTGTGATGGCGTTTGTCTTACCGGGTTGGATTCCTGGAACAGAAACGATCAGGGGCACGCGGACCACTTCTTCATGGAGATTGGATTTCTGCCAGAAAGTGTGTTCACCCAGATGGTAACCATGGTCGCTCAAGAAAACGATGGCGGTGCTTTCGCGTAGCTTCAGCCTTTCCAACTCGTCGATGATGCGCCCCACCTGTTCGTCCATGTAGGTCACCGTGGCGTAGTAGGCTGCCCACATCCGTTTCTGGTTATCGGGATATTTTCCGATCGGGTTGTTTGAGTTCATGGTCGCAGCGCGACCCAGCTTGGGTATGTCCTCAATATCGTTTTCAATACCATCCGGCAGTTCCATGTCCTGCCAGCGATAGTTTTCGAAATACTGCTTCGGTGCCACATTCGGGTAATGGGGGCGGATTAACCCCACCGCCAGGAAAAAAGATTCATCCTTATGTTTCTTCAACAATTCCATGGCCTTGCTGGCGGTTTGGTGATCGGGCTGATCCGAACCGTCTCCCTGATAGCTCACCGAAACAAACATGCGATTAGGCATGGCCGTTGATTCGCGCCCTTCGAGTTCCCGAGTGAAAATATTCAGGTTCAGGCAGGCATAGTCCTCCCGGCGTGTGTGCTTCCCTACCAGGAGAATTGAAACGCTCGGTCCAGGAACTTTCGACGTCGAGTCCATTGGTTCCTGCAATGATATCACCGGGAACGCGCATGTGGTATATTTTGCCCACACGCGCTGTGTACCATCCGTTATTTTTGAAATGCTCACCCAGATTTGTCCCTTTTGTATCCAGATATCGACTGAACATGAATGATTTTCGTGAAGGAGCGCATGCCATTCCCTGACAATAAGCACGGTTAAACACCATGCCTCCGCGGGCCAGCCTATCGATGTTGGGTGTGCGGCAAACCTTGTTGCCGTAGCATCCGAGCGCGCTCGCCTTCAGATCATCAGAGACGATGAACAGCACATTCCTGATCTTCCTGTTGAGTCCACCGGAACGGCTTTCTCCATGCATGTTCCGCGCTGTCGCTCAGCGTGATGGCCGATGCTGCAAAAATTGTCCAAAACGATATTTGTTTGACTCAGGTTTTTCATAGGCTCTCCCATTGCTTGTCATCTTCAGTGTACATTGGACCCGCTGTGTGAATGCAGTCAGTGGTGTACCTCGCGGCCGCATGATCAGGTTTTTCTGACACGCTCGGAGCTTGGTAGATGCGGAACCGTAGCAGGGCATGATTAGCCGAATGACAGCAGAAAAAAAGCCCAAAACGGTGGCATGGTTAGTAGACCAAACAGGTAGGCCAGCATGCTCTGAATCACCACGGCAAGCCCGTTGCGATTTGGGATATCTCGCATTAAATCTGCCAACCCTACGCAAAGACCGAATAAAGCCACCGCAATGATGGTGCTGATGATCGCGGTGAAAAACAGCACCCAACGAGGCTTTTTGTATGTCCAGCGACTGCCGCGAAACACGGCAATACCTATTGGAATGCCGAGCGGAACCGCAAACCATACATGCGCGCCGGCCACTTTTTGGCTGAAGGATGCTCCCATCAGTCCCCAGATGAGTCCCGACAAGCCAGCCAACAACGTAGTGTTCATCTTCATGAGTGGTGCGAAAGACATGGCTGATATTAAACCATGTTTTAGGTAGGAATCAATGACTCGGAAACTTTGGTATCATGAAGGAATGATCCCTCCGAGATGGGAACGGGTCCTCAGGCTTCGTGGGGCTGTCTTTCATAGAGCATGCCCTGAATGTCCATTAGATGTTCGTTTGTCATGATCATTTACCACGACAGGTCATTCCACTTTCTCTGTATTGAGGAATCCTGTCAGTCAGTCCTGATATGACTTGGCGGCTGCATGAAGTTTCATGGTTGGACTTCTGAGTATTCAATGGTCTAGCGCCATCTTGGATGGTCGGGAACTTTTCCTGCCTGGAGTTGCTTTCTCCAGGAATCGAGTTGTTGCAGGTGCATACCGGCAACATGCTTCGAATTGGCTTCCCTTCTATCATTTGGGTTGGCCCAGAACATTTTCACTTGTGCCAAAAATCGAAGTACAGTTTTATACTCACCTTTTTCGGCCAGTTTTCCAGCTAGTTTGAAATTGGGGCCAAAGGAATTTAATTGCGGTGATCCCTTGCTGTTGGCTGAAGCCAAGAGGTGCTTTTTTGCCTTCTCCAGATCGCCCTTGGAGAGTGCGATCTGCCCAAGCACTTGATTGGCATTCGCAACGGCGTTGCCATAATTCCAGTTATCCCTGTATTTTGGAGTCATACGCGCCAGTTCCGTGGCGAGGGCTTTGGCTTCTTTGACTTTTCCTTCTTTCAACGCATTCCTTGCGGCGTCTCCCAGGGCATAGAACCGTTCGATCTCATTGGTGGCGACACTCAAATCCCCTCTCGCCAACTTCATGCCGCGCGTGTTTTCCTCCTGAGAGTCACCGAGTGTGCTCCCTGTGATTGTCAGTAGCCCGATGAACATGAGTAGGGTAAATAACGGTTGCCCATGCTTCATGTCTGTTGTCGTTTGGAAAGATACACTCAATGATTTCATGATCATTATTGCTTGTGGTTCAAGAGATCTTCGCTTCCTCCTAATCCTTCTGCTCCTCGATTCGCAGGACGATCTCAGCGACCAGTGGGGCTGCCTCAGGAGAGAGGAGCTCACGATGTTTTCGGGCGTTTTCGATGTGTTTCCTCGCACTTGTATGATCACTCGAAACCGTAGTCCGCAATGCGTGCAGAATCTCACACAGCTGGAGGTAGTGCACATAGTCACGATAACGCCCCGTTCCAGCCTCGGGACCATAATCTAGACTGCCTTTGGGATTGTGAGTGTGATTGATGGATACTTTCCGATGGAGTAAGTTGATATGTCTGCGGGCCTGCTTATCGTTGCCACTGCGAATCAGAGCCAGGGCGTATGTCACTCTGCACGTCCCAACCCAGAGGCTCCGTTGGCTGGCCGAGTCGCGACAGCCAGTCATACAAATGGATGCCTTTCTGCGGCTTGATCAGTTGTGCCATGAAGTTGGCTTGACTGGATGTCGGCTTGCTTTCGCTCAGCAGCGGCCAGAGGGTTCGGGCCAGAAATGATTTCTCCTGATGATAACGCTCTGTAAAGCGATTGCCTGCCGTGTCCTTCAAAACAGTTTTGATTTCCCGGCAAACAATCGATACCTCCCCGGAGTGATCCGGCAGATTCAGCCAATGATTCAACAGTGCGGCAATCAATGCATGAGCTGATGCGACCGACTCTCTGTAGTCTTTCCCAAAATCTCTGGTTTTGCCAAAGGTAGCGCGTGCTTCATGATACTCTTGGCGGAGCTGCTCGATGGATGCTTCGGCGCGCATTCCTTCTGATAATACCATGAAGAACATCAAGACTGTCAGCGCGTGTCTGCCCATACCGAATCGTTTTGATCTGCTCAATAGAAGGGGCAGTATGTTAAGGTTGGAAATTGTTATGTGGGTATTACTCATATTTGATTTTTGTTTCTTTTCCATGCGCAGCGTCAAATTTGAATCGCTGTTTACCTTTAGTGGTCTTGCGACGCTCATCACGCTGAACTGTTGACTAATATCCTGATGTGATCCTTAAAGCAGGCGTTGTTCTCGCTTGTGAAGCATCAGCTGTCGGAAGATCGAACCAGCTCCGACAAGGACCAATATTAAATAGGCGCTTGTCCATGGTATTGACCGTCCTTCTCCCCACGCGTGCAATGCTCCCGGCAAAGCGGCCATTATCGTCAAAGCACCTGCGAGGGCACAGCCGATGGACCTGCGTTTGTTGAACAGTCCTAGAATGCTGCTCACGATGGTGATGCATATCGCTGTTAATATGATGATTCCTGTGATTGTCATGATATTCTCCATCCTTCGTCTACACCCGATCTTGGGTGTCGTAATCCTAACTGCAGATCGAATGCCAAAGTGCTAAAAATTCGTTAATATACACGGCTGGAGTGAGAAGTGAAAAATGAGAGGCGAATTCAAATTCTTGCAAACAAACAATTAATGTATGTATACATTCAAAAAATGCATAATTATCCTATTCTTGTTTTGATGCTTTACGCCCCGTATCCTGCCCCAATCTGGGAGCGCGCGCTCGATGGGTGATTGGGTTTGTCAGCTAACCGAGTGTCTTCAACAATTTGCGCATCATTTGATGCGGTTGATAGGACAAAGCTCGGTATGCAAGGATAGGTGGAAAGATCAGCCAGCAGCAGGCAATGCTGATGAAAAAAAGCCAGTATCTGATCATGCCATAGACTTCAATTTTGTATTCAATATGACTGCCGTTCACGCTTGGCTGAATCAGAATGCGACCTCGTTTTGGGAACTGTCCTCGTTTAGGAAACGACGGTGCAGTCGAAGAGAAATAAGCTCCATGTCGAAAACGGATCTCACTTGATGAAGATTCAAGGATTTCAAATTGTTCAGCAGCCATGACGGTCCTCAGTCGGTCAAGAACCTCGGCCGGGGACAAATGAGATTTTGTGGAGTCGGTGATCATCTGTCTTTATCAAAGAGAAAACCTAGTCCAACGGAATCCATGAGGGCAAGACAATGATTGCAGTTGCCAGTGAAAGACAACTCAGGCGAGGACGGTCCACATGGATCCAGTGTCCATGGTGTGGAAGCTCATTGTTGTTGTTGACTCTCATCACCTGTCATGATTTCCGTCGGGAGCCTTTTCAATACTTACTGAAGAACTGCCAGACTACATCGAATGCGGTATCCCCCAACACGTTTGCACCCGGGATCCGGTGTCCAAATCCCTTGACCTTGTAATGCCAGACCTCGTTGATCACCAGTGCCGTCCCTGATAGTAGTGCGCGGTTGTCCTGCTCTGAAACCTGGACGACTTCCGCCGATGCGGGTCTTGTTGAGTTCGGTCCAGAAATTGATGATTATCCCTTGGTCAGGCGCGCCACCCCAGCCGCCGGATCTAGACATGCTGCCGTTATAGGGAACGACCTCATCATCCATGCCGGAAATCTGCAAAATGGGTGTCGGCTGAATTTGATCTCTGTGCCTCCATGTGTATCCACTCATGGTGCCGATCACTGAAGCTGCTGCCTTGAATACATCGGGCCTTTCCGCCACCAGGGTATAGCTCATGAACCCGCCATTCGAAACACCGCTGACAAATGTTCTGGCAGGATCCAGACGGTGAGATTGTTGCAGTTGGATGGCCAGCTTGGAAAGGAAGTCAATGTCATTCGTCCTGCTGATTTTGAGACGGGCGTTCCAGTGGGGTATGCCTTCGACATCTCTGGCTCCCTGAGGAACGCATAGCGCGAACCCGTTCTTATCAGCGATACCCTCGACTCCCAGCTCGGCCATGTAATCTCTCGCATCCCCTCGATAGCCATGCAGCACGAAAACAAGTGGTGCCTTTTCAGGAAGCTCCTTTGGAAGATGTAGTAAATATTTTCTCTCCTCGCCTGCGTGCGTGAACGTAAGGAATTTACCGGAGCTTGGCTGCTCAGCTGCTGCAACATTGATGGTTCCGCTAGAGCTGGACATAATGGCGATCAGGAAGAGGAATACAAATCTCCTGCCAGACATGCGTCTTCTTATCCAAGAAGACGCATGTGCATTGGCGGATTCAGAAGTTTCTAACTCACATGGCTTAAACACATATGCAGGTTACTCGCACGGCCAATGGGGTGCAACACGGATTCGATTCCCACTCCTCAGCCCTCTTGTTCAGTGTGCGGATGACAAGTCATGTGCCTGCGCTGAGCACATTGTTGAAGCCTCACTGGGTATGCCTTGCTTGGGGCCATGTATGGTAAGTCGGACGGATACACGTTTAAAAATTTCCATAGAACACATACTTTGAGGAATCAGAATGGCGTTTATTTCCTGTTTGGCTCAGGTTTGCTGAAATGGCCACGCTTTAAAAAGTGAATGACTTCAGAAATCACTTTTCGATTCTTCATGATATAGGGGTGGGTGACATGAAAAACGCGGTGATCCTTGACGCCGGAACATTGGGATCGAGCAATGGATACCTTCCCATCATCCTTGCCTGGAATCAGCAGACTGTTGATCCAGTTGATGGACCGATCTCCTGTGATCACACCACATTCAAAATGAATCTTTCCCAGGGCATGAGGAGGGGAATCCAGTTTTGTGTTCAGCTGCCTTCCCGCCGGGCCATTGATCCAGCGAAAAAGTCGCCAGGATCCGATCTTGTCCACTACTTCACTTCCTTGGTTGGGAGGAGCCAGCATCACGACCCTTCCCAGGCGACTTTCTTTTCTCTTTGAGAAGTAACTTCTGACCAGGATACCCCCCATGGAATGCGTCACAAAGTGAATCTTTGAGCAATCCTGCATCTGTTTGCTTTTGATGGCGGAACCGATCGCCTGCTCGGCAAGGTCTCTTATTGCTGCTGTCCGTGAGGGGTAGTCGACATTCTCAACCACATAACCTGCTTGCTGAAGTGCGTTTGCCATCTTCTCCATACTTGCCGAAGATCTGCAAAGGCCATGCAACAAAATGACACCTTCCTTTGCGGATAGTTGTCCGGTCAGCGCTATTATTGTCGTCAATATCAGTAGCAGTTTTTTCATTGGGCCAAAATATGAACATCCATCTCTTAACCTAACCTTGGTGTTAAGACCAGTTTTTGTCTGTGGATAACGAGGAGTCATGGCTACGCGCACCGCTCTTTGATTCATAAAAATCATTCAAGCGCCCACATAGCATTTCTTATGATCATCATTCAGTGATGTCCTCTCTCTTGACTTATACTCTATTTCTCTCAACAGTGCTATATGGCCGTATGAATATGCTAATCCTGAGATCTTCATTATTTTGGATGCTCAATTATGTGGATTCACTTTTGCGGGGGGGAGTGAATTGGAATATTGGATGCCTGCTATTCAGTGTTTTCCTTCTTTCAATCAAATTGACGGCGCAACCTTTTGTCCTGTCAGAATTCATGGCATCGAATCAGTCTGGAATGATCGATGAGGATGGGGATCGGAGTGATTGGATCGAGATCTACAATACGGGAACTGAGCCTGCATCCTTGAATGGTTGGTATCTGAGTGATGATATCTCGGATCTGACGAAATGGAGGTTCCCGGATCAGTTCATCCCCATGCAATCCTCTCTCATTGTTTTTGCTTCAGGAAAGGATCGGGCACTTGTCGGGGCCGAGCTTCATACTAATTTCAAGTTGAGCAGCAAGGGCGGTTTTCTTGGGCTGATACAACCTGATACCCGAACAATTGCACATGCCTATGATCCACAATATCCCATCCAGTTTCCCGATATTTCCTATGGCATTACCATGCGAAACGAAAGGACCGTTTTTGTATCCCATGACGCGGCTGGAAACATTCATTTTCCTAGAGATAACTCCATGGGCCAGGCATGGACCTTGCCTGATTTTGACGATTCTCAATGGGGAGCCGTTCATTTTGGAATCGGATATCAGCAAAATGCAGATGGGAATAACAGTGATCCACAAAATCCAATGGAGGAGCCTTTGGTATTGGGTGACGTAACGATGGCTTTCGATCCTGTTGACCCAACCTCTGAGTTTTCACCTGTTGGAGAGATGGTGGACGCTGCCCTAGACAACAACACGGCCACAAAATATCTGAACTTTGACAAATTGAACGCCGGCTTCACCGTGAAGTTGTCTCTTGGGCCTACCGCGGTGAGCGGGCTTCGGCTGACTTCGGCCAATGATGCTCCCGAACGGGATCCAAGCCAGTTTATCCTTTCAGGATCGAGCGATGGGATCAATTTTGTTGAAATTGCCAAAGGAGCCATTCCTGTATTTGAAAATCGTTTTGAAACCATTCAGATCGATTTTCAAAACACCTTGAAACATGCCTACTATCGTCTTGTATTTCCTACCGTTCGCAACGAAAGGGTGGCCGTTGCGATGCAAATAGCTGAAGTCGAATTGCTCGGCTGGTTACCAGAATCGAGCGTTTCGAATCCGGGGGAAACGTCCTCACCGGTTCTGATTGATGTGACGATGCTGGAAGACATTTCAATGCCTGATGATGATATCGATCCAAGTTCCTCCAATTCTCCTTTTGGCGAGGAAGTCTGGCGTGCCATTGACAACGATCCCCAAACCAAATACTTGAATTTTGACGGAACGGATTCGGGTTTCACCTTGAAACCTGGGCAGGGCCCGACGGTGGTCAATGGATTGCGGTTGACATCGGCCAATGATGCTGAAGGCCGGGATCCGACCGCTTACCGACTGGAGGGTTCATCAGGTGGTGGCGTTTTTGAACTCATTGCGCAAGGGCCTCTTCCTTTATTCGAAGACAGATTTTCCACCCTTGAGGTGGCGTTCCCCAACGATTTGCCTTTTGGTATGTATCGACTTGTTTTTCCCTCACTGCGAGCGAGTGGTGGACAAATCATGCAGATTGCCGAAGTTGAATTTCTGGGGACAGTAGGATTGCCTCAGCCAGTATTTGTTGACCTGATACAAACGGACATAGAGACCTCCATGTACGGTCAACATGCTACGGCCTATGTGCGCCTTCCGTTCTTCGCTGGAGAGGACGCAGATCTTGAAGGGTTGTCTCTCAATGTGCGTTTCGATGATGGTTTCATTGCCTACATCAACGGTGCTGAGGTTGCTCGCACCAATGCTCCAGACAGATCTGTGTTTGACTCCGTTGCGGAATCCAACAGGGGGTCCGAAGTGGCGGTGATTGCGGAACGCTTTGATCTTCGAAACTTTGGATCCCTTATCGAACCAGGTAAAAATTTGCTGGCGATCCATGCTCTGAACGACAGTGCCTCCAGTCCGGATTTTCTGCTCGAAGCCCAGCTTGAGAGCGGAGCGACCCGGGCTGCATTTTCTGATGCGGGTTACTTCGAGACACCTTCTCCTGGTCAATTAAACTCGGATGCGAAGTCGGGATTGGTAACTGTCCCTATCATCGATGTTGAAAGCGGATTCATGAAAGATGCTTTTGAAGTAGAGATCCTTTCTGATCTGGAGGGCGTCAGTATCTATTATACGACAGATGGAAGCAGCCCTGATGCCTTGTCCGGACACCCATACACTGGTCCCTTACAGGTGAAAAAAACCACCGTATTGCGTGCTGTTGGATTGCGTGATGGATGGATTCCCTCCCTGGTTTTGACGCGAACCTATTTATTTACATCTGATATTGTTCTGCAGAATCAGTCATCAGCATTGGAAACTGGTTTTCCGGCACGATGGGGATCCCAGACAGCTGACTACGGCCTGGACAACCGTGTTGTGGGTATTCAAGGTCGTGACAGCTTTGACGGGCGATACAAAAAAACGATTCAAGACGATCTGCTCTCTCTTCCTTCCATGTCGCTTGTCATGGATGCGGACGCGTTATTCGGGACCAGGGGTATCTATACCAATTCAGGTAGTCGTGGTGAAGCTTGGGAAAAGCCGGTTTCGGTTGAGCTCATTTATCCTGAAAATGGACGCAAGGGATTTCAGGAGAATGCAGGGCTGAGAATACAGGGAGGTGCTTTCAGAAAGTTCAATCTGACTTTGAAGAAATCCTTCCGACTGGTATTTCGGGGGCAATATGGTGCTTCAAAGCTGAATTTCCCACTGTTCGGTCCCGATGCGACCGATTCATTTGATAATGTCGTTCTTCGAGCCAACGGAAACGATGCCTGGCCATACGGCGGAGCGCGTGCCCTCTACATTCGCGACGCTTTTGCAATGGAAACAGCAAGAGCGATGGGCATGGAGGCATCCCATACAAACTTTGTTCACCTCTATCTGAATGGTATCTATTGGGGGCTTTATAATCTCGTAGAACGCCCGGATGCAGCCTTTTCCTCTAGCTATCACGGAGGCGACAAGGACAACTGGGACGCCTTGAATCAGGATTCTGCTCCCGATGGAAACAGGGATGCCTGGAATCGATTGCTCGATATCCTTGATTCTGGAATGGAACCGGAAAAGCTGTTCAACAAGATTCAGGGTAAAGGTCCCGATGGAATCAGGGATCCTTCGATGGAAAACCTGCTGGATGTCAGGAATCTCATCGATTACTGCATTTTGAATTTTTACATGGGAAATCAGGATTGGCCGGGCCGTAATTTCTGGGTAGGTCGGGATCGAGAAGGTGATGAAGGTTTTACATTTTACCCATGGGATACAGAAACATCCATGGGCATGGGTTCCGATCTGAATACGGATCGAACAGGGGTGGACTCCTCTGTGGCCCGACCTTATGCAGCCTTGAAAAACAATCCAGATTTTCGTCTTTGGTTCGCCGACAGGGTTCAGCATCACTTTTTCAATGGTGGTAGCTTTTTCGTCAATCCAGACCAACCACAATGGTCCATGGTGGAGCCTGAAAACAACGTTCCAGCATCAAGATTTGCGCAACTTGCAGCCCAGATTGAAAGGGCGATTGTGGGGGAGTCAGCTCGCTGGGGTGATCAGTTGGTCGAGAGCCCCTTTACCTGGGATGATTGGAGTCGAGAACGAGACAAGTTGCTTACTAATTATTTCCCACGAAGATCAGCAATCGTGCTGGAGCAATTACGCCGAGCTGGCCTTTACCCAAGAATTGTTGCTCCTGTGTTCAATCATACTGGTGGGAACGTGGATGCTGGTTTCAACTTGTCAATGACCGCACAAGGTGGAGCAATTTTCTATACATTGGATGAGACCGATCCTCGCAGTCGATTGCAGTCGAATGTAATAAGCCGATTCGACCTGCTTGATACTTCCACCCCAAAACGCGTTTTGGTGCCAGGTGCGCACAATGGTGGTGATGCATTTGGCTCTGATTGGTACGAGGATGTGAATTTTGTTGATGATGCATGGATGCTCGGGGTGGGAGGCATTGGCTACGACACCGGGAATGACTATGGGGAATTCATTGGAATGGACGTGACGGATTCCATGCAGGGTCAAAACGGTTCGGTTTTCATTCGTATCCAATTTGAAACAGGATCCCAGATCAACGAAGAGACAAACCTGATGTTGTTAAGGATGCGTTATGACGACGGATTCGAGGCTTTCCTCAATGGCGTCAATATCGCCTCATCCAATGCTCCCGAGATGTTGAAATGGAACTCTTTTGCCACTGGGACGCATGATGACTCTGTCGCTGTTCAGTTTCAGGATTTTGATATCAGTGGATTCATTTCTCATTTGCATGCAGGAACCAATTTATTAGCCATTCAAGGGCTCAATGTTTCCAGCGTGAGTTCGGATTTCCTGATCGATGCGGAGTTGATGGTCGGTCAGCGGGAAATTATTGGAGAACAACCTGCCTCGCGCATTTATGAAACCCCTATCCTTCTAAATGATCTGACGACGGTCAAAGCCAGGACACTTTCAGGTTCGGAATGGAGTGCCTTGAGTGAGGCGACCTATGTGGTTGGTAACCCGCGTGTCATGGTGAGTGAATTAAACTTCCACCCCGAGGATCCTTCTTTCGACGAAATGGCATTCGGATATCTAGATGGAGATGAATTTGAATTTATAGAAATTCATAACCCGGGAACGACGACATTTTTATTGGATGGGGCACGGTTTGTAGATGGCGTGGATTTTGATTTTACCCAATCGTCAATGAGCCGCCTTTCGCCTGGCGCGTCGCTGTTGGTGGTGAAAAACCGTGTTGCTTTTGAGATGCGTTACGGAAAAGGGTTGCCCATCGCGGGCGAATTTACCGGTAATTTTTCCAATAGTGGAGAAAGGGTCGCATTGGCGGATAGCGAGAATCAGATTTTGATTGATTTTTCGTATGATGATGGCGATTCAGTTTTTGAGAGTGGTGATGGATCAGGTTATACCTTGATTGCAGTGGAGGATGGGGACAATCCCAATGAAGCAACCTATTGGAAAACCAGTGAGAAAATAGGTGGGTCACCGGGGCAGCACTCAGAGCTTTATTTCTATGAGCGTCTCGTTCCCAACATTACAGTAGAAGGTGACAGAATTATGATTGAATGTTCTGTGCCCGTGAGCGGACTCTTCGGGCTGTTTGTTACTGAAGACCTGCAGCTTGAGGAATGGCACCTTTCGCAAAGTAGGAATCAGGAGCCCTCAAATGGGAGGCTTTTGTTTGAAGTGAAGGCGTCCATGGAGTATCCAATGCGCTTTTTTCAAATTCGAAGGATTAATGCTGCCCCATAGATAACCTTGCCCGTGTTTCAGGGGAACATGATCTTTCACATTCCCGCATATAACCAAACCTGATGTCCTCAAGGGTTCTTTCGATCATGTCGTTTGCTTTGAATCAACAGAATGACAGGCACGATCCCATACTCTCTGGATTTCATATTACTTTTTATCAGCCAGCATCCTTGGAGGTTTCTCGAAATCTTTGGCTGGAATACTTTGGGAGCATTGAAGCCAATGCTATTGATGCCATTTTTTGGATGTGGTAAATCAAGGACATTGAAAAAGTTGATCAGCAGATTCGGTGCTTCCGATGACAACATGTTTTTCTGAAATTGTGTGTGGCTTACTTTCTTCGAAGTAGAGTCTGGCCCTGTGCTGTGTCACCATTCCAGATCCACACTTTTGATATCTGTCCGTAGAGGGTTGAGAGGATTTACTGTCCTCTTTTAAGCGGTGGTATCAGCTTATGAAGTTTTCCGTCATCGCTGGATAAATATACGGAGGCGGTGTGATGCTGGCCCGTCGGTCCATCGGGTCTCCAGATCAACAGATCTCGCCCCCGCTTGCTATCGATTTTTTTCCATGACACAGATGCCGGTCTGACATTCATGTAAAGATCCTGATTGGAAAGAGAGTCCAGGACTTCTCGGAAATGTTTACCGGATATGACCACCTCGGCAGGCCCTTCCTCTCCATGTGATATTGTTTCAATTGTGATTTCATGGTTGCCGATTGAGAAGGTATGGGTTCCGTTGTACTCAAGGCTGCAGGGAATCTCTTTTAGATGGTTGGTAACGAATAATATACCTACGATGATGATTAAACCCACCATGAAAAGAGCATCTACCCTGAAGCTAATTTTCAATTTCTTGTTGTTTTCCAATACCACCTAACAGGTTCCTTAATTTCTGACGTCTTTACTGGATCGGTGCACAGGACACTAAGACGTGATTCCACGAGTTGATCAGCGCAGTTCGCCTCCGTGCGCCAACCAGTGTGCACATTCTCCGGTCAACTCCTCTTGCGCGATGCGTTCGTATTTCTTGCTTTCACTTTTGCTGAGGACCTCGCGCCAACGTCCGTTCTGTCCTTTGTGGATGAAAACTTGTGCGCCTCCATCCCAAAACGCTCCACCCAGAGGCACGCTTTTTGTGGCATTCGCCTTCATGTAGTCGAAGCTGCAGTGACGTAGGATATCCTCCCAGCATTCTTCATCGATCGAAATATCCAGAAACTCTGCGATTCTACGGATTTCTCCGGGCATATCTACTTTCAGATTTTCGAAATGCAGCATGCAAACATTCGGCAAATTTCGGATTTCCCACCAGGAACGAATATTCTCCCAGAAAGACCACCAAGGATAACCATCCTGATCCAGCCATTCCTGAAAATATTGTAAAACGGATTTGGGGGGTCTTTCGATGGGAGGCCCTACCCGCCCCGGAGTGTTATTCAGCGCCTCATACCATGATTCGTTCGCATTCAAGTGATGATTGAACATACTCCAAACAACATCCCGACCGTCTCTCCCGATATAGATGTATTTGGCCTTACTCGAAAACACCAGTGCGTCAACAGGCAGATGGGTCTTTATAAATCTTCGATGAGTCTGCGCGGCGACGAGTGGAAGTTTTACCTCCTTTGGAGGTAAGCGCAGGTCCATCCAGGGAGACATTTCAGCAACTGGGAGACCTGCCTCACCCTTGAACAATAGCTGCGATACAATTTGCTGGACCCACGTCGTGCCTGACTTTGCGTAGGTCGCAATGATAATGTCGTCATCGCGAAAAACGAAGTCATTCCAAATGGTCGAATCAAAGTGATGACTCTGGAGTTCACGGGTTTTGATCGGCAAAGCGGTCATAGTGATAAAAATGTTTTTGGCTGATATCCTCGACGGTCCTAAATCGCTAAGCGATTTAAACCGGTCTAGCATATTCCTTGCGAAAATTTTTAAAAATGGAAAATTGTCTTTTTTCAATTCAGGGGCTGGGAATTTGGTATGTTTTCATGTGCGATATGATATCCAACAAATGCCCACTGGCTCCGATATCAGGACAGAAATATTGAAAATCAAGGTGGCATTCAATTGGAATCCCAAGAAGCGCTTGATGGATCAAACGAAAGCAGCCGGATTAAGAAGGAGTTTGGTCTTTCGCACATCAGGCAGTAGAGGGACTGACTTCCACTCCGTTCTGTACTCATTCCTTAATGACAATGCTTAACAACGGACATGGAACGAGCAAAACCTTCGATGAATCGAAACCCAATGATGCTCACTGACTACTTTCGAGCAAGGTGTAATGGACCTTCACACCATCTTTTTCGGGAACTCTATTTCCGTTCTGGGTCTTGTGACTTGAGTTGTCGCTCACCCATCTGCAGGACACGCTCAGGGTCCTTGAATCTTTCCAATCCACTGAGATTTCACTGAAGCTGTGCCAGAGGTGCTCACCTAAAAGAAAGTCCCGTTGGCTGAAATCCTGCGATTTTTTCCGGAGGTTGACGTTGGTGTAGGTGTATCCCGCTGCTCCCCCACCTGCGCACGAAAAGACCGTGGCGATGTAATCTCCATGCGGAGATTTGGATTCGCTGAGAATCTCGACTTTATCGCTCGTTTGCCAATCATTTTGACCACACCCGCACAATAAGAAGGTGATCATTAAAAACGGGAGTAGGGTTTGGAACAGCCGAATTAATTTCATATTTCCAAACCGCTTTGTGAAAGAAATTGCATGTTTTAAATACTCACTCTTCCTACTAAACGGCCAGTTTAAGGCCAGCGCTTTGCATCTTTTGAAACGGATCGGGTCATCCAGTTTTGAAGCGGTAGTTGAACGGTCGCGATGATTTTAAGAAAAGCCGATTCAGGCGTCAGGATCTATATCTTTTTCTGCCGAGTTCGAAGCTTGTAGTGATTCTCTGCCCGCCAATGCATTCGCAACCGCGACCATGTTGAGGCTATACAATAACCAAATGACAAAATATGCGATTCCAAGTGGAATAAGCACCAATGGGATGAGCGCAAAAAAGCTCCACCCGGTGATAGAGAGAATACCAAGGGTAATCCCTAATCCTCGTGAGCTTTCTTTCGAGCCCATTGCCTTGGCGCAGTCTTCAGCCAGGCCTTCATACGAAACGAAATACCAGTAAAAATTAAAGAACGGAATGAACAGCAAACCGACCGCCATACCCGGAGTTGTTCGGGCAACATCCACAGGTATCTCTTTCCAGCATCTGTAGTGCAGAATGCTTGTTGCAATGACAGCTGGAAGGTACAACAGAAGTGCGGCCACCCCACCGACGAGGATCACGTCCTTATCATTAGGCTGGTTAAAACGAGCGATCTCATAGGTAATCACTGCGATCAGTCCAATGAGCTCGAATAAGATAGGGTAGGTAGCCGATATTTTTTTCATAAAGTATTTATTTCCGGTGGGTTCGTTCAAAATGCGGAATATCAATAATCACCAAAACTTTTTATCAGACACGCCATTCAATCGATTGTAGAGCCTCTATCTGAAAATTTAATAGAATCCATTGTCCTCAGGTTATTGTGCGGCCGATGCGAGGCATGTTCTGCCCTCCGGGTGGATGATGGCTTGTTCATAACGATTGGAACGCGCAAAAGATCAGGCCTCAGGGTCGATGTCAGCTTTTACTTCCACCTGAATTCTTTGATCATATCAACTGGAAAAAGCCGCCCCCCCGATTCAGTGTCTTCAATGACTATATAGTTTTCGTTAAAAGTGCATGGCACTTACTTTTTCCGGTATGGAACCTGTTCCTGCGGTTTGTTGAGGGATCTGTCTGGATGGTGTAGTAAAGATCGAAGGACCCTCTCAGTGTTCGACGCGCAAGCGAATTGTCTGCTGGTGTGCTTGCCGCTGTATGCTGTCAGAGCATCCGGTAAAGGCAAGAGTGAAACAAACAAATACAACGCAGTTCAGTATCATGACGTGTCTTTTCATTGGAAGAACCCTTCATGAAATATGACGGGTTTGCAACGGTATTTGATGAGAGGTAATTTCGGTGGATGTGGGAGTTCGGGCCTCTATTAAGGTAATCTCGCATGCACTACCGTATTCTGCCCACGCCACAGTTTATGCTTCTTGCTTTGAGAGATAATGTTCTGCTTGATCAGCTAAGTTTGTATGCACCTGCGGTAAAGTAACTGCCGCAGTTTGAAAGGATGGAATTTCTGGGGAATACCTTCATTCTTTCTGCGCACACCGCGCGAACAATCGCTACATTTGTTCAATGAACGTCAACGTGTTTGATGCTGACTTTACCTCCAAACCGAATCAATTCATCCCCGTAACCCAGGTAGAGCGCCACCGGTGAGGAGTGCAAGATTCCTCTAGTATCGTGCCCAAGTGCAATCATATCGGCATCACCGTTTTCAAGCCTTCCGCCGCCTATCGCGAAAAGAAGGCGCTCCGATTGAGCCACCATCGAATTTACGTTGTGGTCTGGTAGCGTCAGCGCTCCGTCATGAGCCACATTGATTGCGCCAGGAGCGTGCAGCAGCAGATCCGTCTCCTCATGCCTGTCATGGTAGAGATGGAACCTTAACGCTATTTTGGTTTTCGAGGGTGATCGAGCCAAGATATCTTCGGACCCAAGAGAATGATAGTTGCACCTAAAAGTAGAGAATATTTCGTCTATCTAGTCATCTTCAACTCAATGGATTTGAGTTACCTTTTTTGTGGTCAAATTGAGAACAAACACTCTCGAATTTTCATCAGCCATGATCAACAGATTGTGAACTTTATCGAAGGAAAGGCTTGTGATGAATACATCCTGAACATCCTTCTCCAATGCTGGGTTGTAGTGTGTCTTGTAGACCAGAATCCGCCACAGCAGTTTCTTGGTTTTGGGATGGTGCGCTTCGATGAAGCCTCCGTTTTGGGGGCGATCGCCCTTGGTAAAGTGAGGCACGGAGAATACCGCTTCGCTGGTCTGAATGGCTGAAACTTTCTCTGGCGCGTTTCTTTTAGCCATTACGCTTGTCGCCAGCAGGAAAACGAAGGTGGTTGAGTAGATCAGTGCTTTCATCTCTTGTTGAATCAGAAGATCGGTGATTCCTGGAAATTTTCAAATAGATTATATGATTATAGTCAGGCGTCCTGTGCCGTCATTGGTGTTCGGGATATCCCACAGAGACTCGCAATCGCTTGCATCGATCTTCCATGCAAGCCGTCAAAGTCTGCGTGTAAACCCTTTCTTCGACTTTCTCGGAGTTGATAACTTGCGGGCACGGGGCTTCACCAATCTTTAAAAGGGTTTCCCTGCGCTGAAAGCCAAGGACGAGTGAACCACCGGCAACTTCAAGTATTCCCATGGTTGCTTGCGAGCCCTTGTTCAGGCGAATCGAAAAACGCTTCCTGTCGCCCTTCAATGGCATCCTCTTAGTTGAATGTATATGATTTTAATTCCTAGTGTATTTTACATTTTTCATGCGGTCAGCGCGTTGAACGGCACTAGCTTGTTCTGTCATTCGTTTGCCGGCTTGAGGAGTTTCTCAGCGAGGAAATCCAAGCCCGAGCCCAATACCGTCCGCCCCACCAGTCAATCAGCGCTAAGATCAACCCGACCAGAGTCAGCAGAGCACCCAAGGTGGCGGATCCCAGCGTATTGCTGATAGACTTTGCGAGAACGGTTGGCGAATCAATGGTCCTCGTCTTATTGATGATATTAGATGTCGGTCGCTGCGATGCCTGGTCCGATCAATCCGGCGAGTATGAGAGTCCAGCCTGTGCGTTTGAGAGTTTTTACCTTCATCACATGCAACCCATTGCGAAAGCATGATGCAGGCGACTACAATACGTGATTGAATTTTGACCATAAAGCTACGTTTTGTTCAGCTTTTAGGTTTTGGTTGAGGAGAAACCGAACGCATACATCAGTGGCAGGAAACCCACGTAGAGGTGAAAGAAGAGCTTCCCTCCGCATCAGTCGAGAATAATCGATACAACACATAACATGATCGCGAGAAGCCTGATTCGCCTGCTTTCACGGCAATCAAGATTTCTGGAAACGCAACGGGCACGATCATGAGGAGTGGCAAACCAATGAGGTATTGGTGGACTCGTCTTTGCATTTCTTAACCGAACGTCAAAGGCCAGGCATGGAGCGCAGCGAAATTACCTGCACCGCTTTGTTCGGCAAGCTGGTTTTTAATCTAGCGAAGGAGTTAAGGATTTATCAGTTGGATACGATAGAACATCTTCGGCTTGAGCGGGACACTCCTCGTGACCTCATGAAGAACTTGTGAGCCCGTTCCTGTGATTTCTTCAGTCGATACATCCCAATCCATTAAATCCATAGATGTCTCCATTGAATATATAGCTCCAACCAATGAATCGAATCTTAAAGTCACAATTTCTGGTGTTACTTCAATACTGGTTATTGGAACATACTCAGTCCTGTCAATCGTTAGAGAATATCCCATTGCTCGAAGGAAATTGTAGTCTGGCTCTTCATATGTAGACCAAGTTGGATGGTCGTTAACGTATGCTATCCCGTTGTAATGACTATAATCGATGCTTGTCGAATAACTCTTCAATGGCATTGGAACCCTATCCCCAGAGGCATCAAGACCAGCGAAGTATAGACCCGAGTTGCTACTACTCCATTCTGCATTCAAGACATAATCAGATATGCGAAATCTCTTTGTTACACTATTGTAGGTATCCAGAATCGAATGATTATTCTTGTCAAAAATCATTGTTGACGCAACCGTCGCGGTTCTTTCCCCTCCGCGTGGATCCGAGCTTTCGCTGTGTGAAAAAAAGGAAATCTCTCCGAAAGCGTGATGCATCTCATGACGTCCGAGTCCTCGAAAGTTTCCTATCATCCAGTTAGGATCGCCGTTGTACAGAGCATCGACATCCATATTCCAGTTGACCGTCACATCAGAAGCTGAGCCGTTATTGTCAACGGCTCTATTGATAATGATCCATGCCGCCGGTGCATAGTATTCACCAGCCAAGCCATCAAGAGTGACATAGTCATACCAACTAGAATCTGTTGAGGCATACGCCGAAGTTTCATTATCCGTCACTGTGACCTTAACGGTGGCTGTAGAAGTAAATAACTTACCTAAATCCACAAAATAGGATTCCATAGCCGCTCGAGCATCATCGGAATAAGTTTGTGTGTACCATTTGCTTCCCGGTTCGAAAATAACATTAAATTGAACTTCTGCCGATAAACGATGGGAGTTAAAGAGGGTCGTCATAACCAAAAGTAAGTAGAGCGAGCGTATTGTATTCATGATTGGTATTGTGATGGTCGCTATTTCAGCCAATTTTGGGGTCGAGTCTTAACATTCAATATATTGAGACATTTCTTCAATAACTCACGCAATGTTCGCTCTTCTTTTTGCTTTTGTCCGAAGCGGCTGATTCCTGTACTGACACTTGCGTAATCTTTGTTTCCCATCCTTAGCCCCAGTTCTTTTTGCGTCAAGCCGCTGTAAGGGTCGCCTAACCATAGCACTATCCACTTTGCCCTGTTACCCTGATGATCCAGCCATTCAGATCGCGGTTCTTCTTTTGCAGTTTCTACTGTTGCGACGACTTGCTGATAATCGATGAAACGATGCCTGCCTTCCAGTTCCCGATTGTCAGCCTTGTTAAGATGCGTCTTTAGGCGTTCAACAAATTCAGTTGATCCAAGAGCAACCCGTTCCTTGAAATGTTCAAAGGATGTTTCCATGACACCTCTGCTAACCTGATCTTTGAGTATTTCACGGTATCGCTTTCTTTCTTCTCGCATTGAATGGTTACCTTGTCTACATCGTGAATGTAAGTATGTAGATGGTTTGGCCATCGGCGGCGAAACCTACCCAGCCATTGCTTCGACTAAACATAGGCTTGGGCGAATACATCTCCAACTGGTCTGTTTGCTCTTTTGTAGACCACCATGAGAGGCTAGCTTTTTTAGGAGACTTATAGTCCCAGTTCGAAATCCTCTTTCCCGCGCTTGATTTCCATGCAGCGAAGTCAGCTTTCTCTACAACGAGTTTGGCAAAGAATGCGAAATCAGATGGCCCAAACCGACCATCTCCATACTGCTCCTCAATACACTCTGCGTCCAATATCGAACCAGGAAGAGAGGTCCTCTTTTTGATAATGTCAGACATTACCGCGACGCGCTCTGCAGAGGTCTCTCCAAATGTGTGCACATACGGACTGTTATCGCAGCCAGACAAGCAGAATGATATGACGAATATGAACACCAATCGGGTTTTCATGGTTTTTGATCCTGTGCTTTCAGCATTCGTTCCACTCGATCATTTTCTTTCTCAAGTGCCTCTCCAGTTACGGCCATGGGGATAAAATCACGATGCACATTTATTGTTTCGCTTTCTGGTATTATCCGCCACCTGAGTTTACGAAACCACACCTCTTGTCCGTGATCCTGAAGCCAAAGTTTGCCCCCTCGAGCATCAAGATCGGCGCCACGAATTTTCAGCAAATCAACCTGTTGATTCCATTTCGGATCCCTGTAGTCAAACGAAAGAACGCGCTCGCCGTTGACCCAGTGTTCGATGATCGTGCCTTTGCATTTTACCCTTCCAGTGTTCCATTCACCGAAGGGCTTGGTCGCGTCCTTTGAAGGTGCCATGCAAAAGAAAAGAGAACCTGCAGATTGACGAGGATTCTCGCCGTAGGGACTGTTTTGGTTGTCGAGTATTTGATATTCGTATTGTCTCGGTCGGTAATAGATGCCGGAGTTGCAGCCTTTCGATACCTTCCATTCAAAACGCAGTTCGAAGTCATCCGGGACAAGTGCCTCAGTATAGGTCAGTGATCCGCCGCTTGCCTTGCGGTAGAAGGCACCGTCTTCAATGATCCAGTTGCCGCTGTGCTTCCAACCGGTAAAGCTC
Organism: uncultured Verrucomicrobiae bacterium; assembly: GCA_943788245.1. Classification (GTDB taxonomy): domain Bacteria; phylum Verrucomicrobiota; class Verrucomicrobiia; order Limisphaerales; family AAA164-E04; genus AAA164-E04. The sequence continues at coordinate 23,393 of CALSPN010000035.1, read as the reverse complement.
TTACCGTCGAACAGGCTTACAAACACTGGTTCCGTACTCAGTGCGACACCCGTAGAGAGGGAGAGCAGCAAAGTGATGCAGACTGCAAATTTAATTCTCATTCATTGATAGAAATAATTTTTTTTCTGTCCCAAGGTCACGTCTGTTTTCACAATGTCTGAGCGAACGCTCCGATAGCAAGGCTGATGGTTGAATTGTCATGCCTCCTTGGACGGCTTCGCATCTCAGTCGGAAACGCCCTCCCTCAGCCACGGTAGATTGAAGCGATAATGCAGCCGGCTGCTGATCAGATGGATGACGCTGTCTGGAGTTTGCGTGGCGGCAAGGTAACCGGCGTGTTCGGCGCGCGTCGGGGTGGCTGTGAATTCCTGGGTCCAGGCTCCGCCGTTCCAATCACCTGCACCTGGTGTGAGTAGTTTGCGTACGGGCCAGGTTTCACCTTCGTCAAATGAGACGGCGGCGAACATACCGTGCCCGGTGAGTTCTTCGCCACTCTTATCCGTGAAGGTCATGTTGACGGACTCAGGCTTAGCGCGATTGCCGGAAGTGAAGGATACCAACAGCAACGCGCCTTCCTGAAGGCGCCTCAAAACAAGTCGCTGGCCTCCTCCGATCGGCGGAAACGGAGAGGCCTTGTAGGTCCAGGTTTTCCCCAGGTCGGCAGAAAGGCTCATTGGCATGTGCCCATTGATGGAGTCGCCGCGACCCAATGCCAGCAGTCGACCATCTTTTAACTCAATCACCTTGGCATGTATCCCAGCGATGGTTCCCTCACCTGTTGCGCCTTGGGTGAACTTTGGCTTTGTTTTGCCTTCGCCCGGATCAGTCCACGTTCTGCCACCATCGCGGCTGATGTGCAGCGCCGTCCCACCGTTTCCGCCGGGGACCGCATCGCAGTTCTGGATTAGTGCTCCATCATTGGTCAGCAGCGTGCCGGAGATCACCTGGTGACGACCAATCAGTCTCGCGTCAACGGCTTGCGGCGGCGTCCATGTCACGCCGTTGTCCAGACTGGTGCGTATCAGCAACGCGAGTTTCGCCCAACCCTGGCCGCCATTGGGAGCCATGCCGTTGAAGTGGTAAATGGTATCTTCCCCATCGTGGAAAATGCTGGACCCATGCATGTTCCGATTCGGCGCCTTGAAGAACTCGCTGGACGCATCCCACGCATCTGCCCCTGGCCGCAGTCGGCTTGCGAGAACGGTCAGTTCGGTTCCCTGTTCTCTGCCCGTGGAATACCAGATCGCCAGCAGGTCACCGTTTGGCAGCCAGGTGATCGAGGGTTGATGATTGTGCTTCCCGAACGGTTCCCCCTCATCGACCGGCGCCAACACAAATGGAATCGGCCGGGCGAAGAACGGTTTGTCGCCAGACTGCGCCGTCCAATCGAAGTTTTCCTGAGACACATCGCGAGCCCAACGCGGTGCAGTGGGCTCGGGAACCGGCGTCATCCTGAGCACACGGTCATCCGTTTCCTCGACGTCGAAATGCCGATAGGTCAATGGTGTGCCCGGGCCATCCGCATTGCCTGAAAACGTACTCAGCGCAACAGCGGCGAGAAAGGGGGGTAACGATTGATTTAACTTTCATAACACTTGTCATTGTAACTACCGTTAATGGATTCTATCCCATTTCGCTGGGAAGAGACGTCCTGGATGATCCACGACTTACAGGGAGCGTGCCTTCAATGCAAGACTGGGATTGAAATTTCGGTCAATCATTCCGACTCGGGACGGGTAGCCGGTTTTCACCACCGTCATGTTCGCTTTGAGTCTATTCGGCAGCCGTTAGGGACTCAATCGGGATGACGGCAAGCTCCGCACTGTTCAGGTTTCCGCGGCGACCGCCGTTGTTCGAATAGCCTACGTAGAGCTTGCCATTGTGCTCCAGGGCGATGGGATACGACAGGCTCAGGCTGTCGGCAGATTCGCCAGGTTTCCCATCTTGGCGAGATCGACGAATGACGAAGACCTTACTGAAGCAGTTTTCGTTCGGTTTCGATAGTGCAATCGTAAGCGGTGTTCGTCTGCCACCGATGCCTTTTGCGGTGGTGCAAACGAGGTAACGCTGACCTGTACTGAGGATGCCGGCGGCGGGCTTTGAGGTCGTCATCGTTAGGTTGCTTGGTGATGACGGGGACCACCTGCGACCATAGTCCTTACTCTTCGCGACCAGTGCCACCGCGTTGCCGCCGTAACGAGCGATGTTGTAAATTGTCTTCCCGTCCACGAAGATTGCCGATTCTCCCCACATGCGCTTGACTGTCTTTGCAACGGGGATCGTCACGAGATCCCACTTCGTGAGGTCGTTGCCATGGCTGATCGCCACTGCGGGGGGGAAGACACCCTTGCTCGAGTAGGGCCCCGCGACAAACCCGGGCATGATCCAGTTCCCATCGCTCATCCTCATTGGTTGGTTCATTGGCCAGAAGCCATCTCCTACGACAACTCCGTGTTTCTTCCACTTGCCTGTCTTCTCATCGAGGCGGTAGGCTCGCGTGTGAACGCGCGTCATCTTGCCATGATAGGAGCCGTGGAACGCCCAAAGGGCACCTTCGTGCGATAGGAATACCCCGTGGCTAACAGCGAGATCCGTCTCTTCTCCAGCATCCAACACTTCGAGAGGGCCCCATGTCTTGCCCTCATCCTCACTGACTCGATATTGCGCTTCCTCTGTGACCGTGTTCTCGGAGCCCTTGTTGTGACCAAACGATGCGTAGAGTTTACCACGATGATGGGTGAGTCCAGTACCGTGTAGGAAGGTGTATCCGTCAGACTTCTTATCCCATTTCTTGATGACATGGAAATCAACGTCACCGAGTTCGGGCAAATCCTCAGCCGCTAACAACGGCACCCCTGGCTTCCAGAGCGGAAACGGGGTCGAGTCGTCGGCCCAGGACGACATTGGCCAAATGAGGATCGCAAAAGCAAGGGCTATAGCCTGAGAAGTGTTGGGCATATGCGTTTTCTTGAAGCGAACGTTGAACTGATCAACCTGCGGCTTATCCGCGGGACTCAAGGAATCACCATGATCGATTCTCAAGGGCGCGTCAACTCAACGCGATGCGACTGGCTGTAGGTTTTTTAGCATTTGCCGAGTGGTCATGAAGTAGTGATTTCAACTCAAAAGCAGGCTCTCAATGCCCTGGTTTTCCCTTTATTGTCACGTGCTGGATCAATTACTGGCACATGGAATGAAGTCGAAAGAAGCGACCAAGGGTAAGCGATCAGCAACAATGTTGATCGAGGCTTAATAGACTTGCCTGTTGGAAGCCATGGAAAGGCTACATCAATGGATGGCCAAATTGATGTTTGGTTCTGAATTGTCTTTGATGGAGTGTATACGGCTTCGTGTGTAGGATGTGGACTTCGGGCAAGGTCTATTTGCCGTCAGCCCTGGGTGGAAGTATCCCATTGCCGGGAAAGCATTCGAATGGCAGTATCTTTTCCTGCTCGCAAGCGTTCCATTGATTCAATATCGGGGAAAAAGTGCAGGTATCATGTCATGAAAAATGGATTACAGAAAGTAGGTACGTTTTCCTCTCAAGTTGCCGCTATTTCGAAACGGGTCGGCACACACACGCTGCGTCATTCATTTGCCACCCATATGCTGGACGCGGTATCAATATGCGCACCCTTCAGGAACTCATGAGACATCCGGATGTGAAAACGACCGAGATCCATACCCACGCGATGCGTCGCGATCTGAAACGCCCGACGAGTCCGCTGGATCGAATCATGGAGGATCATGCTACCCAATGAGAGTAAATTAAGGAAAGAGTTGCCGCCTTTGGGCCCACGATTGTGGATGGTGCCGGTGGGATTCGGGGGTGTGATATTGATTGGGGCTTTGTTGTTGAGCATGCCATTTCTTCAGGCGGGGCCTGGAATGGCGCCTTCATTGCTGGATACGCTGTTTGTGGCGGTTTCCGCAACTTGTGTGACGGGTTTATCCACCTTCAACATTGCTGAGGCTTATCATCCTTTTGGATTGGGGGTCGTTGCCGTGTTGATTCAAGTCGGTGGGCTGGGGATTTTTACGGCTGGCTTGTTGATCACGATGTTTGGGGGAGATCGACCGAGTCTTTCCGAAGAAAAGACGATTGACAATACCATCGGCAAGGTGAAATCCATGCGCCCAAAACAAGTCTTTGGATATGCCTGTTTTTTCATTGTGATTTTTGAACTGGTGGGTGCGGTCTTGCTGTTTCTTCTTGGGCCTCCGATAGGGCAGGGGGGTGTTGATGGAGGTTTGGGCGCGCGTATGGGGCATAGTCTGTTTCATGCCGTGAGTGCTTTTTGCAACGCGGGATTTTCCAGTTTTCCTGAAGGTATTTCTGTCTGGCGTGATCATGGTTCGGCCTTGTTGGTGATTAATTTCCTGGTGATCGGTGGTGGCATTGGTTTGATCTCATTGATCCAATTGCGAAATCGCATCAGGAAACACCATTCTAAACATACCCAATCCAGGTGGACCATCCAGACCCGTTTGTGCCTTTGGAGTACTGTCGTGTTGCTTGTGCTTGGAACGGCAGCAATCCTGGTCTTCGAGCGGAATCATACCCTTCAAGGCCTACCGACGGGGCAACGGGTGTCTCTGGCCCTGGTGCATTCCGTGATGCTTCGTACGGCAGGATTCAGTGTGGTGGATTTGGGGCAGATGAATCCGGACACCATCCTTGGAAGTCTGGTCTGGATGTATATCGGGGGATGTCCCGGTTCGATGGCCGGCGGGATCAAGACGGTGACTTTCGCTGTGATTCTGTTGACGGCATGGTCGGCATTGCAAAGACGTGAATCAATTCAACTCTGGGGTCGAAAGATCGAACCTAAATTCGTTCAAATTGCCGTGATGATCAGTTTTCTGGCCGGCATGATGATCGTGGTGGGGGTGGGGGCTCTGATGATCACGGAGGGATCGAACCCGCATTTGCCAGCAGATCAACGTTGGCTCTCGCTGATCTTTGAAGTGGTGAGTGCGTTCAGTACAGTGGGATTGAGCTTGAACGTGACCCCACACCTCACGACCGCAGGTAAGGTGGTGGTGATGGCATTGATGTTCATTGGCAGAGTGGGACCACTGATGCTGGCCCTTCATCTGGCTCGACCGCTGAAACCCTCCAAGGTGAATTATCCCAGAGAAGATTTGTCATTGGGTTGAGAGAGGGACTTGTGCCAGACTGTGTCATGACTCAGAACAAGAGAATCTTCATCATTGGAGCGGGGCGCTTTGGAACCCACCTGGCAAAGCGTCTGGCTGCCTTTGACACGGAAGTGATCGTCGCGGATATGGACCCTGAACGGGTTCAGGCCCTTGCCGAATCAGGTCTTGAATCCGTCGAGTTGAATGCCGAAGATCCGGAGGCATTGAAAGAGGCTGGAGTTCAGGAAGCCGATACGGTGGTGGTAGGCATTGGAGAGAACATGCAGGGAAGCATTTTGGCGACCCTGAATCTCAAGGAGCTTGAAATTCCCTATATCGTGACCCGTGCCCTGGACGAGAGACACGCCAAGGTATTGGAAAAACTCGGGGCCAACAGCGTGGTATTACCGGCCAAGGACATGGCCTATCGACTGGCTGAAAAGCTGCGTTCCCATTTTCTGAACGACCGCATTCCCATCGTCGGAGAATACCAGGTAGCCAGTGTCGTTTTAGGGGGAAAGCTGAGCGGTATTTCCATTGAAGATGCCAAACTTCCAGAGCATTACCACATCAACATCCTGTTGCTCGTTCGGGAAAGTCCGGATGGGGATGAGGAAACCCCTCATGCCTTCAAAGAGCCATTACCGCCCATGGTGATGATGGAGGGCGATACGCTCTTTGTCTCAGGCACGCGTGAGCACATCAATGCCTTTGAGTCGGCGTGTGGGTAATTTTGCAATATCCACGCCCGCTTCACTCAAGGCGTAGAGAAAGCCAGGCAGCAAAGGGCATCCAGAGACGTTACGCTCCATCTCGGACAAACACCTTGTGCCTCAAAAATCAAAGGCCCAATTGCACACCTACCGGACAGTGATCCGAACCCATGACGTTTGGCATGATGAAGGCTTTTTCAAGGTTGGATCGAAGGTCGGGGGAGACACAGCAGTAATCGATGCGCCATCCCACGTTCCTTGCCCGTGCTCCCGCGCGGTAACTCCACCAGGAATAATGTCCGCCACCCTGTTCAAATTCGCGAAAGGTGTCGATGAATCCTGCATCGACCAGTCGATTAAAGGACGCACGTTCCTCCGGACTGAAACCGGGATTTTTTACATTCTCTTTGGGACGTGCAAGGTCGATTTCCTGATGAGCGACGTTCAGATCGCCACAGAAAAGGACCGGTTTTTGTTGTTGTAATTTGCAGACGTGATGCCGAAAGGCTTCATCCCAGGCCAGACGATAATCCAGGCGCGCCAGGCCATTTTGAGCGTTGGGGGTATACACATTGACCAGAATAAAGGAATCGAACTCCAGATTTTGAACACGACCCTCCTGATCATGTTCAGGGATATCGAGACCGTTCCATACCCTGAGAGGTTTTTGACGACTCAGCACACCGGTGCCCGAGTAACCTTTCTTGACCGCAGAATGCCAGAACACCTCGTAGCCCTTGGGCCAGTCGAAATCGACCAGTTGTTCAGGTTGCGCCTTTGTCTCCTGAAAACAAAGAATGTCGGCATCCATGTCATCGATGATGTCCAGCAGCCCTTTGCCCAGCACGGCCCGCATGCCATTGACATTCCATGAAATGAGCTTCATGTCCGGTCCTCCCCTGAGTGAATTTCTTCAAGAGGTGGAAGTCGGAAAAAGGAGTTGGCATTGGCGGTGGTTTCTTGTGCCAGTTGCTCGAAGGGCTTTCCGGTGCATTTGGCAATTTCACGCGCGATATGAGGTAGATGCATGGGTTCGTTACGCTGTGTTTTTGGTTTGGGATCGAGATCCCTCGGCATGAGATACGGGGCGTCGGTTTCGATCATCAATCGATTCGTCGGAATACTTGGAACCAGTTCCTTGAGGTGCTTGCCTCTGCGTTCATCACAAATCCATCCTGTGATGCCGATGTGGCATTCCAGATCGAGTAAACCGAACAGGATTTTTTTGTCATCGGTGAAACAATGAACAACAACATCAGAGATTTTTTCACGGAACTCCTTGAGAATGGAAATAAAGGTATCTCCCGCATCACGTTGGTGCAGGAACATCGGTAACTGATTGCCTGTTGCCATTTCGAGGTGCGCGATAAACACTTTTTCCTGAGTAGAGCGCGGCGAGATATCGCGGAAATAATCCAGACCGCATTCACCGACAGCCACGACTTCAGGCATGGTGTACAGTTCCTGCAGAACAGTAAAAGTGTCGCCATTGACCTCTTTGGCATGGTGTGGATGAATGCCTGCAGTTGCGTAAAAAGTGCCAGGGTAGGATTTTGCCAGTTCGAGTGCCTTGAGGCTGCCTTCCTCGGTTGCACCCGTGAGGATCATGCGATGGACACCGAGATCGAGCGCTCGCTGGAGCACGTCCTTCCTGTCATGATCAAAGGAGTCATGTGTCAGATTCAGCCCGATATCGATCAGGGAAGGTCTTGTTTTTTGTTCGGTCATGGAAGGATGTTTTTATCAGCAAGAACGAGCGGCATGCTCATGCTTCTTTGAACACAGGCGTTGGCAGGCCTGCGAGTCCGACATCTACAGCAAATAGACCACCTGCCTGAGGTTGCTCCTTGTGTCCTTCTTCATCCAGATCACGGCTGGCAGTGGTGATGTAGAGCGTACGGTAATCTTTTCCACCGAAGCAACAGGCGGTGACGCATTCAACCGGTAATTGGACCTTGGCCAACAACTCACCGGTGCTTGGATCCCAGCGACCCACTCCCCATCCTGCCCACAGTGCCACCCATAATTTGCCTTCGGCGTCGATGGTCATGCCATCCGGATAACCCATGTCCTTGGGGATTTCGATGACATGACGTCGGTTGGAAATCTCACCCTCCACTGGATCGAAGTCGAAGGCGTCGACGTGGCGGGTGGGGGTGTCAATATAATACATGGTTCTACCATCCTGTGACCATGCCAGGCCATTGGAGATCGTGACTGATTCCACCATGCGCTTGACCGACCCTTCGTTGGTGATGCGGTAAAGGCTCCCGGCTCCTTCCTCCTCCTCGCAGGACATCGTGCCGGCCCACAAGCGCCCTTGAGGATCGCATTTGCCGTCATTGAATCGATTCACAGGCAAATCGGGCTCGGGGTTTTGCAGGGAAGTGACTTCACCCGAGTCCGGGTTCAGTTTGAGCAGCCCTTCCTGGCCACCAGCCAGAAGATCCCCCCCAGACGTGCGAACGACGCAGCCAACTTTCTGAGAAATGGCCCAAGTTTCATTGCGGTGTGTGCTTGGATAGAAACGAGAAATTTTGCCTTTCTCAATGTCCACCCAAACTACGGCCTGACGTTCCTCATCCCAGCCCGGACCTTCCGCGAGCGTTGCTTTGCCGTCAAAAATACATGATGCCTGATAAGTTTGCATGGGACTTGTTCTAGAATGTCCGGGAAAAACCTGCAAGGCCTCGTTGAAAAATGAAAATGCTGGAAATTTAGTAATGAACCTCTAATGATGCTTGCCTCATGAGAATTTGCCGTTTCCACACACAAGATAATTCATTGCCAAGCATTGGCTATCTGGATGACAGCGATCAAGTCATTGATCTCACCTCCTTTCAGATCACGCAAATGAAGTCATTGTTCGACGCAGAAAAACGTGCCTTGATCCTTGCTCAATTACAGAACCTCGACATCCCGAAGTTGGCGTTGCAGGAAGTCACACTTCTTGCTCCAGTAGATGATCAGGAAGTCTGGGCTGCTGGAGTCACTTATCTACGCAGTAAGACGGCGCGCATGGAAGAGTCCGATTTCAGTGCCACCGCCTATGATAAGGTATATGACGCGCCACGGCCTGAAATTTTCTTTAAATCAATGCCCGGTAAGGTGGTTGCCACAGGGGACGCAGTTGGGATTCGTGAGGATGCCTCATGGAATGTGCCTGAACCTGAGCTTGCCCTGGTGATGGATACGCAAGGCAGCGTGGTGGGTTACACCATTGGAAATGACATGAGTTCACGTGACATTGAAGGTGAAAATCTTTTATACCTTCCACAGGCCAAAATGTATGATCGCAGTTGCTCGCTTGGACCCTGGATTGTTTTCGGACCAGACGAAACGGAAGCCCGACAATGGACCATTGGAGTCAAAATCACCAGGGACGGCAATGTGGTGTTTGAGGGTGAAACATCGATCAACCAGATCAAACGATCTTTCGACGAGCTCTCGGATTATCTGAATCGTTCTCAAAGTTTTCCATCCGGATCGGTTTTACTGACGGGGACAGGTGTGGTTCCTGATGACGATTTTACCCTTGAAGAAGGCGATCACGTTGCCATAAGGGTCTCAGGCATTGGAGAACTGGGTAATCCGGTGACGACAGTCTGAAAACAACCCTGCTTGCTACACGATTTTGCATTGCCTGCGGTGCAAGAGACAACTCAAAGATCTTGACAGTTGACATTGTTTGTAACAAACAAGCTGCTCAAAATTGTAAGAAATGCACATGAATACTGATCAAATGATCCATAAAACAACACGCTGGTTCCTGATATGCGCCATCACCACCGTCACTGGGTTCATGACCCAAGCTCAGGAAGACGGAGCCATTGAAGAAACCGAAAAACCAAAATGGGAAACCAATGCTTCAGTTGGTTTTACCCTTACTCAGGGCAACAATGACACCTTGCTTGCCACGGCAAGTATCCTCAGTCTTAAAAAATGGGAATTGAATGAATTAAGTTTGACGGCTGACGGCAGTCTGGGTGAGGTCGAAGGGGTTAAAAACAATGAAACCCTTCGAGGCACTGGTCAGTATAATCGTCTTTTTGCCAACGATCGTACGTTTGCGTTGTTGAACCTATCTGCTCTCCATGACGCCATTGCAGATGTTGAATTCCGCGGAACGGTTAGTCCTGGTTTGGGTCATTACTTTTTCAAAGAGGACAAGTTTGAGCTGAGTGGGGAACTGGGTCCGGGTTTCGTCTACGAGAAGGTTGGGGGTATCACGGATCATTATATGTCTCTACGTGTCGCCGAATCAGCCAAATATCAGATCAGCGAGCGTGCACGGCTCTGGCAAAAGCTGGAATATGTCCCTCAGGTCGACTATTTCGAAAACTATCTCGTCATAGCGGAAATTGGGATTGATTCAGACCTCACGGAAAAGCTAGGCATGCGTTTTACGATTCAGGACGTCTTTGATAACCAGCCAGCGCTCGGACGCAAGAGCAACGACCTGCGCGTTGTGTCCAGTCTGAGATACAAATTTTAATGACTCGTCACACATCTGTTTAACATGAATCGCTTCTACGCTCACTCGCTTCACCGCAACGCGCCATCAACAAGCCGGGTGGTATGTTGGGTTTTCAGTGGCTGTTTTCTGTGTCGATAGCCTCACGCTCATGATGTAGGCGTGTCGCCGTATGAGCTACCACGCAGATCAGTGAAATTCAAAGTCCGAGCCTGAGCCGGAAAAGTCGTGCCAAACTTTTCCAGACCAGAGCAAGGTTTGAGAAAATGTGTTCCTCACTTTTACTTGCTGGCAATGCCATTGAACCCGTGCTTATTCAAATGAAAGATTACGTGCTTTATCTCAAGCACAATCTCAATGCGCAGGCCATTGGTTGGCTCAAGGAAGAAACGCTTCAAATCGAAGAGGATATTAGCGATCTGATCAACCAAATGAATCAACCGATTCAGGAGACCGAACATTTCATTGAAATGCTTGAAGTTGAAAGTGACCTATCGACCTGAAAAAATAATTCAATCCGAGGTAATGGTGGCTTGATCGTTATTTTGATGGCATCCCTTTGACTTGGGAAATTTCAAGCGTTTGATGGCCTTCTAAAAACTCGCAGAGGCCCTGTTTTCATCAAGGCCGGCAGTATACTGCCGGCCTTTTTATGTTCCATGGATATGTTCTTGGCAGGATGTCATTACCGTAAGCTTGAATTTTTTCGGAAACTTTCCTACTTTCTCGCTGAATCACTTATTTTTTCGGAATAGCTCTTGAATCATAATATCAAGATTTCCAACTCCAAAAAATTGAACCAATGAATATGATGATTAAGTCTGATTTGAACGACCTTTCGTGGCGCGGTGTTCTTCGAGAAAAGATACCTGCCACTGCCACGATCTTGCTCTTCGCGTTGTCAATGAGTGCTTTCTGGCCCGGACAGACCGTTTACGCGCAAAATGCCTCTCCCCATGCGTTTCAATTTCAGGAGAATGACCGTATCGCATTTTTGGGGGACACCTTGCTCGAACGAGAGCAGACCTGGGGCATGCTGGAATCCAGGCTGACCGCCAGGCATCCGCATCATGGACTTGTTTTCCGTAATTTTGCCTGGAGTGGTGACAATCCTGGCGGACAATCCCGAGCCAGCTTTGACTGGAGCAAGCCCAGAGCCACCTGGCAGGATCTCATCATCCGGGAATTAGAAGCCTTTCAACCAAGCGTGGTCATGATCGGCTATGGCATGGCCTCGTCTCTGGAAGGCACGCAGGTTCTTGGTCAATTCAAAGAAGATATGAATCGCTTGCTTGATCGGATTCAGGAAAGTTCAAAGCATAAGAAATCGGTACGCTTTGTTTTAATAAGTCCTGTGAGGCATGAAGCCATGGGAGGGGCGCTTCCTGATCCAACCGCGCATAATCGAGTCCTCAAATCTTACACTTCATCCATCGCCTCCATTGCCAGGCAGCGTGCCATTCCATTCATTGATTTATTTCATGACCTTGGCGATGGCCATGCCGATCCCTACAAACGGGCATTCACCGATAACGGGATTCATCCCAATGCCTATGGTTACTCAAGGATTGCGGATCAGTTTCAGGCAGTGATGCGATGTAAGCCATGGCCCTGGCATCTGGAGATTGCTGCCAATGGAACAGTGGGGTCCGGCACAAGGGGGAATCAAATTTTTGACCTTCGTCGCAGTTCCAATCGCATTGAATTTGAAGTCAGAGACGATTTATTGCCTTTTCCCAATCATGATGAAGATGACAAAATCTATCCTTCAGCCATCACCTCGCGCAGGGTTCGTTTTGAGGGATTGGATTCTGGATCCTGGGCTTTAAAAATAGATGGTCGTATTTATGCCGTGCGATCCGCTTCGCAATGGGGTCAAGGGGAGACCTTCCAGCAGGGGCCACAATTTGATCAGGCTGAACAAATGCGGGAACGCGTTCTCAAGAAAAATGAACTTTTCTTCCATCGCTTTCGTCCTCAAAATCAGACTTATCTTTTCGGGTTCAGAAAACATGAGCAGGGGCAGAATGCGGTGGAAATTCCTCAGTTTGATCCGATGGTCGCAAAGATAGAATCGGAAATCCATCAACTTGCCATTCCCCGGCGTCATCAGTGGGAACTGGTAAGGGTAGAGAGTTCCGTGACGGAATCGGATGCCCTTGCCTGGAGAAAACCGGTTCCCTCCGTGACTGAAGCGAAGTCAGCCCTGGGAGTGACGCTTTCAACGGATCATGCTGCTGATCAAGGGAAATTCCAGTTGTCACCGGAAGTTGAAATGACCCTCTGGGCCGAAAGCCCTTTGATGAGCAAGCCAATCCAGATTAATTTTGATCCTGAGGGCAGACTCTGGGTGGCAGGTTCGAGCTTGTATCCACAGATCAAACCGGGTGAGGAAGCGAACGACCAGATTCTCATCATGGAAGACACGGATCGAGATGGGGTTGCGGATCAAACCACGGTTTTTGCTGATGGGCTTTTGATGCCAACGGGTATCGAACCAGGTGATGGGGGGGTATACGTCGGGCAGAGCACGGAATTACTGCACTTGAAAGATACGGATGGTGACGGTCGGGCCGATGAGAAACGGATAGTTCTTTCTGGTTTTGGTACCGAAGATACCCATCACATTCTCCATACACTGCGTTGGGGGCATGATGGTCAATTGTATATGAATCAATCTATTTATATTCACAGTCACCTTGAAACGCCCAATGGCTTGGTCCGGTTGAACAGTGGTGGATTGCTGCATCTGCGTCCTTCGAATCTCGATCTTGGCGTTTATTTACGTGGTTTCTGTAATCCCTGGGGACATCAGTTTGATGAATACGGGCAGTCCTTTGTAACCGACGGAGCGGGTTATCAGGGAATCACTTACGGCGTTCCGGGGGCCATGTATTTTACGTATGCAGGTGGGAGGCGTCTGCTTGACAGCGTCAGTCCAGGCTCCTACCCGAAGTTCTGTGGGCTTGAAATCATTCAAAGCGAACAATGGCCTCAAGACTGGCAAGGTTCAGCTATTACCTGCGACTTCCGTGCGCACCGCATCGTACGTTTTTCCATCAGTGAAAATGAAGCGGGCTATGCGGCGCAGGAGGCTGGAGATCTGGTCCGATCCCTTGATCCGACCTTTCGCCCCATCGACGTCAAGGTTGGTCCCGATGGAGCGCTTTATGTCGCGGACTGGAGCAATCCTATTATTCAGCATGGTGAGGTTGATTTCCGTGATTCACGGCGTGATAAAGTGACGGGTCGTATCTGGCGTATCAGTTATAAGAATCATCCTTTACTTCCACGACCGGGATTGGTCGGCATGTCTGACGGGCAACTCATGAACGAACTCAAGTCGCCCAATGCCTATAATCGCAAGCAGGCGCGCCGGATCTTGACGGAACGTGGAGATGCGATCCATGGCTCCTTAACGGATTGGACTGAGCAACACGACGATGAGCAAGATCGACTGCAGGCTCTCTGGATGCACCAGTCTCTGGATCAAGTCAACATGCCCCTGCTTGAAGAGCTTCTTCAGGCTGATGATGGCCGTGTTCGTGCCGCGGCTGTCAGGGTGCTTCGCTTTTGGATGAAAGGGGATTCCAATGCTGAAGTTTGGCTTGCTAAACTTGTCCGTGACAAACATCCCCGCGTGCGACTGGAGGCACTTCGCGCATTATCGCATTCAAAGACAGGCAGTGCCGCAGCTCTGGCTTTGTCCGTGTTGCAACACCCCATGGATCGTTTTCTGGATTACGGACTGTGGTTAACCATCAATGATCTGGTAGATCCATGGATACAATCGATTCAAAACGGCACCTGGGATCCTATTGGAAAAGAGGCTGAACTCGAATTCGGGCTTAGTTCCATCGAGCCTGACAAAGCGAGTAAAGTTCTGGAGCCCTTGATTGCCGCCAGGACAAGTGATGAACTGATGGATGGACCCTGGACAAGCCTGATTGCCAAGGCGGGCACCGTCAGTCAACTGAATCGCTTGATAGAGATTGTGCAGGATGATGCGCGTGATGAGACTGCTGTGTTGAAATGCCTGAGCGCGCTGAATGATGCATCTCGCTTGCGACGGCTGAAACCCACTGGACAGCAGGCTCGCATTGCCCGGCTATTCAATCACTCCAATCAAGAAGTCCAGATCGCGGCACTTGATCTGGTAAGGGAATGGAAATTTGCAGGTGCGCTCAATGCCCTGATGGCCACTGCCAAAAATGATGGAGCACAAGAACAGGTGCGCGGGCGTGCGGTTTTGGCATTGGGCGCCATTGGCGGAGACGACGCATGGAATTCCCTGAAGCTGCTGATCACTCAGGATCAGCCCGAGTCCATCCGACGCCTGGCGACGCAATCGCTGGCTGTGACCAGGCCTGATGCGGCCCTGCCTCATGTATGGGAAACACTCAATGAACTACAATCGGAAGCCGAGCTTGAAGCTCTCTGGACTTATTTGATTCAAAGGCGTCAGGTGCTGAGTGTGATGAAATCAGCGATCAAAAATATTTCACTCAGTCGCAAAGCGGCACAGGCAGGCATCAGGAGTGTTCAGAAAGCAGGTCGCAATGAACCTGAGTTCCTGTTGGCAATCGAAAAGGTTGGTCAGTTGCTGAGCGATCAAAATAATGTGAATCCCGACTCTTTCTTGAAGATGGCTGACTTGGCAGAGAGTAAAGGAGATCCCGCACGGGGAGAGACTGTTTATCGCAGGCCTGAGCTGGGATGCGTTGCCTGTCACGCCATTGGAGGTGTCGGTGGTCAGGTAGGTCCGGATTTGACTTCGATTGGTGCCAGTGCGCCAACAGATTATCTGGTTGAGTCTCTGATCGCCCCTAATGCCAAGATCAAGGAAGGCTATCATTCCGTGATTCTTGAGACCAACGATGGAGAAGAATACAGTGGTATACTGCAGTCAGAAAACGGAGACGAATACTTTTTGAGAAATGCCGTGAATCAGATTGTTTCTGTTCCTAAACAGGATGTCAGTGAAAAAACCATGGGAGCTTCCATGATGCCCGCGGGATTACTGGAGGTGCTTTCTGATCAAGACAAGCATGATTTATTGAGTTTCCTCTCCAAGTTGGGTGAACCGGGTCCATTTGATGCAGCGAGAAACAATGTGGCACGTCGCTGGAAATTACGTGCCGGTCGCCATACGGATGAGCAATTTGGCATTGAGCGTATTATCGGGGATACCTCGGGTTCCGCCTGGAATCCAGCCGACACCCTGGTGGATGGTCGGCTGTTGCAGCCCATCATGGCTCAAGCCTTGCGACTGAGAAATATCAACCAGGTGACCAGCTTGATCGGGCTGATGGCGACGGCTTCATTCGAAACAACAGGAGGGCGTATGACGCTCAACATCAACGCCAATGATGACACTCGCCTGTGGATCGATGGGCGGGAATTTGAATACAAGCGTGAGTTGTCCACCAGTCTTCCAGCTGGAAAGCACACGATGGTACTGCAGTTGAACCCAGGAAACCTCCCCTCATTCCTGCGCTCAGAAATTGAAGGAGCCACGTTTGTTGCAGATGAGTGAAAAGTCAGAATCATTGCTGATTTTTCTGCGCTCTGGCGTCTTTTGCGCTTGAATACTTCAAAACGCATTAAAAACGTAACACGTTCCAGAGGTGTATTTTGTGTGTTTATTTTCTCATAAATAATACGGCACAATAAATGCTTTAATCTTATGTATCAGTTCTTTTTCATGCAAAATTGAAAAACGAAGATTAAGTGAAGATGAGCGGTGGTTTTTCATGCGAGTTTGACGAGTGTCAGCAACAATAAGAACCCATTCACCTGGAAATTATTTCGCGTCTCCCAGTGGAGATATAGGGAAACCATCGCTCCTTCTTTTTAAAAAAATGGCCCGTCTAGTCAACTGAGAACGTTTACTAAGTGTAGTTGGGCATATGTGTTTTAAGGGGCGAGTGCACTGGGTCATTGAATAAGGTGTACTTCGGTGGTAACCACAACGGAGTAAGTTCAAATGGATTTGATATTGATGATAGGTTTTTTAACTGTGGGAATCGTATTGTATTTTCTGGATCCCACTCGCTCTATTTAGCGGGGCGCATGGGGGGAGTGATGACCGCCCCTTGATTCCTCAATAGCTTGGTTTCGCACTCAATAATGCTGCTCTGGCTTGAAGCGACTCGCTGCCACAACTCAGACTTTGTTTTTCAAAGTTCCTCCTCGTCTCTTTGCGTGATCGAATGATCTTGCATGCTCTTCTTTTTCCCTCAACAGTATGCGCCCTGATCTATCGTGGGCATGAACGCATTGTCCTTCGGTGGTGCCACAGGATAGACGACACATGACGCGTTTCATTCACACTATAACAAGCATTGGGCTGGCCTTGGGGATTTTAACGGGCTGCGGCCCGGCGGCTGAAGAAACAACGGGAGGTCGCCCCCCCATGCGGCCAACGCAAGTCGTTGCCGTGACTGCCAAGGTGGAAAAGGTAGCCGACACTTTGTCTCTGATCGGAACCGTTGCTGGCGAGGAAATGGTGGAACTCAAGTCGGAAACTGCTGGTATTATTGAAGCCATTCATTTTCTGGAAGGCCAAAAAGTCAAGAAAGGACAGCTTCTCATCGAACTCGATCGCACCAAAATAAATGCAGCTTTGGTAGAAACAGAGGCAAACCTCGCGCTGAGCAAATCCAATAACGCACGCAACGAAAAGTTGCTGGAAAGTCAACTGATCTCGAAGCAGGAGTTTGATCAGACGAGAACACAATTTGAAGCGCAACAGGCTCTCGTCAATCTGCGTCGACGTCAGCTTCAGGATACACGCATCACAGCTCCTTTTGACGGCACGGTAGGGGAGCGACCAGTCAGTCCCGGCCAGGTAATTTCGCCGAATACCACACTGACCTGGCTGGTTGCACTCGATATCGTCAACGTGGAATTCAATGTGCCAGAACGATTCCTGAGTGTCTGCAGGACAGGGCAAACCATTCAAGTTAAAGTAGCCGCTTACCCTGAACAAACATTTTCCGGTTCCGTTTTCTTCGTGGCTCCTTACGTTGATACTGAGCTTCGTACCACTCTGATCAAGGCTGCGGTCCCTAATCCGGAGGGTCTCCTCAAACCTGGCATGTTTGCTACGCTGGATCTGACGCTTACGATTCGCGATCAAGCCATTGTTATTCCCGAACCTGCCTTGTTCAGGGCATTGGATGGCGGACGTGCCATGGTGTATGTCATTGATGATAACAATCTGGCGCAGTTTCGAACCGTGACTGTTGGGGAGCGCAAGACCAGAAAAGTGGAAATCACGCAGGGCCTCTCAGAGGGTGAAATGGTGATTGTGGAGGGAACACAGAAAATCGGCCCGGGTTCACCTGTCAAACTTGCTCCTGCTGAGTCAGCAGCCATTTACCGATAGTGTCAATGAAGCTGCCCGAAATCAGTATCCAGCGCCCTGTATTGGCTACCATGATGAGCCTGGCGCTTGTCTTGTTCGGCGCCATCAGTCTGAGTCGTTTGCCGGTGCGCGAATTACCGGACATTGATCCTCCCATCGTTAATGTAACGACCGTTTACCCCCGGGGCCAATGCTTCTGTGGTCGAAACTGAAATTACCGAGCGTCTGGAAGAAGCGGTGAACAACGTTCCTGGGATCAAGACACTCAGTAGTGAAAGCCGCGAACAGGTCAGCAATATCACGATCGAATTCAATTTATCCCGTGACATCAACATCGCTGCTCAGGACGTGCGTGATCGTGTTTCTCGCGTGCGAGGGCGTCTTCCGGAAAACGATTGATGAGCCCCGTGATTTCCAAACAGGATTCCGATGCACGTCCCATTATCTGGATCGGGATGAGCAGTGATCGGTTTTACTCCTTTGGAGTTGACGGATCTGGCTGAAAAACAAATCAAGAACCGACTCCAAACGGTCGAGGGGGTTTCTTCCATCACGATTGGTGGTGAGCAGCGTTTTGCGATACGACTCTGGCTGGATTCTGAAAAAATGGCGGCCCATCAGGTGACCGTACTGGATGTCCAGCAGGCTCTTCTCGAACAGAACGTGGAGTTGCCCAGTGGACGCGTGGAAAACTGGGATCGTGAAATGACCATCCAGACACGCGGTGAGATAAAGTCCGTGGAGGCGTTCAATCAATTGGTTGTGCGGCAGGACAAGGATCGCTTTGTGCGTCTTCGGGATATTGGGCGTGCAGAGCAAGGGGTTGAAAATGAAAGGACAGGAGCTCGCAACAATGGCAGACCGTGTATTTTTCTGGGTATTGTCAAGCAATCGAAAGCCAATTCAGTAGCAGTTTCTCACGGGATCCGTGATCAACTTGAACTGGTGCGTCCAACGATTCCTGATGGCATTGAAATGGTGGTGAATTATGATGAATCCACGTTCGTGGAGGAATCCATCAGCGAAGTTTGGTTGACTCTGGGATTTGCCTTTTTCCTTGTGGTGACGGTGATCTTTGTTTTTTCTCCACAACTTCCGGGCGACACTTATCCCGGCTATTGCGATTCCTGTGTCGATCATTGCCAGTTTTGCGGTGATGCATCTGCTGGGATTTTCGATCAATATTTTGACGATGCTGGCACTGGTGCTGGCTATTGGTATTGTGGTCGATGATGCCATCGTGGTGCTCGAAAATATTCATCGGCATATTGAGAAAGGCATGGAGCCAACGGATGCTGCTTTCAAGGGGATGAAGGAAATCACCTTTGCGGTCATTGCCACTACCGTAGCGCTGGTGGCAGTGTTTGCGCCGCTGGCTTTTCAATCCAGCACGACCGGTCGATTATTTGTGGAATTTGCGGTTGCGATTGTGGGGGCGGTCATCGTGTCCACATTTGTGGCACTTTCGCTGACTCCCATGATGGCCGCCCGTATCCTGAAACCGTCCTCCAAAAAACAGGGGTTTCTGGTCCGCAGGTTTGAAGCCACCTTGCATTTCATCACGCGTCTTTATAAATCGATCCTTCAGGGGTTGTTGGATCTTTCAGTGATTGCACGGCTGGGGATCCTGGGCATGTTGGCGATACTGCTTCTGTTCGCCAGCCAACTACTCTACACGAACCTCGAAGGTGATTTTCTTCCTGAGGAAGATAAAGGCAGGCTTTTTTGTTTCGTGATTGCACCGGAAGGCTCAACTTCCGAATACACCGACCGGATGCTCAAACAAATGGAGCAAATTCTTTCCGAGACGCCTGAAGTTGAAATTTACGGCTCCCTGGTAGCACCTGGTTTTTCAGGACCTGGTCTGGCTAACAACGGCATCGTCTTCGTTCATCTGAAGGAGGAGCGTGATCGATCTGTGCAGGAAATTGTCAACAGTCCGGGTGGTATTCGGCAGCGCTTTTTCACGGAAGTTGAAGGCGCCATTGCGATTCCTACCATTCCAAAAACTATCAACCGTAGCTTTCGTTCGCCTTTTCAGGTCGTGATTCAGGCGGGTGATCTCGAAGAGTTGGATACTTTTGTCTCAGGTTTTTTGAATCAGCTGCGTCAATCAGGTTTTATCCAGAATGTTCAAAGTTCGTTTGAATTCAATAAACCGGAACTGAAACTGGATATCGATCGTAACCGTGCGGCTGCACTGGGTGTTTCCATTCAGGATATTTCAAGAACATTGCAGATTCTTTTCGGAGGGCTTGATGTCAGCCGGATCAAAAAAGATGGCAAGGAATACGATGTGATCGCTCAGCTTCAAAGAACCAGTCGTTTGACGCCCGGTGATCTGGACAAAATATACGTCCGGAATCGGGGGGGAAGCCTCGTTCAGCTGTCAAGTATTGTGCGGCGTGAGGTGGGTGTTGCGCCCAATAAAATCGAGCGTTACAACCGTATCAGAAGTGCCACCATATCGGGTACGCCGGTGGGGGTCACCATGGGAACGGCAGTGGAAAAGGTGAAAGGCATGTTGGACGAACAGATGCCATCCGGTTTTCTTTATGATTGGTCTGGCGAATCCCGTGATCTTCAGGATGCCGGCAAGGAAATCTACTGGATCCTCATCCTGGCCTTGATCATTGTTTACATGGTACTTGCTTCTCAGTTTGAAAGTCTGGTTCACCCATTGACCGTGATGTTGACGGTCCCTCTCGCTGCGGTGGGTGCACTTGGATTGCTCTGGTTGCTGGGAGCTTTGGGTAAGTCAGGCTGGATTCCTCCCATCCCGGCCATGAACATCAATCTGTTCAGTCAAATTGGAATGGTGTTGCTGGTTGGATTGGTGACCAAGAACGGGATCCTGCTGGTCGAGTTCGCGAATCAATTGAAGGAGAAGGGCATGAATGCTCACCAAGCCATGGTTCAATCAGGTGCCGTACGTTTGCGGCCTATCCTGATGACGGCTGTCTCGACGATTTCGGGGATTCTTCCCATTGCCATAGGTTTTGGAGCGGGTGCTGAGAGTCGTCGCCCCATGGGGATCGTGATTGTGGGGGGGGATGTTGACGAGTACCTTTTTGACTTTGTTTGTGGTTCCCTTGGTCTATACAGTGTTCAGTGATGTGGCTGCCAAGATTCGAAAAAATCCGGAACCTGTTCAGGCTTGATACTCGAGCTGGTTCATCTTCGTCCAAAGTTGTTTCATGCCTGGCCTTGAGTTTCTGTCTGTCGGGCTATTCCACTTTGATTGCTGAGTCGTCCGACTCAAGCGGATATCGTCCCAAACCCATCCCCGAGATGCAGGCACTTCCATTGCCGCATGATCAAGTCTCCATCCAGAACAAGGGCACGGAGTTGCTGCGCTTTCACTTTGGAAACGAGTTGCGTCGCCCATTCATTTATCCGGTCAATGGTCCTTCAGGACTTTCTCTCACTCGATTGGGGCATCCGCATGATCCTCATGGCCACAGCCATCACAACAGTGTCTGGATCTCGCATCATATGATCAATGAGATCGATTTCTGGGGAGACCGTGGTGAAAACAAAGGTCGTATCGTTCATCAAAAAGTGGATTCTTTGGAAGATTCCGATATCCATGCAGGAGTGGTTTCTTCGAGCTTATGGAAGGATCCGGAGGATCAGGTCGTTTTCAAGGAACGGCGGCGCATTGTTGCCGAGGCTCGGCCGGAGGGCCAGTATCTGATGATCATCGATCTCAAGCTGGAGGCTGTTCTTCCGGAAGTGACCATTCGGAAAACTCCTTTTGGAATGATCGGTGTGCGCATGGCAAAATCAATCGGCGTTAACGACGGAGGAGGTCGCATCATCAATTCGAATGGTCAAATCAATGAGGAGGAGACTTTCTGGAAATCCGCCCGCTGGGTTGATTACTCAGGTCAAATAGCCAGCGGTGTCGTCGAAGGGCTTACACTCATGGATCACCCTAGCAACCCCAATCATCCTTCCGTGTTTCACATCCGCAATGACGGTTGGATGGGTGCTTGCCTGACATTTGACGGCGACCGCATTCTCAAAAAGGGTGAATCGATTCAATTACGGTATGGCATCTACGTGCATTCCAACCTGCTGACCCCAGCCGAAATGGAGATCGAATGGGTTCAATTTGGTAAAACAAAACCGTTTTCCTTCAAATAAAGGGTGATTGGCATGATCCCTCTTTATTTGTGACTGATTGTTGCGAAAGCATCGACATGATCGAACCCCCCCTCTGGGATTCAATCAGCCGAAGCTATAGGGCGCGCGATGCTCCACGTCCAGCCACTCCTTCTTTCCTTTGCCATTCACGAACTGCTCACGGAATGGATTCCAGTGCATGGGCTCGTTATGGTAATAGGATAGATTGACAAGGTGACAAACGGTCACGGTGCGTGCGCCGATTTCGACATCAGCTATGGGGCGTGTGCGAGTGCGCATGCAATCAAGGAAGTCTTTTTTATGATCTGTTGATTTGTACAGACTTACTTTGGCATCGGCGAGATATTCCTGTGCGACCTGCTTGCATTGTTTGCGATTGTCCGCGATCTGCTTGTCGCCAAGCCAGAAATTGAACCTGCCCCGGTTGACGTTGACCTTGCCGTCCTTACCGAAGAATGTGACCCCATTGCCTTCGGTGTGAAGCATTTCAATGCCACTCTGATAGACCATGCGGACGCCATTGCCTGATTCTGGGTTTTTGGATGGATAAATACGTCGTGGTCCTTCGTTGTCCATGCCGAGGCCCCATTGTGCAATGTCAAAATGATGCGCTCCCCAATCCGTCACACCACCGCCTCCATATTCGCGGTAGTTTCTCCACGCAGGATAGTGGTTGTGAACGCCGCGCGGGCTCAGCGCGGCGTTATAAGCACGCTTGGGTGCTGGACCCAGCCATCGATCCCAATCGAGACCTGGTTCCATGGCCTCCTCCGGGAGATCACAAACTTTGGCGGGGCCTCCGACGGAAACTTCGACCCGGGAGATCGGGCCAATGATTCCATTCCGAACCAGCTCGCAAGCGACACGGAATTCTTCCGATGACCGCTGCATGCTGCCGGTTTGAAAAATGCGTTTGTTGTATCGCACGGCATTGACCATGCGTCTGGCTTCCTTGATGGATTGGCAAAGAGGTTTTTCGCAGTAGATATCTTTCTTGGCTTTCGCCGCATCCGTCGCCATCAGGGCATGCCAATGATCCGGGGTTGCAATACAGACCGCATCAATGTCATCACGCTCCAACAGTTTCTGGTAATCGATGTAGTCCTCGCATCCACGGAAAGATCCGGCCTGGTTTTTATCGGCATAATGACGTTCCACGCGTTGACGTGCATCCTTGCGGCGTGATGAATCCACATCGCAGACCGCCACAGCCTGCGTTCCCGGCAAATTCATGAAATGACGCAAAAGATGCTGGTTCTGCTTCCCCATTCCGATGAAGCCCATGTTAATGCGATCATTCGGTTTCACCTCTGCGGACCAGATGTGAGAGGGTAGTATAAAGGGTGCTGCGATCGTAGCCACGGATGTGGATTTCAGAAAATTCCTGCGAGTTGTCTTCATGGTTTTGAGAAATGTTAAGGTGAAATCTTCTTAACCATTACATAATCATGACCTCTAATTCAAACATTCATTCCGCATGGCCGAGGGTTCATTTTTTTATGCATTCATGTGTATCAAAGAAATCATGTAACCACAGCCCGTTTTT
>CALSPN010000034.1 GCA_943788245.1 uncultured Verrucomicrobiae bacterium | reverse complement strand
TTCGCCACCCATAAAATGGGGATGTAATGATCCCAGCCGATCCCGCAGCCCGCTTTGCAATTCAGCACCTACTAAGGCGTCCTCGACCTTGTCAAAGCGTCCGTTCTTCAGTGCATCATCGATGAGCTTTCTTCGTTCGGTTCCTTTGATATCTCGTAATATTGATTGGCGAATTGTCTTATCAACCCAATACGAGTCTGGTCGGAAACGATAATTAATTCCTTTATACTTCTTCATTTCTTTTGTTTTCCTCCTTTTTGCGTTCCGTTAGTTGAATGAGACGCCCGGTTTTTTTGCAAACGGCCAATCCAAAATCTGCAGCAGTAAGTGTTAATGCAGACCCTGCATTTGTAAATGACAGCTGAATAGTGCGGCGGGTTGAGATCACGTAAGTGATGTTTGAAAAGTGCGGCATCATGCCTAGAAAGGGGCATGTATGCTGATATGGAACAATGGAATGACATAAGAAGACGTGTGCTTGTTGAGGGAGTCAGCAAGCGCAGCATACTACGAGAAACGGGGATGCATTGGCGCACCCTCAATAAGATTCTTACTCACAGCGAACCACCTGGGTATCAAAAAAGCAAACCTCGGGAACGACCCCAAATCGGCCCGTTTGAAAAGCGCATTCTTCAAATTCTTGAAGATGACCTCAAGATACCACGCAAGCAGCGTCATACATCCAAAAGGATATGGGAGAGGATTCGTGATGAACATGGATATGGCGGGGCTTATTCCACTGTCAGAGCAGCTGTAAGACGTCTTATTCAAAAGAACCAGGAAGTTTTTGTTCCCTTGAAGCATCCCCCTGGTGAGGCTCAAGTTGATTTTGGATTCGCCTTAGCCAGGATTGGAGGTCATCTTCGAAAAATCCCCTTCTTTGTGATGGCCTTGCCCTATAGCGACGCTGTTTTTGTGATGGCATTTGAACGAGAGAACACCGAATCGTTTCAAGAAGGCCATGTACAAGCATTTGAGTTTTTTAAAGGAGTTCCCCATCGAATCAGCTATGACAACACAAAGATCGCCGTTTCCAAAATCCTTGGTGGAGGAGAGCGCAAGCTGACATATGGTTTTCTGCAGCTTAAGAGCCATTACTTGTTTGATCATCACTTTTGCCGTCCAGCCCGTGGCAATGAAAAAGGTGTTGTCGAGGGGTTGGTCAAATACACACGGCTAAACTTCATGGTGCCGGTTCCACAGGTGCGTGATTTTAATGAACTCAACACTTACCTCAAACAACGGTGCCAGGAAGAGCTCAAGCGACGACTTAGAGGAAAGCCGCATCCCAAGGAAGTTCTCCTTTCTGAAGATCAGGGCGCAATGATCCCCTTACCTGTCTCCCCCTTTGAAGCCGCTCGGAAAACATCCACCACTTCCAGCTCATTATCCTTGGTTCGTTTTGATTGCAATGATTACTCGGTTCCCGTCTGCTGGGCTCATCATTCGATCACCGTCAAAGGCTTTTGCTGGGAGGTTGTCCTTCATGCACAAGGTCGAGAAGTGGCGCGTCACCCTCGGATTTGGGATAAGCAAAGAGTGTGTTTTGAACCTGTGCATTATCTTGCTCTACTTGAGCGTAAACCAGGGGCACTTGATTACGCCTTGCCACTAGATCAATGGGAACTTCCTGAAGCATTTACCACGCTGCGAAAAAGACTCGAGAACCAATACGCCAGTGAAGGTGTTCGAGAATATATTCAAATCCTCCGATTATTGGAGAAGCACTCCATGCCAGCCTTAATGAAAGCGGTATCCAAAGCCTTGGAATATGGGGCCATAACCCGGGATGCAGTAGCTCAGTTTTTGTATCCTCAAGAGCAATGGCGTGAGCAAACCTTCAATCTGGATGGGTATCCACATCTGAAACAGGTTTGGATCAAATCTCCAGATTTAAACGCATATACGCAATTGGTGGGAGGTGTGAGATGAGTAAAGACAACCCCAACGTGCTACTGAATCATCACCTCAAGGCTTTGAAATTGCCAACCATCTTGAGAGAATACGAGTCAATGGCCCAGCTTTGTGCCAAGGAACGCTGTGAATATTCAGCGTATCTGTTACGGCTGACCGAACGCGAGTTGATTGAAAGGGAGCAACGTGCTTCAGAGCGACGCATTCGACAAGCCATGTTCCCGGTTCTCAAGACGCTGGATAGTTTTGATTTTTTGGCTCAACCCTCGATCAATGAAGCAGCGATCAGGGAGTTGATGCGTGGAGAGTTTGTTCAACGAAAAGAAAACGTTCTACTGGTGGGCAATCCTGGAACTGGAAAATCCCATTTAGCAAGTGCACTCGGGCACGCGGTATGTATGCAGGGACTCAAAGTGAAATTCTTCAGTGTTACAGGACTAGTTACCATGCTCCTTGAACATCGAGAAGAGAGAACCCTTCAACGGTTCAAAAAACAATTAGAGCGCCATCATTTGATCATCCTTGATGAGCTAGGATATGTCCCATTTACAAAATCAGGGGCAGAACTGCTTTTTGATGTGGTGAGTCGAGCCTACGAACGCACCAGTCTCATCGTAACAACCAATCTACCCTTTGAGCAATGGACAGAAGTCATGGGGAGCGAACGGCTCACAGGAGCTCTATTGGATCGATTGACGCATCGCGTCCATATCCTGGAAGCAAACGGTGAAAGCTACCGCCTCAATGATGCCAAGAAACGGAAAAAGAAGAAATCCTGACAAAGGATAAAACAAAAAGAGGGATCAAAACCGCGGCATCGCAGGTCCTTCCTCCGCCTTCGCTACACTCAGGCTCCCCCAGGACCTGCGATCTTGGAAAAGACGTAGCCTGAATGAAATCTTGACCAAACCAAACAATAGAAATAAACAACAACTAAACGCCGCACTTTTGGGCTATCACCCGCTGCACTATTGGAATGTCATTCACAGTCTTGTGCGTTCAACGTTTGAACATCCTCCCAGAACAACAGGTTGGAGGAGCGTTGGAGTTTCCAGTTGGAATCACTGTTTCCGGGGTCAACTGCAAAAGTCAGGTTGGCTCCATCAAGGGCTACTGAAAGTCTGGCTCCAAAGGACACTTTGATGGGTAAACTTGCCTGGACTCCCTTGTCGTTTGAAATGACCACAAAGTAATCTCCTGCAGTCTGCTGCCTGTGTTTGCTCTACCACATAGTTCGCTGCACTTGCACCCTCCACTGGGGCCGCTCCCTTGTACCACTGGTATTTGAGTGAACCTCCTGATGCCTTGAGCCCGATGTTCAGGCGCTCTCCCAGAACCAATCGAATGTCCCTTGGCTGGTAAAGAATTTGTGGGTTGGATTGTTCAAGGGATACGCTCACTGGTTGTGATGTGATACTACCAAATGCATTACTGACTGTTACCGTATACAGGGTGGTGTCTTGTTCGCCCGAGGGTGTGATCCAGAAACTCCCGTTGTTGTTTGAATCAACAACACTTCCAGCCAGTAACAGTTCGTAGGTGAGAGGTGCTGCACCTTCTGCTATCCACTGGAGCATGACGCGTTGACCGTCAATCAGTGTCCATTTGAGCGGATTGAGGTGGTTAGACTAGACCAGAGCGATCCACAGATCCTGACCGTCTCGACAGAGGGAGCCTCATTAGGGTTGGAGAGCCGTCCGGGCCATTGAAAACCCGTATCGTTGACCGCAGCTTATGGCTGCTCAGTCACAAGGTAAAACTGACCAAAATCATCCACATCAAACTTCATGGCTTTGAACTGCTCTTCAGCGGTAAAGAGGTCGCCTGCTTAAAATCCCTATAACG
Organism: uncultured Verrucomicrobiae bacterium; assembly: GCA_943788245.1. Classification (GTDB taxonomy): domain Bacteria; phylum Verrucomicrobiota; class Verrucomicrobiia; order Limisphaerales; family AAA164-E04; genus AAA164-E04. Next base: position 41,407 of record CALSPN010000034.1, on the reverse strand, counting down.
CTTACTTCACCTCTTCAATGACTCAGAAGAGACCAGATAGCCAAGCAAAAATGTGTTGGCCAATGGGATTAGGATAAGCACACCACTCAAAGTTGGTTTGCCTAGTTGGTTTGCGACCCTGCAATAAAGATATGCCACAAAAACAATATTGACCAATGGCACAAAAAACAAAAAACCTATCCAAACAGGTAAATCAACGCACCAGCAAAGATGGAAAACATTTACTATTGGTATTAGCTGCAGAATAGAGTTATCGGCACCTAGTCTATCTGCAATTGCTAAATTGCAAAACAGTATATAAAGAAAGGTTAACACGACGAGTAAGACACTCTCAGAAAGAGCAGCACCGACTTGGATACCTACCCCCAAGAGCCCAATCCCGAAAACTTGCAAATATTTGCCAGTTGACGCGTTTTTTGAACCTGACTTGGCAGTCGGCGATGGAGGTCGCCGCAAAGAGGTAGAGCCTGTAGTAATAATTTCTTTGTTCTTCTCCTTATCCAACGAAAACTCATCATAGCATTCTTTGCAGGTGTATTGGCCTGCTTCGTCCTTGTAGCGAACCTTGGATGAGCAATCTTGATTGCAGAGCTTACATATTTTATTCATAAGAAAAAATTACAAATGTGGCGCACAATTATTACTTACTGTTTTATCATGCCGGCAATAGTGCTTTGGCCTGTGCTGGACTTGAACTTTGACTTGTAGGGTTTTCGCTGTACGAGCAGAGGGGTCTGTCCTAAAAACAAAACATTCAAATCGTTCCCCCTATTCACAATTGTGCACGATTAAAGAGGTTGCATCATGAGAAAACTTTGGTCCTCATTTCAAAACTATGGAATTTTGTCGCCATTATCTATTACAAACCGAGCTCGGGTTTGTAATAGATAATGCAAGAGTATTATTTTTCATGGAGCAATTTTCTGCAGTTGTGAAGTCACTGATAAGTGCTGAAATCCAACGAGCGCTATTTGATTTTTAATACGACATTTTCGCATGCAATAGATTAAACGTCTAAAATAAGAAAAAAGGGCCAAAAAAAATTGTGTAACAAGTTGTCTTAATTAGATGAAATTTAAGCAACCCACCTTATGTTCAGATAAGAGACAGCATGCTAATTACGAGCATCCCTTGTTACATTTTAAAAAGAAATGCAGGCTTTGTCCCAGCATCCAACTGACTGCTGAGTCATTCTAATAGTCGTAAAAAAGCCACCATAAGAACGTGTGCTTGAATCCAACGGACTAATGATGCCGATGCTGGTAAACCTTGCGCGCTAACATGACTCTTGGTGCAGCGTGTTCCTTCCTGCCGTCGGGTTATCGGTGTCGCGCTTGATACCAATAAGGATGTAATTAACAACCCGGAAGCCCTCATTCCTGATTACTTATTCCACCCTTGAGTGATTGTCGTAGTAGTAGTTCAAGCAAGGCGAAGGTTACTACACTCAAATAATTGTAGTAGTAGCTAGAAAAAGAGAGCAGTTCGCTGCACTGACAGCACAACTGGGGCTTTACTTCATAAGCCGGAAATAAAGTACCCCAGTCAGACAATCGTTGTATTAGTAACCGGGGTCAAAAGAGCGCAAGACGTAACAATAATACACTCAACGCAAATGGAACTTCAACTCTCTGCACTAGCATGAGTTGAAACAATCATTACCGCCTATATTTATTTAGAGGAATGCCAAATCAGCATCTTGCGGACATCAAATCAGACGCCATCATGATGGCGTAGCACAAAATTGAACACAGAAGTGAGCATAAAAACACACATTGACTATTACTGTTTGCAAGGACTTGTTAAAATGACCCGGTATCGCCCTTAAATAAGAACTGGCATCCATTATGCTGTTCTCTACTGCATCCAAAAAGATGCCATAAGTATTCATAGGTATTGTAACATTGAAAATAAACCATACCCCCTCGCTGTTTGCAGTTCAGCGAGGGGGTTTTTCAACCTCCAATAATCCACTTTATGACAATAGAAGTTATCAGGGAAAACTTGTCCAACCAATAAAGCAGAGCCTAGCAAACAGGCGGATTTGATGCGGCAAGCGCTTCGCGCGCATGTAAGCATTCTGACATAATTCAAGTATTGAGGTTTTTCGTAATTTGTTGGATTATCAGAAACTTATGATTCCTCCGTATTTGCGATTAACTCTGGCATGCTGTCTGGTGAATTACGGCTGCGGAACTCATTGGCAACAACCGACAGTCCACTCACAATTAGTTAACCCTAGTTTTCAGCCTTTGCGGCAAGACTCTGTACCAGGGCCTGAAAGGGATAATCACGACCAGTCACGACCTGGATATTTAGTTCCATGAGAACTGCCGAATGTTTCATGATCGTAACACTATTTCAGAGGGTCTTGAGTTGCACCTGACAAACTTTCTTTCAGCATGCTTGCTCCGTAATAAGATAGATGATCTCGATCATGAAAAAGTTGTCGACCATGATCATCCATGAAGGGAATAAACTCGCCCTAAAGCAAAAAATATGTCTCAATGAAATATACACTCTCACCTCTAAGCTAGTAAATGAGACGATTTGTCAGACGAGGTCGCATACCATTTTGAGCATCATCAACAAAGATTCCATAACAGAGGCCATGCAACGGCCAAAAGTGCCGGTTTTTTGAAAGACGATATTGTTATCTTGTTTGACGGCAAGACAGAATCAATGCGAGAAACTGAGGTGCTCGCTCATAATCTGAGAGAGCGCCCACCAGGAACAAACGTGGAATTGAAAGGGATCTGAAAAGGCAAACCATTGATATTTCGATTCGACGTAAAATGAGATGGGAAAAGCCACCTCTGGCAATACTGAAAACACATGAAACACTTACCTGCATTAAAAGACTGAATGGACCTTGAACTGAAAAACCAATCCGTCGCTGTCTTTGGAGGCGCCGGCACCATCGGACAGGCAGTTGTCAAACGCTTCATCGAGGAAGGATGTCAGGTTTTAATTTTTGACGCACATCCTTCCACTGATGAAATTTCAAAGAACATACATGAAAATGTCCTGAGTGTTCGATCCAACGTCGTCGATTATGGAGCCGTAAAAATGGGTCTGAAAGACGCCGTCAATCGCTTCGGTAGAATAGATCATGTTGTTTTTTCAGTGGGAGCAGGTTCGGGAAAATTTGGTTTCCCCTTCTGGAATCTGGAGCCTTCCGACTGGTCTAGAATTTTAGAGATTAATCTTCAAGGCGCTGTCAATGTGGCACACGCCTTTGCGCCTTATGCCGTCAGGCAAAAGGCAGGCAGTATCACATTCTTCACTTCGGTGGCTGGGCAAATTGGCTCACAAACGGACCCACCCTACAGTGCGGCCAAGGCGGGGTTGATTAATTTCATGCAATGCGTTGCGAAAGATCTAGCCCCTTACAGAGTGAGAGCCAACGCCATCTCCCCGGGTATGGTCGCTTCTGAGTTGAACCGGTCTGTTTGGCAGGCGGGACAAGAATTATTGCCAGAGGAAGACCGACTGGAATATGAGGACTGGGCGAACGAAAAAATCCGTATGATTTCTCCATTGAATGATTGGCAAAGGCCAGAGGATCTGGGGGCCATGGCCGCCTACCTTGCTTCCGCAAAAGCACGTCAGATCACTGGCCAGGTACTCAACGTTGACGGAGGACAGGTCATGCATGCTTAATACTCATAGCCATGAAAAGAAGGTTTGATAAGAAATGATTATTTCACTGATAAGGTTACGTTGTGCGTGTTCAATTTTTATAATTTTTTTGGTGACGCTTCTGGGTCAGCCAACAGGCAGTGCAGATATCTGGAAAGAGGCGCAGCACGGTTTTGCAGATAATAAGGGTATCAAGATCCATTTCGCTACAGTTGGTAACGGTCCACTAGTAGTGATGATACACGGTTTCCCCGATTTCTGGTATACTTGGAGACATCAAATGGATGCGTTGAAAAGTGATTTCAAAGTTGTGGCGATCGACCAACGCGGATACAACAAAAGTGATCAACCCTTATCTCCTGAAGCCTATGACATGCCGCACCTCATCTCGGATGTCGAAGCAGTTATCCGGCACCATGGGGAGGAAAAGGCCACTGTCATCGGTCATGACTGGGGAGGCGCTGTAGCATGGCAGTTTGCCTTTTCTCATCCGCAAATGACCCAAAATCTGGTCATTCTTAATTTACCTCATCCAAATGGTTTCATGCGTGAACTCACGCGTAATCATGTTCAACGATCGAACAGTGCCTATGCTCAAACCTTCAAAAAAGGAAACGCGTCAGATTCGGATGTATTCTTTGGCAGAGCAATGACTCCCGAAAACCTTGCTGGATGGATCACTGCCCCTGACATCAGGCAGCGCTACATTTCAGCGTTTGAGAAATCCAGCTTTGATTCCATGCTTCAAATTTATAAACGGAATTATCCTGATTTACCGAAATTGAACGCTGCCATTCAACAAAATGCAGTGGTGCTCAAATGTCCCACACTCATGTTTCACGGACTCGAAGACCAGGCCCTCCATTCTGACGGACTCAATAACACCTGGGATTGGATTGATGCTGAATTCACTTTAATGACTATTCCTGATGCGGGACATTTTGTGCAGAATGATGCCGCAGAGAAAGTTTCAAGGACCCTCAAATGGTGGTTGATGGATCATCGTTGATCTTGCCTTTTGACAATGAGGATCGGCTATCGAGTGCATTGGATAATCACAATGCCTGAAGCACAAGAACGTTTCGATGAGTGAAAGCCCATAGAAAGGCTTCATTTAGAGACTTGAGCATCCGTAAAAGGAATGAGCGCTATATTTTGAAACCCAACAGGCTTTCGTTGCACTGGCGCACTGCGCCCTTCTTGCTTTAATCGCTGCAGCAAAGCCTGTAGTTCACGGCGAACTTCTGTTTTTTTGAAGTAAAGGTTGATGGTTTCTTGAGGATCAACAGCCAGGTTGTAAAGTTGCCCAGGGGCTTCAGGAGCAGTTTCTTTGATTTCATATTTTTTCAGGGCGCCTCTTTCATAATTATTCCCCCCTGAACCCTGATGATCCAGATACTTCCATTTACCTTTCCTTATCTGGAATTCTCCCCTGAAACTTTGAGTCAAAAGGTGCGGACGAACGGGTTTCGCTGGATCCTGTTTACCTGTCATCACAGGTAACATATCAAAACTGTCAACCGCGGCATCATCGGGTAAGGTAAAATCAACAATCGATGCCAGAGTCGCAAAAATGTCGGTGGTGTTTGTTATTTGATCCGAAACCTGCCCTTGAGGAATCCTGCCGGGCCACCTTGCTATGAATGGTACACGATGACCTCCTTCCCAAGCATCACGCTTCATACCTCGCAAACCAGCTGAAGGATCATGGTCATGATCCTCCCGCATCCAATCCACATGCATGGTCTCAGCACCGTTGTCAGCGTTGAACAGAATCAGTGTCTCATCATCGATACCAAGTTCCTTTACAAGATCAATCACCCGTCCCACCAAAGTATCCAACTCAACAACAAAATCCCCTCTTGGACCAGCTCCAGAATTACCGACAAATTCCGGAGCTGGTAGAACCGGAGCATGGGCTATCTGAGTAGAAAAAACGGTGAAGAATGGTTTTTCAGGACTATCTTTAAGATGGTCGACAATGAATTCTTCAGTCTTATCGTAAAACATTAAGTCCGCTTCAAGAAAGTCGTAGCCAGGAGCCATCCAACCTTCATCATTATCCCATCGCCACTTCCCTCCCGGATTGGGAAGAGTTGAACGAATATGACGACGGTCGGCAGGAATTGGCACCATACCGTTTTCGATATATATATAAAGAGGGTCGGTTGTAGGACAGTTTGGTGTAACAAAAGATGCATCAAAACCCCGGGCATTCGGCCCATCAATCAATGGAGTAGATCGATCATAATCGATTAAAAGCGAGTTATCGAATCCTCCTCCAAGTCGTTCCCCTTTTTTATCAAACCAAGTTAAACCTACATGCCATTTCCCGAACACCCCTGTGTGATATCCTTTTTGCTTTAACATGTCCCCCCAATGTAAGCGTACCAGGCTTGAGGTAACTCGGTCCACCCGGCCCTTCAAAGGCCCCTCCTCCCCGCCCCGTAGATCGGTAAATCTGCTGACCGGAATATAGTCCGTATCGTGATGGGGAGCAGATGGTGGAAGGGCTGTGAGCATCCAGAAAGCGTATCCCCTCAGCTGCCATTTGATCCAGCCTTGGTGTGGTGTAGGAAGATCCTGGATTGTAACATGACAAATCACCAATACCCAGATCATCCGCGTAAATAATGATGATATTGGGAACTTTGGCTTCATGCCTCTCCTGTTGAGAACCGATGACGCTCACTGAAAATGTCGTCAAAAACCACAAAACAAACGAAAAACAACCTAGTTTGTTTTTCGAACTCTGTTCCACGAGAGGAAGAATACTTTGATTGATTGCTGAGTTCACCATGTAAAATTACACAAAGAACCTCAAACAGCCAAACAAAGTATCTCAGGAGTGAATATGGCAAGGAATGAGGTAAAGAAGTTAACATATGGCCAGACAAATGTTGGCCCTCTACTGAGAATGGATACTTCTCATCTTCATAAACGAGACAATTCAGAATTGCCTCCAAACAATAGTGGAACAAGTGAGCGAGAAAACCCTGCAAAGGCACTAACAGAACTGGGCGTTGCTACAGAATTGATACAATGGACTGCAGGCATCGTTGAGTTCACTCGTGATGATGTGTTGAATCGTGGCTCCCTGCCCTTTGTTTTTGATTCTCAGAGCAAGAGCAAATTTGCCGGAGTTTTTTTGTAATTCACCGGTTAAATTATGCAGAAAAATGCAGCTTCCAAAGGACTTCTAAAAACAAAATCTCGACTTGTTGTATGGAGTCATTGCCAAGTAGGATATAGACAGGCAATCAACCAAACCTCAAAGACATATGTCAGAACCTTATCGAGTAGCGGTGATCGGAAGCAGTGGTCGCGGTAATTACGGCCACGGCATGGACACCGTGTGGCAAAATATCACTCAGGCAAAAATTGTCGCTGTAGCCGACGACCAACCTGAAGGACTCGCCAAAGCAATGGAACGCTTGCAACCGGAAAAGGGTTTCGACGATTACCGAAAAATGTTGACTGAGGTCAAGCCAGATATTGTGAGTATTTGCCCACGTTGGATTGATCAACGTCACGATATGGTCCTGATGGCAGCAGCAGAGGGAGTGAAGGGGATTTACCTTGAAAAACCCCTGTGCCGAACACTCGAGGAAGCCGATGCCATGATCGCTGCATGTCAGACAAACAATGTCAAAGTCGCTGTGGCACACCAAACCCGCTACAGCCCCATCCTTGCAGTTATTTACAGAATGATCCACGAAGGCCGCATTGGCCAGTTACTTGAGATTCGGGCTCGAGGGAAGGAAGATCAGCGTGGAGGGGGCGAGGACCTGTGGGTATTGGGCACCCACGTCTTGAATTTAATGCATTATCTTGGAGGCGAAGCTCAATGGTGCTTTGCATCCGTCAACAGCGATGGTCAGAGTGCGGATGCCTCACACATCCAAGAGGGCAATGAGGGTATTGGCCCGATTTTGGGTGATCAAATACAGGCGATGTATGGACTGGACAATGGTGTGATGGGTTATTTCAATTCGGTCCGAAATGCCCGAGCAGAGCCATCCAGATTTGGAATCAAAATTTATGGAACCAAGGGAATCCTTGCCATGAACACTGGTTACCTACCCAGTGCCGGCTGGTTACCCGACGCGTCATGGACACCTTCACGCACAGGTAAACGCTGGGTGCAGGTCAGCTCCAGCGGCCCAGGGCAACCTGAAACTCTCCAGGACGGGGGATTGCAGGCTGGAAACTTACTGGCTTGTCAGGATTTAATCGCCGCCATGGAAGACAATCGCGCTCCCGAATCAAGTATAGAAGATGCGCGTTTGACAACAGAAATGATCGCCTCTGTTTATGAATCACACAGGCTGGGTAAAAAGGTTTATTTCCCGCTCCAAAACAGAAAAAATCCATTGAACGACCTTTTCTAATCGTTCGAATCCGTGATTGACGCATGATTAAAACCATCGAATGGACAGCAGACAACAGACTGCGATTACTCGATCAAACAAAGTTGCCTATTGAGGAAACCTACATTGATCTGGACACATTAGACGCAGTCATCGAAGCCATTCAATCCCTGCGTGTCAGAGGAGCTCCGGCCATAGGAGTCAGTGCAGCCTACGGAATGGTAATTGCAGCAGATTCCATCTCAGAAAAGAATACCAAAAGCTATCTCTCTCGCCTCAGAAAGCTGGCTGACCAACTCGTGGCCGCCCGCCCTACTGCCGTCAATCTCTCATGGGCTGTCGAGTCCATCATGAAGGATTTAGGCAAACAGACATTTAATTCCACCTCGGAGATTGGCTCATTCATTCTCCAAAAAGCAAAGACCATCCATGCCGATGACATGGAACGATGCCATACCATGGCAGAGCACGGCCTATCCGTTATCCCCAAAGAAGCCAGAGTCCTTACGCATTGCAACACCGGCTATCTCGCAACAGCTGGTATAGGTACTGCGCTGGGTGTGATATTCCGCGCCCATAACAAGGGGCATATCAAAATGGTTTATGCCAACGAGACGCGTCCCCTGCTCCAAGGAGCCAGATTGACCACATGGGAGTGCAAAAAAATGGGAGTACCGCATACCTTGATCAGTGACAATATGGCAGGCGCATTGATGCGGCAAGGAATGGTGGATTTGGTCATTGTCGGGTCCGATCGAATCGCATCGGATGGTGCAGCAGCCAATAAGATTGGAACTTACAGTGTCGCGGTTCTGGCACATCATCACCAAATTCCTTTTTACGTCGCAGCTCCCTTATCCACCTTCGATATGGACATCGTCTCTGGCGAGGAAATCCCAATAGAAGATCGCCACCCGGACGAAATCCGCAGGGTTTTTGGAAAATGCCTGATCAGTTCTCCTGACACACCTTGCTGGAATCCAGCCTTTGATGTGACTCCGCCTCACTTAATTAGCGGAATCATTACCGAAAGAGGACTGCTCAAGCCGCCTCTTGTTCCGTCTATTGCAGATGCATTCGGAGGAATGGATTAATCTACAATTGAATACTGATTGACCAAAGAGAAGCCTTCCTATTAATATCCAGATACATCCAACAATTAATTATGTCAAAACTTACATTAACCAAATTAGTCTACAAGAGATCCGAACGCCGTTTAGGAGCTTTTACTCTGATCGAATTACTTGTGGTCATTGCCATTATAGCCATTCTTGCGGGTATGCTGTTGCCAGCCCTGAGCAAGGCAAAGCAGAAGGCAAAAGGTATCAAGTGCCTCAGCAATCTCAAACAAATGCAACTTTGCTGGATAATGTATGCCACGGATAACGAGGGCAAACTCGTTTTGAATCATTTGGGAACACGCGCTTCATGGATTGGCGGTAATGTGTCATCCGCCCCGGGTTGGACCAACCGTCTGGACATCATGGAGGGAGCTTTATTTACTTATAACTCTTCACTCGAAATTTACACGTGTCCATCAGACGCCGCATTCAAAGCAGGCCCTCGAGTCGTCAACCGTATCAGGAGTTTCTCGATGAGCGGACGCATGAACGGGAATGCTGACTGGGTTTATCCAAATCTAAAAACGTGGACGAAAGAATCCTCCATCAACAGCCCTGGCCCTTCACAGGCTTTTGTTTTTGTCGATGAGGACAAGGAAAGTATTGATGATGGATTCTTTGCTGTGAGGAATCCAGCAGGCCGCAACGACGGTTTCTGGCAGAATGCACCAGCAAGTCGCCATGGCAATGGAGGCATCCTTTCGTTTGCTGACGGACATGCTGAGAACTGGAGATGGACGGAGAGCACGGCTACTGCAGTCAAAGGACTGAATACCAACACCAGGGCAGGAGATCGGGATCTGGAGAAATTCAGATTGGCAACACATGTTCCTGTTACACCTGCAAGATAAATTTTCTGCATAGGCAAAAGCGGCAACTCCTTTAAAGTTGCCGCTTTTTTATGCACATGTGTTGTAGTACCGGCAGATCTAAATCTTTTCCTCAATCGAATTTACTGAGGTTCACCAGGTAATCCAATAGGCTTGCCATTTCCTTGGTGGTAAATCCCCCCATCAAACCTTCTGGCATGATCGATGTTTTGAGTGTGGTGCGACTTTGTATCTCGCTCTTCAAGAGAATATGTTCCTGAGAAAGAGTATCACGCAGCGTCACTGCATCTCCCGCCTCATTAACCACAAAACCTGTCCAGTCTTCGCCATTTTTCATGGTGATTTCATGCGTGGCAAACCCCTGAGCAATCGTCTTATTCGGATTAAGGATGGATTCAGCCAAATCATGGCGACGATAGGTATTGGCAATGTTTCCCAAATACGGCCCCTTCTGTGCCTGATCCTGACTGACCGTGTGGCAAGTGGCACAAGCTGCACGAGTAAACACTGCCTCCCCCAGCGCGATATCTCCCGAAGAGGATACTACCTGTTTTATAGCTTGGTCCAATTTGAGTGTTGCGATTTGAGGCGTTTTATCCTCACCTAAAGCTGGAATACGCAGTCTTCGCATCGCAGACTTTGCCGCCTTCGCCACATTTTCTTCAAAATCATTGACGGCCGCTCGAATCCTGGCATCCAGATAATGATTGCGTGTTTTTGCGGCCGAGTTAATCAGTATCAATCTAAGCGTCGGATTCTGCCATGCCTTATCAATGTACCGCTGAACCTGTTCACGCGCTTCAGGGGCAGCAGCGTCACGAGAGGCCAACTCCAGAAGCCCTGCAGATGCCCATCGGGCTTCTGACGACTCTATGCCCTCACCAAGCTCATTCACCAATACAGTGTAGAAATTATCCAGATTGGGATGATTAAGAAATGCGCGCCTACCGGCATCTTGGGCTTTCCCTTCTCCTTTGGCTTTCTCAAGGGTGGAAAGCGCAGAGAGAATGGCTGGAACTGCTGTGGGACGGTCTACTTTACTGAGGCAAACAATCGCTTGCGACAAGGCCATTGGAGCAGTCTGTGGACTGCGGGCAGCTGCAAGAAGCAAAGGAAGAGCCTCGTCCGGAATGTTATCTACTTCTGCCAACTGAGTCACAGCTGTTTCCAAATGAGATGCATCCTCCAAAGCCAAACTAATGATTCGTTCCAATGCCTCATTGGATTGAATGCGATTGCGATTCATTTCCTCAATCAACTTGGCGGCGTCGCTAGGGTTCGATTCTACAAGGGCTTGCTTGATGGATTGGAGGATTTTTTCAGATTGGCTCCAGTTTTCGAGCTGATAGTAAGGCCCACGGGTATCGGGGCGAGTCCCCCAACTGTCGCCATTCCAATTTGCTTCTCGATGGTAGAGACGGCACAGAGCGCTTAGTAAATAGGGTCGCGCAAATGATTTTAGAGGGTCATTCAAGCGCGCAATAAGCCCCTCAACGACATCTGATCGATGCATTCGCATTAACGCATATGAAGCACCTTTTCGTTGCGCATCACTGGCGTTGGCTGCATCCAGAATGGCAAAACAGGCGTTGCTGTGCCCCAAAACGGCAAGAGCACGAAATGCGGTATGAGCAATCGTGCCGTCAGTATGGCCCAGACTGGCTGCGATGGCTTTACCTGCCTCGCTTTTATTTTGCCGAGCAGATGTAATAATGGCTTCAAGCCGTGTTCGGGGGTCGTTGCTTGCAAGCCCAATATTCAGCCATTTGATAGGAGCAGGCCCCGTTTTCCCTGCAGTCAACTGATCCATGCCAAGGTCGCCGATTGCGCGCATGACAAAAGGGAGCATGACAGTATCTTGTATCAGTGGTTCGATAAGTTGAATCACCTGCATGCTTTTCCGACTATCAAGTCCACGCTGAGTGATGGCATACAACGCGGCTACCCTTGCTTTGGTCTCTTTTTCATGGTCGGCGGCCAGATGGAGCAGTGCTTCATTCGTTGAAGGAATTTCCTCCCTGCGCAATAAGGCTCGTTGAGCCGTCAAAGCCCGTATATGACTGGGCGATTGCAGTTGAACAACCAGCTCGGCATCTGTCAGATTGGGAAAATCAGGCAATGGTTCCGGTTCAAAACCTTTGGGTGATACCCGAAGAATATACCCGTGATCCGGGCCAGCCCAATTGAAGGTCGCTGGACCTTTCCAGCTCGCTTGATATACCCGACTCATGGCATCCACATCAGCATCAGTGGGTCGAGTTACCTTGATGAATGGCTTGGGAGTTTCAGTCTCTACAAAGGTTGCTCCCTGCCGCTTCACACGGTGATGAAAGGTCGCAGCTCTTCCCCAATCACAGGTAAAAGGCGCATTGGCCCATTCAGAAGGAAAACCTGGTTCATGAATATAGACAGAACCACAGCCTGATCCTCCTCCATAATCAGCCAATGGCTGAATGTGCTCCTCACCAAAATTCTTGTACAACCTGGGATACCCATGGTCTTCCAGTCCTGAGAAATGATGCAGTCGAACATCCCACCCACCTCCATCATTGGTGTTGTCTCTAGCAAACATATTCAGGAGCGGACTCATCGGGGTTCCCAAAATATTTCGAGTTCCAGTCGCAAAAAGCTCAAGCCCGGTTCCGTCAGGCCGAAAACGAATGACACCACCGCCACGATGCTGCAAGCGGCGCCCGTCCGTTCCAACGGCATCCATGAATCCAAAATCACCACCGGCTATGTAGATCCAGCCATCTATACCCAATTCCAGACCATTGGTCGTATGATCAGGCGGGCGTTGATCAAAATCAAATGCAATACCTGAAATCAAACGTTTGGAAGCGTCTGCCACACCATCCTTGTCACGGTCAAAATAGACACTGATGTGAGGTGGGTGTAGCAGGTACAGACAATCATGATCCCAGACTAATCCACGTGGAGAATCTATTTCAGGAATGAATTCCTTCACCTCATCGGCTCGACCGTCAAGATCGGAATCCCTCAGGCGAAGCACGCGACCACGGCGGGGGTTGCGACCTAGTGAGCCATTCCCATCACTCGACACATAGAGATCCCCACCAGGAGAAGCTGCTACATAGACGGGATAATTTGCCGTCGCAGAGGAGGCAAACAGAGTCATATCGAATCCATCTGGAACAGATGCGTCCTTTAGAATCTGTTCCTCTTCGGCCTGACTTAGGTTAACTATTGCAGGTTTGACATTCCCGCCCTTGGCCAGCGGATCTTCAGGCTTGTTTTTGACTGATTTCGCTATTTTTTTATCTTTAGCATCCAGTTGAGGATAAATTTTTTGAATCCCCTGCCCTTCCACTGAAAATTCCCACAAACTGATCCAACCTCCCGCGCTTGTGCGTGTACCTGACATCTTCAGAAAGCGAAGTTCGGTTTGCGGGAACCTGGCCTTCGTATTTCCGAGTTGAAGATTATCGCTAGCATCATGAATCATTGTCCACGATTCCCCATCCATGGAAGCCTCTAATTTATATGCGTAAGCGTTACTTTGACTTTCCCATTGAATGTTTACTCCCGATATTTTTTGAACTTGATCAAATTCCAACTGAAGCCATTGGGGTTTACTCGCATTTGCGGCACACCACCGCGTTTTGGTTTCTCCATCAATTGCCATCCATGCAAAACGGTTATTTTGTGTGCTACTTGCAGAAACTTTTACAGGAGTCGCGTTCTGGGGAGCTTTACCCGGGGCTTTTGCTTTCGCTTCGGGCTTTGGTTCACTTTTAACGAAAGTAACCTTGTTTGCACCTGTGTAGGGTTTGAAATAGTTTTCGTTCAATTTTCCACAGGCCCAGAGCAGGCCACGAGTGACTAACTCAAGATACCGATCATCTGCAACTGTTTCCGTATTGTGACCGAGAGTCGTACTGAAACTGCGTGCCCCCTGATTTTCATTGATCCAGGCAACCACATGTTCAACCGTCGTTTCCTTCCCTTTTCGTTTGATGATTTGCTTCCCTATTGCCAAAGGGTGGGCATCAAATATTTTGGCGTTGTTGTACAGCTCTTCGCGAATGGTCGTCCAGTCTTTCAGGGTTTCATTGATGGGATGCTCGGTGTCGGTAAAATGAATATCGATTGGCGCTTGAGGTCCATGGCTCGTGGATTGAATTCCCAGGTGTTTAAACCATAAATCGGTTCCATTGCGAAAGCTGTGCATCGCACAATGAAGATGCACCGCGGGCACAGTTTGATGCACATTCAATATATTGTGCATGACTTCAAGATCTCGGTTTCCAGCGGCACACTCATCATGAATGATCACATCGTAACCGTCTGCCCAGTTGGGATCTTCATATAAAGGCAATGGAGGATGGGTAGAGCGATCATCTGTCCAGATGACATCCACCTGAACGTTTGCTCTGCCCTGAATACCGTCTGCGAGAATTTCATGCTGGTGCGTGTAGTCGTGACAACATCCCCCTGCAACAAGAAGTGCTTTGAGAGTTCTGACGTCTGATGACTCATCCGACAACACAGAGGTGTGGTAACCTGTAAAGGACACCAATGCAGTCAAGGCCAGTGGCAAAAAGAATCTTGAGCTCATGATGCCGATCATAAGAAACCAAAAGTGAATTGGATTCAAGGCGTCAGGCAGGAAATTGTGCTCCGGTTATTCGTCTGGAGGCGAGTTGGAAAACTGTGCCAGCCATTTTACCGCAGCATTTCGCAAGGATAAGTCACATCGTGTCCATCGAACAGAATGGTTTTCAAAAGGCAATGTGTGAAAAGTTAGATTTGCTTCTGAAGAAGTCGATTGAATCAAATCCATGATCGGTTGAACTGAAAGCTCATGGCTGATGAACTGAGGGCGGTTACCCAAGCGTGCCAGCCTCTCAGGCCAATTTCCCTCATCCATGGCAGGGTGTTTGAACTCACCATCATAATGACTGTGGCAAATCATACCGCTCCAGAGTTTTGAAATCTCATCATCGTGCAATCCTATGTAGTTGCATGCAATGGCGCCTCTGGAAAAACCTGCAAGGATGACACGCTCTGGATCACCATTGAAATTGAGGCAAACTTGACGAACTGTCTCGATGCAATAGCGTTTAGTCTTTTCCACGTCACCCCACCAATGAAGGGAAACACGACCCGCTTGGGTGACAAAAGGCAGTGAAATCCATATGAAACCATCGCCTTGGCTCAATCCATAACCCATCTGGCAGCCTTCCACGGTTCCATCACTGACATCTCCAAGCTGATTCGAATAACCTCCATTACCAGGATACTCTGCGATGATGGGCCATTTTCGATCAGCTTCCCAATCATTGGGTAAGTAAAGGGCATGATGAGCGCCTGCATCCCCCCAACCTGAAGTTACCTGATTGACACGTTTACCTGGCGCAGGTAAGTCGTTGACTACAGAGGGAAGTTCAAATAACGCAGGCAAGTCATTGAGATTGGTCTGCCCCTGAGCAAACACGGTCAGAGCACTGTAGAAAATAAAAAAGGATCCAAGAAACCTAAAATAAAAACTACAGTGCATTTTTTGAGGGTTCTTTGGTGGTTGACTGAAAAGCAATCAGGCTCCGATGTGGAGCCTGATTGTGAAAGAGAGGAACTTAGGTCATCGCCTCTTTGAGGTAGGCAGCAGTTTGAAAATTTTCCAGCACAACGGTACTCTTTGAATCTCGTACCATACGAACCTGCGTCACGGTAATTTCAGGAGTTTTGCTTGGAGAAAACAAAATATCATCGTGGGTTGCATTGCGGGCCTTCGCAAATTTGTCTGGCGTTAAATCTCCTCCCAGATGATCACTTCGACCAGTAGCTACGTGCATTGTTCCAAGAATTTTCTCGTCCTGAATATCCTTTCCAGACACAGGCAAAATCTGAGTCCCAAAACCCAATTCCCCCAGTTCGCCTGTGACAGGATCTGAGATTAGTTTCTGGTTATGCTCTTCTATGCGTGCTGCATCCCCCTTGAGCAGGCTCGCCTTCTGTATGCGTCCGTCTGCTACTTCCATGATGCCGATCGTACCGTCAGAATATTTCATCGGGAACTCGCCTTGCCCCCCCTTGGGAACAAAAAACACTTCCCCTGCCGGCAGGTTGGCGACATCAGGCTCTTCCCCCCGACATAGACCATGGCTTTTCTGGGCTTCCTGCTGCCCACAATCCAACTCAAGTGTGCATTTTCGGTTTTCAACTTGAAAGTCAACTTGAAATGCATCTGCCTTGGTCAAGGCACTGCGCAACTTTTCAGCTTCAATGCTGATGATGTTGTAATCCACCGACAAGCCGGAGTTGAGAATAATATCGTTCAGGCCATGCAGGGTAGCCCCTCGAAACCCAAACTGCTTGGCAAAGGCCGTCAGAGGTGCGGTTGCAGAGTCAGTCGACACGCAAAGTAAGATATCATATTTTGTGTAGATATCGTTTTCAAAGTTGAATTGGTTGCCGTCGGAATCAAATGCTGTCTCGGGCAGATCAAGGTTGCTTCCGCCGGTGCGTTCATATGCGAACAATTCACCGCCCGCCAACCCGAGTTCCTCAGCTACACCGTTTTTTAATCCTTGATAGAACACATCATGCGCCTTGCGCTGCACAGTCAGGGTTTCGTCACTCAAGAAGGCTAGATCCTTCATCAGATCTGTATTTTCAAGATCTATGAGGACGGCGACACGTTCACCTTTTTTGGGAGCGAACACGGTGGTTAAAAGTCTCGAAAGACTGAACGGAGGAAAAGTCATGGATTCTGCAATCATTGAACTAGAAGAGTCTTAATAATATTTGTTTAGCACACACATTAAAGTGGTGACTAGATATTAACTCCCGTTTGGATGATAGCAACCCCTGCATGGAATTTTTATGGTTCTTTTGTTGTTTTTGATTTCCCTGACAGGTTTGTTTGTTTGGTGGACAGAGCCGAATCCGATGGAGAAAGTCATTTTCCACTGAGAAAACAACTCAAAACTCATTGAGGAATAAAACACCCCCCCTCAAAGATTCGTTAATTATCTGAAGCGCCATCAATGAGGTGACCCAATATGTGGAAATTCCCATCACTGTCATGAAAGGATGCAAACGATCGCAGAAGCTATTGATCAGGCTGACGAGCTCACGAAAGACGCGCTTGCTTGGTGCCCCCTACCAACGAGCACCAGATCGGTTCCAATGTCAGGACAGTCCTTTTTTCCCTATATATACCATCCGTTGCGAGATGCTGTCCCTCATGCCACCTGTGACCGTTGAGATCCGTAATATTTGCAGGGATACCGAGAATCCAACCCTGATTCGGATCTGAGATTTCATTCAATCCATTGGTCAATCTCGTCACCAGGAGCCACTGCCATTAGCCGCACGTTCCATTCGCCCGAACTTGATACCATACCACCATTACCGTCGTTGTATACCGCATGAAAATGAAGATGAAAACCCTCGTAACTGCGGCGAAAAGTCAAATACCGCTCGACAAAATTCTGTCTCTCGGCATGGGAGGCAAATTGGCTGCTTGAATTGAAGAGTGTATGGATTCCCCTTTTCGACACCCATGAGAAACAGAGCAAGTAACAAGACAGTCAATGTGGTGTATTTTCTTCGATAAACCTTCCGTGTTTATTTACAAGGTGTCCCGACCACGATTATCCCGTTGGGCAGCAAAGGCTCGAAGGGTTTTCCATCTTTTTGTTTTAAGAAGAAAGTCGTGATGTCATTTTCTTGAGGCACACAAGAATGCCCCTCTAAGCCTGCGAGTGGTGGAATCCGAACGAAGGGCTGCCAAGCTTCAATCGTGATTCGATCTCCCGGCTTAACATTCTCGCCTTTTGAGACGGCGCTCACCATGAGTTGGATCTTGAATATGCGATCACGATGGATACCTAGCCCTTTTTCGATGATTGATTTTCTGGTTTGTGAAGTCACCTTGATCACTATTCCAGAAACAACATGGCTGGCTTGCTCTCGAAGCAGTTCTGGTGTCAGTGGGGCCTTTGCTGCACTAACGCTGAAAGCGTAGATGGCAATGAGTGAGACGATAATACGAAATTGCATGGGTTCCCCAAATCTTCTTGTCCCTGCATCGCACGAGTCAGGGATGGCATATTTTGCTGATGGTAAAGCGCATTATTAGCATCGTTTTCTGTATTATTCCAAGAAATATCACAGTTAAGAATATGTGTAGCACCCCATACGACACGTTTTCAATGGGACGTCTGGGCTTGAAAGTTCCACATAACCATTCCTAAAAAGTGGCCTTTAAGAAAGTCTTGCACACACTCTTAACAAAAGAGATGGTTGCTGGGAGTATCAACTTGGAGAAAAGAAGCTCAGTTATATTGATGACTTACCCCATTGCCAACCGGATCAAAACCGTTCAAACCCCTGTAATTCCTACCGTCGGCGAGTGGGTGAATGAACATCCAGGTACAATTTCTCTGGGACAAGGTGTGGTGCATTATGGTCCGCCCTCCGAGATTGATGATGGCCTTTCCGATTTCAAATCTGACCTCCTTCATCATCGCTACAAACTGGTTCAGGGGATTCCCGAATTACTTCAAGCTATCGAGGAAAAACTGAGAAGGGATAACGGCATGGCAATTGAATCGAAAGATCGGGTCATGGTTACCGCTGGCAGCAACATGGCTTTCATGAATGCCATCATGGCTATTGCAGATGCAGGTGATGAAATCATCTTACCCAAACCGTATTATTTCAATCACGAAATGGCGGTCACCATGCTGGGAATGGTCCCGCGCACCGTGGAACCTGAAGCAAACATGCTTCCAACACTTGCGTCCATCGAAAAAGCCATCACCAAAAAAACGCGCGCAGTGGTCACTATTTCTCCGAATAATCCAAGCGGTATGGTTTTTCCTGCGGCTTTATTGCAATCCATCAATCAGCTATGCAAGGAAAGAAAAATCTACCATATCTCAGACGAAGCTTACGAATATTTCCTGTTTGATAATGAAAAACACTTTTCTCCGGGAAACATTAGCAGCAGTGAAGACCATACAATCTCTTTATTTTCCTTATCCAAGGCCTATGGATTTGCGAGCTGGAGGATTGGTTACATGGTGATGCCGGAGACGTTGATGCCATCGATCAAGAAAATCCAGGATACGAACCTGATTTGTGCACCGGCCATTTCACAATTCGCGGCGGTGAAAGCGCTCCACCGCGGAAAATCCTATTGCACCCAGCACCTCTCATCGATGGGAGCTATTCGGGAACAGCTGCTTGATGGGTTGAGCCGTTTAGGCCCTTTTGTAAGAATCATTCCCTCGAAAGGAGCTTTTTATATTCTCATCGAATTGGACCTTCATGAAGCGCCGATTGATGTTGTAGAAGTATTAATAAGGGAATTCAAGATTGCTGTCATACCTGGAAGCGCTTTTGGATTGGAGAAAGGTTGTTATCTTAGGATTGCATTTGGTGCACTTAAAAATGCTGATGATGCTTTGGAACGCCTGATAAAAGGACTTAAATCCATCCGTGATCACGGAATAAAAAGAATTGCTTAGATACTAAGACACCCTTTCTACAAATGAAAATTTACGCTTATCAGCTGGATATACAGTGGGAGAAAAAAGAGGTTAATTTTCGTAAAATCCGAAAATTAACCGAGTTGCATCAACCAGATAAGGGTAGCCTGATCATTTTACCCGAAATGTTTGCCACAGGTTTTTCCATGAACACAGAGATCACACAGGAGAAGGAGGATGGACCTTCTGTGAATTTTCTTAAAACATTCGCCAGCGAAACGGGATGTTATGTCATTGGTGGTATGACTCAAACAAAAGCCATTGGTAAGCCCACCAATGATGCACTTTTGATTTCCCCTGATGGAAGGAGTATGGGGGAATACTCAAAGATTCATCCCTTTTCTCTCGGAAAAGAAGATGAACATTATGCCGATGGCAATAAAGTTTTCACTTTCGAATTACCCAATGGTTTCAGGATCTGTCCTTTTATCTGCTATGACCTGCGTTTCCCTGAAATCTTCCGCATCGCCATGCAATCTGATCAAGCTCCACATTTATTCGTTGTGATTGCAAATTGGCCAAATAGACGCACTCAGCATTGGGTCCGGCTCCTGGAAGCCAGGGCGATCGAAAACTTGGCATATGTCGCCGGTATCAACCGATGCGGTTCAGATCCTCATTTGGACTATGATGGCAGCAGTATGATCATTGCCCCTTCGGGCAAGGTTCTGGCGGATGCACGAAAAAGTGAAGGAATCATCTCGAGTAAACTGAATCTGGAAACAGTCAGGGAATGGAGATCTCAGTTCCCTGCACTGAGGGATCAACGGGCCGTGTGCGCCCTCCAACCCAAGAGGGAATGAGGCCACACGGCAACTTCAAATTACTCAATTCCTTTCGCGCAACACGAAAGGATTCAAGAAGTTCCGGGTTACCTGCATCAAGCCTTGTCGGAAGAGCGTCTGCGTCCTTAAGTCTGATGGACAGGAATTGAGACCACGAGAAATATTCCATGTCCATTCCTGATTGATTAATCACGATTTTTCTGGATGATTCATCCATGTTACATCGATTAATCTGCCATTTGTTTTTGGTAAGCGCCATCAGTCTACAGGCAGCTGATGATCGTCCCAATATCCTGCTGATCATGGCCGATGATTTGGGGTTCTCTGATATTGGATGCTACGGAGCCGAAATCCAGACCCCCCAACTGGACCAGCTGGCAAGCGCTGGTTTGCGATTCACTCAATTTTACAACACGGCCAAATGTCACTCATCCCGTGTTTCATTACTCACTGGTCTTTACTGCGATCAGGCAGGGAGTGAATCTTTAAGTAGAGGTACTACTATTGCCGAGGTCCTTTCATCCGCAGGCTACTTTACTGCAATGTCAGGCAAATGGCACCTGAGCAAAGAGCCAACCGATTTTGGTTTTCAACGTTATTGGGGACATCTTTCGGGTGCAGTCAACTTTTTCAAAGGAGACAATTCATTTCGGTACAACGGCGAAAAGTGGAGCGTTCCGAAGACTTTGAATGGAAAACCTTTCTATACCACACATGCCATGACTGATTTCGCGCTCGACTTCCTGAATGAAGCCACCGAAAAAGAGGATCCATTCTTTCTGTATGTGGCCTACAATGCACCGCACTATCCCCTGCAAGCGCCAGAAGAAGAGGTTAAGAAATATAATGGAAAGTATGATCAAGGTTGGGACGTTTTGCGGAGGCAACGGCATGAGCGGCAATTAAGGTCCGGCTTACTTCCATCAAAATGGGAAATGTCCCCACGCCCTGATCATGTCCCCAACTGGAATTCCTTGAATCCAAAAGAGCAGCAATGGGAAGCAGACCGAATGGAGGTATTTGCCGCCATGGTGGATGTAATGGATCAGGGCATTGGACGATTGGTCGAACGCTTGAAGGAGAAGGGAGTTTACGAAAACACCTTGATTCTCTTTTGCTCAGACAATGGCGCCTGCCCCTTTGAGCGGACCCGAGGACGTTATCTCAAACCCTGGGATTCCGAATCTTACTGGACTTATGACGCAAGTTGGGCACACGTCGGAAACACTCCATTTCGCTTATACAAACAAAATCAGCACGAAGGAGGTATCAGCTCTCCAATGATAGCCCATTGGCCTAAGGGCATGAAGAGGGAATCGGAAAAAGGAACCAGAAGAATGGCAGATGGCAGTCTCGTCACGGATCAATCAGGGCATCTCGTGGATTTCATGGCAACGATCCTTGAGCTAGGGAAAGCCAGGTATCCTGATAAAGTTGATGACCGGAAAATAGATCCCCTCATGGGACGAAGCTTGGTTCCTGTTTTTGAGGGCAAAACCCGCGAAGGACATGAGACACTTTACTTTCATTTTGGAACGGACAGAGCACTGAGGCAGGGTGATTGGAAAATTGTTTCAGCCAAATCAGGTCGGTGGGAACTTTATAATATGAATGAAGACCGAACTGAGATGCATGATCTGGCTTCCATGCATCCGCAAAGAGTAAAGCAAATGGCAGCGGAATGGCTTCAAATCGCCAGAGACAAAGAGCGCTTGAAAGGCAGACATATCGCTCCTGTTAAGACCCGGTTACAATCACTGAATTTCCGAAAAAGCACGCTCAGTGGAAGTGCTTCGAAAAACTAATCTCAAAACCAATAATAACATGACACCCCATATTCACTCAGGCCACCGTAATTGCTTCTCCAGAATTCACTTTATCCTCTGGAGTCTCCTGATTGCGATGACCATGAATACCACTTCATTAGCTGACACTCCATCATTGCTCGATCCTGATCATGGGATCCGTTTTCATCCAGTTAAGAAACTAATGGAAGGATGGACTATTTTCGTAGAACCTATCCTTCTGGAAGACGGAGAAGATTTGGTTGGTAAAAAAGCGCTGGAAATGCTTCGAAACCACCTGCAGCGCATCACGATCCTGATACCACCGGGGCCTTTGAAAAAAATGCAAGGTCTGGAAATCTGGATTGAAAAAGATCACCCAACTTTAAAATCGATGCAATATCACCCGAGTCGAGGGTGGTTGATTCAGCACAGCCACGATCCGCGGCTGGCAAAAAAAGTCCATATCCCCGTTGCAGAAAACCTCCTATCCAGGCAGCAACTCCTGAAACACCCCATGGTTGTTCTTCATGAACTGGCACATGCATACCACGATCAAGTTCTGGGATTCGAGCACCCCGCCATTATAAAGGCATTTGAAGTCATGAAGAAATCTGGATCCTACGAAAAAGTGCTTTTATACACGGGGCAGACGGTGAGACATTACGGTTTATCCAATCACAAGGAATACTTTGCTGAGGGCACGGAGGCTTATTTTTACCGTAACGATTTCTTCCCTTTCGTAAGGGCCGAACTCAAGCTGCACGATCCAACACTCCATGACGCCCTTCTGGACATTTGGGGCCCAGCCAGGTAAGGCCACACTTTCCAACCTTTACCACACCTAGACACGAACCTATCCAGGCGTCAATCAGGGCGCTGGTGGCCAGACAATATCAGATCTTTTGGGTTCGGTCGTTCTAATTTGTAACCAGGGTACATCACGTGGGCCTCTCGGATTGGAAACAATAGTTTTTGACAGAGTATCTGGATCCAGCCATTTTTTTATTTCAGAATGACCGTCTGCAAATGAAAACCCACAGGCACCATTATGATAGTTGGCGGGCATGTTGCCCCATTGATTCCCACGATTCACAAGCGTCAAGTGGTAACCGTCATCTATCGCATCTGGATGTTCGTCCAGGAAGACGTATTTATTGGCTGGATTGATAATGGAAGACTGCTTTCGCCAGGTATAAAAATCACGATCGATTTCGTCCGTGTACCAACTGTCTCCATTGATACACCCATTCATCGACATGCTGCGAACACGCGGATGAACGACCCCCTTCATCTTGATTGTGCTTTTGTCAGCAGGACATTTGTAAATTTTCAAGGATTGATTGTAATCCCAAAGCAATCCACGAGGTGCCATCAGGAGGTTAATGTTCGTCGCATCGGTTGGCGTTTTAAGCCAACCTTCTACCCACCCCTGCTGTCCCCCCGTACCATTGGGAACCAATTTATCGTCATTATCACTCGGATACATATACCAGGCGAGCCCGAGTTGCTTGAGGTTATTCATGCAGGCAATGCCTTGAGCCTTGGTTTTCGCCTTGGAGAGCGCAGGTAAGAGCATACCCGCCAGTATCGCGATGATGGCAATCACGACCAATAATTCAATCAAGGTAAACCCACGCAACTGATCACTTGGACGATATTTCATGATGAAAATTAATGTTGGAGCTGTATCCTAAGGTGTTATGAAACACACATGCATGGCAATGTTTTTTTAAAAAAATCACACTCATGCCCCACTCTACTCAAGGCAGAAAGCATGAAGAAGGCCTGCACTCGGATTGAACCAAATGCAGGCCTGCGCAGAAAATAATTATTGTTATTTAAGTCTTTTCCCCTCTTCTTCCATGATGAATCGGATGGCACCACCACCACCGCCTATATCGGAAGTGTTGTAGATGTAATCAGCATCAAGAGCTTTCTCAATCCTCACGGATGCCTCTGATAAATGGGCTGCACTGTAAGGATCTGGATTGAGATCTGAATCCTTCAATGTGCCATCAATCTTATTCTTTAATTTACGCAATTGGGATGTGACCAAGTTGGATATCGGTTTGTAGGAAGCACTTGAATAACTGTCTCCCATACTCAAATCGATTAGACGCTCCAAGTGCTCACGCTGCAAATTCCTTCGCAAACTGGAGATCATCGGACGACGAGCGGTGAATTTCCCATCTTCGAAATCTTCAAGCTCAGACCAGATTGAATCGCGAATTTCAGCTAGAATCTCCGGTAAAGTGATCATGTCCTCATCCTCAGGGGTCAGGAATTCATTATCGTAGACCCGCCCCATGGTTGTAGGGTTCATGAGCATGGTCAGTGAAGATGCCTGAATCCCCATGATACGATCATGAATCGGCCAAGTACTATCCTGGATAGCCGACCTGAAATCATCCATCCACTTGTCCGTCGACATGTGTCGCAACAATTCTGGAGTGAGGCCAAAGGCTTTGTCGTCAAAAGAATTCTTGATTACAAAACGAAGTGCCTCACGTTGCTTCCCTGCTCCCACCACGGTGATCGGAGGGCCAGCATTGGGATCACCTTTCTTGGAACGGTTGATAAACGCACCTCCCAGCCAATTCCCCATCATGCTGAGGGATCGAGTTTGTAAACTCAAGGTCAAGCCATAACCGTAGCGAGCCTTGGCCCAACTTTGTCCATCTTTGACAAATTTATCAAGGATGCTCACGCGGTGATCTTTAGCCAGTTTCATCTGACTGCGAGCATAATTAATGGGATCTTTAGCAAAATCATACCTGCGCGCAAATGGATCAGGACCATAGGTGTCTTCATCTGTAGCATAGGCAAGTTGTGGTTCGTTCACACGTGCGAGGACTGGTTTGAGGTCAGATTCTTTCTTGACCGTGGAATACCCATACTCGATCGCCCACATGTCATAGGGCCCAACTTCGATCATTCCGTAGTCACCCTGCTCTTCACCGAATCCCTCCAAATGCATATTGACAGGAAGGTAATCCATGACGGAACCTGCAAAAGGCTTGTTTCCTTTGATCTCTTCGCTGTTGATTTCTTCGAGAGTATAAATACTGGAAGCCTTGAAATTGTGACGCAGCCCGAGGGTGTGCCCTACTTCGTGTGCCACTAGGTCGGCGATCAAGGGCCCCACAAACCAATCAGGTATTCCATCAAGCAAGTCTTCCTTTTCCTGTTCCTTCTTGGGTGTTTCATCGTTGCCTTCGCCTTCTTCTTCGGCTGTGTCATCACGCATCTGCATGAGGTCGAACGCAAACCGCATGACGGCCATGTCGAGAGACCGAAAATCTGCAGCTTGACAGAATCCATTGACTTGACTCGTTCTTCCCACAAGTCCATCGAACTCATCATCACCGATCATGGTAGGATCGCTATGCGCCAAAGGATGACCACCAAATGCAAGATCGTGACCGTGGGCAATTTCATTGGCCACCATGGCTCTGTTGGAAGGGTGGGCCAAACGCACTCTGGGATCCCATTGGGGATTATTCTTCAGCCATGCATGCGTTTCAGGAGAGAAGCCCTCCATGGCCAATTTAGGGAGTTCTTCATTGAATTTGCGCCAGAAGTGACGGATCCAACCATCGGTAAGAATGATGTCTGCATCCAGTATTTGGCCAGTCATGGGATTGGCACGACTTGGACCTATTGCTGTTCCCACATTGTTGTTGAGCCAGCGGATAAAATTATACCGCACATCTTCCGGATTTTTCTCCATGTGAGCCTGGGTGGCTGCATCCTGATAGCGAACCTCGATTGCGTTGAGTAGACCAATATTCTCGAATGCCTTGTTCCACATCATTACCCCTTCCCTGACCCATCGGCGATAGCGGATAGGTGTGGTGTGCTCTACATAAAAAATCAGAGGATTTTTGACCGGGCTTTCCTTGAGGCTGGGAGCAGCTTTTTCGATGTGCCATCTGTTGATGTACCGCGTTGTGACATCATCTGCCTGGTATTTCCCTAGATCGCTGTATCCCGTTGTAAAAATAACCGATGCGCTCATCCGCATTTCGGGGGCGGTAAGCGGGATTTGGTTTAATCTCACTGATGGAATAGTGAAATGCCTTTAGCAAACCACTTGCCACTGGTACTTCGAATGAAACCTCGATGTTCTGAGGGAAGGCCATGGCAGTTTTTACGACTGCCAGTTGTTTTTTCAAGCCATTCGCGCTTCCACCAAAAAAACGAGCGCCAGACCCTAGAAGAAAGGCATCCAGATCGATCACTGGGCCCCAGGCAGGATGCATGGTAACAATGGGGACATCAGCCAGAACCCGATCAGTGAACAAGCGATCTACCGACCTTTTGGACTCAGAATCTCCTGTTGAGCGTACAGCTACGTTGGGCTGAATAAGAACCATGCGTTTTCCGATCTGCTTCCAGTAGACATACATATCTGCCTGTTGAAGCCCAGCATACTGCTCTCCGCTGGCAACAGTCAGAGCAATGAAAAATTTCTTGGATCGATATTTCTTGGGGAATGCAGCAAGTATTTGATTGTCCTTAGAATTGACAAAAAGCCCAAATAGACTTGGGCTTTGATCGATGGTTGAAACAACTTGCTTATACCCCTTCATCACCTCTGTATATGGAGGATATTCAGGTTTGGGTGCTGATTTTGGCCGAGCCGATGGGCCCTCAGCGCCTAACATTTTGGCAGTCAATGCGGACAGAGCCAACAAGGACAAACATACGAAACGATACATGTTTTTCATATCTAGTGTAGATTGCATTGCCCGAGTATGAAACCGATCAGCAGGACTCATTGAGGGTCTTGGGCATTTCGGCGAACGTTGGGACAAAGATATTATGAAATGGATGCATCCTTTCTTCTGTCGGGTCAAGGAACAATATTGAATTTAAAAGAAGGAACAGAACCCCTAATAAACTTGATGAGATTCATAGTAAGACCTATGATATTTTCATGGACCTCATCAAGGACTGGCTTAAACGCCAACTATCCAATCCCCAGATAGTACTGCTGGCAAGTGTGTTGCTGGTGGTGTTCCTGACGATTTTCTTTCTTGGAGGTTTTCTTGCTCCAGTTCTGGCTTCCGTCGTGATCGCTTACCTGCTGGATGGTATCATCATGAGGTTCCAGAAGCACGGTGTCCCCAGGCTGGTTGCCGTTTGCGGTGTTTTCGTGCTCTTTCTGTTATCCGTATTCCTGCTTTTCTTCGTCGTGTTTCCGAGCCTTGTCTCAGAATTGGACAAATTTGTAAGAAACGATGTCCCCGGTATCGTGACGAACGTGTCCAACAACATGAAAGGTGCTTACCAGAAATATGAATATTTCAGAAACAAGCGACTACCAGATTTCTTTAGCAAACAATTACAGTCATCCGAACCTGCAAACCCGCCCCAAACAAATACCGAGAGTTCCAACAGCCGACCGCTGGTGAATACCAATGAAATACAAGGACCGCGGCCTTTACTGGATGAAGCACAGTTTAATGGTGTTAGTCTGCTCGCGAGTGAACAAGGGGCAGACCCCTCCAGTTACGAGAGAATCACGAACGCCGTTGAAACAGAACTTACCGAGATTGGGCGCCGGGCACTGACTTTTTCTATTTCTTCTTTGAAAAATATAGTCGTCTATATGCTTTATCTTGTTCTGGTTCCTGTTTTGGTCTTTTTCATCTTGAAAGACAAACAAGCAATTTTGAACTGGTTCGCCAGATTCCTTCCCAGTGAAAGGGCACTGACACGGCAAGTTTGGGAAGAGGTCAACGTCCAAACAAGCAATTATGTGCGTGGCAAATTCTGGGAGGTAATCATTGTTTGGTGTGTAACTTACATTACGTTGAAGGCCTTTGGGTTAAGGGCAACCCTTCTTGTCTCTTTGTTTGTAGGACTGTCAGTTCTTGTTCCTTATGTCGGCGCAACTTTGATGTACATCCCCATCATAATCCTAGGTTATTATCAATTCGGCATGTCTTCGACCTTTGTTTGGCTGTTCATCGCTTATTCAATCATTCAAGTATTGGATGGTAATGTGTTGGCACCCGTCCTTCTGTCCGAGGCTACCAGCCTGCATCCGATAGCCATCATTGCAGCCATATTGCTCTTTGGTGGATTGTGGGGCTTTTGGGGAGTGTTTTTCGCTATTCCATTGGCAACACTGGTCAATTCCATCATCAAGGCCTGGCCAATGGAAATAAACAAAGCGCTTCAGAGATGATTTAAGCTTACCGAAGCAAGGCGCGTTTCTGTTTCAAGGCAGATTCAATATATTAGAACTTTCTTGGTTTTTCAGCAATAACAGGATCATCTCTACCTTCCGCACAAGCCCATCTTTACTACAATTTCATATTGATGAAACAGAGCAAGAGACATGCAAATCAATCTGAAATTTGTTTAAACCCATTCTGAACTTTTTTTTGCGACCCTAAAAACCAATAGTACTGGTTGAATGCGCAAGTGACCTGGCGTGATGACCATCAGATCCCCCACCGTTCGACCGGAGCGCATCAACAATTCAGGTGGGAATTATCTACGAGAATGGCTGTCTATTTGTTAGTGCATCGACCCGTCGACTATGGCGGTTCAAAAGCAGGCGTATCCAAGTTACAATGGACTCATCGAATGTTTCCTGATGACCTGCGTTCATATTTTTGTCAAAAGATGACATTTTCGTTTTGACAAGCAGACCTTCTTCCACGATAAAACCTTTCTTTTGTATGGGGTCGTAGCTCAGTTGGTAGAGCACCACAATGGCATTGTGGGGGTCTGGGGTTCGACTCCCCACGGCTCCACCATACAAAACTGAAATTGCCCTGTCTGACCAGAATTTGTCAGTCATTGCTGACATGTGATCCAACGGTCAATCTCCTGCCCATGTTTGGGAGCATTGGGAAAAGTTGTATCTTGCCTCCGCTCAGTCAGTAAGGGCTTCTGTTCAACTTTTTTATCCCACCTTCAAAACACCAGCAACCACCGTTACTGCCAGGAATTCAAGCGGATTTGCTTCCCTGACCTCGACCACCCTAACTAAGCCTCAAGCAATGCAAGTATCTTGCGATGATACTCCCACACATCAGACTCTTTAGGTATATAGGTATATCCATCTACACTGCGGCCCTTGAGTTGATCGCCGTATTTCTCTTTTAGTTCGTCTGGGCTCAGCGTAAGTTTTACCCCCAAGCCGCTCACATCAACACCTTCCAGCTCACTGCCGGCGATTTCCAAATCATACACGACTGTTATATGCCCATCTCCTCGATCGGCGTCTCTGGCAACCCACCCCAAGTCCACTCCATCCTCGTCAGGATGAAGGACGGTTTCTGAATAATAAGCATCTCTCACTAACATATGGCAATCTTTCAGGCAGGGCTACAATCCAGTCAAGTAAAGCGATAACGAAAAGAAGACGTTTGTTTATTTAAACCAATGTCATCATCACGAATCTGTTGGCTTGAAAAAAAATCAAACTACCTGCTGCGGGCGGACATGCCGATGCCTTCTTATGGCTTTCAAGCAAACGTCTTTGTTGGCATCCACTTTTCTTGTGTTGGTGAAGGGTTGTTGTTTGTATTTTAAGAAGCCCATTATTATTTGGCTGCTGCCACCATGAAACCAGCTGCAATGCCTGGAGGAGATTCACTCTCTCCGTGGAACCTTCCATTCCTGATAGTTATGCTTAATCGTATTTGGTCTGATTGACCCGAAATGCATTGCGAGGAGGCTTTTCACTGGAATCGTGACAGCGCCGTAGCGTTTTGAAAACCCTGATATAAACTCCTTGTTTGAGTCCACATTGCCGACTATTACAGCTGATCCGTCAATCAACCAAAGACAAATTTCATCATGAGACATCATTGATTTTTCTATCGTCGGGTTTTTCGGAATTACTGAATTAGGGCGAATATCAACAACACCATGCAGGCGGTCATTGGGAAACTGAATATCTCGTGATTTGGATGAAATCGTTGTTTTTGTCTCAGTAATACGAACAAGGGCCCCTCTTAATAAATCTCCATTCATCGTGATGGCCAAGTGAGATGGAAAACGGTCTTGCTGACCTAAATTCGCCAGTATTCTGTTCAGTTTTTCTTTCTTTGATAAATGAGATTGGGAGGAGACTGATTCGAACACTTTGTCCAAAAGACTGAAAGTGGCCTCTTCGGATTTCTCTTCATCAAGTGACAGAGCTGGTGTCACAAATTCAATTGCTTTAAGTTGGGATGAAGGGATGCGTTGTTTTTCCAGATAGGGCGATTTAAGGCCAATCCAATCACTGGTATAGCCAGTAATCTTACAAGGAAGAACCTCTCCGCTTTGCAGATACAACTTGGATGGGAATTGTATTGATCCGTAAACAACTCCCAAATCAGCCCCAATCGCATTCCGTTGAATCCTGACAGATTGACCCACGTCCATCCTTAATGGCTGCGCCGCACCATCAGGCCTCCATCCAAATGAGGCCCCCTCCAGATCAAAGGTTAATTGACCACGCAAGCTCCCGAATGATGTATTTAATCGGTCTCGAGATTTACCCGATGGATCAGACATCGATGGGGATCCTTGAAATTCCAGCCTGGCGGCGCCCAATAAATGGCACGTGATCGGTTTTAGTGAGAAGCCATTCTGCAATTGAACGTGATTTGAAGAAAAGGAAGCAAGCTGACCACTTACTTTCTCTCCGTTATGATACCTCACTATCACATCAATTGCCGATTGTTGTGATTGAGCATTCATAGGAAAAATATGCCCAAGCGTATTAAGATCAACCACGGATTGTTTTCCCTGAGTGTCAATCAACTCGGCCTTGTCTCTACTCAGATGCAATGTGCCCAGTTGAAAACCACCACCCAGGAGCTGAACACTTGGAACGTGCTCCCTGTCAGCTGAATTCGGAGGCGCAGGCTCCCGCAGCTGGTAAAGGCTCAAACGTTTCACGATTAAGTCTTCACCTTGATTGCGAATGAATACGCCCGAATCATTGCCCGATATCTTCATCCCTTCAATACGCCGAAGAGGAGTTCCATTCATATCTAAAACCTGTATTGTCTGAGATGCTGCGTCGTGCAGCAAATGCAAGGAAACATCAAGATCACCTTCTTCAATCCCTTGAATCGATTCAACTTTACTGCCTTGTGCAAGCACCACATCGCTGCCCCAGGTTTCAATTTTAAGCGCTTCTTCGCTCTCAGCCTCGAACTCTGAATTACCGAATCCAAGAGTGAATTGCGGTTGACTTGAGGAGGCAAGCACCAGTTCCATCACAAAATTATCGGGTAATTGAACCGATTTGAACAATCCCGTTCGCTTGAGGCCAGTGATCGCATGTCCGCCAACATCTTCACGCCATCCCATTTGACGGTTGGTACCAACCAGTGATCGATTTTTGAACCCTGGCCCCGACCACCACAGTCTTAGGTCCCTCATGCCTTCACCGTTTACATATTCCACTTTCAACTGGTGCACACCGGACGACAAAACCATGGAAACGGGGACTACATTTCCGTTTGCTGCTTCAGCTAAAAACTCGCCATCGACCCAAAACCGCATTTTACTGTTTGCAGAGAGGTGGAATTGATATTCGTCTGTCTCATTGATTTGCAGCTGACCTTCAAAATTTATCCCGAAATCCTGTTTTTGACTGGAGATACCAAGATCAAAATAGCTCGAGGCCAGATGTCCTTCCTGATCGATTCCGAATCTTGCCAAATCTGGAAATTTCCCAAGTAATGCTCTTCGGTCTATTTTACAGACCTTGTATCTCAAATTCATTATTGGCCCTCCAAGAGCAACGCTCCATTGATCAAACCTTGAGCCATCGAATAGTTCGTCAGGGTGATCCTTTCTGTGGGCGGCATACAAGGCACTTCGATTCAATTGAAACCTTCCAAATCGTTGACTCTTCAGGATCAATGTTTCCGGATCAGAACCAATGAAATCTGCATCAAAAACATCCCCGAAAACCGTTGTGAATCGAAAGCGGTGATTCTTTTGCCTGAGTGTCTCCGGAAAACGTATCGAGTGCAGAGAACGTATATTAACGTGCAGTGGATCAAGGAAGACAGGTGAATCCCAGTTCACCCATGACCCCATACTTGGCAGCAATGTCCCTGATAAAGTATCACCATTCTTCCAATGCAAAGTGAGTGCATGGTTTTTCGCTGGGATATGTGATACAGTTTCTGATGTCTGAGCCTCAATTACTAAAAGCCTTGCCCAGCAGAAAAAGCACACAATGATAAACAGCCCCCATGGGAACACTGATCTGCCTTTCCATTTTGAAAACATTTCCATCATTGTAAACGGGTTCTATATAATGAGGGTGTCAGAAATCAAACCCCCATGGCAAGTGTCCGTGGTATTTTTCATTCATCCATATCGTTTAAATTGTCTTAAGTGATCAAAATTTGTCAGGTTCGTTGCACTTTTTACGTTTTGTATAAAACGTGGAATGGTCGTGACTTGTATCTACGCAAAGCCCAATATTTGTTAACACTCATGAAACATCACTTTAAACCCAAATTTTGCCGTTCCGGTTTCACCTTGATCGAACTCCTGGTGGTCATTGCCATCATTGCCATACTCGCTTCACTACTGTCCCCCGCTTTGGGTAAAGCCAAGTCCAAGGCCAGGCAGATAGAATGTTTAAACAACCTAAGGCAGCTCACATTAGCACTGCAGATGTATGCTGATGATTTTAATGACAGCATCCCAACACGAACGTCAACATCGGCTAACTGGATCAAAACACTCAAACCTTACTATTCTGACCCTGATGTTTTAAAGTGTCCTGCAGATGGCCCAACAGCAAAAAGCAGTTATCTCATCAACGGGTTTAACGATTGGTTCGCCGTTCGTCTGGATCCTGAAGAATTTGAGCAGTTTAAAGAGTGGAGGGGTGGCGCAACTCTACGTCTAACAGTCATTCCCAACCCCTCCGACACCGTTGTTTTCGGGGAGAAATACAAGGACTCTCCACACAATCACATGGATTTCTATCAAGGGGAGGGAAATGATTTTGAGGAAATCAATCAGGCCAAACATCGCGCCGCGAATCAGAGTAAGGAGAGCGGCGGTTCCAATTATGCTTTTGTGGACGGTAGTGTTCGGTTCATGAAGTATGGAACAACCATGGCTCCTGAAAATCTATGGGCAGTGACCGAGCAGTGGCGAAAAGCTCCTCCGCAATCTACAGGACAGTGAATGGCCTGACTTGACAGGTATACGTTCAATTATTGAATATTCGAACCCCATGAAGAAGAATTTGGCTATCGCAGGCTTAACCACCATGATCATCATTTGTCTGGCAATCACTTACCGTAATCTGGCTCCGGTTCAAGATGATGGCTACAGAAGCGCCAGAGAACGCGCGGTCATCAAGAAATTCGATAAGGATGGTGACGGAGAATTAAGCAGGAACGAGGAAAAGGAGGCCGAAAAAGCCATGGCAAAACAAAGGGCGGAATGGATTAAAAAATTCGATACCAATGGGGATGGTAAAATTTCAGCAGAGGAAAAAGGAGCTTCCAAGCGAGGCAATCAGGATCAAAAAGGAGAAAGGTCTGCTCCACTCCAAAAAAAATGATCCTATTTCATCAAGGAATTTGACTCGATCCTTTCCATCTCGCCTCCATGACTCTTGATTACACGCTCATGAACATGTAATCTTTTCCAATAAGCCTTTTTTGATCACAGATCAATCCAGATGTGTGAGCTACGGACATCATGTATTTGCTCGATTCATTTCACCAAAAAAAACACTCTTTCCGCATGATCCATCTGCTTGGATTGATGACGCTGACTGCCATCCTCCTCTCTCAAAACAAAGGGATCGGCGCAGAGTCAAACACAGAAGATATTTCCACTGTCTTGAAATGGGAATCCCTTCCAGATTTACCAGAATCATTAGGTGTTGCAGGGCCATTTGCAGGATCACACAAAGATGCGCTCATCATTGCAGGTGGTGCCAATTTTGCAAAACCCATATGGGCAACCGAAAAACAATGGACCCAGCAAATTCACGTTTTGGCAAAAGAAAAGGGCAGCTACACCTGGCATGATGGCGGCCTTCTGAAAAAACCAATTGCCTATGGAGCAAGCGTTACGACGAAAAATGGTATTGTGTGCATGGGGGGCAACGATGGCTCACAAACATTTCGAGATGTTTTCCTGCTGCAGTGGGATCCCATAGGCAAAAAAACAAAAACAATAATCTACCCTTCGCTACCCGAGCCATGTGCCTATGGCCAAGCTGCACTCGTCGGAACCACAATCTATCTCGCTGGCGGTCAGAAGGGGCCTGATCTTGATTCCACCATGAACAATTTCTGGTCTCTGGACTTATCACATGCAAATGTTCCAGAAGACTTCCAATGGGAAACATTGAAGACGTGGCCGGGAGAATCGCGTGCATTTAATCTTACGGTTACTCAGCATAACGGATATGATGACTGCATCTACGTTATCAGTGGCAGACGAGAGTTTGAGGGGGCAGCGCAGTTTCTCAAGGACGTTTGGGAATTTACTCCGAGGACAAAAATCTGGCGTTCGAGAGCAGCATTACCACGTTGCGTGATGGCAGGGAGCGGGATTGCGATCGGACATAGTCACATCTTCGTTTTGGGCGGAGCCGACGGCTCTTTATTTTTCAAGGCGGACGATCTTAAGGACGCTCATCCGGGTTTTCCTAAAGAGGCGTTAGCCTACCATACCATCACTGACACCTGGACAAGCGCAGGAACCATGCCTGCAAATCACGTCACAACCACAGCGCTTAAATGGGGAAGCAGGATCATTATTCCCAGCGGTGAAGTTCGCCCACGCGTACGTTCCCCCAAAATCTGGAGTATCGCTCCTGAATCCACACGCAAGGGTTTTGGCTCGGTGAATTATACAATTCTAATTGGTTATCTTCTTTTGATGATTGGGATTGGTTTTTACTTCAATCGCAAAAACAAGAATACGGACGATTATTTTCGCGGAGGCAGCCAGATACCCTGGTGGGCTGCGGGATGCAGTATCTTTGCAACCATGCTGAGTTCCCTCACCTTCACAGGACTTCCCTCCAAAGCCTTTGCGCAGGATTGGGTATACGCAATGGGGAATATGATGATACCGTTGGTTGCCATCCTTGCTGTCTATATCGCACTGCCGCTTTATCGGAAACTTGATGTCACGAGTGCCTATGAATATCTGGAAAACAGATTCAGCCGCGGTGTGCGTCTTTTTGGAAGCGCAAGTTTCACACTGTTTCATATTTTCCGCATGTCGGTCGTCATGTCACTCACCGGACTCGCACTCGCAGTTGCAACGCCACTTACACCGGCAGAATCCGTTGTTTTGATGGGTGCTCTCAGTATCCTGTATTGCACGCTCGGGGGCATTGAAGCTGTGATCTGGACCGATACGATCCAGACCATTGTTCTAATGGGAGGAGCTTTGCTGGCCATTTATTTCATGACAGCAGGAGCCGATGGAGGCTTTCTTGGAGCCACTCAAATGGCCATGGATGCAAATAAATTTCGCTTTTTGAATACTCATTGGGATATGACGAGCACGCAGATCGCACTTTGGGTTATTATTTTCGGAGGCATTGGCCAAAACGTCTCCTCTTACACGGCGGATCAAGCGGTTGTTCAACGATACATGACGACAAGCAGCTCAAAGCTCGCAGCACGCTCCATCTGGACCAATGCGATCATGAGCGTCGTCGCCACCGTCTTGTTTTTTGGAATCGGCACCGCACTCTTTGCTTTTTACCGGTCAAACCCACAGAAACTTGATCCAACTATAACGACAGATCAAATATTCCCATTGTTTATCGCGATGGAAATGCCTGTTGGAGTTGCTGGCTTAATCGTGGCAGGAATTTTCTCAGCAGCTCAATCAACGGTCTCCACAAGTATGAATTCAACCGCCACGACTTTGGTGACTGACTTTATGCGCCCATTGAAGATTTGTCAGGATGAGAAGGGTTATCTGAAAGCTGCAAAACGTACGACTTTCTTTATTGGAACCTTGGGAACCCTGCTGGGCCTGGTGTTTGTGAATCCGGAAATCAAATCTTTATTTGATACGTTCATTAAAATCATTGGCTTGTTCATGGGGGTTTTGGGTGGATTATTTCTTCTTGGTTTCTTGACCAGAAAGGCAAATTCTACAGGTGCCATGACGGGAGCAATCCTTGGCACTATCTTTATGTTTTATTTATGGAAATACACTTCTGTGAATGGTTACCTGTATACATCCTGCGGTATCACTTGCTTGTTTTGTATCAGGTTATCTGACGAGTCTTTTAACAAGCAAAGATTCTGATTGAAGTATCTCCTGGAAACAATCGGCTTGAGCCATCAGGAAATAATTCCACTGCATGTGGGCGGTTGTTTAGAATCTTTCTCAATCCGGTAATATGCTTTACTCAGCGATTACACGGTAGAACCGAGTATCTTGATAAGGGGATGCATCAAATACCTTACCTGAATCCCCTGTTCCGATTAATGTTTTCAGGTCATTCCAACGTCCCCTGGTTAACGCATCGGTATGCTGCACCGTGTAGGGGACACCCACTTGAGTGGCAATTTCCAAAACAATCCCCCCCTCAACCAGAGACAAGCCTTGGATGAACCCCGAGTTTTGCACGGGATGGGTAACCTCGCTTAATTGCCCTGGAGAAGGACTCTTGTAACCCCAATTCGAAGAGACATTACCGTATGAGTCTTGATCAAGTCTATGAAGACTGAACACAGCGCTTTGTGGAGGAGTTACCCAAGAAAAATCAGAAGTGTATTCAATCCGATCCTCATCAACCCAGCCCAGAGACTCTGCATTCATGTTGTCCAGCCAATGAGTTCGGGAGCATGGCCAATTGCTGCAGCCTGACAAGGTCTCCCGCGATTGTCCAGCCTGCCATTGAAAGGACCCATACACGGGAACCATCCGAGGGGAGGCCCCAGCTTTGCTGCAGGGCTCGAGTGATCATCGGTTCCTTGGAAGGATCATAGTTGACTACCAACAATACCTGACCATGGGCTCAAGTTCGACGTCCGATTCAAAATGGTAACTGACACCTCCAGCCAATTCGCCATCCACGCAAATTCACGGACCGTGTCAGAGAGCATCACACGCTCGCTGGAACGATTGTAAACCTCAATGAACTCAACACCATCGAGGACAGAAGGTAATTCGGCGTGGCGCCTATTTTTGCGAATCGATGAGTAATTCAGAGACAATGCCAAGGGGCCCAACGAGGGCATCGCATTCTGTCCGCCTGCTGCTCACTTGAAACGCTTCGAGGGATTCAGCGGAGGGACTTCACCAAAAGTTGGAGCACTGCAAACGCGCAAACTCCATCACCATAACTTAAATCAACATTTCCCGAAAGATTCGTTCCAATGCGTCGGCAGGACGGGTGCTGACAAACGTCTTCCCGGTAGCAGTGCCTTGTGAATCTCATCTCTGAGATGTAAATGCGTTCAGATCAATGAAATCATGCCAATCACTCGAACGAGCCACTATCGGAGGGCAACCACAAGGCCTCATGCAGAACATGAAATTGACCAGGTCGCACCACCGTGCCGGCTGGCAAACGAAAGGCATCAAGCGAGGTTCGCTCGGACCCAATGGCCCATCCCGAAATATCAACAGGACTCGCCCCGAAATTGAGCACCTCAATCGCTCGGCCTGAAGGAGTCCTTGGGGTCAAAAGCAACTCATTGATTTGAAGGCCTTCAATTTGAGTATGGTTTGGAAGTCCCTTTGATGTTTCGACAGGGTCAAAACTTACCAAACGATCCTCCCCATCCGGCAATCTTCCATTGGAACCTCCTTGCACAAGCGAGTCCGCCACAAGAATCTCATCAATCACATTCAGGGATTCTGAGTAAATCCGTAATGTTTCTCCCTTCGAAGAAAGTCGAAAATTCAAGTGATCGCTACCTCGCTGTGGCTCACCATCAGCTCTAAAAACAACCCAGGACTTGGGGCCAACAAAACTCAAGTTTGCAATCGGATGCTTGGTCTTACCTGCTAGAGAAGGATCATCTGTCAAATAGAGACCGCTGATATCAACTGGCTGATTGCCTCTGTGGTATAGTTCCAACCAGTCCTCCCCCTCCCCTCCTCCACTCCATTCATTAATGCGCAAGTCGTTGACCGATCCAAGATCCACGACACTCGCATTGGCAGCTCCGGGCGTTCCTTGAGCGAGCAGTTGCCATTGATTTCCTTTCCTGCCGATTGTTTGATTAACCACCTGAATGCCAAATCTCAATTGATCAAGCTGCCTTCCCTCGGCAGTCAAAAGTTCAATGCCGGCCCCGGAAGGGGGTAGTGAACGATCGACCACAATTCCCGAAAATTCACCACGACGAATCAGGTCATCACCATCAAACCATACAATGAAATGATCATGACCTTCCAAATAAATCCCGTCGGGTAAAACCCATTCATCGGCC
This sequence comes from uncultured Verrucomicrobiae bacterium, assembly GCA_943788245.1. Lineage (GTDB taxonomy): Bacteria > Verrucomicrobiota > Verrucomicrobiia > Limisphaerales > AAA164-E04 > AAA164-E04. The sequence goes on along the minus strand of CALSPN010000034.1, from coordinate 2,924 downwards.
CCATCCAACCTCAAGCTCATACCGCTCAAATCGATGAGACCATCCGTCTTGTTGAACAACTCTATCCAATCTGGGGTCCCAGCCATGCCTGGATAAATGACAGTTTGATTCCTTGCCATGATTTCGTTGATCACGATTGACGAACTTTCCTGAATGACATTTTTTTGCCCTGGAGTTGCCTGCTCAGAAAACTGTTGGAATTCCCCAACCCCATTGGGCAGGCGTCCCGAAGATGTGCCTTCGATCTGTAAGCCAAAGGATAGTTTATCCAGAAGATTCCCTTGCGAATCTAATAATCCAAGTTCCGCCCCCGCCGATGGGATTTTGAATCTCAGTGATCCACGCCGAGGTATGTTGACCGAATAAAAAGCTCGATGCCCACCTGCTTCAAGAAAACTTTGAGAGGATAAGCCCACCGCATGCCCATCAAGTGCAAAATGCAAACCACTTAAATCAACAGGCAATGCATCATTGAGATTCACAACTTCCAACCAATCTTCCTCACCAGCTAAAGGATTTGCCATGAACTCATTGATACGCAGGGAATCGACCAACGATGCCGTTGCGGTTGCCTGATTTTTTTGAGCAGGGCTTGGTTCCCCTAAAAACCATTCGCCGTGATCATCTCGATTAAGTGAATAATCGAACAACTGATGACCAAAGGTCACGGCATCTACTTGATTCCCCTGCGGGTCAAGTAGAACAACAGAATCACCTTCCCGGTCCAATCCAAAGGAAAACCCCTCTGGATCAGAGCCACTTACCGTTTGCCATAGCACCAAACGCTCTGCTGGTTCAATGAAACTGCCCTTGGAGAACACAAAATCAGATCGGCCTGATTCATCTCGAAGACGATATCCAGCCAGATTCAATCTGCGATCACTGCGATTCTCCAGTTCAATCCAATCAGGTAATGTACCACTCGGCTGATTGATCGTTCGGTTGGCTGCAACGATTTCACTGATCACCAAGTCGCCTTGAGATTCGTTTTCAAAAAAACTCCCGGGACTTCCGCCGGCAGATAAACTTCGCCACCAATCAGCAGGGTTTGGATTACTTCCACCTGCTATCTTGAATTCCAGACTATCCCCACCACCATCGGCTGATATCGGCCAAGCACCTTCATCGCCCATATCGCACGCCTGTGACATATTTTCCTTGTCCGTCTTCCAGAATGAGTGATTCGCCTCCATTTGAAAGACTGCCTGCAAAATAGCCCCAAACACTCACCGAAGGATATCTCGACTGAAAAGCGGCTGGGTTTTTGTCCGATGCCAAAAGGATAACTCCACCTGATTCCAGATAGGATTCAGGAGCAAACAAGAAGGAAATACCTCGAAAAGAGTAACGCGAGAGGTTGACCGAAACGGGACCTAAAATTGCTCAATTCAACAAACTCAAAAGCGTCGCCTCCCGGGGGATGATACATTATTTCAGTCAATTTCAGTTCTGGGGTCAACCCACCTGGGTAGAAATCCCCGGAACTCATGGCACTCCACCTGCCGTTGATCAGTGCTCTTGCCTTTATTTGGGCTACCGACTTAATCGGGATAGGCCCCTTCATACAAAAACCGCGGAGTCGGCAACCCTTCCTGACTGTTCAACTCCTATTTCAAGCAAAGCGTCAAAGAGAAAATCAGAGCTTGATAGTTGTGCGTTGAGTCCGTGAATAGCCAGCGTGTTGCCTCCTTCTTTCAAGAGTTGCATGTGATCGCTCACGTTGAAGGACTGGAAAATAACAGCTGAGGCATCAGGATGATCGCCGCTCGCTGAAGTGTTCCATTGCAGACTGGATGGGGCATTGGCAGCAGCAATAGGTTTCCCGTTGAGGTAGGCCGCAAATCCATCGTCATACTTCACCCGGAGATTCATGAGATTCCGGCCATCTAAATCATTGGATCGAACATTGAATGGAATGACAATGTATAGAGTGGTGTTTTTTATCATTCATGGATGCGTTCACATCAATGCCAATATGAGTCCCATAGGTCTGGTTTTCATCATAGCCGACACCCTCCACGTCCGCGCACCCCAGTCAGCAGTGTCAATATCAGGATCCTCGGCGCGCCATTTTGTTCCCAGACTGCCATCTGTCGGAACGTGGGCAAACTTAATCGTGCGACTGGAAATCAGCTCTTTTCGAGTCGAGGACGTGATGCTTGGCAGAAGCGGATCTGTTCCATCAAGCGTGTAGTAAATATCGCCCTGCTCACTGTCCAACTTCAAAGCATTGGCACGCATACTTCCTGCCGGTTCTGAGAAGCGCGGCACATTGGACTCAAGAAAAAGGCCTTCCGCTGCCAGATGTGAAAGCACATTCTGGCGCCGTTGAGGTATCCATGACCTGGCAATGGAATTGTTGATATTGCGCATAGCCGGACATATCCCCTCTTAACTCCTGAAAACGGCTCAGGATGTTTGCATCAGTGAGCGCGCCATTGTTGAAGAAGTGTTGATATACTCGATCAGCAAACCGCGTACGGAACTCAGTATTGTTCGACAGTGATTGATAAAAACGAGCGATATCCTGATTCACTGCCAATTCACTCGTCAACGTATTATGCCGGACTGAACCTCCTTGATTGAAAAAAGACCACTCTGCATCCCATGCATAAAAACGCCATTTGGCACCGTCGACTCTTTCCCTTGCAGCGCGCCAGTTGTTATGCGGCCAATCACGCGTTCCGGCGTAAATATTGAGGATTAAATAGTCGATGAAACTATCGATGTTGAGCAGTTGCCCTTGCCTGCTCATAATTGGCTGCCACGGAGAGATCTCGACGCAAGGTCCTGCTTGAGTTGGTTCCACTTGACCAAATCACCCGCTCTAACTTCCCCAAATTGAGCAATGATATCGTAATCACCATTACCTCCCTGCCATGTGTCCAGGAAGTCTTCATCAATCCTTTCCGTTGGATTGTAGT